>NZ_JBVJHV010000005.1:0-284963 GCF_055586645.1 Nocardia sp. NPDC049935 | reverse complement strand
TGAGCAGCCCGAGCGCGGTTCCCGTCCGCATGAACTGCTCGCAGACGCTCTGGTCGACGCGGTCGCCCGGTGCGACGAACTGCGTGGCCGGATCGACGAACTCGCCGCCGCCCTGCGAACTCCCGTGGAAGCGGGCGCCTTCGGCGACGACCGGATCGCGGAGACCCTGCGCGCACTGCGCGATAGCGATCTGGACACCGCGGATCGCGATCTGGTCGACCGGATCGGTGATCTCGCCACGCGCCTGAGGCATGCCCAGGAGGAGGTGCGCCGGATCACCGGGCGCATCGAATACGACCGGCTCGCGGGGGAACGCCAGGGCGTCACCCGGGAACGGGAATTCCTCCGGGCCAAGATCACCGACAGGGCGCGCAATCTCGGCCTGCTCGATCCGGCCGCCTGGGCCGATCTCGGGCCGGACGCGCGCGAGCAGATCATCCTGCGTCTGGACGAGGAGACCCGCTACGACTCGATAGAGGTCGGCGCGGGGATCGACGAGGTACCGTCGCGCGTCCGCAATCCGGTCGGCGACCAGGAGCGCCAGCATCGGCGGGACCTCATCCGCAAGCTCATCGCCCAGACCGCGGAGTTCGACGAACTCGGCGCCCGGCTGCGGGAGCTGGACCGGCAGATCGCCGGTATGGAACAGGACCAGGAGTTCCTGGACCGGCCCCGCCCCGCGGAGGTGACCGCCGAACTGGAACGTCTCGCGCGCGAACGCGCCGCCGAACTGCAGCGGATCAAACCGCGCCGGGCCATGCGCGACGATCTGGCCCGCCGGCTCGGGCTCGTGGCGGACGGCGACGATCCGGACACGCTGCTGGGTCCCGGCGAACTGGACGCGGTACTGCGTGACCTACGCGACGGCGCGTACCGGGATTTCCGCGCGGGCGAGCTGCGGCCCTCGCAGTATCAGCGCCGGCTGCTGCAGATCGACGCCCTGGCCGACGCGGCGCAGGACGTGAACGAGGCCCATCACCGGATCGGCCGTCTGCAGGACGAAATGGCCCGGGTGGCCGGAGTCTGGCGCGGTCTGGTGGAGGCCGAGGGCGGGCGGATGGTCACCGACCGTGTCGGTGTGGTGGAGGGCGACGAGCCCCGCATCATCGTGTTCGGGCCGCGCCCGGACCCGCAGCATCCACGCGCCGATCACGACGCCGCTCTCGAACGCGCGCTCCGTGAGAGCCTCGCCGCCGCGCAGGCCATGGTGCGCCCCGAGACCACCGTCGAGTACCGGCGTGTGCTCGCGGGCCGTGAGGACAACTGGCGGGTGGAGGAGATGGACCCGCCGGAGGTCGAGCGGATGAGTACCGGCTGGGTCGCGGGCCGTCGTCTCGATATGACGCGCTGGCGCGATGCCGCGGGAGAATGGCATCCGGTCGACCCGACCCGCCCCGGCTGGGAGACCAACCGCGACGCCCCGGAACTGCCGAAGAAATACAGCCAGAAGGATCTTCCGGACGGGGTGAGCGGCTGGGCCAGCGAGGATGTCATCAACGATATCGTCCTGCCCGGCGAGAACGTACCGGCCGGGAAGATCCCGGAGAGCACCCTGTCGGTGAACGCGCCGATGGCGCCGAGCCAGTACGACACCTCGGGTGTGGACCCCAAGGATCTCTTCTCCCAGCACTGGGGCGCGGACGCCTACAACGTGATGCGGCTCGTGCTCATGGCCGCGCTGGTACCCAAACATCCCGCGGTGAAGGCGTGGATCCAGCGGCATCCGGAGATCGGGCGCTGGGTGGAGGCGCGACCGTGGCTGCAGAAACTGCCACCGTTCGGGACGGTGTTCCGCGGGTACGAATGGTTCGCGCCCCCGGAGACCAATGTGCAGCCCATGCACCGGCGCTGGCAGGAGAGCGACCATATCCCGGCCACCGCGATGAACGAGATCCCGGCCGGGCTGCGCCGGGAGTGGGAGCGCGAGGCGCAGCGATGGGCCGAAGTGCAGCGGTGGGCCGACGAGGAATACGAGCGGTTCCTCGGTGACGACACCGATCTGGATCGGATCGCCGACGGGCTCGAACGATTCCGGGAAGATCAGCAGCGGGCGGCGGCCCGGGACTTCGTGGACCTGGTACGCACGCGGCTGGTCGAGGAACTCGGCGGTATCGACCCGCTCGGTGATGTACCGGCCCAGCTCGGGGCGATCGAGGCCGCGATCGACCGGGTCGCCGACGAGGCCGGTGATCGCTTCGCCGACGACGACCCGGAGTTGGTGCGCAATACCGTCGAACAGGTCCGGGAGATGTTGCTGGGCGTGGTCGACCCGGCCGATATCGTGCCGGGGGCCGATCCCGACGAGATCGTGCGACCCGTGGATCCCGACGAGATCGCCGCGCGGCTGGTCGGCCGGATGCGCGACGATATCCCGCATTTCACCCGCGCCGAACTCGAGCAGATCCGGAACCACCTGATGGTGGACGAGCACTGGGTGCGCGACGCCGACGATCCCGGTGGCGAGATGGTCCGGCGGCCGATGGATCGGCTCGCCGATATCGCCGAGGCCTGGAACCGGTTGCGGGCCGGCGAGCCGTTGCCCGCCGATCTGGTCCTGCTGCAGGACGCGCTGGCCGAGGCGCAATATCTCGCCGACCACCCGGACGCCACCTGGCAGGCCGCCAACACCTACGCCATCGGCCAGGGACACCACTGGGACGCCCAGCGCCCCCCGCTCACCGACTGGCGGGCCGGGCGCCGTTACGCCCTGCCGCCGCTGCAGCCGAACCCGGAATACCAGCGCCCGGAGCGCCGCGGGGAACCGCCGGCGGTCGCGGACGGCGACACCTTGGAGCTACCGGCCGGAGAGCAGCCGGGGGACACGCTGGAACTGCCGGCAGAGGAGCAGCCGGGGGACACCGTGCCGTTGCCGGGTGCCGAGCAGCCGGACGACACGCTCGAACTACCGGCCGGGGACCAGTCCGGGACAGGTGACGAAACCCCGCCCGGCGGAGCCGAATCCGACGCCGGCGGCCGTGACCCCGGCGACCCCGATCCTCCCGACGGCGGTGACCCCGGCGATCCGGACGGTCCTGCTGCCGGAGGCCCGGGTGGCGGGAAACCCCCGTCCCGCCCGCCCGCGCCCGCCCAGGGTGATCCGGAGCCTCCGGAGGGCAACGGACCGCCGCCTCCCGACGATCCCGGCGGGCCGAATGATCCCGGTGGTCCGGGAGTTCCGCCCGAGGGCGATTCCGGCGCTCCGGCCCATCGTGATCCGCTGGGTGACCTGGCCGCGTTCCTCCGGGATAGGGCCGAGTGGCCCGCGCAGCGCGACGCCGATCCGCCGACCGGCGCCCTCGCCGAGCACGCCCGGCGGCTGGCCGAGCACCTCGGGCTCGCGGAGGTCTTCGGTGAGCTGCGCGATCCACTCGCCGCGCTGGCGGAACTCGCCGAAATCGCCCGGGCCCGCGGCTTCCTCGACGATCTCGACGCCGGCGCGCGGATGCGCCACCCGGACGATTTCGCCGAGCTGTCCGCCCAGGAGCGCTACGGCGACGAACAGTACTGGCAGCACGAGGCCGATCCGGAACTCGCGGCGGCGATGCGGGCCGAACTGCTCCGGGCGGGGCTGCCGGTGGAAGACCCGCAGTTGCCCCCGGCAGCGGCGGACCCCCGCGCACCGGAGAGCACCGTCAACCGACCGGATGGCCACGCGGATCCCGATCGCGGCCACGAGGGAACCCCCGGCGAGCCCGCGCCGCGGGTGGAGCCCGTCACGGAAACCCGCGACCGGCTGGCCCGCCGTTTCGGCGCCGACGACACCGCGCTCGACCCCGACAACCTCGGCACGACGATTTCCGACCACCGCTACCGCATCCTGCTGCGGGCCGCGATGGTGGAGGCACTGGCCGCCGCCCAGGGGAGACTGGAGGCCGCGACCGACGCGGCGGACCGCGCCGCCCAGCAGCGTTCCCGCGACGAGTGGGCGCGACTCCTGGGCCTCGATCCGCGGATTCTGGACGGTGATCCGGCGGCCGCGGCGGCCCGGCTGCGGGCCGGAGTCGTCCGCGCCGCCGCCGACCTGGCGTCCCTCGCCGACAGTGCGGTGACGGCCCGGCAGCAGCCGGATTCCGGCGCGGCGGCCCCGGGAGAGACACGTCGCTACAACGTCGCGGTCGAGGGCGAGTGGGTGCCGGTGCGGCTGGTCGCCGATGACGCCGGAGGCTGGCGGGTGGCCGAAGCGGAGCGCGCGGACGCGCCCGCTGTGCCCGGTGAACCCGAAGCCCCCACCCGCCGTAAACCACTGCTGCGCCGGATCTGGGAATGGCTGCGCGATACCGGGTACACCGGCGAGACTCCGAAATACCCGTCCGGCTCCGGGATCGACAGCGCGGGCCAGTCGCTCCTCGGCGACGAGGCCGGATTGCCGCTGCGTAAGACCGAGGACCCGACTCCCGGCGTCCCGGGCGACGAGTACGAGGTCCTGCAGACCAAGTTCAACCCCGCGCGCATCCTCAAAGAGGGCGTCACCCTCTGGAAGAAACGGGAACTGCTGCCCTTCCTGCGGCGGTTCACCTCCCGGGTGGCCGACCCGAGCACCGATACCGTGCCGTTGCTCGACGAGGCCGGTGACGAGTACCGGTATTGGCTCGACGAGGCCGATCCCGATCTGGTGCGCCGGGAGCTGGGTGTCGAGCTGGACGATCTGAAAGCAGAGGCCCAGCAGGAGAATCCGTCGCCGCCGGGGGCCCCGGAAACCCGCGACCCCGCCGCCGGGCTCCCGCCGGCCGAGCCCGCGGGTGAGCCGGTGCCGCGGAGCGCGGGTGAGATCGCCGCGTGGGCCGATGAACTGGCGGCGGCCGCCGCGTTGCGCGACGAACAGGCGGCGGCGCTGGCCGCGGCGGCACGCGCGTTCGGGATCGATCTGGGCGACCCCACCCCGGAGAACGTCCGGCGGGTACGCGACCTGATCGAATACCAGCAGGCCCGGCGAATCGGTGCCCTCACCGGGCTCGCCGACGCGGCCCGCCGCTACAACGCCGAACACGCCGATATCCCCTACAGCGATCACGCGACCTTCTTCGACACCAACCCGCTGGCCCGGTTCCTGCGCGAGGTGGTGGCCACCTATCGCGAGCCGCACCGCGCCCCGGAGTGGCTGCCCGAAGCGCTGCGGCGGGCCTGGCCCGGCCCGGCCGATCTGCTCGGCTGGGAGGGGGTCAACAACGGCGGTGAGCCCACCCGCGATTGGGGCGATCTGTACGACAGCGATCAGCCGGGTCGTGACGACGGCCGCCGTGTGTACCTGGAGCGGGCCCTGCGCCGCGACCAGATTCGTGACGAACGGTCGGTCTGGGCCCAGATACTCGGCGATATCGACCTGGCCGCCCTGGACGCCGACCGGCTTGCCGATACCCTCGCCGACCAGCTGTTCCGGATCCAGGAGGCCGCCCAGCGTGTCGAGGATTTCGGCCGGCGGGCCGACGAATTCCTCCGGCGCGACGCCGAGGTCGACGAGCTCGCCGGTCTGATCGGCGATATGGCCGCCCAGGAATGGGTTTTCGGCCGGGACGGGGTCATGTTCGGCGATCCGCCGGGTATCGGTCTGCTGCCCGCCGACCGGCCGGGCGGCCCGATGCGACTGGTGGTCATCGACGGCCATCTGGACCACGATCGGGTGCTGGCCGACGCGCTCGCCCGCTTCCCGGATCTGGCCGCGGCCGTGAACGACGGCACCCTCGAGGTGCGGTACCAGGTCACCCGGGTGCGTCCGGGACCGCCACTGCCCGAAGGCGGCTACGGACCCGAGCGGATCACCGTCGCCGACGCGGGCGCCCCGCGGGTCCGGCATATCGCCGCCGATATCGACGGACGACACGTCGATACGACACTGATCGACGACGGTTCTGGCTGGCGCGTGGTCCCGGACGATCCGGCCGATCCCGATCCCGAGGCCGGCCGCCGTCCCGACCGGATGACCCGCGACGAAATCGTGGCCGCCGTCGACGAATTGCGGGAACGGCTCGGTATCACCGATGAGGACATGGCCGATCCCCGCCGCCTCGCCGAAGAACTGTCGACGCTGCGCGATCAGAACGAGCTCCGGGCCGCCCAACTCGAAGCGATCATGGACCACGCCCGCACCGCCTGGGATATCGACACCTACCACGCCGTCACCCGGGCCCGGGAAATCCTGGCCCATCGCCTCGACCCCGCGGATACCGTCGCGCTCACCCCGGCCGACGCGGCCCGCATCCTCGCCGATCCCGCGACCCCCGGCGCGCGCCGGATACAGCAGATCGCCGGGATGCTCTCCTACGCGCAGGAACTGGCGGCGCTGGACCGCGGCGCGGTGGACGCCGCGACGGCGCGGCTGGTGCGCCGCCTCGGCGCCCTCGACGACGCGGTCCGGGTGACCGGTCCCGCGGGTTTCGACGAAGCCGTGCGCTCCCTGGTGCACCGCCCGCATACCCGGGCGGACCTGGCCGGCGCCCTGACCGAATTCCTGGCGGCACTCGGGCAGGTCGATATCTTCGACTCGGGAACCCACGGCGACCGGGCGGTGGACCCGCGGGTGGGCCGCGCCGAGATTCCGGTGCACGAGAAAGCGGTCCGGCACCTGGTCGGTGTGATCGAGGACCTGCGTCATCTCGCCGACGCTCCGCACCGGATGGGTCTGCTGGAGGCGGAATCCGATCTGCTGCCCGCCACCGAACTCGGTATCGGACACGATTTCGCCCGCACCGTGGGCGTCGATGTACCACCCGCCGACCTCGCCCGCTGGGACGATGTCCTGGACCGGCATCGCCGCGGCGAGATCGGCGACGATGATCCCGAACTGGTTCGGGTGCGTGCGGAACTACAGCGCTGGAACGAGGTCTACGAGAAGTACCGTGACGGCCGCCTGGACCGGCACGAACGTCTGACTCCCGCCGAACTGGCCCAGGTACAGGCCGAATTGCGGGGCGAGGTCCGGCAGCGGGCCGACGATATCGCGAGACTGGCCGAACTCGCCGGTCACGCCGCCCGGCTCGACGCCGCCCGGCTGCGCGAAGAACTGGAACAGAACCGGGACCGCGCCCTCGCCGAGGTGGAGCGCGCCCGCGCGGTGCTGCCGCCCCCGCATCGGGATCTGCCGGTGGCGGAGGAGGATCTGGCGTCGCCCGAGGCCCTGGACCGACGGCTCGAGGAGTTGCGGGGCCGGACGATGCGGGTCGACGAGCAGGAACAGCGACTGCGGCGCATCGCCGAATTCGAGCACGCGGCGCGGCGGGTGATCGAAGCCCGAGCCGAACTGGACCGGATCGTGTCGGAACTCGAACGAGTCGCCGCCGACGACCCCGCCCTCGTACCCGGTGATCGCGACCACGACCGGCCGGAACCGGGGCCGGAGGCGGATCCCGAAGGCATCGAGGAAGGGCCCGCCGGCCACGACCGCCACGGTGCCGAGACACCCGAGGCCCGGCGCCGAGGCCAGGGCCCCGCGCACGAGGAACCCACAGCGGGCGACCGCGCGGAAGCCGAATCGGAATCGGCCGAACCCGCGCGGCCGGCCGGAACCGATCCGGACCCCGATCCCGGGGACGGCGATCCGGCCCGTGGTCCCGCCGGACCGTCGGGTGATACTCCGGACGGTGACGGCGCCGGGCACGGCGACGGCCCGAACACCCCCGGGGCACAGAACGGCCGGGACGAATCCGGACGCGGTCCCGGAGCGAACCGGCACACCGGCGGCGATCCCACACCACCGGCGGGCGCCGACCCGGCGGCGGGCAGGCGAATGGTGATGCCCCGCGGCTCGACCCTGCGGTCCCATATCCCGCACCGCCCCCACCCGTGGGATCCGGAGTTCCCGCCGCATTTCGAGAACGACCGCAAACCGTGGCCGGTACCGCTGCCCGACCTCCCCGAACAGCCGAATCCCCTGGAACCGCCCGTACCTCCGGAACCGCCGGTGCCGCCCGTGCCCCCGGTGCCGCCCGTGCCGCCGAATCCGCCGAATCCTCCGGTGCCTCCGGTGCCCCCGGAACCGCCGGTGCCTCCGGTCCCGCCCGTGCCTCCGGTGCCCCCGGTCCCGCCGGTGCCGCCGGTGCCTCCGAACCCGCCGGTGCCTCCGAACCCGCCGGTGCCTCCGAACCCGCCGGCGCCGCCGGTGCCTCCGGAACCGCCCGTGCCCCCGAATCCGCCGGTGCCGCCGGTGCCTCCGGAACCGCCCGCGCCCCCGAATCCGCCGGTGCCCCCGGTCCCGCCCGTGCCCCCGAATCCGCCGGTCCCGCCGGTACCCCCCGGCCCACCGACCCCACCCGAGTGGCCGGTACCTCCCGGTATCCCCGTCCCACCCGGTTGGTCACCCGTGCCGGGCCCGCCACCGGGACCGCCGTGGCCCCAGCCGCCCCAATTCCCCGGACCTCCGGCTCCCGGAGCACCGGATATCCCCGGACCGCCTCAGGTCCCGGGCCCGCCCCTGCCGAGCTATCCGGAGCCCCCGCTGGATCCGTACCCCGGCATCCCGGATCGGCCCGGGCCCCCCGCGCCCACGGACCCTCCGAACCTTCCGGGAGGCCCGCCGGGCCGGGAGCCGGGTGGTCCCGGCGAATACGGTCCGGGTGGTCCCGGAGCGCCCGGGTCGCAGAGCCCGCCCGGTGGTGCCCTACCTCCGGGTATGCCGCCGCCGATGATGCCCCCACCCGTCGGTGGTCTGCCGCCGGGCGGTTCGCCGGATCGCCGGCGCCCCCGTCGGGGCGGGCCGCAGGAGGGCCCGGCCCTACCGCCCGGAGCAGACGGAGACGGCGCCGGGCCGCCCCTGGTGGTGCGTCCGTTCGCCGGTTTCGGGGTGCCGTCGGAGTTCAACCCCGATACCGGTGCGTTGCAGGCCGCGCCCGGCAATCCGGGCCGGGTCGGCGGCTTCTACGGGGAGATCGCCGGCGTGCCCGTCGTGCTCTACCGCCGCCACGGCCGCCTGACGCTGCGGATCGGCGCCCAGACCGTCGACCTCGAACAGCCGGTTATGGTCGAGTTGGACACCGTCGCCTACCGGACCACCCGTTTCGCGCTGGTCCAGGGCGGTCACCGGCTGGGTGAACTGACCTACCGTTCACTTCCGGAAGAACTCGACTTCGGCGCGTATCTGCGGGATGTGCTCGCCGATCCGCAGCGGCGCGCGCAGGTGTTCGCGGAGTGAACAGGTGGGCACGCACCGGCGCGGGACGCGCGGAAGACCAGTGAGGAGTAGTCATGCGTATCGGACATCCGACCGACGACGAGCTGCGGGAGAACTTCGCCGAAATGCTCGAATCGGTCCGCAACGGCGGCGGTCTGCGCACCGAGACCGGCCTCGATATGGCCACCGAGGATGCGCTGTGGGCGATCGCGCGGGCCTATCCGGAGGTCACCGATGAGCTGGTGGAGGCGGCGCGAACGGCATTCGCCGGCCAGCTCGACGGATCCAATGCCCGCAGGCAGCGCGAAGAGCTCGCCCGGCAGTTCGAGGAGGTCCGCCGCGCCCAGGGCGGCCGGTGAGCGCAGCGCAAACGTGTACGACCCGGCCCGGCCGGACGCCGGTACCGGTATGAGGAGAGTGTTCGCCCAGTGACCAGACCAGACGAACTGCCCGGCACGGCACCCGCCGCGGGTCCGCAACCCACGCCGCCGGATCGGGCCGACGAGACGGAGGACCCGGCCGCGCACAACGCGACCGCCGTGGATCCGCTCGCGTCCGAGAATTCTGCGTCCGAGACCGCCGCCTCCGAGCACGATCCGGATGTGGGTTTCACCCTGTCCCCGCCGGTACCGGAGCAGGATGTCGCGGAGCGGGCGCGTGCTCTCATGCATCAGGTGGCCCGGGAGCTGGGGGCCGTGTCCCCGTCGGGATGGCAGCGGGTGGACGCCGTCTTCGCGTCCACCGTGGCCGCCGATGTCGGCTTCGCGCTGTATTCCGACGCGGAGCAGCGCACCGTCCGGTGGAATCCGACCCCCCAGGTGCTGGCGCTGGTCCGGGAACACCGGCAACTGTCCGCGCGGCTGGGAGACGGGCCGTGGTGGCGTCTGCTGCTGAGCTTGACCAACGAGGGCCATATCGAGGTCGACTACGACTACGGTGACGAACCGTTTCCCGAGGACCAGCTGTTCGCGCCCGAGATCTACCGCGCCGACCTGGAGGCGTTCCCCCGCAGCTCTCTTCCCGTATGGCTGGCCGCCTACGTCCGTCACGGCGATCGTCAGCAGCGTTCCCCGGCGGTCGCCGCCGCCCGGGCGCGCATCGAACGAGAAGCCGGGGTCGCGGCCGCGACGGTCGAGGGTCTGCCGTCGCTGACCGTGACGGCGGCGCGCTGGACGGTACTGAGCGCCGCTTTCGTCGCGGCCGGATCCGAATGGGGTCCCCGCCTCACCCCGGCGGTGCGATGGTTCGAGGGCGCCGGTCGCAGTGGATGCACCCTCTACTCGCTGCCCGGCGGCCGGGCCGTGCTGTCCGGCGGGGTGTGGAACGCCCCGGAACTGGACGCCGCCTACAACCGGGAGGCCGCGCTGCCGGAACTGTTCCGGGGCGCGCCGGAATGGGTGGCGGGCCCGGTGCTGAACCACCGCGTCGGCACCGGACAGCTCACCTTCTGCTACTGGTGGGACGGAGCACGGTGGTATCAGGGGCAATCCCCGCCCGTGCCGCAGATCGTCTCCGCGGTCCCCGGGATCTGGGATCGCGACACCGTGGTGCGGATCATCGGCGGCCTGGTCGATCCGGATCCCGGCGACGACCAGCGGTCGGCGGTCGAGGCCCTGGTATCCGCCGCCGAGACCGGATCGGCCACCCGCGCCGCGCTCTCGGCCGTATTTCCCGCGGCCGGCGATTCCGCGCTCGATACCGCGCACCATCAACTGATGATGGGTGGGGTCACCGCACCCGAACCGCTGCCCGCGCAGGTGGCGGTCGAGCGGGTGGCCGCGCACCTCACCGCCGGTGGTGAGGATCTGTCGGGCTACCCCGTCGACGGGCTGCGCGCGGAACGGGTCAGTTCGGGCTGGATGGTCTACGTGCCGGTGGAACCGGGTGAGATCGCGGTCGGGCGGGCGATCTTCTATCTCGCCGACGACGGGGTGCTGGAGAGGTCGTCGTCCTCGGTGGCGCCGTCGCGCTATATCCCGGAATTCGAACGCCGCTTCCGTACCCGCAACCGCGCGATGGTGTAGCCGGACAGCGCATTCGACGTCGCGCAGGACCGGCGCCCCTGTTCACCTGCTGGTACCTTCTATATGAGAAGGATTCGGTTCGTGTTAAGCCGACGGTGGGGGCCGTGTAAGGCCCGGCTGCGAACTTCGTTTGTGACTCGTGCCGTCGGCGAGGAGGAGGGTCGTCATACGCGGTCGTCGACAGGGCGATCACGTACCCGGTGGAGCGTCGGACCGGAATCCCGGTCGCATCGAGGGTTGTGTGGTCCGGGGTGGGAGTCCCGGGATCGGACTACCCGATCGTAATTCGCTGGGCCCCGGCACTTCTCGAAGAGGGCCTCCCACCGCTGGAGGCACTCGGCACGCGAACCATCGACCTGGCGGGAGTGTGAAGGTATGGCCGACGATCCGTGGGGCGCCCTGAGGGGGCAGGCGGCGAACGGCGGGTTCGTATTCGCCGAGGGGATAGCGGGTGAGGCCGCCGACCTGTGCGCGGACCTGATGAGCATCCTCAATGTCGTCAAGGAGATCGCGGGTTTCACCAAACCGGTCCCGGAATTCGGTGACTTCGACGGGGCCCAGCGTCTGCGCGCCAAACTCGACGAGGTGGCGGGCGATTTCGCCGACGACGTGATGCCCAAGCACCGCGAGCACATCACGGCCCTCGGTGAGGCGTTCGTGCTGGCCGGCAAGCTGTACCAGGAGACGGATCAGGACGCTGCGGGTGAATTCCAGCGCCGGGTCCGGGCGAGTTCGGCGGGCGGTCTGGTCGAGGACGCGTTCGGTCACTACGACTCCACCGACGGATTCGTCGACGATACCTACACCAAGCGGCCCGATCTCGGGAACTTCAGTGAAGAGGGCAATACGTACACTCTTCCGGCCAGCCTGTCCGGGCTCAAGGGAAGTCCGGGCGCGCTCGCTTTCTCGGCGTCGGTGCCGCCGGCCGAAGGTCTGGCCTACCCGGACTTCTACTACCTGGGAATCGATCTCGCCGGCAAACCCTCGCAGGTCGAGGACAAAGCGACCTACTGGTACCGGACCCAGATCCAGATGGACACCGGCATCACCAATTTCGGCGAGGGGATGCGCGGCCTGTTCGAATCGGGTCGTTGGGAAGGCGCCGGGGCAGGCGGTGCCCGGGACGCGGTCAACAGATATATCTCCGCCGGTGAGGGGCTCGTCACCGGGATGGAGCAGATGGCCGAGAACCTGATGCATATGGCGCAGTGGATCATGGGCACCGCGGTGGGTATGCCGAGCAAGCTGTACGCGACCGCGATCTCGGAGGAGGGCGAGAACAGTATCGCCCGGTACGAGGCCGAGGCCGAGGCCCATTACAACGCATGGTACAAGCCGGGCGTCGAGCTCACCGCGGGTGTGCTCCCGAAATTCCTGCCACCCGGCGAAACCCCCGCGCAGCCGAATGGCGAGAACAACAACGGCGGCAACAACAACGGCGGCGGCGGAAACGGCGGCGGCGGTGGCGGTGGAGGCGGCGGCGGCACGCCCGCGGGCCTGGAGCAACAGCAGGCCGCGCTGCAGGGCATCGAGGAGCAGCGCGCGGAACTCATGGCCGCGCAAAAGGAACTGGAGACCCAGGCCCAGCAGCAGCAGGAGGCGCTCCAGCAACAGCAGCAGGCACTCGAAAAGCAGCCGGGAGCTCAGGAAATGCTGCAGGCCGCCCAGCAGGGTCTGCAGCAGCTCGGTCAGATGGGTCAGCAGCTGTCCCAGGCCGCGCAGCAGGCATTGCAGCAGGCGGGGATCACCGGGCTGCCCGGGATGCCCGCACTGCAGGATGCCGTGAAGAACTATCAGTCCGCGCTACAGAAGGCCGGTAAGTTGCCCGCCGGCCTGGGCGGTAGCAGCGGTGCCGGTGGCGGTGGCGCGCCGGGCGGCGGCGTGAAATCCCAGCCTGTCCCGAATGTCGAGAAGGCGGCGAAGTTGTTCCCGAGGGCCTCGCTGGCGACGGCCACCGGCCAGCTGGCGGGTGTGTCCGCGGCGTCCACCGGGCAGAGTATGCCGATGGGCGGTATGCCGATGGGCGGTGGCGGCGCCGGCGGTGCCGCTCAGGGCGGTCAGCAGAAGGACCATAAGCGCGCCGATTATCTCGATTCCACCGAATGGCTCGAGGAGGGAATCGGAGAGCCTTCGATCGTGGCGAAGCCGGTGGTGGATCAGTGACGTCCGCGCTTCGGCAATGGAGTTTCACGGACCTGGAATTCCATGTGCTGTGGTCCGATCGGACCGGTGGGCGGTTGCCCTTCCCGCTGCGCTTCACGGCGCGCACGCGCGACGCCGACCGCTGGGAGGCGGACGTCCTTCGTACCCGAGCCGAACTACGCGAGCGGCTGGATACCTCCTTCGACCAGGTGCTGGCGGCGCTGATCCTGCCCGATATCCGGATCTCGATCAACGGTAGCGATCATCGCAAACCCGAAGAGCCCCAGAGCCTGATCCGCATGGTAGGCGCCCGGCGAGGCGCGCGCGGATTCATCGTGAAGACGATTCCGGATGAGAACTTCTGGTACAGCAGAGGTTTCACCGTCCGCGAGTGCGACGCCGTGCGCCTGGCCGACGAAATGACCGCGGTGATGCCGGAAGGGGAGATGGGAAAGCAGGCCGAGATCGTGCTGCCCGCCGCCGGTGCCGCGGCCGGGCAGGAGCACCCGTCGAGTGGTCCGAACGTCCGGGACTCCTTCACCCTGACACCGCAACAGCGTGGCACCGCCTTTCTCGGCGCGGCGGCCTCCTGCGTCGGGTCCATCGAGATCGAACAGGGCTCGTCGATATACGGCCCGCGCGGGATCACCCGTTTTCGGCTGGACTGGCGGGACGTGGTGGACGACGGCCGGTACGTGATACGCGACAGTGAACCGCCGGTCGCGGTTCCGGCGGATACGAAGGTCCTCGCCACTTTGATCAATGCCAAAGTCGCGCACGTGGTTCGGGCGATAAAGGAGGAACGGCAGCGGAGCTGATCCCGGGCCGTGGACGGGCCCGGCCGGGTGTGCGTGAACCCCGGTGATCGCGGGCCGGATCACCGGGAAGGGTGTCGATACGACCCAACCGCTGGCACACTGTTAACAGATAGGCCGCTGGGCGGGAAAACTCGGTCGAGGTAGAGGCGAAGGCAGCATCGACGCCGTATTCGTCGCCGACGATCAGGAGGTTCGGGGGTATGGGGTTGTCATCGACGCGGCAGCGCTCATCGCGTATGCGCCCGTTCCCGGGGCATACGCGAACTGCGAACAGGTTTCGGCCCGATCGCTTCACTATTCGGTTGTGGGGTCCGGGGGTGGGAGTCCCGGGATTGGACCGCCACAGCGTATATCGCTGTGACCAGGCAACCTCGACTGTTCTTCCCCAATATTGGGAAGGCGCGGTGAGCTGCGGCGATCACCCCGCATGCACGGACCGACCGCGGGCCGAACACTCACTGATAACCCAGGGTTCACCTGCGCAAATGATACTGAGCCGCGTGGGGCGGCCGGTTCCGTACCGGTCGCAGGCGGCCACCGTGGCGCGGGCGAATTGCTCGTCGCCGCGGTGCGATTCCGGAGGAGGACGATGAACACGCCCGATAGGCCGGGGGACCAGGAGTTCCCCACCGAGTTCACCGCCCATTCCCTGACCGGATCCATCCGGGTGACCACCTCGGAAGGTGGTGTCCCGACCGCGATCTCGCTGGAGCCCGATCAGTTGCGGCGCGATCCCGACGCATTGGCCGGGGAGATCCTGCGGCTGTGCAAACAGTCGGCGGCGCGCGCGGGCCTGGCTCGGCGCAATCAGCTCGAAGCCGCCGGATTCACCGAGGACATGCTGCGTATGGCGGGTCTGCCGACCGAGGCGGAGGTCGCGCGGCAGGAGATCGTCGAAGAGCAGGACTACAACACCGAACCCCAGAGCTGGCTGCGCTCGGTATAGGCGCGGGGAGAAGTCGCGAGGTTGTCATGGTCGAAACAATGGACGAGCTCATCGCCCGGGTGCAGGAGCAGGTGTACCGGCTCACCGATCTGCACGAGTCGATGGTCGGGATCTCGGTAACAGAAACTTCACCCGACGGCGCGATTACCGTGGAGGTGGATGGGAACGCGGCGCTGACCGGGCTGAGCTTTACCGCCGCGATCGGCAAACTCAAGCCGGCGGAGTTCGAGAAATTGCTGGTGGAGACGGCGCGTGCGGCCGCCTACCAGGCCATCTCGCAACGGGCGGATCTGGTTACCGCCTTCAATTCGGAAAGCACGAGGTAGTCACCGACTGTTAACGCGTCGCGGTCGCGGCCGTTGGTATCAGCTAGGTACCGTTGTTGACGAAACATTGTGGGATGTTTCGGGATTGGACACCAAATGAATCACGTTCACGCAGTTCCGGAAGCGATTGTTGCGTACGGTAATGCCTCCGCGGCGATGGCCACGGGCGTGGCGAGCGCAGCCGAAATCGATCAGGCCGTCACTGTCGCGGCCGCCGCCCCGGTCTTCGGATTGATCGGGCAGGAGTTACTCCTCGCGTTCGCCTATGCGCAGGCGAATCATCTCGCCTCGGTCGCACAGCTGGCCGGTGTGCACGCGGGCACCGCGCTGACCGCTTTCCAGGCGGCGGCGAGCTATGCGGGTACGGATGCTGTCAACGGGATGAACATCGGCACGGTGAACCGGCTGCCATGAGTACGGCACCAGCTTCCCCGCCACCGGGAGAGCAGCCGCCGCCACCCGGTCCCGAACCACTGGATCCGACCATCCTGGAGATGCTGCGCGGCAGTGCGCTGGCGCCCATGCTGGATATGCCGGTGAACGATATCCTCGCCAACCTGGGATTGCCCGGGCTGCCGGAATTCCCGGCGTTCGGGCAACTCCCCGGGATGCCGCCGCTGCCGACGATCGACCTGAGCGCGCTGATGCGCCCGCTCACAGATCTGGCATCGGCGTTCGGTACCGGGCAGTTCGCGCCGCCGGCGCTTCCGGCCCCGGCGGCCGCGGGTGATCCGGCGGCCGCTCCCGCGGCCCCTCCGATCGATCCGATGCAGATGCTTTCGCAGGTCGGCACCGTGATGCAGTCGGTGCTGCAGGTGGCGCCACAGGCATTGCAGACCGTGATGCAGCTGTGGCAGGGCATGGGAGCGATGGAAGCCGCGACCAAATCGGGCCAGGCCACCGCGGACGCGGGCAATCTGGAAGCGCAGAGCCTGCAGGAGAAACAGCACCTCGGCGAGGGTGCGGTGACGGTCGGGACCGGTGCCGCGCTGATGACGGCGGTGATCAGCGCTTTCGCCGCCAAACTCGGGCTCGCTCCGCTGTACTGCGCCACGCCGGGTGGCCAGGCGCTGCTGGTGGCTTTCGCGGTCGAGGCGGGGTCCGAGGGGCTGGCCGTTACGACGAAGACCAAGGGCGAGCTGGCCGTGGAAAGCGGGCTGATGGTGCAGGCCGGCCAGAAGGTTCCGGTGACCAGCGCGCCCACCGGGGTGGATCCCAGCGAACAGCTCGATCAGCTCATGCAGATCATGGGTATGGTCACCCCGCTGATCAGCAGCGTCGGCCAGGTCGCCGGGTCGATCGGCCAGGGGCTCGGCCAGGCCGGGCAGTCACTGGGACAGCTGGCCGCGCAGCACACCGCGGACGGTTCAAAACCCGTCGGTATCGGAGACGGTGTCGACGGGCCGGGCGAACCGGGCGAGAAGCGGGATATCTCCGCCGGTGGCGGACTCGGCGGCGGTGTGGGCGGGCTCGGGATGGTAGGCGGCGGCGCTCCCGCTCCGCTGAACGCCTTCCCGGGGTCCAAGCTCGCGGCGCCCGGACCTCTCGGCGCGGTCGGCGCGCCCGGTGGCCTGGGCAATTCGTCGAATTCGGCGGGGATGTCCTCGGCCGCGAACTCGGCGGGCAACAGCTCGAGCTCGAGCAACAGCCCCGGCTATATGCCGATGGGCGCGGGAATGGGCGCCGCGGGAATGGCCCGCGACGGCGAATCGATCACCGACGGCTCGGCCCGGGGCCCTGTCTCGGCCGAATACGGCGACGAAGTGGTCGGGCAGATGGACGGCATCGCGGTGCCGGTGGTCGGGGCGGCGGATACGGATTCAGAACCTCCGCCGGACAAAGAACTCACGCTCTAGGCGAATGCCGGCGATCAGGCACAGGAGGGTTCCCATGGAAAACGAGATCGGTCAGGTGTACAACGGCGTCCGGTTCGATCCGGATGCGGCAGGGAAGGCGTCGTCCGGGCTGGACACGCTGGCAGATCGGCTGGCCGCGGATCTGGCGGCGGCCCAGGACGCGCTGACGGTGCTCCCCGCGGGTGTGGACGAGGTATCGGGCCGGGCCGCGCAGACGCAGAACGATGTGGCCGGCTCCTTCCTGAGCAGTGCCCAGGCCAGCGTGCACGAGATTCGCAAACTGGCGGCCACGCTGCGGCTCAGCACGAACCAGTTCGGCGGTATGGAAACCGATAACGCGGTGAATTTCGGCGGGCCCGGCGCCTGACCGGTATCCACGGCATCGAAACCGGAGGGGGACTCCTCAGCGATGATCGAACCACCACAACCCGGCTTCACCGGGGTGGTGTGGCCCGCGCGCCCGGCCGACCGGCTGGCCCGCGAGCTCACCACCGGCCCGGGTGGGGTACCCATGGCCGAGGCCGTTCAGGCCTGGGCGCGGGTGGCGGCCTCCCTCGGTGCGGCCGTGGTGGAGTACGAGAAAGCCGTGGCCGAGGTTCGCGGCGCCTGGGGGTCCGGCCGCAGCAGTGAAGTGCTGCAGCGGATTTCGACACTGCGCGACTGGCTGATCGAGGCCACCGCGACGGCGGCGGCGAACGCGGCACGGTTCCAGGCGCAGGTCGCCGCCTACGAGGTGGCGCGGCTGGCCATGCCCGCCGTCACCGATATCCAGCAGATCCAGCAGATCCAGGAAATGCTGGAATCGATCGGCGGGTCGATGGGTGCGGCGATCAAGGCCGTCGCGGCCGATGCGGACAAGGACTCGGATATGGCCAAGGCCGTGGCCAGCCGGGTGATGGAGAACTACGAGAAGGCCACCGAACCGCTGGCCTTCGCGTGGCAGCAGACGCATCCGCCGATGATCGCGCCGGAAACGGCGCTGGTCGCGGAGAATTCGGCGGCTTCCGCGACCGAGCCTCCGAAGCCGGCGACCGCGCCGGTCGGCGGGATGGGCCCGATGCTCGGTGGCCTGTCCCTGCCGGGGCCGGCCGCCCGGACACTGACCGCCTACACCGCACCGGCTTTCGCGAAGTCCACCGCGGTCCAGGAAGTCGTGCCGAACGCGACATCGTCGGGAAACGCGGGCGCCAGTTCGCGCGCGCCGATCGCGCCCGGCATGATGGGCGGCCACGGCGGCGGAGGCGGCAGCCACGAAGCGTCGCGCTTTCCCCGCGCCGCCCTGCCCGGCGAGGACGAACAGTTCGCCGCCGCCGGTGAGATCCAGGCGGCGCCGGCGGTACTGGGTGGGGTCGAAGCGGCCCAGACGGCTCCCGGTGCGCGCACCGGGGGGAATGCCGGTGGGTGATCGCGGATGACGGTACTGACCAACGACGCCCTGCTCGCCGTCGCCGAGCGGCTGCGGGTGCAGACTCTGCCCCTGGTGCTCTCGGTGGGGCCGCGCCAGGACTCCTATGCCGAATGGGCCGCGGCGCGGGAGCGGGCGGTCGCCGATCTCACCGCGACGGGCGTGTTCGACACCGACGGTGATGTCGAGAGCGGTTTGGCCGCAGCGCTGTTCGTACTCTCACAGCCCGACCGGGAACTGGTGGCTCGCCACTATTCACCCGACGGGGCGGTGCGGGTGTGTGTGGGCTACCGCAACGAACAGCACGCGGCCGCCGTCCGCACGGGCGATGATTTCGATATCGTGCTGTGGTCCTGTGACGGGTCCCCGGAGGAACTGACCCGCGCGATCCTCGGCGCCCTTCCGGTGTGCGAGCCGGCGGACGTCGCCGGATTCAGCTCTCCGACCGCGGAATTGGCTCAACGGCTGGACGACGCCGAGGGCACCAGCGACTATGTCGATGCCATGTACGCCTCGGGGGTGGCCGCCCGGGACGCCACGATTCTCGGCGCGGCGTTCGGTTCCTGCCACGCCTTCACCGAGATCGTCGCCTACGGCCACGAAGACGGACAGTCGATCCGCGCCCCCGGGGCGGTCGCGGTGTACGACACCGAACGCGGGCGGATCGTCGCCGCCCCCACGGTTTCGCCGGATCAACAGATCTGGTCCACGGTCACAACGGGCAGCGACTATCGGGTGGCCCAGGCGGTTGCCGCGTTGCTCGAAGGACTGCCCGGGGGGAGGTGGCTGACACCTTAGTTCCCCCGGTGACTACTCCACCGATCTCCTTCGCACGCGGTCGGGCGATCTCGTGCACAACAATCTCACGAAAGGATCCCAGTAATGGCGACACAGGGTGTTGATCTCGATCTCGAGCTGGTCAAGAAGGCCACCGGCGAGATGTACCAGGCCATCGAGAATCTGCGTATGTCGGTCAAGGCCGTCGACTCCGCGGGCGACGCCGCCCGCGCGGGCTGGAAGGGTGACGCGAACGCGTCGTTCGTCACCACCTCCCAGGCCTGGAGCGACGAGTCCGACCGGCTGAACCAGAAGCTCGACGAGCTGACCAAGGCCACCGAGGATGCCACCCAGACCATCCTGGGCATGGATGAGGACGCCTTCATCCCCGGCGGCGGCTACACCAGCCTCTGACCCGGCCCGGGTAGTACTTCCACCAATCCGCTCCACCGAGAAGGAAATGGGAACATGAGCGATATTTTGTACGACCGCCCCACCATGGAGGCACTGTTCGATGCCCTGAACACCGAGGGCAGCAAGATCCAGGGTGAGATCGAGGCCCTGGCGACCGCCAAGGACAACTTCCTCAACGCCATGGCCAGCCAGGGCGCGCAGGAAGGTTTCCAGAGCGCGCACCAGTCGGTGAACACCGAGCTGGAGGACACCCTCCACAAGCTCGACCAGCTCGCCATCGCGGTCGAGAACGCGCTGCAGCGCGCCCTGCAGACCGATAAGAAGATCGGCGACGGCTTCGCGGCCTTCGCCTGATCCGTCGCCTCGGGCGCGATAACGAGAACGGCCGGCCGGATCGGTTGAGGATCCGGCCGGCCGTTCTGTGCGTCCGGGTTCAGCGGGCGGCCAGGGATTCGCCGATGTAGTGCATCTCTTCCCTGGTGGTGACCATATTGACGGTGGTGGTCACCGCGGGTGTGCGGATCGTGAGGCGGTTCGGCGCCGCCGGATCCTGGATCAGGGAGACATCCGCCTCGACCGAACCGGCCGGTTCGTGCGGCTGCCGGACGTGCACGATGGTCGCGCCGCCGGCGTGCGAAACCGGTGGTACACCGTCGAATACGAGCACCGTGGTGCTCGGATAGGGCGCCGTCGGCATGGGCGGCGGGCCGGGTGGGTGATAACTGGCACCCGCGGCCCGGGGCGCGATGGTGAGGACCTGCGGGGCGTCCAGATTGCGCACCATCGTCTGCCACGCTTCCGGGCGCGCGGTGTGCACGATGGCGTGCGCGCCCAGCCCGGTGGCCCGCAGGATGACCTGCTGTGCCAGGTCCAGGGTGCCGATGACCTCGAGCTGGCGGGTGCCCTCACCGATCAGCGGGACCGCGATGCCCTGGCCGCGGTCGTCCGCGCCGATCAGCTGGCCGCAGCCGGCGGTCGGCACCGTGAACTCGGTGAGCGCGGCCAGTGTCCCCCGGTAGGCGACATCACGGCCCCAGCGGCCGGTATAGCCGACCGGCAGCGTGTCGAGCAGGATGCGCAGCTGATTTCCGTAGAGTTCGCGCAGTCCGTCCAGTGGCGGCTGTTCGGGCGGTTCGACGGTATCGAACCGGACCACCGCGTTCAGCACCACGGTATCGGCGAGTTCGGTATGCGGATCCCCGCGGTTGATACCGGGCCGCAGCCGCAGGGTCACCGTGGTGGACAGGCTGGGTACGGCCCAGATATCGGCCAGGCCCCGCGGACCCACCATATCGGCGCCGATCTGGTACTGCGCGAGGTAGCGGCCCTGGGATTCCAGCCATTTGGATTCCTCGGTGATCTGCTCCACGGCGAATCCGTGGGTCAGTTCGCGGACCGCGGTGTTCATCTCCGTCGCGGTCAGCACCGATGCGGCGATATCGTGTGCGGCCAGCCGGTTCGCGACCCGCCGGGTGGCGATGATGGCCGCCCGCAGGGCTCCGGTGCCGCCGCCCCCACGATTGTCCACCGCCTCGGCGTTGGCCAGCGGATCCAGTCGCAGCACCAGCCAGCAGGTGCGATGCGCGATGGCCGGGAGCGGTCCGAGGATACGGTCGTACAGATGGGCGGCCACGCCGGTCCCCGCGGTGCGCGCGCCGGTACTCACCACATCGATACCGGCCAGGGTCAGATCGAACTGGTCGAGGCAGCGCGCGATCTCGGGAAGCGGAAGCAGCTGTTCGGTATTGAGCGATCCCGGGCGCAGCAGGGTCAGGGTGTCCGGCGGCGGGTCGATCCGCAGCATGGTCAGCAGCAGGTCCCCGTCCCAGCGGACGCCGTATCCGCCGCCCTCGGGCAGCGGGACGTCGAAGGCCGCGGCCTGTTCCAGCCGTTCGGCCGATACGGTGCCCCGCCGGGCGACCACGCCCGCGATCCGGGATACCAGGGTCCGGCCGCGGATGGGCGCCAGGGCGATGAGCCCCACCGCGACTCCGGCGCCCAGCGAATACCAGATCGAATCGGCGAATGCCAGCACCAGCCAGGCGATTGCGGCGGCGAAGAGAATACCGGGAACAACAATTCGTAGCGGAAATATTCTGAACAGCCAGAATTCCGGATCCCGCAATGTGTCGTACGCCGATCGGCGAATATTATCCGAATTCTGAGAAACCGTTCGGTCCGGAATTTCTGGCTCCGGTTGTCCGGCGTTCATCGTCTCGTTCACAGTTGTTAGTTCCTGCCTCGGCTGCGCTCGCTTATCGGTGAGCCATCAGCGATTTCACCGATATGGGCCGACGTGACCGTCGTGAATTACGGTACCGTGTCGGCAGAGATTGCGGTCGAGAGCGCGATGGAGTCCCAGTGCCAGCACAGCTGACCACCCGTGCCCAGGTGAACGGGTACCGTTTCCTGCTTCGCCGTCTGGACCACGCCCTGGTGCGCCGTGACGTCCGCATGCTGCACGATCCGATGCGGTCCCAGATCCGGTCCCTGCTGGTCGGTTTGGTGCTGGGGATCCTCATCATCGCCGGCGCCGCGATTCTGGCGCTGCTGCGTCCGCAGGGCGCCATCGGCGACGCGCTCATCGTCTCCGGGAAGTCGAGCGGGGCGCTGTACGTCGTGGTGAAGAAGGACGACGGCAGCCAGACCCTGCATCCGGTGCTGAACCTGGCGTCCGCGCGGTTGATCACAGGGAGCAACGCCGAACCGCATGCGGTCAAGGACGACAAACTCGGCGCGCTGCCCCGCGGTCCGCTGCTCGGTATCCCCGGCGCGCCGGGGGCGCTGCCGGGTTCGGCGCAGGACGGCGATTCGCATTGGTCGCTGTGCGAGACCATCGAACTGTCCGCGGGCGGCAGCGCGGCCTCGGCGGTCGGCGCGACCACGACGGTGGTCGCGGGCCGCCCCCGGCTCGGTGAGCGGATCCGCGCGGGCGGTCCCGCCGAGGCCCTGCTGGTGACCCGCGACGACAAGACCTACCTGGCCTACGACGGTAAACGCGCCGAGTTGGATCCGCGCGATTCGGTGATCGCGCGCGCCCTCGATCTGCCGGCCCACCGGGCCCGTCCGGTGGGCACCGGTTTCCTCGGCGCCACCACACAGGTACCCGCCCTGAAGGCGCCGGCCATCGACCGCGCCGGGCAGCCCGGGCCAGGGCCGCTGGCGGAGGTCCCGGTCGGCGGCATCATCTCGGTCACCGGCGTCCACGGCAATACGAACCCGGAGATGTATGTGGTGCTGGCCGACGGCGTACAACCGGTCTCGCCCTTCGCCGCCGAAGTCATCCGGTTCGCCGACTCGCAGGATATGAGCGAGGTGAAGGTGATGCCGCCCGACGCCCTGGACGGGGTCGCGGTCGTGCACCGGCTGCCCATCGACGATTTCCCCGAGGCGATTCCGGAGATCGTCGATGCCGAGGACGCGCCGGTCACCTGTGTGGCCTGGGCGAAGTCGCCCGGTACCGCTCCGGTGGAGGAGGGCGCCGGTGAGGGGCCCGAACAGCGCGCCTCGGTGGGGCTGCTGCTCGGCACCGCACTGCCCATCCCGGATTCGGGCAAACCGGTCGGGCTGGCCACCGGCGACGGCAGTGGGGACCGGGTCGACCAGGTCTATCTGGATCCGGCGCACGGCGAATACGTCCAGATCACCGGTATGGAACCGGGCAGCCCGCGGCGGGGGAGCCTGTTCTATGTGGCCGATAACGGGGTCCGGTACGGCGTTCCCGATCCCGCCACCGCGAATGTCCTGGGCCTCGGCAAGACCCCGCATCTCGCGCCGTGGGCGATCATCGGCCAGCTCGTGCCCGGACCGACGCTGGATCCGCGTGCGGCGCTGGTGAGTCACGATTCGCTGACCGAAGGCTAGGCGGCACCCGGGCCGGGCGGCGCGATACCGCCTCCCGGCGCCCGCGTGAACGCGCGGGGCGGCCGGGAGGGGTGCCGGTGGCTAGTCGACCTCGGTCCACCCGATATTGAGCGAATCGAGGATGGTGGCCAGCGCGAGCCGCATATCCGGTTCCTCGATCCGCCGCAGGACCGATTCGTCGATATCGGCGAGATCCAGCGATTCGTCGTTGGCCAGGCGGAATTCGCGTTCTTCCTCGGCCGCCTCGATGACGTTGCGGATGAAACGGCCGTTACCCGCGAGATCGACGCCGCGCCGCGGCTGCCCGCTCTGATCGGTGCTCTCCATCGCGTAGAGGCGATCGCAGGCCCGGACCAGGACCTTGAGGGCCTCTTCCGAGAGATCGGAATCGCGCTTCTTCGCGACGACCTCGCCGATCTGCCCGAGTTCGGCCGCGTTGTAGGACGGGAACTGCAGCCGTTTGGCGAAACGGGAGGCCAGACCGTCGTTCGCGGCCAGCAGCCGGTCGATCTCGCCGTCGTAGCCGGCGATGATCACCACCAGGCGGTCGCGGTCGTTCTCCATCCGGGCCAGCAGCGTATCGACCGCCTCGCGGCCGAACGCGTCGCCGCCGGAGAGCCCGGTCTGGATCAGCGTGTAGGCCTCGTCGATGAAGAGCACACCGTCCATGGCGCTGTCGATGAGTTTGCCGGTTTTGATGGCCGTGCTGCCCAGATGCTGGCCGACGAAATCGGCGCGCTTGGCCTCGACCATCTTCTCGGTCTGCAACAGGCCCAGACCGCAGTAGATCTTGGCCACCACCCGGGCGATGGTGGTCTTACCGGTTCCCGGCGGACCGGTGAAGGCCAGATGCTGGCCGCGCGGCACACTGGCCATTCCCTTCTCGGCGCGGATCTTGGCCAGCTGGGCGGTCGACTGCAGTTTGGCGACCTGGTTCTTCACCGAGGCCAGGCCGATCTGGCCGTCGAGTTCGGCGCGGGCCTCGGCCAGTGTCTCCTTGGCCCGGTCCGCTACCTCGGCCCGGTTCATCTGCTCCATCGTGGGAGAGGAAGCGGGATCCCACTTATCGGTGCGCGCGGCGATGACCTCGTGGCTGGTGATCGTGATCCGGTAGGTGCGGTCGCGCATCGCCGAGGAGTTGGCCGCGAAATCGGGCGCCTGCGAATACACCTTCTCGAAGAGGGCCTGGGCCTCCTCCTCGTTACCGGTTTCGCGCAGGCACAGGCCGCGGCAGAACATGGCGGTCGACCGCGCGGCCGGGATCGGGCCCGCCTCGGCGGCCTGCATCCGCCGGATCGACTCCGCGAACAGGCCCAGCTGTGCACAGGCCGTGCCGACCATGACGTGCGCGCCCGCGGCGAGGTACGGATCGTCCCAGTCGGCGGACCCGGCCAGCACCGACATGACGTCCGGCCAGCGCTGGGTGGTGTAGTGCAGGACGCCGCGCACATAGGCGGCGATCCGGGTATCGGCGGTGTGCTCGGCGTCGGTGGCCTGGCGGCTCCGATGGAACTCGTCCAGCTGATCCAGCACCCGTTCGGCCTCGCCGAAATCCTTGTCCGCCAGTAGTTGCGCGGCCCAGGCCAGCGTGATCTCGGTCTTGCCCGAGAGCGGATAGTCGATATAGAGGCCCGGCTGGAAGCGCCCGGCCAGCTCCCGTGGCCGCAGGCCCACCCGCCGCTGTTCGCGGTAGAGCGTGGCGTCGCAGGTCTTGTGCAGGTTGAACAGCACCTCTTTGCTGAGCTCACCGGCCGCGGCGCGGCCCAGCCAGGCATCGCACATGCCCGGATCCCATTCGGTCGCTCGCTGGAAGGCCAGCTTGGCGTACTCGAGATCCCGGGTCGACTCCTGTCCTTCGATGGACAGACCGAGCGAGAGAACTCCGGCATCGAATGCGCGTTGAGCTTGGCGGTTGCCGGTCATTGCAGTCGCTCCCCGAATTCTTGTATAGGCGTGAAGAGAACGTTTATCTGGATACCAGACTACCGATCGCGCGCGCGTGCGCGCTCCGTTACATTGGGGTCAGTTGCCGGGAGGACGCAACATGATGCCATCCAGCCGAGAGTGCCCGACCAGTGCCGAAGTCGCTCGTACCGAACATGTTCCGCGGCGCGGCACCGATCGGAAAACGAAACATGGATTGCAGGTAAATGAATTGTCAATGGCTGAGGCGTAAATTGTTGATCGGTTTGTGGGTGGGGAGATGAGTACAGTGGTCGAAGCGCCGAGCGCCACCCGCGCGCAGGAACCGGAACTGAGCAGGGTTTCGGTGATCGGCGGTAACACTCAGGTCGATGTGGGGCTGCCGGCCACGGTTCCGATCGCGAGCTTCATCGGCGATCTCGTGGCCCTGATCGAATCGCGGAATCCGAGCACCACCGATTCCGAGGAGGATTCGGCTCCTGCCGGGGCGCAGCACTGGACGCTGGCCAGACTCGGGCGCGAGGCGATCGCGCCCAGCCGCACGCTGAACGAGGCCGAGGTCTACGACGGCGAACTCCTGGTCCTGCGCTCGGTCAGCGCCAAGGAGGCGCCGGCCCTGTTCGACGATGTCATCGACGCGGTATCCCGGCTCACCGCGGAGGAATTCACCGGCTGGTCCGGTAACTCCGCCCGGTGGATGGGTTTGGTCGCCTCGGCGCTCACCGTGCTCACCACACTGGTCGTGCTGGTCTTAGCCCGGGGCGACGGCGACCCGCTGCTGCCCGGTCTCGTGCTGCTCGGGTGCGGGCTGGCGGCGCTGGTCGCCGCCGGGATCACCGCGCGCCGGTACCGCGACGAACTGACCGCCTCCTGGTTGTCGGCGGACGGGCTGATGCTGCTGTTCGGTGGCGCCGCCCTGGTGGTACCGGGCACGCTGGGCAGTCCCCATCTGCTGCTGGGCAGTTCGGTCCTGCTGGTCGCCGCCGTGCTCGCCCACCGGCTCACCGGAGTGGGTACCACCCTGTTCTCCGGCGCCGCCGCCGTCGCGGTGATCGCGCTGGTCACCTCGGTGATCTACCTGATCTGGCATCCGGGCCTGCCGAAGGTCGGCGCGGGACTGCTGGTCGCCGGGATCATGCTGCTGTCGTCGGTGCCGCGGCTGGCGGCGCTGCTCGCCCGGCTGCCGGTGCCGCCGGTGCCGACCGCGGGCGCCGCGATCGACCCCGCGGACCACGAGCCGCGTCCGACCATCGAAGGGATCGGCGCCATCGGCGCGACCGCGCTGCCCTCGGCGGCGGGGCTCGGCGAACGGGCCCGTGCGGCGAACCGGTTCCAGACCGGGCTCATCGCCGCCTGCACCGCGAGCGCGGTCATCGGGGCGTTCGGGGTCGCCGATCCGCTGGGACCCTATCGCTGGCAGGGCATCACACTGGCGGTGATCACCGCGATCATCCTCGCGCTGCGCGGCCGGTCGTTCGCCGATATCGGGCAGGCGGCCGCGCTGATCGGCGGGGCCTGTCTCATCTTCGTGGCCTTGCTCGTCGGATTGTCCTTCGGGGACCCCGACCTCGTACTGATCTGCGTCGGCATCCTGCTCGCGTTCACCCTCGGGGTGATCGTCTTCGGGGTGATCGGAACGCATATCGAAGTGACCCCGGTGGTGCGGCGCGGGATCGAGTTGTTCGAGTACGGGCTCATCATGGCCGTGATTCCGCTGGTGCTGTGGATGATGGGGATCTACGGCATGGCCAGGAACCTGAGTATATGAGTCCGCGCCCGCCGCGCCGCGGACTGCGGCGAATCGGCTGTGCCGCTGTCGCTCTCGGTGCGGTCGCGGTGCTGTCGGTCGCGCCCGCGGCGGCCGTTCCGCCACCCGCGATCGACCCGGGCGCGCTCGGGGCCGCGCTGGCGATCAGCGGCCGTCCCGCGCCGCTGGAGCCCACCGAACAGAGCGCGGTCTGCGCCGAACCACTGCTCACCGGTGCGCCCCCGAGCGCGCCGCCGATGTCGCAGCAGGTGTTGAATCTCGAGTCGGCCTGGCAATTCAGCCGGGGCGCGGGGCAGAAGGTCGCGGTGATCGATACCGGGGTGAACCGCCATCCGCGGCTGCCCAGGCTGCAGCCGGGCGGGGACTACGTCTCCGATACCGACGGCACCGTGGACTGCGATGGGCACGGCACCCTGGTCGCCGGGATCATCGGCGCCCAGCCGAGTCCCGACGACGCCTTCGTCGGCGTCGCGCCCGACGCGGAGATCCTGGCCATCCGGCAGCTGAGCCTGGCCTACGAGAAGAAGGACAACAACAACCGCGACGCCCCCGGCAAGATCAGTCCCGAAGGGTACGGCAGTGTGCTGACTCTGGCCGGGGCCGTGGTCCGGGCCGTGGACCTGGGCGCCACGGTGATCAACATCTCCGAGGTCGCCTGTACGCAGGCGGGTCTGGACACCGCCGACGGCGCCCTCGGCGCGGCGGTGAAATACGCCTTCGACCGGAATGTGGTCGTGGTGGCCGCGGCGGGCAACCTGCAGACCGACGGCGCCTGTAAGGACCAGAATTCCGGTTCCGGCTGGGAATCGGTGGCCACGGTCGCCAGCCCGGCCTGGTTCTCGCCGTATGTGCTGGCGGTCGGCTCGGTGGACCGGACCGGTCAGGTCTCCGAACTCTCGCTGAACGGCCCGTGGGTACAGGTGGCCGCCATCGGCCGCGAGATCGTCTCACTGGACAGCAAACCCGGCGGTACCGGACTGGTGGACGGCGTCCAGACCAGCGACGGCATCCGCTCGGTGGAGGGCACGAGTTTCGCCGCGCCCTACGTGGCCGGTCTCGCCGCGCTGGTGCGCGCCCGTTTCCCCCAGCTCAACGCGGCACAGGTGATGGACCGGATCACCCGGACCGCGCACGGTCCGGGCACCGGCCGCGACGACCGGATCGGCCACGGCCTGATCGATCCGCTGGCCGCGCTCACCGCCGATCTCCCGGCCGTACCGGTCGGGGTCGGCGCGGCGGACGGCGCCCCGATCGCCGCACCGGTGACCCCCGCGGGCCCCGATCCGCGGCAGCGCGCGATCGCGATCGCCGGTTCGGTGCTGTGCCTGTCCGGCCTGGCCATCGGCGCCGCGGTGGCCTATCCGTTCCGCCGCCCGCGTCGTGATCTGGATCTGGAATTGGACCCCTAGCGGCCCGGTCTCGACCGCACGCCGCCGATCGAAGAAGGAACCATGGCTACCGAAGGCTTTGTCCGCCGGCCCCGGATCGCACCGCCGCGCGCTCCCGGCGGGGAGGTTGCGCTGACGGCGCCACCGGAGGTGCCGCGGGCCATCCCCGCCCCGCTGATGATGAAGATCATGCCGGTGGTGATGGTGATCGCCGTGATCGGCATGATCGCCATGATGGCGATGATGGGCCGCAATATGCTGGCCAATCCGTTCATGATGATGTTCCCGATGATGATGATCATGTCGATGGTCGGCATGATGGCCGGGTATCGCGGCGGCGGGGGTAAGCGCGCGGTCGAGTTGAACGAGGAACGCAAGGACTACTTCCGCTACCTCGACCAGGTGCGCCGCGATGTCCGCCGTACCGGTGGCAAACAACTCGAATCGCTGGGCTGGAGCCATCCCGAGCCCGCCGATCTGCCCTCGCTGGTCGGTACCCGCCGGATGTGGGAGCGCCGTCCGAACGATCCCGATTTCGGGCATGTGCGGGTCGGTGAGGGCAGCCACCGGCTGGCCACCAAACTGGCGCGGCCGGAGACCGGTCCGCTGGAGGATCTGGAACCGGTGTCCACGGTGGCGCTGCGGCGTTTCGTACGAACGCATTCGGTGGTGCACCGGTTGCCGACCGCGGTGTCGCTGCGCGCGTTCCCGGCCATCAATATCGGTGGCGATCCGGACGAGGCGCGGACCCTGGTGCGCTCGATGATCATGGAACTGGCGACCTTCCACGGCCCGGATCATCTCTCGATCGCCGTCGTCTGCAGTGATCCCGACGCGCCGGTGTGGTCCTGGGCGAAATGGCTGCCCCACCTGCAGCATGTCGTCCAGCGCGACGGTATGGGCTCGGTGCGGATGATGTATCAGTCGCTGGGGGAGCTCGAGACCGCGCTGTCGGGTGAGTTGCTGGAACGCGGCCGTTTCATGCGCAACCCGCAACCCACCCAGGGCCGGGTGCATCTGGTGATCGTCATCGACGACGGCTACGTCAACGGCAACGAGCGGCTGGTGGCCGAATCCGGCCTCGACTCGGTGACCGTGCTGGACCTGACGGCCCCGGAGAACGGTCTGGCCGCCCGTCGTGGCCTGCAGCTCGTCTGCTCGAACGGTGAGGTATCGGCCAAGAGCGCCGCCGGGGTGGAGCGATTCGCGACCGCCGATGCGGTGGGTATCGCCGAGGCGGAGGCGTTCGCGCGGGCTCTGGCCCGCTATCGGCTCGCCACCGCCGCGCAGATCGTGAGCCTGGGGGAGGGCACCACCGCCGATCCGGGACTGATGGCGCTGCTGAAGATCCCCGACGCCGCCCAGATCGATCCGGCCCGGGTGTGGCGCCCGCGGACCGCCCGCGAGCGGCTGCGGGTGCCGATCGGTATCACGCCGGACGGGTCGCCGGTGGAGATCGATATCAAGGAGTCGGCGGAGAACGGTATGGGCCCGCACGGCCTGTGCATCGGCGCCACCGGATCCGGCAAGTCGGAATTCCTTCGGACCCTTGTGCTTTCACTGGTGACCACCCATTCACCCGACGCGTTGAACCTGGTGCTGGTCGACTTCAAGGGCGGCGCGACGTTCCTGGGCCTGGATCCGCTGCCCCATGTCGCGGCGGTGATCACCAACCTGGAGGACGAACTCTCGCTGGTCGACCGGATGAAGGACGCGCTGGCCGGTGAGATGAACCGCCGCCAGGAGCTGTTGCGTTCGTCGGGTAACTACGCCAATGTCACCGATTACGAGAAGGCCCGGGCCGCCGGGGTCCCGCTGGATCCGCTGCCCGCACTGTTCGTCGTGGTGGACGAGTTCTCCGAACTGCTCTCGCAGAAACCCGATTTCGCGGAATTGTTCGTGATGATCGGCCGCCTGGGCCGGTCCCTGCACGTGCATCTGCTCCTCGCCTCACAGCGCCTCGAGGAGAACAAGCTGCGCGGTCTGGAATCGCATCTGTCCTACCGGATCGGCCTGCGGACCTTCTCCGCCAACGAGTCCCGGGCGGTGCTCGGCATCACCGATGCCTACCATCTGCCGAGCGTGCCCGGTTCCGGCTACCTGAAGAGCGACGCCTCGGATCCGTTGCGGTTCAACGCCAGTTACGTCTCCGGGTCGTACGAGGCGCCGCAGGGCACCGAAGCCGAGGACGGTAGTCCGATCGCCCGGCAGCGTCCCGCGGTGTTCACCGCCGCGCCCGTGGAGATGCCCGAATCGCTGGAGCTGGAGGCCGACGAGCCGGAAGAATCGTCCGCCGCCCTCAATCCGCTGCTCGAACTCCCGCCGCCGCCCACCTCGGTCGCGGCGGCCGCCGCTGGACATCCCGACGGTGAGGGGGTGCCGGATTCGCTGCTCGATGTGGTGGTCAAGCGGCTCACCGGGCACGGCCGCCCGGCCCACGAGGTCTGGCTGCCGCCGCTCGAGGAATCGCCGACGGTGGATATGCTGCTGCCGGACCCGGATTGGCGCTCGCCGGTCAACCGGCACGGCCAGTTGTGGATGCCGATCGGCGTAATCGACAAGCCGTACGAGCAGCGCCGCGATGTGCTCACCATCAATCTGGCCGGCGCGCAGGGGCATGTCGCGGTGGTCGGTGGTCCGCAGTCCGGTAAATCGACCACCCTGCGTGCGATCATCATGGCCGCCGCCGCCACCCATACTCCCGAACAGGTGCAGGTCTTCTGCCTCGATTTCGGTGGCGGCAGTATGGCCGGGCTGGCGGGGATGCCGCATGTCGGCTCGGTCGCCGGTCGCCTCGACGGTGACCGGGTGCGCCGTACGATCGCCGAGCTCACCACCCTGATGCGCCAGCGGGAGGAACGGTTCGCCCAGCAGGGTATCGAGTCGATGGCCGAGTACCGGCGCCGCAAATTCGCCGCGCTGCAGCAGGGCATCGCCGATCCGTTTCCCGAGGACCCCTTCGGCGACGTGTTCCTGGTGATCGACGGCTGGATGGCGATCCGGGAGGAGTTCGAGGTCCTCGAACCGCAGATCAACGCGATGGCCGGTCAGGGCCTGTCGTTCGGTATCCACCTGCTGATCGGCGCGTCGCGCTGGGCCGAGATCCGGCCCGTGGTCAAGGACCAGATCGGTACCCGCATCGAGTTGCGGCTGGGCGATCCGACGGATTCGGAGATGGGGCGCCGGGTGGCCCATCAGGTTCCGATGGGCCGGCCGGGCCGCGGCCTCACCGCCGACCACCTGCATATGCTCATCGCGCTGCCGCGTCTGGATTCCAGCTCCGATCCGGCCGATCTGGCCGAGGGCGTCTCGCGGGCCCGGACCGAACTGGTGCAGCTGTACCCGAACCGGCGCGCGCCCGAGGTGCGTATGCTCCCGCTGAAATTCGAGCGGGCGGATCTACTGGAGCAGGCGCGGGCGCGCGGAATCGAGCCGAGCGCCACCAAGGTGGTCATCGGTCTCGGCGAGGCCGAATTGCAGCCGCTGGTCATGGATTTCACCGCCGAACCGCATTTCATGGCCTTCGCCGATGTGGAATGCGGGAAGACCACGCTGTTGCGCAATATCGTCATGGGCATCACCGAGAACTCGACCTCCGAACAGGCCCGGGTGATCATGGTCGACTACCGCCGCACCATGCTCGGGGTGATCGAGGGCGATCAGCTGGCCGGTTATTCGACCTCCTCGCAGACCTGTGGGCCGATGATCAAGGAAGTGGCGTCATACCTGGCCAAACGCATTCCCGGATCGGATATCACGCCGCAGCAGCTGCGGGAACGCAGCTGGTGGACCGGACCGGAGATCTACATCGTCGTCGATGACTACGATATGGTCGCCGCCGGCAGCGCGAATCCGTTCCAGCCGCTGCTCGAATTCCTGCCGCAGGCCCGCGATATCGGTATGCATCTGGTGGTGGCCCGGCGTATCGGTGGTGTCTCGCGAGCCCTGTTCGACCCGATTCTGGGCACCATGAAGAACATGTCGGTGGAGACGCTGATCATGAGCGGCTCCAAGGACGAGGGCAAACTCATCGGCGATGTCCGTCCCACCAAGCTGCCGCCGGGCCGCGGCACCCTGGTTTCCCGCAGCCGCGGGATCGAGATGGTGCATATCGCCCACCTGGATCCCCTGTGATCTCCCGTCCGCCGCGGCACCGGACCGCGGCGGACGCGGGTCAGCCGAATACGGGCAGGACGATCGGATAGCGGTTCAGCGGTGTCATCGGGAAGGCGGACGGCCGCGCGCCGAGCAGATCGTCGTCGAGCAGCCAGCTCTTGATATGGCGTTCGAAGAGCGCGCACGAAGGGCTGGGACTGTCCGGGGCCGCGACCCGGACGAACCGGAATCCGGCCCGGCGATAGTAGATGTGCAGGTCGGCGTTCGAGGTCCAGGCGTCCAGGCGGACCCATTCGCGCCCGTAGGTCCGGGCGAGTGCGCCCGCATGCGCCAGCAGACGCTGTCCCACACCGTGTCCGGCGAATCGCAGGTCCACGATGAGGTAGTGCACGATCAGCGAATTCGCCAGTTCGGCGCCGCTCCACAGTCCCCGGTCGGCGCGATCGTTGACGGTGATCGTGCCGGCGGGTTCGCCGTCGACATCGGCGATCCAGGTCTCACCGGAGGTCAGCGCCCGGGCGACGACACGGGAGAAGTAGTCGATGGACAGGCCGGACGACTCGGTGGACCACTGGTCCGAGCCGCGGGCCGCGAGCCAGGTCGCACGTTGTAGCCGCAGGCGGCAGATCAGGTCCAAGTCATCGAGAGCGGCCGGCCGAATCTGCACGGTCATGGGCTAGAACCATATCCCAGACCGATCGGTCTGATCCAGCACGCCACGAATGACCGCTGTACCTTCCGCGTCGCCCAGTTCGTAGGCGAGGCGATTACTGGTGGCGGTGGAGCGGTGCCGGGTGACCCGGGTTATCCGTTCGTGATTGGCGCCGATACGTAGATGGTCCAGCAGTACCGTACCGATCGCGACGCCCAGGACCGCCGCTTCCTCCGCCGCGGCGGGGCGCGCCACGAGCGTGTCGCGGTGGGCGGTCTCGCCGTGACCTCGTTCGGCGAGCCGGCGTGTCGTGCCCTCGGGTATATCGTGCGGCGAGTCGATACCGGTGGCCTCCGCGAGATCTCGCGGATAGAAGCTCACCTCCCAGGACCACGGCTCGTTGTCCAGGAACTGCACCACGGTCCGGGCCAGCACCCACGAGTCCACCGGAATTCCCAGCCACCGCGAGACCTGCCGGCTCGCCGGTTCCATCCGGGCGCTGAACTCCTTGGCCGGGATCCGGCCGGCGGCGCGGGCGATCTCCTCGAAGATATCGTGGGTCGCGCGCGGCCGATCGGGGCGGATGTGATCGGTGATCACCGATTCCAGTACTTCCTGGCTGCGGACGATGGTGCCGCGCGAGGTAGCGGTATAGACAAGATTCTCGGTGACCAGCAACTGGATCGCGTTACGCGCGGTGGTGAGCGAAACCTGCATCCGCTCAGCGAGTTCCGCATGGCTGGGTAGACGATCCCCCGGTCGCCAGGTGCCTGCTCGTATCTCCTCGCGGAGGTGGTCCGCGATCCGTCGATACGTCGGACCGTCCGCCATCGTGCTCCTCGGGTGGTCTTCAGGTAACGAAGTGTACGCTTTTCGTGTCGCGGGGGGCCTGTATCGCTTGACAGTGGACTTCTGCGGTTTATTGTAATCAACGTACTGACCCGGTGTTGTGCGGCGATGAACGGCGAGGCAACCGTGACAGGTTCGGATACAACAGTCGTAATGGCTCTTCCCAGCGCCCAGCGGGGCGCTGATCCTTTGGCGCAGAACAGGCCTCCGGGGCCGCTGCCGAACTCCGACCTATTGGTGCGAGCCGCGCGCGGGCACCGGGTGGTCGGAGGGCAGTTGCTCTGGTACGCCCGCGATCTGGCGGTTCTCCACGAGCGCAGGCTGGTGGGGCGCGGCGGCTCGATCGTCACCGATCCCGACCGCCTGGTCGAGATCGACAGGCGCCGGATGGAATTGGTGCTCGCGATCGACGACTGGGTGGGACGCAATGTCGCCCAGCATCGGCTAGGGGTCACCCTCCACACCGAGACCATCGGCGCGATCATCGACCGGATGGCGGAATCGGCCGTCCGGGCCCATCACGCGCTGATGACCCTGGACGCGGATGACGAACTGCTCCACAGCGCCTGGCATCATCTGGCCGAGCTGGCCGATGCCTACGACGCGCTGGTGGGCGATGTGCTGGCAGGCAGGCGGCGACTGCCGGAGTGGTGAGAATCCGCGGCGGTCCGCCGCCGCGGAATCTCGGTCCGTCAGCTCGGGTGCGACCGGTAGCTCTGCGTGAAATCGTCGGCCACCGTGGCCGCCAGTTCCACGTACGCGCGCTTGGTCTCCTTCTTCAGCCGCGGCAGGTCGATCTCGGCGCCCTCGGACATATGCGGGTCGAACGGGATCATATGCACGGCCCGGCAGCGCGACAGGAAGTACTGACGCAACTGCTGCACGTCGATATTCGGGGTCCCGTCCCGCGGGGAGTTGATCACCACCACGGCGTTCTGCACCAGATGGTGATAGCCGTGCAGCGACAGCCAGTCCAGAGTGGCCGAGGCGCTCTGCGCGCCGTCGATGGCGGTCGGGGAGATCAGCACCAGCGAATGCGCGAGTTGCAGGACACCGGCCATCGCCGAATGCATCAGCCCGGTACCGCAGTCGGTGAGGATGATGTTGTAGAACCGCTGCAGGATCCGGGCGACGGCCCGGTACTCGTCCTCGTTGAATGCCTCGGAGGCGGCCGGATCCCGTTCGCTGGCCAGCACTTCCAGCCGGCTGGTCGCCTGGGAGGTGTGCCGCCGGACATCGGAGTACCGCTGGATCGCCGGATCGAGCAGCAGATCGCGCACGGTCGAACGCGTCTGCATGGGAACCCGCTGGGAGAGCGTGCCGAAGTCGGGGTTCGCGTCGACCGCGATCACCCGGTCGCCGCGGATGGAGGCGAAGGTCGACCCCAGTCCGATCGTGGTGGTGGTCTTGCCGACGCCGCCCTTCAGCGAGAGCACCGCGATGCGGTAGTCGCCGCGGACCGGCTGGCGGATCCGGGCCACGAGTTCCAGCATGCGCCGCTCCTCGGCGGACATACCCGGATTGATCCGGCCGCCGGATGCGTGATGGACCACTTTGCGCCAGCCCTGACCGGCCGGCTTCTTGGCGCGCCGCACCGCGACGTCGTCGAGTGACGGACCGCCGGCGCCCGGACCGCCGAACTGGCCGGGGTGCTGCTGTTGCTGCTGCCACTGCGCGGCCGGGGGCATGCCCTGCCCGTTGTTCGGCGGTGGCCCGCCGTGCTGGGGACCGGGTGCGGGCTGCTGCCACTGATGGGGTGGCGGGGTGTTCGGATACGGGTTCGGGCCGGGCCGGCCGGTAGCGGGGCCGTAGTGCGGCGGCGGGGCCGGTTGGGCGGGGCGCGCCTGCTGCTGCGGCCCGGGAGCGGGGGGCTGCTCGGGTGTACGCCAGTGGGGACCGCCGTCGCCGGCCGAGGGGGCCGGGGCTTCCGGCGCCCGCCAGGTCGGGGTGCCCTGATCCGCCGGGCCGGGCCGGCTCTCCGGCGCGGGTGCCGGCGCGGGGCCGCGGTCGGGTCCGGCCTCGGAGTGCTCCCGGCTGTCCGGCTCGGCCTGGCCGTGCCGTGGCGCCGGCGGTGGTGCGGGTGCGGGCGCCTCGGCCCAGCGTGATTGCGGGATCGGGCCGGAATCGGCGGGAGCCGGATCGGCCGCGACGCCGTTCGCCCCCGTGTTCGCGGCTTCCGCGTCCGGGGAGCGCGGTGGCTCGGCCGGTGCGGGTGGGAGATCGGGCAGCCGCTGGAACGGTTGCTGCCCGGTGTTCGCGGGCGGATCCGGCAACGGCGGGGGTGGCGGGAGGTCGGGGCGTGCGGGTGTGCTCTCGGGGGCTCGCGCCGGGCCCTCGGACCAGGATGTCTCGCCCGGGGTGTCCGGTCGCTGCGCGTTCTCCGGCGGGATCGGATGGTGCGGGCGCAGCCGGTCGAACTCCGGCGCCGGCTCGCTCGGGTTGCGGACCGGCAGGCTCGGCGCGGAGGCCTGTTCGGCGGGAGCCCGGAAGGGTGCCTGCTCGGCCGGGGCCTGGAACGGGGCCTGCTGCCCGGTATCGAAGCCGGGCGGCCCGGATTCGAAGGACGGCGGCGCGGGGGGCGTATCCAGCGGCCGTTCGGGAGCGGGGCCCGGATGGCCGCCCTCGGTTCCCGGACCCCACTGCGGTGCGGATTCCGGGGCGCGATACGGATCGCCCGTGGCGGGATACGACGGGGGCGGTGCGCTCTGCTCGGGCGCCGGCCGGAGGAGACCGGCGGACGGGTCGGCCTGCGGCGGCGGTGCGGGCTGGTCGGCCGGGGCCTGGGGCGCCCAGTCGTGCTTGCCGGTCTGCTCGGCCCAATTGTTGCGCTGCGAGGGCCGGGGCCCGTTGCTACCGGGGAGCAGCGGGCCGACGCGGTCCTCCAGCGAGGGCTCGTCGCGGTCCTTGTTGCGGAACCAGCTCTTGCCCTTCTTCTTGTCGCCGTCGGCGGCGCGCTCGTCGCCGCGGCCACGGCGGTTGAAGAAACCGTTCGCGGGTTCGGGAGTCTCCGGGATCACCTCGTCCTGCGGGAGGTTCTCTACCGGCGGCGGCTCGTAATTACGGAAATTCCCCTGCGCGGACTCGGCGACCTCGGTGTCGGCAAGCCATGGTGGCAGCATGGGGAGGCCGTCGTTGCTGCGGCTCACCGGTCCCCTCCTGAATGGTCGACCTCGGACAGCGCCAGTTTACGCGACAAGTCCCGTTCCACCCGGGGCCGGGGAGCCACCACCGGCGTGCGTGACGCACGGGCCCGGGTACCCCTTTTTGCCCGATCCCAGACCTACCGGTAAGCTGACCAGGCGGTGTATCAAAGCGCCGCCTGTTCGCATGCGATCGGTTCTGGTGATCAGCTGCTGTGGGGTCACCGTAGCGCAGTGTGGGCCGCCTCGCGGCCCGAACTCGCGCGTCTCGGCCGGTTCATCGAGCAGTACCAGGTAATCAGACCAGGTTGAGTGTAACCGGGATCGCGGAGGATATGGCGAAGAAAGACGGGGCCATCGAGGTCGAGGGGCGGGTTGTCGAGCCGTTGCCGAATGCGATGTTCCGGATCGAGCTCGAGAACGGGCACAAGGTCCTCGCGCATATCAGCGGCAAAATGCGCCAGCACTACATCCGCATCCTGCCGGAGGACCGTGTCGTCGTCGAGCTGTCACCGTACGACCTGTCCCGCGGTCGGATCGTCTACCGCTACAAGTGAACGAGCGGGCCCCGGTTCGCTCACCCGAGATTTCCCCGGTCGTACCCGGCCGGGGTCAACTGTGTCCACACCCCTGGTGTGGGCCACAACGAAAGATTGGACGGACGTGAAGGTTCAGCCGAGCGTCAAGAAGATCTGCGAGAAGTGCAAGGTGATCCGGCGTAACGGCCGGGTCATGGTGATCTGCGACAACCTGCGGCACAAGCAGCGGCAGGGCTGACACCGGCGCCGAGCACCGAACGTAGTTCGGATTGGCACACAGAAGAACTCCCAGCGCCAGCCGCACACTGAGGATTTTTCCGGGGTGACCCGGAAGGTGTGCGCGCCTACCCCCGGACCGGAGGCCGGGGCCCCACCAGACGAGGGGACGGACAGGGAGCAGACCTCCGCGACAGTTAAGGAAACTGCCAGATGGCACGTCTCATGGGCGTCGACCTCCCGCGCGAGAAGCGTATGGAGATCGCATTGACCTACATCTACGGCGTCGGTCGTACCCGCTCCAAGGAGATCCTGGCCGCGACGGGCGTGAGCCCCGACCTGCGCTCGAAGGATCTCACCGATGAGCAGGTCACGCAGCTGCGTGACTACATCGAGGGCTCGTCCCTCAAGGTCGAAGGTGACCTGCGTCGTGAGGTCCAGGCCGATATCCGACGCAAGATCGAAATCGGCTGCTACCAGGGCCTGCGGCACCGTCGCGGTCTCCCGGTCCACGGCCAGCGCACCAAGACCAACGCGCGCACCCGCAAGGGCCCGAAGCGCACCGTCGCCGGCAAGAAGAAGTAGGGGATAGCGAATGCCTCCGAAGTCCCGGGCCTCCGGCCCGAAGAAGAGCCAGAAGTCGCGTCGCAGGGAAAAGAAGAACGTTCCCCACGGCCACGCGCATATCAAGAGCACGTTCAACAACACGATCGTGTCGATCACCGACCCCTCGGGCAACGTCATCTCCTGGGCGTCCTCGGGTCACGTCGGGTTCAAGGGTTCGCGCAAGTCGACCCCGTTCGCCGCGCAGCTGGCCGCCGAGAACGCGGCCCGCAAGGCGCAGGAGAACGGCGTCAAGAAGGTCGACGTGTTCGTCAAGGGCCCGGGTTCGGGCCGCGAGACCGCGATCCGTTCGCTGCAGGCCGCCGGCCTGGAGGTCGGCACGATCTCCGATGTCACTCCGCAGCCCCACAACGGCTGCCGTCCGCCCAAGCGGCGTCGCGTCTAAGCGGGAAGGAAGGTAGAGCACAATGGCCCGTTACACCGGACCCATCACCCGCAAATCGCGTCGCCTGCGCGTCGACCTGATCGGCGGTGACCAGGCTTTCGAGCGTCGCCCCTACCCGCCCGGCCAGCACGGCCGCGCGCGGATCAAGGAGAGCGAGTACCTGCTCCAGCTGCAGGAGAAGCAGAAGGCCCGCTTCTCCTACGGCGTCATGGAGAAGCAGTTCCGCCGGTACTACGAAGAGGCCAACCGCCTCAAGGGCAAGACCGGCGACAACCTGCTCCGTCTGCTGGAGACCCGCCTGGACAACGTCGTGTACCGCGCCGGTCTGGCGCGTACCCGCCGCCAGGCCCGCCAGCTGGTCAGCCACGGCCACTTCCTGGTGAACAACAAGAAGGTCAACGTTCCTTCTTTCCAGGTCACCCAGTACGACATCATCGATGTCAAGGAGAAGTCGCTGCCGACCCTGCCGTTCCAGGTGGCGCGGGAGACCGTCGGTGACCGTCCGGTCCCCGGCTGGCTCCAGGTCATCCCGGGCCGGCTGCGCATCCTGGTGCATTCGCTGCCGGAACGCGCGCAGATCGATGTGCCGCTGCAGGAACAGCTGATCGTCGAGTACTACTCGAAGTAATTCGAGTTCTACTCGGCGCGAACGCTGCGCCGCTGGTGCGGGCCGTCGCCCCGACGGTCCGCACAACCCCTAACGAGGCGTCAAATAGCGGGCGCCCAAAACAGGAGGATTGATCCTATGCTGATTTCCCAGCGTCCGACCCTCACCGAAGAGGTCATCGCCGACAACCGGTCGAAGTTCACCATCGAACCGCTCGAGCCGGGTTTCGGGTACACCCTCGGTAACTCGCTGCGGCGCACCCTGCTGTCCTCGATCCCGGGGGCCGCGGTGACCAGCATCCGCATCGACGGCGTTCTGCACGAGTTCACCACCGTGCCCGGGGTGAAGGAAGATGTCACCGACATCATCCTGAACCTCAAGGGCCTGGTCGTGTCCTCCGAAGAGGACGAGCCGGTCACCATGTACCTGCGTAAGCAGGGCCCGGGGACCGTCACCGCCGATGACATCGTGCCGCCGTCGGGTGTGGTCGTGCACAACCCGGATATGCATATCGCCACCCTGAACGACAAGGGCAAGCTCGAGATCGAGCTGGTCGTCGAACGCGGTCGCGGTTACGTTCCGGCGGTGCAGAACAAGGCGACCGGTGCGGAAATCGGCCGGATCCCGGTGGATTCGATCTACTCGCCGGTGCTCAAGGTGACCTACAAGGTCGAGGCCACCCGTGTCGAGCAGCGCACCGACTTCGACCGGCTCATCCTCGACGTGGAGACCAAGAACTCCATCAGCGCGCGGGACGCGCTCGCCTCGGCGGGCAAGACCCTGGTCGAACTGTTCGGCCTGGCCCGCGAACTGAACGTCGAAGCCGAAGGTATCGAGATCGGCCCCTCCCCGGCCGAGGCGGATCACATCGCCTCCTTCGGGCTGCCGATCGAGGATCTGGACCTCACCGTCCGGTCCTACAACTGCCTGAAGCGCGAGGGTGTGCACACGGTCGGCGAGCTGGTGGCGCGGACCGAATCGGATCTGCTGGATATCCGCAACTTCGGCCAGAAGTCCATCGACGAGGTCAAGGTCAAGCTGCACGCGCTGGGCCTCTCGCTCAAGGACAGCCCCGCGTCCTTCGACCCGTCCAGCGTGGTCGGCTACGACGCGAGCACCGGAACCTGGTCCGACAGCGGCACTTTCAGCGACGACAACGGCGGCGAGCAGGACTACGCCGAAACCGAACAGCTCTAGGCCGACGGGGTAGGCGCCCCGGAACGGTCTTTACCAAGGAGAACCCACAATGCCCAAGCCCAAGAAGGGTGCTCGCTTCGGCGGGTCGGCGTCGCACCAGAAGGCGATCTTCGCCAATCTGGCCACGGCGCTCTTCGAGCACGGTCGGATCACGACCACCGAGGCCAAGGCCAAGGCGCTGCGCCCCTATGCCGAGAAACTGGTCACCAAGGCCAAGGCCGGAACCCTGGCCGACCGCCGCGAGGTGCTGCGGGTGATCCGGAACAAGGACGTCGTGCACGATCTCTTCGCCGAGATCGGCCCGTCGTTCGAGGGCCGCAAGGGCGGCTACACCCGGATCATCAAGACCCTGCCGCGTAAGGGCGACAACGCCCCGATGGCGATCATCGAGCTGGTCCGGGAACAGACCGTGACCAACGAGGCCGATCGCGCGCGCCGGGTGGCCGCGTCGAAGAAGGTCGAGGAGAAGGCCCCCGAGGCCGACACCGAGACCGAAGCCGAGGCCACCGAGGCTCCGGCCGATGAGGCCGCGGCCGAGGAAAAGGCCGACGACAAGGCGTAATACGTTTGCCGGGGAGGTGCCGCACCGCACCACCCCGGTTCGTCGACGAGCCCGCCGCCCATCAGGGGCGGCGGGCTCGTCCCGTTTCCGGAGGAGGATATGGTGAGCGAACGGGCGCCGGTACCCGAAAGCGATTCGGCAGCGGCGGATTCCGCGCCGGTGACGCGGTGGCGACTGGATATCTCCTACGACGGAACCGATTTCACCGGCTGGGCCCGCCAGCCGGGCCTGCGGACCGTGCAGGGGGTGCTGGAGGAATCGCTGGGCAAGGTGCTGCGGGAGCCGGTCCAGCTGACCGTCGCCGGCCGCACCGACGCCGGTGTGCACGCCGAGGGGCAGGTCGCGCATTTCGATTCCGCCGTTGCGGTGGATACCGCGAAGCTGATCCACCGGATGGCGAAGTTCCTGCCCGGGGATGTACGCATCACCGGGATACAGCCGGCGCCGGGCGAATTCGACGCGCGTTTCTCGGCGATACGGCGTCATTACGTGTATCGCCTCACCACCGCCCCCCATGGCGCCGACCCGCTGTCGGCCCGCAGTGTGGTGGGCTGGCGGCCGGTCGATCTGGACGCGATGCGCACGGCGTCGCACAGTCTGCTGGGGTTGCACGATTTCGCGGCGTTCTGCCGCCGGCGGGAGGGTGCGACCACGATCCGGGAACTGCAGCGCTACGACTGGGAGCGCCGCGGGGACCGGCTGGACGCCTACGTCAGCGCGGACGCCTTCTGCTGGTCGATGGTGCGCAGCCTGGTCGGGGCGGCGCTGGCGGTGGGGGAGGGGCGGCGTACTCCGGAATGGGTGGCGGGACTGCTGAACGAACGGCAGCGGTCGAGCGCGGTGACGGTCGCGCCCGCGCGCGGACTGAGCCTGGTGGCGGTGGACTATCCGCCCGATTCGGAACTCGCCGCCCGCAACGCGCAGACCCGGGAGACCCGGGCGGTGCCGTCCGGGGGATGCTGCGGGGGCGAGTAGCGGTATCGGGAAACACGATCTCGCGGCGCGACGGCCGGTGGTCCGGCGCGGATAGGGTCGGTCGTGGAACAGAACCCACCGACGACAAGGTTGCGCTGGATATGACGATCGATCTCGGACGCTACGGCGTATGGCGTTACTACAAACTCTTCACCCCGGAGGCCGCCGCGGAAATCGAGCGGCTCGGCTACGGGGCGCTCTGGCTCGGCGGGTCCCCGACCTCGGATCTGCCGGTGGTGGAGGATCTGCTGGCGGCCACCGACACACTGAAGGTCGGCACCAGCATCGTCAATATCTGGACCGCGCCGGCCGGTGAGATCGCGGAGTCCTACCACCGCATCGAGCAGCGCTTCCCCGGCCGTTTCGTGCTCGGTATCGGCTGTGGCCATCCCGAGGCGGACAAGCCCTACCGGTCGCCCTACGAGGCGCTGGTCGAATACCTCGACGAACTGGACGAGGCGAAGGTCCCGCAGGCGGGTCGCATGCTGGCGGCGCTCGGGCCGAAGGTGCTGAAACTCGCGGCCGACCGTACCGCGGGCGCGCTGCCCTACCTGACCACCCCGCCGCATACGGCGCAGGCCCGGGAGATCCTGGGCGACGCGCTGCTGGTCCCGGAACAGAAACTGGTGATCGACACCGACCCCGACAGCGCCCGCGCGACCGGCCGCTCGGTGGTGACCATGTACCTCGGCCTGCGCAACTACACCACCAACCTGCGCCGCCTCGGCTACACCGACGAGGATATCGCCAAGCCCGGTAGCGACACCCTGCTCGACGCGCTGGCGGTCCACGGCTCGGCCGAGGAGGTCGCCACCCAGGTCCGCGCCCATATCGAGGCGGGCGCCGACCACCTGGCGTTGCAGCCGCTGGGCGAGGACTACCTCGCCACGCTGCGTGCGCTCGCCCCATTGCTCACCCAGCAGGCCTGACACCGGTCCGGGCCCGGGCGTACGGCGGCCCGGGCCCGCGGTTCGGCCGCCCCGCGGACCGCACGGTGCGCCGCCCTACCCGGGTAGGGCGGTCAGGAACGGACGAGGCGCGCGATGGCGTCGGTGGCTTCCTTGATCTTGGCCTCGGCCTCCGGGCCCCCGGCCACCGCGGCATCGACCACACAGTGACTGATGTGGTCCTCGAGCAGGCCCATCGCGACGGCCTGCAGCGCCTTGGTCATCGCGGAGACCTGGGTGAGGATATCGATGCAGTACTTCTCCTCCTCGACCATCCGCTGTAGCCCCCGCGCCTGGCCCTCGATCCGGCGCAGGCGTTTCAGGTAGTCGTCCTTGGCCGTGATGTAGCCGTGGTTCGCGTGGTCGTGGGAAGCGTCGCCGCCGGCCGACTCCGCGGCATTGTCGGCGGGCTGGGATTCGGTTGTCACCGCTCATCTCCTCTGCACCGGTCGAGAGGAATTCTCTATACCCCCATAGGGTACACTCACCGGCTCGTGTCCTTCAGGGTGCGCCTCCGCTGTGCGTCCGCGCACCGGACCCGGGAGAATCAGCACTATGACTTCCAAGGACCGGCCCGCCCTGGCCGTTATCGGCGGTAGTGGATTCTACGATTTCTTCGACGGCGCCGCGGACGCGGTCGCGGTGAAGACACCGTACGGGGAACCGAGCGCGCCCATCGCGGTCGGCGATGTGGAGGGCCGTCCGGTCGCCTTCCTGCCACGCCACGGCGGCCGGCACGAGTACTCGCCGCATACGGTGCCCTACCGGGCGAATATGTGGGCGCTGCGATCGCTCGGGGTCCGGCGGATCTTCGCTCCGTGCGCGGTCGGCAGCCTGCGCCCCGACTGGGGGCCCGGCACCGTGGTCGTTCCCGACCAGCTGGTGGACCGCACCTCGGGCCGCGAGCAGACCTACTTCGACGGCAACGGCATCCACGTCTCCTTCGCCGACCCCTACTGCCCCGACCTCCGGGAGATCGCGGTGAAATCCGCGGACACCGATCTGCCTCTCCATCCGCACGGGACCATGGCGGTGATCCAGGGTCCGCGCTTCTCCACCCGCGCCGAAAGCCGCTGGTACGCCGCGCAGGGATGGGAGCTGGTGAATATGACCGGCTACCCCGAGTCCGTGCTCGCCCGGGAACTGGAGATGTGTTACGCCGCCGTCGCCCTGGTCACCGACCTGGACGCCGGGGTGACCGAAGGCGAAGGTGTGAAGGCCTCCGAGGTCTTCGCCGAATTCGAACGCAATATCGGGCCGTTCAAAGAACTCGTCCGCCGCGCGGTGAGCGGGGTCGCCGAAACCGGAACCTGCGAGCACTGCCGGGTACATGCCGGCATCGCGCTGCCGTTCGACCTGCCGTGAGCCCGGGCCGGGATAGTCTCGTGCCGTGGATACGCCGCTTCGCCTCGAGGTGATCGTCGCCAGCGTCCGGCCCGAGCGCTTCGCTCCGGTGGTCGCCGACTGGTTCGTGCGCACCGCCCGGGCCAGGCCCGAATTCGATACCGGTGTCCTGGACCTGATGTACGCGGACCTGCCCACCGATCTCACCGAATCCGCCGCGACACAGCGCTTCCGCGACCGGCTGGCCGCCGCGGACACGTTCGTCGCGGTGACCTCCGAATACAACCACGGCTATCCCGCATCGGTGAAAACCGCGCTGGACAGCGCGAAATACGAGTGGCGGGGTAAGCCGATCGGGTTCGTCTCCTACGGCGGGCTCTCCGGGGGGCTGCGGGCCGTCGAACAGCTCCGGCAGGTGGTCGCGGAGATCCATATGGTGTCGATGCGCGAATCGGTGAGTTTCCATCGCGCCCGCAAACAGTTCGACGCGCACGGGGAAACCGCGGACGGGGCGGCCGTGGACAGTGCGCAACGGCTGCTCGACCAGTTGGGGTGGTGGGGGCGTGCGCTGCGCAATGCCCGCGCGGCCGAACCATACGGGTAATTGCGGGGGCTGTGATGTTGGAGCGGCTCCGCCGCTCGAGGGCGGGGCCCTGGCATCCCGGTTCTTCACTCCCGGCGGGCGGTCGCTGCGCTCCCTTCCTCTGGTCGCTCCAGAACCGGGCGGGCCCCGCCCTGGCGGGGGTGACTGTTCGGAGGGGGTGGGGGTCCGGGGTCAGCGGCGTTGGGGTTGGGGGTGGGGGTGGGGGTGTTGGGGGCGGTGCGGTTGCTGGCGCTGTGGGGGTGCGGCGGGGCGGGCGCCCTGGGGTGGGGCCTGGCGGGTGCGGGGTTCGCCGATGTATGTGTGCTCGCGGGGGATGGAGACCAGGTTCAGCGGGATCTGGGTGGTCGCGGTACGGAGAACCACGCGGGTGCCGATGGCGCCCGGTTGCTGGATCGACAGGTCCGGTTTGGTGGCGGGCCAGCCCATGGGGTCACCGGTGACGTAGATGGTGGTGATACCGGCGTGCGGTGCGGGGGCGAGGACGCCGTCCACCACGGTCGCGGTGAATCCCGCGTCCGACTGGTGCATCTCCACCGCCAGCGTCAGCCGATCCGGGTTACCGATGGTCTCGATCAGCTGGTACCAGGCGTGCGGGCGTTCGGTGCGGACCAGGATCCGCTCGCCCACCGCCAGCGCGCGGAACACCAGCTGCTGGGCCAGATACAACTCGCCGGCCACGTACACCGCCGAGATACCCGCGCCGATGAGACGCAGCGCCACACCGTTGCCCTCGTCGTCGGAGCCGATCAGCTGGCCGCAGCCCGACGACGGCAGCGCCAGCGCGTCCAGTACCTCGATCGGGTACTCGGCGGTGGGCACCACATCCTCCAGATCGGGGATGCCGATCGGCAGATGCGCGAGCAGGCTGTCGCGGTGGCGGCCGTTCAACGACACCATGCCCTTGGTCCACGACTTCTCCGGCAGTTCGCGCAGCGTCGACCGCCACGCGGCGCCGATATGCACGGTATCGGCGGTGTTGCCGGGGCGCAGGCGTACCGCCACGGTGGTGCCCCGGGATTCGGCCACCCACAGCTGTGACAGGATCTCCGACCCCAGCTGGCGCGGATCGATCGCGGCGCCGATGTTCACCCCGTTGCCGAGTTCGGCATAGCGCCACCGGTGGGTGAGATCGCGGGCGTCCGCACCGTGGATGACCTGGCGTACCGCGGCCCGGATCTCGGAGGCGGTCAGCACGCGCGAACCGCAGCCGGCGTCCTCGAGGGTGCGCACGATCCGCTGGGTCGCGATGGTCACCGAACGCGCGGCGCCCTCGTCGCCGCCGCCGCGCCGGGCGGCCGCCCCGGGGCAGTCGACCATATCGAAGCCGATGGCCAGCCACACCGTGCGATGCGCGGTGGCGGGCAGCGGGCCGAGCAGGGATTCGTAGATGGCGCCCGCGGGGGTACCGGAGCGGCTGCGGTGACCGTGGCTGATGATGTCGATACCGCTGAGCAGGATGTCGTGCTGGGCGAGACAGGTCGCCAGTTCGGCCATCGGCAGCAGGTGGGACGCGTGCACCGCGGCGCGGTCGATGCGGGTGAGACCGCCGCGGGGCGGGAGCACCTCGACCACCGCGACCACGCGGCTCTCGTCCCAGTACAGCCCGAGGGAGCGGTCGTCGGGGCCGCGGAAATCGTCACTGTCGCCGATCCGGTACTCCCGATGGGCCCGGAAATTCCACCAGTCGCCGATCCGGTCCAGCAGCACCCGGCGCCCGACCGGGATCAGCGGAATCAGCCCGGTGACCACCGCGACCCCCAGCGCGATCCACGGATCGAGTCCCGCGATCAGCAGGACGGTTCCGACGACCAGTGCGAGCACCTGCGCGATCAGCAGGTTGCGCATGGAAATACGCCCGAACAGCAGGCTGCGCCCACGTCGCGTCATGGCTGGAACGGCCATCAGAGTCCCCCAGGTACCCGGTGTCGGCCCGTAATCGGCGGCCGAGCTGAACTACGTCCCAGGGAACTGTACTGTGTTCGGCGAGCACGAGCACAGTTCGGGGGAAGACGATGCCTTCAAAGCCCACAACTCGGTGGCAGATCAGCGGTTACAACTTTCTGGTGCGCCGGATGGAACACGCGCTCGTGCGCCGGGACGTGCGAATGCTGCACGACCCGATGCGTTCCCAGGTGCGCGCCTACGTCGTCGGCCTGGTGCTGGCGGTGGTGGTGCTGGCCGGTTGCGGCGTGCTGGCGCTGCTGCGCCCCCAGGACAAGATCGGGCAGAACACCATCCTGATCGGCAAGGAATCCGGCGCGGTCTACGTGGTGCTCAACGATGTCGTGCATCCGGCACTGAACCTGGCCTCGGCCCGGCTCGCGGCGGGCGACGCCCCGGACGCGGCGATCGTCAAGGAGGCCGAGGTCGGTAAGAAGGCCCGCGGTCCGCTGATCGGTATCCCGGGAGCTCCCGGCGCGATCCACTACAACGCCGAGGGTGTGGGCCGGCAGTGGACGATCTGCGACGAGATGAAGATCGACGGCAGCCAGGACCGCACCACCTCGGTGCTCGCCGGTGGGCTCGAACTCGGCGCGAAGGCCGGGGCGCTGGAATCCGGTAAGGCGCTGCTGGTTCAGGGCGAGAACAACACCTACCTGATCTACGACGGCAAGCGGGCCCGCGTGGCCATGGACGACCGCGCCGTCACCGACGCCCTGGGCATCACCGGCGCCACCCCGCGCCCGGTGAGCGAGGGACTCGTCAACGCGATTCCCGAGGTCATGCCGATCGAGCGGCCCACCATCGCCGATCCCGGCGGCACCCCCGCCAAGGACGTCAGCGGGCACCGCATCGGCGAAGTGGTGCAGGTCGGAGATTCGCAGACCGAGTACTACGTGGTGCTCACCGACGGTCTGCAGCCGGTCTCACCGCTGGCCGCCGAGATCATCCGCAACTCCAATCCGCAGACGTCGAGTGATTTCAGCATCGACCAGGCCACCCGGACGCGCGTCGCGGTGTCCAACGCGCTGCGGGTCCAGACCTTCCCGCAGACCGCGCCGGCCATCCTGGACGCCAAGGACCACCCGGTGAGCTGCCTGACGTGGAAACCGATTCCGGAGGCGGGCGAGAACACCGGAACCCGCGCGGAACTGCAGGTGATCACCGGGGTGAGCCTGCCGATGGCCGACGGCGCGAAGCTGGTGCCGCTGGCCCAGGCCGACGGTTCGGGGCAGAACGTGGATTCGGCGTATATCGCGCCGGGCACCGGAGCCTACGTGCAGACGACGGGTATCGAGCCGGACAGCAAACGTAAGGACAGCATCTTCTACATCGCCGACACCGGTGTGCGTTTCGGCATCAAGAACGCCGATTCCGCCAAGGCGCTGGGTATGCCCGAGAAGGCCGAGCCCGCACCCTGGCCCATCGTCGGCCTGCTGGCCTCCGGTCCCAGCCTGGGCCGGGAGGAAGCGCTGGTCGCTCACGACGGTGTCGCGCCGGATCCCTCGCCGGCCGATCAGCCGGTCGCCTCTTCCAAGTAGACGGTAGGCGCGGATCTTCCGCGGAAGGGCGGAAGATCCGCTGTCACGTGACGGCACACCGATGGAGTGGTTTGCCTGACGGCCACCTGCCCGCAATGTACGGACCGAGCGTCCGAACAGCGTGGGTGCGGTTTCCGCGGCCGGTCGGTCCCGCGGCCTTCAGTGTTCTGTAAGTCGTTGCCCCGGAGGGTGATCCGGGGCAACGACCGTCAGGCGTCGTCCTCGCTGACCCCGAACCGCCGCCGCGTCGGGAACGAGGCGAGATAGCCGATGATGAGGCTGCCCCCGATGATCCCGCTGCCGATGAGCGCGATATTGCGCGCCGTATGGTCCGGCGGCTCCGGCGGAGCGGGGACGGCGAGCTGCTTGCTCACCGCCGGATTCTGTTGTTTCGGGCGCAATTCGGCGGGCACCTCGTTGGTCAGCGCCGCGATGGGGTCGATCGCGCCGTAACCCACGTACGGATTCCAGCCCTCGGCGGGCGCGTGCGCGGTCGCCTGGATCCGTTTCATCACCTCGACGGCCGATAATTCCGGGAACCGGGCCCGCACCAGCGCGACCACGCCGGATACGTAGGGGGCGGCGAAACTGGTGCCGTTGATGGTCTGCTGGCCACCCTGGGCGTTGACCGTCCCATTGATCACGCCGCCGGTGTGCACATCCAGCGAGACGATGTTCTCGCCGGGCGCGGCCACACTCAGCCAGGGCCCGGGGACGGTGAACTCCGACGGCGCACCCTCGGCGTTGATGGAGCCGACCGAGAGGACGAGATCGTCGAAACGGGCGGGGGTGACGTTGACGGTGGTGTTCGCCCACGGGTCGGCGGCCGGGTCCAGCGGGTTCTGAATCCCGTCGTTGCCCTTGCAATTGTTGTTGTCGGTATTCCCGGCCGAGGTGACCACCACGGCGTTCTTCTGGTGGACCGCGTAATCCAGCGCGGCGCCGAGCGCGCCGTCGTTGATCGGGCTGGAACTGCAGGCCACCTCGGAGATATTGATAACCGTCGCACCCATATCGGCGGCGCGGCGCACGGCCTGGGCCATGGTGGCCACATTGCCGTAGCCCTCTTTGGAGAGGTCTTCCGGCGATTTGGTGGCATTACTGCCCGCCTTGACGTACTTATCGCTGGTCTGGCGGATGGTGAGGATCGTGGATTCCGGTGCTACTCCGGAAAAACCCTGGTCCGGTGCCTGACTCGCGCCGATGATGCCGGCGACCACCGTGCCGTGGGCGTCGCAATCCTCGGTGCCGTCACCGCTGTTGGCCACGAAATCCCCACCCGCGCGCAGGCCCGGAAGACGCGGATGACGGGCCACCCCGGTATCGATCACCGCGACCACCTGGCCCGCGCCCTTCGAGAACTGCCAGGCCCGGCCCAGATCCAGCGCGGCCTGCGCGGGCGGAACGGTCGGGCCCTCGCCGCCGGATACGGTGCTGTTGCAGGGCGTATTGGCCTTGCGTTCGGTCGGCTGGCTCGGCCGGGCCGGATCCCCGGCCGGTAACTGGCCCGGATCGACCGGCGCGGGCCGGTCGGCGAAGGCCGCCGGATTCGCCAGACCCAGCGACGCGCTCATCCCGAGCACCGCGGCCACCGCCGCGGTGCGGATCCCGCGGTTCACAGTCCGCGGACGAGGGAGTAGAGATCGGCCACCCAGAACACCAGCGGCAGCACGGCGGCCACGAAACCGTATTCGATCAGTTCGGCGGCCCGGCGCATCGGCGGCGTCGCCGACTGGTTCGGCACGATGATTCCGAGGATCAGTGCCGCGATGAGCACCACGAGGGCGGCTCCGAACACCGCCAGCGGCAGCTCCGCCACGAAGGCCATCCCGACCAGCATCACCAGCACGATCGACGCCCCGCCGACGATGAGGATCACGGCCTGTTCGGCGCCGGCGTAGGTGCGGCTGCGGAACATCAGGACCGCCGCGCACACCAGCGCCAGCGCGATACCCTGCCAGTAGAAGCCGCCGTAGTCCGGATCGACGGCGACCAGCGCGCCGACCACCGTGACCAGCGTCGTCGCGGTGACCAGACCGCTCAGATAGGTCCGCGCCCGCGCCGACTTCGCCTGCAGTACATCCAGCGTCGGCAGGGCACGGTGATCGTCCGGATCGTCCTCGGTGGGATCGATGGGCGTACCGGGGGAGGGCACCGGCGGCAGCGGCAGTTTCGCCAGCATCATCGAGATGCGGGGAGCCAGCGACAGTGCGCCGAGGCCGACGGCCGCGACCACCGCGCCGACGGCCTCGAGCGGCTGTTCGGTCAGCAGGCCCACCAGCGCGGCGGGAACCATGAAGAGCGCGAGCGTGCCGGCTCCGATGAACAATCCGAGACCGACCCCCGTGACGCGCCAGGCCAGGATGGCCGTCGCCCCGAACAGGGTGGAGCCGAGCAGTAGATGGGGCCAGCCGTAATGGTCGGGCACGATGAGCATGCCGCCGGTGAAGGCCAGCGGCAACGCGCAGCCGCCCAGTACCAGCGCGGTCTTCGGATCGCCGTACACCCGGCTCAGCACCATCGCGCCCGCGACCAGCAGAACGGCCACCCCCAGCGCGATGACGCCGGTGATCCACCCGGGCATCGCGTCCGGGGCGGCCAGCAGGCCGGTGCAGCCGGCGAGCATGGTGAGCGCGGCCAGGATCGATCCGGTGACCCGCGCGACATCCGGATTCCAGCCGCGGAAATGCTGTGAATCGGCGACCGCGACGTTGTACATGATGTCGTCGAACAGCGGCGTGGGCGCGGTGTTCGCGGAGTTCTCGAGCATCAGCAGTTCGCCGTCGCGCACCCCCTGCTCGCCCAGGCTGAGCGAGTTCGACAGCGGCGGCTGGCCGATCCGGGCGAGAACCCAGTCGGCCGGTTCGTACCGTTCGCCCTGATTGTCGAAATCATTGGTCCGGCTGTGCGCGGCGACCATATCGACGACGCTGGGAATCACCAGAGCGACCGGAACATCGACCGGAATGGCCATATCGACCTGGGTGTGTTTTGCCAGAATGGTGACCCTGGTGAGATCCGGAGCGCGGACTATACCCCGCGAGGAATCTTCCTCCATATGATCGAGTCGCGCATGCGTCACGCTTCCCCCAAGTTGGTTTCGCTACCCTGCTCTTTCCCGCATTCTCCCAGCGAATCGCGGGTTGCGTGCCCACGTCGCGGCCAGCAGAATGCAGGTCGAACTGTACGACATGATCGCGGCTGCCTCTACACTGAGCCCGAACATCGCATTGCTACAAGGGGGATCTCGTTCGATGACCACGGTTCGGTTTCAGCGGCGTGCGCGCCGCGAGGTCCCACGAACCCCCGGCGGCGAGGTCACCCTCCAGCCGCCCCCCGAGATCCCCCGGGTAACACCCGGAAATCTGCTGATGAAGCTCATGCCGGTGGTGATGATCATCGGCATGGTCGGGATGATGGCCCTGATGTTCACCCAGGGCAGCGGGATCGCCTCGAACCCGATGTCGCTCATGTTCCCGATGATGATGATGGTCTCGATGGTCGGCATGTTCGCCGGTCAGGGCAACGGTAAGGGCGCCAAGGCGGCCGAGGCCAACGAGGACCGCAAGGATTATCTGCGTTATCTCGACCAGGTCCGCAAGGATGTCGACGTCACCGCGTCCGAGCAGCGGGCCGCCGTGGAGTGGAGTCATCCCGAACCGGGACTCGTCTGGATGCTCGCGGGCACCTCCCGGATGTGGGAGCGCCGGCCCAGCGACAAGGACTTCTGCCACGTCCGCATCGGGCTGGGCGGCCAGCGTCTGGCCACCCGGCTGGTCGCCCCGGAAACCGGCCCGGTCGAGGAACTCGAACCCATCGCCGCGGTCTCGCTGCGCCGCTTCGTCCGCGCGCATTCCACGGTTCCCGATCTGCCCACCGCCGTCGCGGTGAAGGGGTTCGCCACCATCGCGCTCGACGGCGACCGCGCCCAGGCCCGGGACATGGTGCGCGCGATGCTGGTGCAGCTGGCCATGTTCCACGGCCCGGACCAGGTGCTGACCGCGATCGTCTGCGGTCCGGATACCGCCGCCGACTGGGAGTGGACCAAATGGCTGCCGCATACCCAGCATCCCGACTCGCAGGACGGGGTCGGCACCCAGCGCATGTTCTTCGGGTCGATCCGCGAGGCGATGGCCGGTCTGGCGCCGATCCTCGGCAACCGGGTCCGCTATTCCCGTAACCAGCCCACCAACTCCGCCATGGTGCATGTGGTGATCGTCGTCGACGGCGGCCTGCTCGAGGCCGAGGACGATCAGTTGCGGGAGTCCGGCTACGAGGGCGTCACGGTGATCGACCTGTGCGGTTACGCGCCCCGCCTGGCGGTATCGCGCGGAATCACCCTCACCATCCGCAACGGTGAATGCCTGGGCCGCGGCGCCACCGGCAACCAGGAGCGCTTCGCCCTGATCGACCGGATCAGCCGGGAGCAGGCCCAGCAGGTGGCCCGCCGGCTGGCCCCGTATCGCGCGGCCACGCAGCGCAGCAGCGATGTCGAGACCACCGAGGGCGAGACGATCAACACCTGGGCCCAGCTCATGGGGCTCGGCGATCTCGGCTCCTTCAATCCGGAAAGCGCCTGGCGGCCCCGGTACGGCCGGGAGCGGCTGCGGGTGCCGTTCGGTGTCGGGGCCGACGGACTTCCGGTCGTGCTCGATATCAAGGAGGCCGCCGAATCCGGTATGGGTCCGCACGGGCTCTGCATCGGCGCCACCGGTTCCGGTAAGTCCGAATTCCTGCGGACCCTGGTGCTCAGCCTGCTCGCCACCCATTCGCCCGATCAGCTGAACCTGGTCCTGGTCGACTTCAAGGGTGGTGCGACCTTCCTCGGTCTGGACGGCGTGCCGCACGTGGCGGCGGTCATCACCAACCTCGAGGAAGAAGCCGATCTCGTCGACCGTATGCGCGACGCGCTCGCCGGCGAGATGAACCGCCGCCAGGAGATCCTGCGGCAGGCCGGTAACTTCGCCAACGTCTCGGAGTACGAGAAGGCGCGCGCGGCGGGCGCCGACCTGGATCCGCTACCCGCGCTGTTCGTCGTGCTGGACGAATTCTCCGAACTCCTCACCCAGCACCCGGATTTCGCCGAACTGTTCGTGATGATCGGCCGCCTCGGCCGGTCGTTGCACGTCCATCTGCTGCTCGCCTCGCAGCGGCTGGAAGAAGGAAAACTCAAAGGCCTGGAATCGCACCTGTCCTACCGGATCGGCCTGAAAACCTTCTCCGCCAACGAATCCCGCCAGGTGCTGGGTGTGCCGGACGCCTACAACCTCCCCAACAACCCCGGCGGCGGCTACCTGAAATCCGATTCGGGGGAGATCCAGCGCTTCCAGGCCTCCTACGTCTCGGGCACCTATGTGGGCGGGGGACCGCAGCGCGATATCAGCGTGGCCACCGGCGCCGGCGAAATCGATATCACCGCGCGGCCCTTCCTGGCCAAACACGTCGAATTCCGCGCCGCGGACCGGACCCCGCTGGCGGTGCAACCGGCCTTCGAACCCGAACCCCTGGTCGAGGACGGGGAGCAGATCTCCGACCTCGGCATGCTGGTCGCCCGGATCACCGGGCACGGCCGGCCCGCGCACGAGATCTGGCTGCCGCCGCTGGACGCCGCGCCGCCGCTGGACGAGCTCAACCCCCGCTCGATCCTCACCGGCGAGTACAACGCCGTGGCCGGGCTGCGCGCGCCGATCGGTATCGTCGACCGCCCGTACGACCAGCGGCGCGATCCGCTGGTGGTGGACCTCTCCGGCGCCCGCGGCAACGTGGCCGTCGTCGGCGGCCCGCAGTCGGGTAAATCGACCATGCTGCGTTCGCTGATCATGTCGATGGCGCTGACCCATACCGCCGAACAGGTGCAGTTCTACTGCCTGGACTTCGGTGGCGGCACCCTGGCCAGCCTCGAAGGCCTGCCGCATGTGGGTTCCGTGGCGGGCCGCTTGGATCAGGACAAGGTGCGCCGGACGGTCGCGGAGATGACCACCATCGTGCGCACCCGGGAACTGCGCTTCCGTCAGCTCGGCATCGAGTCGATGGCGGAGTTCCGGCGGCTGCGCGCCGCCGATCCGGCGAGCAGCCAGGCCGCCACCGGCGCGCACGAGGACGCCTTCGGTGACGCCTTCCTCGTCATCGACGGTTTCGGTTCGATCCGGCAGGATTTCGAACCCTTGGAGCAGGCCATCATGAACCTCGCGGTCCAGGGCCTTTCCTATGGTGTGCACGTGGTGATCGCGCTTTCCCGGTGGATGGAGGCGCGCCCCCAGCTCAAGGACCAGATCGGTACCCGCCTCGAACTGCGACTGGGCGATCCCGCCGACTCCGAGTTCGGCCGCAAGGTCGCCGCCCTGGTACCGCAGGGCCGTCCCGGCCGCGGTATGACCCCGGAGAGCCTGCATATGCTCACCGCGCTGCCGCGGGTCGACGGCTCCTCCGAACCCGAGGATCTCAGCCGGGGCGTCGCCGACGCGGTCGCCCGGATCCAGCAGGCGACCCCGGGACGTCCGGCGCCGCAGGTCCGGATGCTGCCCGAACGGCTCGATCGCGAACAGTTCGTGCGGGCCATCGGGCCCTGGCAGGGCCATCCCGAACAGCGCACGGTGTCCATCCCGATCGGTATCAACGAATCCGAGCTGTCGCCGGTCTTCCTCAATTTCGACGACAACCCGCATTTCATCATCTTCGGTGACACCGAATGCGGTAAGACCACACTGCTGCGCAATATCGTCAGCGGCATCATCGAATCCAATGCCCGCAACACCGCCGCCCTGGTGCTGGCGGATTTCCGCCGTACCATGCTCGGCGCCTTCGAACAGGAACGCCTGGCGGCCTATGCGACCGGCGCCGAAGGGCTGATGACGAATATGCGGGATCTGGCGGCGCTGCTGCAGTCCCGGATGCCCGGCCCGAACGTCACACCGCAGGAACTGCGCGATCGGTCCTGGTGGACCGGGCCCGATCTGTTCATCGTCGTGGACGACTACGACCTGGTGTCCAGCGGTTCCAGCGGTAATCCGCTGGCGCAGATCGTCGACTATCTGGCGCATGCCAAGGATATCGGCCTGCACCTGATCATCTCGCGGCGTTCCGGCGGCGCCGGCCGGGCCATGTACGAGCCGGTGATCTCCCGGCTGCGGGATCTGGCCACGCCCGGCCTGGTGATGAGCGGTAGCCGCGAAGAGGGCGGTCTGCTCGGCAATGTCCGCCCGAGCGCGATGCCCGCGGGTCGTGGCACCCTCGTCGGCCGGTCGGGGACCGAACTCATCCAGACCTCGTGGATGCCGGCGCAGTAATGCCGGCCGTCGAGATCGCCCTGACCGAGACCCGGTTGTGGGCGTGGAGCGCCAACACCCACGCCGACCTCGTCCCTTCGATCGTGCCGGCCGGTGACGGGCGCAGCCTGGTGGTCGGTGAACCGCTGGCGCCGCCGTCGATCGCGGTATCGCCGGTTCAGTTGCTCACCGCCGATCGGGTGGCCTTCGATCCGGGGATGCCGAAACCGGTGGACGCCCTGAGCGCGGTTTTCGGATATACGCTCGCGCAGTTGCGGATCGATGCACCGTGTGAGCAGCTCACGGTGGTGCATCCGACCGAATGGGATCAGCACCGGCTCGCCGTGCTGGAAGCCGCGGCGTCGGGGCACGGTGCGCGGGTCGTTCTGCAGACCACCGCGTTGCGCGCGGTGGCCGCGAGCCGGCGGGTCCGCGATGTGCGCACGGTGGTCCTGGAGTTCGGTGCGTTGTCGACCACCGCCGCGACGGTGGTCCCCGGCGAGTCCGGCGCCCGGCTGGAATTCTGTGAGCACGAACCGGATCTCGCCGCCGCCGAGATCGGGGCCGGGGAATACGGAATGGGCCGATTCCGTGAACTCGTGGAACGCCTCGTGCACGGCTGCCAGGTGGATTCGGTGATCGTGGTCGGGCGTACCGACGCCGATTTCCTGAACCTCGTCGCGACCGTGGTCGCCGACCCGTGCCACAATGCCGAACTCCTGGTCGTCGCGGGTACGGATCTGGTGCGGGTCCGGCAGACCGTGCCCGTGGACCACAACCCCGGCCTGCCGCCGGCGCGCCCCGATACCGAATGGCTGCAACCGCTGCGGGAGCGGGCCGCGGCCACCCGCCCGCCCCGGTCCAGGACTCCGCTCTACCTCGGCGCGGCAGCGATTCTCGCCGTAGCGGTGCTGGCCGCCGGGGCGTTCGCCCTGGTCCGGTCCACCGGCGGCGAGAGCGAAGCCGTCGCGTCCACCGCCACGGCCACCGCCGCGACCACGGCTGCCGCCGGATCCGGGACCGATTCGGGACCGCGCACCGTGGGCGCGCTCCGGCTCACCGTCCCGGACGGCTGGCGGGTCCGGGATCCCGCCGCCGATACCTCCCAGCGTCTCGAACTGGTGCCCGGCGCCGGATTACGCGCCCGGATCACGGTGACCCAGCAGGCGGTGGCCGCCGATGCCGGCTACGACGGGATCGCCGCCGCGCTGCAGGCGCAGATAGCTTCTCGCCCAGCCGGATCCGTCTCCGCGGTCCGGCGCGATGTGGTCTTCGCGGGCCGTCCGGGACTGGCCTATACCGAGCATCCGGACGACGGATCGACCGTTGACTGGCATGTTATCGTCGAGCACAGCATCCAGATCAGTATCGGGTGCCAGTATCAGACAGGGGGGCAGGACTCGATCACACCTATCTGTGAAGGCCTCGCCACCTCGCTGGAGGTCACTCCGTGACACCGGCCGGGGGGGGCTTCTCGAAATCCTATGGAACCGATTGGGCGGGTACCTCGTCCAATCATCGTGAAGGCAAGTTCGGACCGTTTGCGGACGCAGGGGGTCCGGATCCGAACTCGAGTAAGGAGATACCGTGGCGAACCCCAACGTCACTACCGACGTAGCGGCAATGGAGACAGCTGCCAAGCACGTCGAGAACGTGAATTCGCAGCTGCAGACCGAAATCGGAAACGTCCGCAACATTGTTGCCGGTTCGGCGGGGAACTGGGAGGGCGCGGCCGCCGGCACCTTCCGCAAGGTGATGGACGACTACGATCAGCAGTCCCGCAAACTGCATGACGTCCTCGCCGAGATCGGAAGCCTCATCCGGGAAAACGGAAAGGGCTACACGGCGACCGAGCAGGCGAACCAGGATCGGCTCCATTCCCTGGGTGCTTCGTCCGAGCTGGGCTCCAGCCTGAACATCTGACGTCATCGGTTCACGCGAATTCTAGGAGTTTCACCTATGTCAACGATGAAGTACTCAGAAGCCCAGCTGATGGCGATGACCGGCGACCTTCGCACCTCGAAGGGCCGGCTCACGGAAACCCACGACGAGCTCAAGGGCTATGTCGCGGCTCTCGCGGCGGAGTGGGAATCCGGCGCGCAGGAGGCCTACCGCACCAAGCAGAACCGCTGGGACGAGGCCCACAACGGCCTGCTCGACATCATGGAGCGGCTCGCGAAGATCGTCGAGGACGGTGCCATCGATATGTCGACCACCGATAAACTGAATGCGTCGCGCTGGGCCTAGTCCGACGGAACGACCGCAGGCAGATCGAACCAACAATTGTGCCCCGAGACCCATGCTCGGGGCACAATTGTTTTCGGTCCTTCAGTCGTGTGCGTCGAGCAGTAGATATTGCGCCGCGACTTTCTGATGTAGATCCTGGATCTGCCCCGCGCCGTCGATCCGGACGGTGTAGCGGTCGTTGGTGAAAACGCATTGGAGCGAATCGGTCTCCTCGGGGTTTTCGGCGCAGTGCGCGCCGGGCATTCCCGGAGGGGCGTCCACCGGTTCGTAAGCGGAATCGAGCCGGGAGACCAGGAAGGCCGCGAAACGCTCGGCGGCACTCGCATCGCCGGCGCGATAGATATCGGCCCCCGCTTGGACGACGAGATCGACCCGCGCATCGTCGAAGGCTCGTTTCAGCAGGTCGGGCCGTTCCGAGAAATGCAACGCGGTATGCGGTCCCATCACCGCCTCGGCCGCCCCCTCCGCGCCGGGCAAGGTGTGGCGCAGAACATCGTCCCGGTCGACCGGCAATCCGGACAACTCACCGGGTGGGGTCGGGCGGAAGTCCCGTAGCCGCTCGAATTGCCTGTCGAGCACGGCCCGGGTCAGCTCGGCCAGGCCTCCGGGAGCCGGCGGTATATCCACACCGGCGCCGACGTAGGTTTTGATCAGGTATTCACCGTGCGCGATCCAGGTGGTCACGGCACCGAATTGGCCGAGTACACCGACGGCGGTGGGGTGTCCGGGTATGGCGATCGGGCCGACGGGGCGGTACTGACCCGTCCAGGCTCGGTCGGAGAGGAATTTCGCGGCGTGCGCGGCCTGCCCGGCTTCGGAGAACCGGAGTACCAGCAGGTCGACCGTCCGCCCCAGGTTCTGGTCCGCCCGGCGTTGTCCGTTGGTTTCCCAGCCGACGGTGAAACCGGGTACCGCGGTGGCGAAATCGTCGGTCAGCTTCGGTGGTTCGAGCGGAGTGAACATCTGGCGCCGATATTCGACGGTTCCGAAACCCAGTTTCGGGTCGATATCCATGATCAACGGGATATGTTCGGCCAGCCGGAGCGCTTCCTGGATATCGGTGTTCGCGGGGGTGCGAACCTCGTCCACGGTCCGCGGCGTGACCCGGTAATTACCGGGCCGCAGGGCGGAAGTGTCCACCGCGGAAATGTCTTCCGTATCGTGGCCGCAACCGGCGATGCCCACCGCCAGCACCGCGCATACCGCACTCGAAATCCACCGCGAGACCCGCACGGTCGTCCCCCCCTCTATTACTCGACAACGTCGGAAATCGACGGAACCATCGTGTCCACGAGCGTGCCCGCCGACTGATCGGTCCACACCTGAAACGCCTGGACCGTGTTGATATCGTCGACGACCACAATGGCGGCCGACGAGCTCAGGAACTTCCCCGGCAGGCCTGCCAGGCCTCCGTTACCGGCGGCGCTGTCGGTTCTCGTGACGATCACGACGTCGAGCAGGTCCGGTAGCGAGAAGGTCAGCGGCGACAGGTCCCGCGGTGAGGTCTCGTTCTTCAGCGGGGTGAATTCGTCGCTGTAGCGGAAACCGATATCGCGGAGGAAATCGGCCTGCGGGGAACCGTCCAGGACGGCGGAGAAATTGGAATTCCCGTAGTTGAAGGCGGCGACCGTTTTCCCGGCGAATTCGGGATGTGCCGATCGGACCGCGGCGAGATCCGGACCGCCCGGCGATCCGGCCCCGTCGCCCGAGAAGGCGTAGATCCCCGCCGCCACGGCCACCACGGCGACGAGTGCCAGGGCGGCCGACACCAGTATCCGGCGCGGACGGCTCTTCCGGCGACCCGCCCCGGCGGGCGGGGCGGCGGCGAAACTCTCGCGCGGCCGGGTGACTATGCCCTCTTGGCCGGGTCGCGGTGGTGCCCCGGTGGCGGAGAAGTATCCGCCCGGATGCGCGCGCTGTCCGCGCATCGCCGCTTCGGCGTCCGCGACGAACTCCCGGCAGGTGGGGTAGCGTTCCGCCGGGTTCTTGGCGAGGACTGTGGCGAAAACCTGGTCGAGCGCCGGGGGTAGATCGCGGCGGACCTGCGATATCTGTGGCGGTACCTCGTTGATATGGCCCATCATCACCACGGCCGGAACGGTCGACGGGTAGGGGTTCTGACCGGTGAGCAGCCGGAAGAACGAACACCCGAGGCTGTAGATATCGGAGCGGTGGTCCAGCCGCTGTCCGAGCAGTTGTTCGGGTGACGCGTAGGCCACCGTGGCCATGAATTTGCCGGTCGCGGTGAGATCCCGCCCGTCCTCGGCGGATTTCGCGACACCGAAATCGGTGAGCAGGACGCGTTCGTGATCGTCGTCCGGGGAGTTCGAGAGCAGGAAGTTGGCGGGTTTGATATCGCGGTGCAGGAGGCGGCGCCGGTGCGCGTAATCCAGTCCTTTGCCGACTTCGGAGACGATATGCAGGGCCCGCTGCGGCGTCATGATCGCCGGACCTTTACCGGCCTCCTCGGAGGCGTCGGTGCCCGGTACGTATTTCATCGCGATCCACAGCCGGCCGTCTTCCTCGCCCCGGTTGTACACCGTGACGATATTCGGATGGTCCAGGCCGGAGGCCAGATCGCCTTCGCGTTCGAAGCGGGCGCGGAATTCCGGGTCGCCGGAGAGATCCTCACTGAGGATCTTGATCGCGTCCTGTCGCGGCAGGCTGGGGTGCTGACCCAGATATACCGATCCCATTCCGCCACTGCCGAGAACTCCGACTATGCGGTAGCCGCCGACGACGGCACCGGGCGGCAACACCATGCGTTCCTCCTCCTGCGTGACCGCCCGGTACGAGCGACCGTTCCCCGGGTGCGGTCGGATTGATCCTGCCCTACACCGGGTTCCCGGGCAGCACGGCGCCGCCTGTCTCGCGCATCGCGGTCACCGGCTGTTCGCGAGGATGGCGTACTGCGCGGCGGTTCCCTGGTGCAGTTCGGGTGAGGGCAGATTCCCCAGCCCGGTGTCGTCGACCAGCGCCACGTATCGGTCGTAGACTACGACGCAGAAGAATGCCTGGAACAGCGCGGTGCTGTAGTCGCGGTGGACACAGCGCGCGTCGGGGAGCCCGGGCGGTCCGGCCAACTCCTCGTCGTATTTCCCGATACTGGTCAGCGCGGTCTGCAGGGCGAAAGCCTGCGACATCCCGCCGGTGCGATACACGGTCGCGTTGTTGCGGGCCACCAGATCCACACCGAAGGCGCTGTAGTCGTGGATCGCCTCGGCATCGGGTTCTACATGCAGATACGCCGACGGCGGATAGGCGCCCAGCAGATCGCTGAAGGCCGCGCTGCCCGGGAATTCGCTCGGCAGAGTCGTGCTCATGATGCCGTCCGGGTCGGTGGGCAGATCGAGCATATCGTCGGGTGGCGTCGGGACCAGGCCGTTCAGCTCGGCGAACTGCAGGTCGAGCAATGTGGCGAACCGCTCGGCGGCGAGTGCGGCCCTATCGGCGGGTGCCAATAGGGAGGCGACCACCACGAAGGGACCGGTGGCGGCGAACAGGTCGGCCCGGTCGTGGCCGGGTGTCAGTGCGGCGAAGGCGTCGCCGTGTCCGGCCGGCTCGATCCGCTGCCGCCCGGGCGTCAGCCTGTCCGCGGTGGCGTTGTATTCGGCGGCCGCGGACCGCGCGTAGTCGTCGTTTCCGAACCTCAGCAGGGCGAGGGACAGCCGTTCCCCGCTGCGTGGATCATTGTTCCCACGCGTGGTGACGGCCCCGGCGACCAGGTAGTTGCGCTCCGAGATGGGACCGAATTCGGCGGGTAGCAGATTCGAGGAGGGAGTCGTGCCCGCGGAGACGAACTCGGTGTCCTCGAGGTACCGGAATTCGGGGTCCACACGGTAGGGGGAGACCAGATGGCCCAGCATCCGGCGGGATTCGAGGGAGTAGATATCCGCCGAGGTGTTGAACTGCATCTCGAACGCCGACGGCTCGGTGGGGAACAATCCGGTATCCAGTGTGTTCGGGTCCACCGGCGCCATCCCGGGCCCGGGGTGGCCGGCCACCTGCTGCCCGCAGGCGGCGACCGATACCGCGAACAGGAACGCGGCCACGGCCGGTACCAGGCGCTTGGCTGTCCGGTGTCGGTCGTGCGTGAAACCCATTGTTCGCCTCACCCCGCGAGCAGTGCGTACTGGGCCGAGGTCTTCTGGTGCAGATCCTGGATCTGCGCGCCCTCCACCTGCGCGAAGAATCTCCCGGTACGGATCACGCAGAAGCTCGACTGTTTCTCGTGCGGTTCGGCCTTCCGGCGGAAGCATTCGACCTTCCCGTCGGTGAAGCCCGACGGCGCCTCGATCGGCTCGACGGATTCCGCTGAGCTCGGCCGGAACTCCTGCCACAGCGCTTCGGCCCCCTCGTCGGTGCGGCTGCGCATCACCACCGACTCCGCCAGGGCGATCGCGGAGAGCTGACCTTTCTCGATGAAATCGAGGCTGGTCAGACCGGTGAAGGCGTGCAGGGCGCCGCGTCCGCGAAAGGTGCTCACGGGACCCAGGATCGCCGCGGTCTGCGCATCGCGCGGCAGGGCGATCGCCAGCACATCGTCGGGGTCCAGCGGTATCTCGCTCAGCCGTTCGGCGGGGGTGGGCTCGAAACCGTCGAGCAGCGGGATCTGGACATCGAGCAGTGCGCCGGTGCGTTGCACCATCCCCGGCAGATCGGTCCGCCCGGACGCGTCGTCGTATTTGATGAAGACGACGTAGCGATCGTGGCTGGTCCAGCTGCCCAGCGACGCGATACCCGGACGCCAGTGCGCGATGGTCCCCGGCCGGCCCGGGAGCGGGACGGGCCGGTTGTCGGTGTTGAAGGTGAAATCGTCGTGTTCGAGGCCGGCGGCGACCGTTTCCGCGGTGCCCGCGTCCGGGAACATCAGCACCGCGATGCTCATCTGCGCCGCCGTGCCCGGGTCGCCGTCGGTGGACCAGGTGTGCACCCAGCCGGCGACGAGATCGGCGGCGACGTCGTCGAACGTATCGTTGACCACCAGCGACTCCATATCCCGGCGATCCAGGACCACCGGGCCGCCCGTGCTCCGCACGGGGACCACATACGCGGGGTCGGCCTCGAACGGCAGTGCCACGAAATCGCCCAGCCGCTGGCCCTCTCGGAAGCGTGCGGCCTTGCGGTCGCCGGCGGCGCCGTACGGGGTGGGCTCGGTCCGGTAGTTCCCCACATCGAGATTCGTCAGATCCGGCCGGGGCCGGATCGCGCGGCCGTCGGTCACCGACCCGCACCCGGCGACTCCCGCCGCCAGCAGCACCGCGGCCGTTCCGGCGCAGATTCGCCACAGCACAGTGTGACTCGCCGTATGCACTGTGACCCCCCTGACGAATTGCGATCCGGCGGAATCGTACTGCACATCCACGACCTCCGACCCGGCGTACGCCGGCCGAATCGGTCCGACCAGCGGAAACCTATCGTCCAGAGGAAACCGACCGGCCCGGCCGTATGCGCGGCGGCAACGGATCCGGACGCCGGTGGGCTCCGCCGCGCGCGTCGCGGGACCGGTGCACCCCCATCCATCTGGATGATTGAGAGTGTGCGTCTCCGCAGGTACGGCATCATCGCCGCTTCGACCGCCGCGTTACTGCTCGCCGGGTGCGGGGGTGGCGAGGATCTGGTGCCCATTCCCGAGGGAATCCCGCCCGGCCCGGGGGTCCCGCTGCCGGTGATCGATATCGATGCTCCCGGCCGGACCGCGGTGCAGTTGAACGGCTGGGCCGCCGATCACGCCGGGGCGCTGGAGATACCGGTGACCGCGCTGGAGGCCTACGGGTACGCGGCCGCGGTGATGGGCCGGGCCCGGCCGGACTGCGGGATCGGGTGGACCACGCTGGCGGGGATCGGGAGCGTGGAAAGCGATCACGGGCGGCATCGGGGCGCCGAGGTGCGCGACGACGGGCTGGTGGAGCCGTCGATCATCGGGATCCCGCTGGACGGGTCGCCGGGGGTGGCCGAGATCCGGGATTCCGACGGCGGCCGGCTCGACGGTGACCGGGTGTTCGACCGCGCGGTGGGCCCGATGCAGTTCATTCCGGAGACCTGGCGCAAATGGGGCGTGGACGCCAACGGTGACGGGATCGCCGATCCGCACAGCATCGACGACGCCGCGCTGACCGCGGCCCGCTATCTGTGCGTGAGCGGCGGGGATCTGCGCGGCGCCGAGGGCTGGAGCCGGGCGTTGTTCACCTACAACAGGTCGGAGAGCTATATGAAGCTGGTCCGGGACCGGGCGGCGGCCTACAGCGTGGGCCGCCGGGTGTGACCGCCACGTGAACTCGGCCGGGACCCTGCGAGGCGGATGGACTGGCCGCGACCGGGCCTATTAGGCTCGCAACCGCACGGCTCTTCCCTGATCACTACCGTGCCAGCAGCCGAAGGAGTGTTGTTTTCGTGGCAATCATCGAACAGGTCGGAGCTCGCGAGATCCTGGATTCTCGGGGTAACCCCACCGTCGAGGTCGAGATCGCCCTCGACGACGGCACCCTGACCCGCGCGGCGGTCCCGTCCGGGGCCTCCACCGGCGAGCACGAGGCCGTGGAATTGCGCGACGGCGGGGAGCGCTACAACGGCAAGGGTGTCCAGAAGGCCGTCGAGGGCGTGCTCGACGAGATCGCCCCGGCCGTGATCGGGCTGGACGCGGTGGAGCAGCGCACCGTCGACCAGGCCCTGCTGGATCTGGACGGCACCCCGGACAAATCCCGGCTGGGCGCCAACGCGCTGCTGGGTGTTTCGCTCGCGGTCGCGCGGGCGGCCGCGGAGTCCTCGGGTCTGGAACTGTTCCGGTACCTGGGCGGGCCGAACGCGCATGTACTGCCGGTGCCGATGATGAACATCCTCAACGGCGGCGCGCATGCCGATACCGGGGTGGACGTCCAGGAGTTCATGGTCGCGCCCATCGGCGCGCCGACATTCAAGGAATCGCTGCGCTGGGGCGCGGAGGTCTACCACGCGCTGAAAGCGGTGCTCAAGGAGAAGGGCCTGGCCACCGGGCTGGGTGACGAGGGCGGTTTCGCCCCGGACGTCGCCGGCACCCGGGAGGCGCTGGACCTGATCAGCGTGGCCATCGGCAAGACCGGCCTGAAACTGGGCCGGGATGTGGCGCTGGCGCTGGACGTGGCGGCCACCGAGTTCTTCCGGGACGGTGCGTACCAGTTCGAGGGTTCGGCGCGGTCGGCGTCGGAGATGACCAAGTTCTACGCCGAGCTGAAGGCGGCGTATCCGCTGGTCTCCATCGAGGATCCGCTGTCGGAGGACGACTGGGACGGCTGGGTGGCGCTCACCGACGAGATCGGCGACAAGGTGCAGCTGGTCGGCGACGATCTGTTCGTCACCAACCCCGATCGTCTCGAGGACGGTATCGCCAAGGGCGCGGCCAACGCGCTGCTGGTGAAGGTGAACCAGATCGGCACCCTCACCGAGACCCTGGACGCCGTGGAACTGGCGCACCGCAACGGGTACAAGACGATGATGTCGCATCGTTCGGGCGAGACCGAGGACACCACCATCGCCGATCTGGCGGTCGCGGTCGGCAGCGGTCAGATCAAGACCGGCGCCCCGGCGCGCAGCGAGCGGGTGGCCAAGTACAACCAGCTGCTGCGGATCGAGGACGCCCTCGGCGATTCGGCCCGCTATGCCGGTGATGTGGCGTTCCCGCGGTTCACGTTCGAGGACTGAGTAGATGTCGGAGCGGCGTGCGCGCGGTAGCAGCCCCGCGGGGCGGGGCGACCGCCGCACGTCGCGCGCGCCGCGCCGCCGTCCGGCCGCCGAGGTGCACGGCGGCGCCGAGCGGGTGCGGCGCCGGAGTCCGGGCGCGCGCGAGGAGGGCGCGCGGGACTGGTCGGAACGGACGATCTTCGGATTGTCCGCCGGTAAGGCGATCATCTTGGCGATGGTGATCTGCGCGCTGGCCATGACCCTGGCCGTGCCCATGCGGACCTATTTCACCCAGCGTGCCGAAGCCGATCAGCTGGCCGCCGAACGCCGCGTCCTGGAGGACGATATCGCCCGGTTGAAGGACCGCCGGTCGCAGCAGGAGGACCCGGCCTACATCCGGTCCGAGGCCCGCGACCGGTTGCGTCTGGTGATGCCCGGGGAGACGCCCTATATCGTGCAGGTCCCGGGTATCGAGGCGCCCGCCGTCACCGGCCCGGCCGCACCCGAACGCGCACCGGACCCATGGTTCACGGATCTGTGGCGCAGTATCTCCGAACCGCCCCCGAATCCCGAACCGCCCGCGCCACAGCCGGAAGGACCCAGGTGAGTACACCCGACGACCGAGATCTGCAGATCGTCGCCGAACAATTGGGCCGCGCCCCGCGCGGGGTGCTCGCCATCGCCTACCGGACTCCCGACGGTCTGCCCGCCGTGGTGAAGACCGCGCCGAAGCTCGACGACGGAACCCCGTTCCCCACGCTGTATTACCTCACCGACCCGCGCCTCACCGCGGAGGCGAGCCGCCTGGAATCCGCGGGTGTGATGAAGGGGATGACCGAGCGGCTGGGTCAGGATCCGGAACTGGCCGCCGCCTACCGCGCGGCCCACGAGAGCTATCTCGCCGAACGCGACGAGATCGAATCGCTCGGCACCGATTTCAGTGGCGGCGGGATGCCGGACCGGGTGAAATGCCTGCATGTGCTGATCGCGCACGCACTGGCGAAGGGACCCGGAGTCAACCCGCTGGGCGACGAGGCGGTGGCGCTGGCGGCCCGAGGCGGGTTGCGCGGGACGGCGATTCCGGCGGACTGGCCGGATGAGGTGGCAACGGAGGAGGAACTATGAGCGAGCGGGTTGCGGCCGTGGATTGCGGCACGAACTCCATTCGCCTGCTGATCGCCGATATCGGGGCCGACGGCGCCCTGACCGATGTGCATCGGGAGATGCGGATCGTGCGGCTCGGCAAAGGCGTGGACGCGACCGGCCGCCTCGATCCGGAGGCCATCGAACGCACCCGGGTCGCGCTGGCCGACTACGCGGCACTGATGATCGAGCACGAGGTCCGGCGGGTGCGGATGGTCGCCACCTCCGCGACCCGCGATGCGTCCAATCGCGAAGATTTCTTCGCCATGACCCGGGCCGAGCTGGGACGGGTGGTGGCCGGGGCGGAAGCCGAGGTCATCACCGGCGACGAGGAGGCCCGGCTGTCGTTCGCCGGCGCGGTGGGGGAGCTGTCGGCGGAAGCGGGACCGTTCGTGGTGGTCGATCTGGGTGGCGGGTCCACCGAGCTGGTGGTCGGCGACGGCGGCGGGGTCCGGGCGGCGTTCTCGGCCGATATCGGATGCGTCCGGGTCACCGAACGCTGCCTGCACGGCAATCCGCCGACCCCCGAGCAGGTGGCGGCCGGGCGGGAGTTCGCGACCGAACGGCTCTCCGAGGCCTTCACCCATGTGCCGGTGGAAGGTACGCACACCTGGGTCGGGGTCGCGGGCACCATGACCACGCTGGCCGCGGTGGCGCTGGATCTGCCCGAATACGATTCGGCCAAAATCCATCTGGCGCGGATCGGCCTGCCGGAACTGAACGCCGTCTGCGACCGGCTGCTCGGAATGACCCACGACGAGCGGGCCGCCCTGGGCCCGATGCATCCGGGCCGGGTGGATGTGATCGGCGCGGGCGCCCTGATCACCGAGGTCCTGGCGGCGGAACTGTCGCGCCGGGCCGGTATCGCCGAACTGGTGGTCAGCGAGCACGACATCCTCGACGGGATCGCGCTCTCGATCGCCTGACCGTACCCGTATATCGGATCGGTGCGGGATGCCACGCGGGCACCCGGGTGCGTGGGACAGTCGGGATATGTCCGAAGCACCAGCGCCCGAACACACCGGCCGGACCTTCTTCGGTCACCCGATCGGGCTCGTCAACCTGTTCGGCGTGGAACTGTGGGAGCGGTTCTCGTTCTACGGGATGCTCACCATCCTCGGGTACTACCTGTACTACGAGACGACCGACGGGGGGCTCGGGCTCGATCAGGACGCCGCCATCGGTCTCGTCGGGGCCTACGGCGGGCTCGTCTACCTGTGCACGGTGCTCGGCGGCTGGGTTTCGGACCGGCTGATCGGGATGGAGCGGACCGTCTTCTACGGCGGTGTGGTGGTGATGGCCGGGCATATCGCGCTGGCGCTGATCCCCGGTCTCACCGGGGTGGGGGTGGGCCTGGTGCTGGTCGCGCTGGGTAGCGGTGCGCTCAAATCCAACGCGTCCGCCCTGCTGGGCACCCTCTATCCGAAGGGCGACCCGCGGGTCGACGGCGGATTCACCCTGTTCTACCTGGGGATCAATCTGGGCGCGTTCGTGGGGCCGCTGATCACCGGGCTGCTGCAGGAGGAGTGGGGGTTCCATGCGGGATTCGGGGCGGCCGCCGTCGGGATGGCACTGGGCCTGATCCAGTACGTGGTGTTCCGGCGCAACCTGGGTACGGCCGGTCGCCACGTACCCGACCCGCTCCCGCGTAAGGCGGCCGGCCCGCTGATCGGGCTGCTGGTGGCCGTCCTGCTGCTGATCGCGCTCGTGCTGGTGACGGGTCTGGTCACCATCGACACCCTGCCCGACGTGACCACCGGCCTGATCGTTGTGGCCGCGCTGAGTTATTTCGCCGTACTGCTCACCCACCGCCGCGTGACGCCCACCGAACGCCGCCGGGTGTGGGCGTTCCTCCCGCTGTTCCTGGCCAACGTGGTGTTCTGGTCGCTGTTCCAGCAGATCTTCACCGTGCTGGCCGTGTACTCCGACGAGCGGATGGATTGGAACATCTTCGGCTGGACGGCGCCGTCGAACTGGATCGGTTCGGTGGAGCCGGTGTGGATCATCGCCCTGTCGCCGCTGTTCGCGCTGATGTGGACGAGACTCGGCGACCGGGCGCCGAGCACCCCGCGCAAATTCGCGCTCGGCGTGGCGGGGATGGGGGCGGCGTTCCTGCTGTTCCTGCCGATGGCCGGGACCACCGGCCGGGCGGTTCCGGCACTGGTGGTGCTGTTCATCATGGCGGTGTTCGCGATCTCGGAGCTGCTGATCTCGCCGATCGGGCTGGCGGTGAGCACCCAGCTGGCGCCCGAGCATTTCCGCGCCCAGATGATGGCGCTGTATTTCCTCTCGGTGGCCCTGGGCACCACGTTGTCGGGAGTGCTGGCGCGTTTCTACTCGGCCGACGACGAGTTCGCGTACTTCGGGATCACCGGTGCGGTCGCGATAGTGGCCGGTGGCGTGATTGCGGGGCTCTCGTCGTGGATAACCCGATACATGTCGGGAGTGCATTAGCGTTCCCGGTACTTGCGCCAGAATGATGAGGAGGCCGCAGTGACCACCCCGACCCGACGGAATTCGCTGTTCCGCACCAAATCGGTGGAGCAGTCGATCCGGGATACCGACGAGCCCGGTTCGAGACTGCGCAAAGACCTCACATCCTGGGACCTGGCCGTCTTCGGCGTCGCCGTCGTGATCGGCGCCGGTATCTTCACCCTGACCGCCCGCACCGCCGGTAACGTGGCGGGCCCCTCGGTGTCCCTGGCGTTCGTGTTCGCGGCCGTCGCCTGCGGACTGACCGCGCTCTGCTACGCCGAATTCGCTTCCACCGTGCCGGTGGCCGGTAGCGCCTACACCTTCTCCTACGCGACCTTCGGCGAACTCGCGGCCTGGATCATCGGCTGGGATCTGCTGCTGGAGTTCGCGCTGGCCGCCTCGGTGGTGTCCAAGGGCTGGTCGCAGTACCTGGGCCAGGTGTTCGACAAGGGCGCCGCGGTGGTGGACCTGGGGCCGGTGACCTTCGACTGGGGCGCGGTCCTGCTGATCGCGGTGCTCACCACCCTGCTCGCGCTCGGCACGAAACTGTCGTCGCGGGTGTCGGCCATCGCGGTGGCGATCAAGGTCGGCGTGATCCTGCTGGTGATCATCGTCGGGCTCACCTTCTTCGATTCGGCGAACCTCAGCCCCTTCATCCCGGAGGCGGTGCCCGCCGAAGCCGAGTCCGGTCTGACCCAGTCGCTGTTCTCCTGGGTGACCGGTGCCGGTAACACCAACTTCGGCTGGTACGGCCTGCTGGCCGCGGCCAGCCTGGTGTTCTTCGCCTTCATCGGCTTCGACGTCGTCGCCACCGCCGCCGAGGAGACCAAGAACCCCCAGCGCGACCTGCCGCGCGGCATACTGGGCTCGCTGATCGTGGTCACCATCCTCTATGTCGCCGTGACCGTCGTGCTCACCGGCATGGTCCCCTACACCGACCTCGCCGGCGACGACGCCACCCTGGCGACCGCTTTCGCGCTCAACGGCGCCACCTGGGCCAAGAACATCATCTCCATCGGCGCCCTGGCCGGTCTGACCACCGTCGTCATGGTGATGCTGCTCGGCCAGACCCGGGTGCTGTTCGCGATGTCGCGTGACGGTCTCACCCCGCGCTGGCTCTCCCGCACCGGCGACCGGGGCACCCCGGTCCGGATCACCGTCATCGTCGGCGTGGTCTGTGCCCTGCTCGCCGGATTCGTGGACTTCGGCACCCTCGAGGAAATGGTGAACATCGGCACCCTGTTCGCCTTCCTGCTGGTCTCCATCGGCGTGGTGATCCTGCGCCGCACCCGCCCCGACCTGCCCCGGGGGTTCCGGGTGCCGCTGGTGCCGCTGGTGCCGATCCTGGCGGTGCTGTCCTGCCTGTGGCTGATGGTGAATCTTTCGGTCGAGACCTGGCTGCGTTTCGTAGTCTGGATGCTGCTCGGTTTGGTGATGTACTTCGCATACGGCCGACGGCATTCGCTGCTCGGCAGGACCGCTTCCGAACAGGAGTGAGCGCGATGCGTCTACCGTGGCGGTGGTTCCGGCGCCGGGAGGAAACGTTCCTCCGTGCGCCGATATCGTCCGAGGCCACCGGCACGGACCTGGTGGTGGAATGGATCGACGCGGTGACCACCGGGCTGGCCACCGCCCCGCCCGGCCCGCCGGAGGCCGCTCCGGCGCGGGTGTGCGACGGGATGTTCACCGCGGCGACCATCGTCGCGGTGCTCATCGAGAAGATCGCCGACCGCACCGAGTACCGGGTCGCCAACAACCGCTGTATGGCCTCGGCGGTCGATTTCATGAAGGTCCTCGGCGAGGACACCCTGCGCCGCTACCGCATCGACGGGGTCCAGCCGGTGGGCTGGGAGAACATGGACGCGGAGATGGACGAGCTGGTGATCGCCCGCCGGCTCGGGCGGCTGGGGGAGGCACTGCAGATGGCACTGCTGGCGGTGACCACGGACTACGACCTGTCCGACGAGGTCCGCGAGGCCGCGGAGGAGTCGGGACTGCTGGCCGCCGATGTCCTGGTGGAGGCATGCCAGGCAATTCAGACAGATCCCACCATGTGACTCCCACTCACGGGTATTCCGGTACGGGTGTACGAGTCGGTAGTGTGTGGTCCGCACGCCCCCATAGCCCAATTGGCAGAGGCAGCGGACTTAAAATCCGCCAAGTGTGGGTTCGAGTCCCACTGGGGGCACTCTGCGCCGCAGGTCGGACAGGTTGTCCGAGATCGGCAGCCCCGGGTACGTGACGATCCCGTCGCGGGCCGCTCCGGACAAACCCCGCATGGGCTCACCGCCGACGCGGAACCGCTGTTACTGGGAACCTCGGTGGTTCGTGGTCGAGTAGTCTTCGGCTTCCATGGCCACGATCACGAGGAGAATGACCGACAGATGTTGTCGCGAAACAACTTTGCGAAGATGACCAAGATCGGCCGGCTCGGTGTGGCGGCTGCCGCGCTGGCGGCATTGACCTCGGCCGGCACCGGGACGGCCGCGGCCGCCGAGGGCTGGACGGTGACGACCTGCCGCGGCCTCAGCCCGTTCATCGTCGACTTCCCGTACTCGGGTCAGGTGATCGGCGGACAGTACAACTCGCCCGGGCGCGCGACCTACACGATCGACTCGGGTGGCAGCCTCTGGGGCAGCTACGACACGCAGGTCACGCTGAACTGGACCAATCTGAACACGGGAGCGTCGGGTTCGGAGACGCAGCGGGCGCCGGTCGGGTTCGTGATCGGCAACGGCGCGACGATGTACTTCAGCCCGTTCACCGGCCCGGGCACGGTGCGCACCGACTTCACGGTGGTGAACCACGGGCCGGTGGCGCAGACGGTGAACTGCTCGGGGACTTCGCAGGTCGCGTAGTACGAACGGTACGACTCGCGCGGACGGGTCCGGTCGCGAATCACCGGACCCGTCGCCGGGGTCGAGCGCTCTATTCGGATCAGCGAGGCGGTCCCGGCACGGGATAGGGCATCCCGTGGTGCGGTGGCGGGGTGGGCCGGCGGGCCGAGACCGAGAGCGCGATCCCCACGCCGATCGCGGCCACCAGCGCGAGGACCAGGAACGGCACCCCCACCAGATACGCCAGGCGAAAGCTGAGGGCGTTCGAGACCGATTGGGTGACGACCGGGGCCACCACCGTCGCCAGGAGTCCGGGAAACGTCACCGCCGCGATCGCGGCTACGCGTTCCTGCTTCAGTGGCATCAGCAGCGCCACGGTCGCCCCGGCGGCGGCGCCGGTGCCGAGCCCGCCGAGCACCCGGCCGATCACCATCATGGCGGAGCCACTCGCGAGCGCCACCAGCACGACACCGGCGAGCATGACGACGACGGCGGAAATCGTCACCGCCGTCAGAGCGCGCGAACCGAGTAGATAACCGGCGGGAAACGCGGCCCCGGCGGCGATCACATACGAAAGAAGCGCGGCCACGGGGAATGCCGTGGGTGACAGGCCGAGATGTAGCTGGAGGTCGGACATTCCGTCGAACCGGTACACACTCGCCCAGATCGCCAGACCGACGACCGTGGCGAAGCCGGGACCGATCAGGGCCCAGACGGGGTTGGTCCGGGTCGGAAGCGCGTTGTTCCCCGGCGGCGGCATAACGACCATGCGGTCACCCTAGGACAACAATTCCGCGCCCACCATCCGTACGGGCAGGTCCGGCAGTCGGTCTCAGCGTCCGGGCAACGTCAACGCCAGCACGAAAACGGTGACTCCGATGATCGCGAGTACGGCCAGGTCCGGGCTCCAGATCACGACCGCCGCCCGGAACCCCATGCGTACACTCTGGTCGCGGTGATCAGGTCACATGCATCGGTGACCACCCACCAGGGAGTGTCCGGCTCCAGATATTCGAGGTGGGGCACGATTACCGCGTCGGCACTGTAATCGAGCGCGTATTGGACTGCGATCAGCGCTGCCAGTACGGGGCGTGTATCGGTTCGCACCGTATGCACGACATGGAGCGCGTGATGCCGCTCCAGCGCTGCGAATACCGCTGGGTCGTAGGCCGAGTCGAGAATCGCCACCGCTCGCTTGCCGGATTTCTGCCCGCCCGGCTCTGCTCGATCGGTCACTCACAGCCCCTTTCGATTCGATGTGATCGGACCCGGCATCGGGGACCACGCGGGGCCGTTCCACTACCGGATGTGCATTCAGAAGCGTTCCGTGACCTGGTATTTCGCGGTAGTGTTGCGTTGTGGCCACGGTGTTGCCGGCCGAGTGGGCAGTGCGGCAACACCGGCCGGCGCGGTGGGAGGAAGGGGGCCGATGGACGAGTGGCGGGCATTCGGAGCCGAGTTGCGGCAACTGCGTGTCCGGGCCGGGTTCACAGTGCGTGGGCTGGCGCGGGAATTGCACTACGATCCCGGCGCGCTCTCACGATTCGAGAACGGTCGTCGTAGGCCGCCGTTCGAGATCGCGGTGGCTCTCGATCGGGTGCTGTGCTCGGATGGGGCCCTGGTCGCGCAATACGAGAGCTTGATTTCGGCGGCACCGGAATCCGATCGGGCGACGCGGTTGGAGCTGCACGAGGCCGCTGCCTCGGCGGAGCGACGCTATACCGACCGTGCGCTGGCCGCGGAATTGTCGGAATTGCTGGCCGAGAGCCGCAGACTGGAGGACCGCGTCGGTTCCCAATTGGTCCTACCGCTGGGTCTGCGGCAGGCACGTATCGCGGCCGCGCTCGCGGTCGACGCGAGAGGGGCATCGCGAAACGCGATCGTCGATGCGGCGGCCGGGTGGCAGCAGTTCACCGGCTGGCTGCACGCGAGCCTCGGTCACCACGCCGCAGCTGTCCGGCATTACCGAACGGCGCTGGAATTGGCCACCGAGAGCGGTGATCCGAATATGATCTCGACGGCGCTGGCAATGCGGGGGCAGGTCGCATGGATGGCGGGGGAGGTCGGCGCCATGATCGGCCTGTCCCAGGCCGCGCAACGCGATGGCGAATCCCTCAGTCCGACCGTTCTCGCGCTCGCTGTTCAACAGGAGGGGCGTGGCCTGGGCATCGAGGGCGACTTGTACGGAATGGAGACGAAACTCGATATCGCCGCCGAGCTGATCGCGCGCGGCGCCGATCGCCCGGACGCCCAGTACTTCTATTCCGACGCGTTGATCGAAATCCAGCGCGGCATGGCCTATCGCCTGGCCCGTCAGTGGGACAAGGCGGTGCTGTGGCTCGACCGGGGCCTGTCGGGATTCGACCCGGACCTGCTCACGTCCGAATGGGCCACCTGGTACGTCGCCGAGTTCGCCTGTGCGCTGGCCGGCGCCGGGGAACCGGAGGCTGCCTGCACGCGGGCATCGCAGGCTCTGCCGGTCGCGGTTGCCACCCCTGGTTCGAGACTGCCCGATTTCCTCCGCGATCTGCACCGGCAGATGGCATCGAAATGGGCGGACAACTCCGCCGTCGCCGCGCTGGGCGAAGAACTCGCTGCGCCTGAACGCACCAGAAGGTGATCCGACTGCCCGAGAGAACTGCTGGCCAGCGCAACCGTTTCGGGCGTGCCGGATGAATGATCTCCGGCCTCTCGAAGGTGGCGCCGGTCCGCGCGGCTACTACTGGTTTTTGACTCTCGAACATTCGCCAAGCTTCCACACGGCCACCAAGGCCTGCCATCATTTCATCGATCCGGTGTATTTCGAGCCGACGCCGGTCAGCGGCCTTCATCTCACCCTGGACAGGATTGCTCGGCCCGGCGCGAGCAACTCGGTACAGCGAGAGTCGGTGGCCGCCGCGGCCCGGCGCACGCTCATTCACCATCCTCCCTTCGTGTTGGCAGTTGACCGAGTGACCAATCTGCGCGGTGCGATCGGTTTCATCGTGGAGCCTGCCGGGCGGGTATCCGCTGTCCGCGACCTGCTCAGGGCCGCGACTCGTTCCGTGATTCCCGATGCGGCAATCAAGGACTCGTCATCCGCACCGCATGTGACGATCGCTTACCCGAAGTTCGAAGAACTGGAGAAATCTGCTTCCGCCACCGCACAGAAAATCGCTGGGTTGCCTACCGGGACGGAGGTGACTGTGTCGGAAGTCGTCATGGTCGCGCTCGAACGACGGGGACACGGATATCGGTGGGATGAGGTGGTGCGGGTGCGGCTTGGGTCGGGAACCCTTACTGGTGACAGTCCGGGCTCCATCGCAGATCGCTGAATGCGAGAGTTCGATCCTGCGGGGTGACCGACCGAGGCGGATTTACCAGGACCATTTCACGCCTTGGCCTTCCGGCGCCGCTCGGCGATGAGATGGCGCACCTCGCGCAACTGCGCGCGAACCTCGGCCGGGTCTTCTTCGGCGTCGATGTCGACCTCCATCGCCGCCAACGCGTCGTACTGCTGTCGTCGGCGCGCCTCCCGATAGGTCAGGACGTCGTCCAGCCGGAGCCGGTGACGAGTGCCTATACGTTCGGCGGGCAGTTCCTGTTTGTCGATGAGCCGGATCACGGTCGGCCTACTGACACCGAGGAGGTCCGCCGCCTGCTGGGAAGTCAGTGTCATGCTGTGGGGAGCCACGGTGACGGCCTTACCGGCCATCAATGCGGCGACGACCTGTTTCAGCGCCAGATGGACTTCCGCGGGGAGTTCGATCCGATCATGTTCACCGGTTCCGACCAGAGCGTAACCGGGGTTCGGCTTCGAACCGGATTCCCTCAGTCGTTCATGGGCAGCGAGAAAGCTGAACACGGATGCGAGGCTCTCGCGGTCCTCGTCCGGAAGGAAGGTCTTCTCCTCCAATGCTCGCGCAGTCACGCAACACCTCCATATTCGAACGTTTCGAAGTTATTTTCGGAACGTTCGAATATTTTGGCATGCGCGGGCAGGCATGACCGCCGCATAGGTCGCCGCCGGGAACAGGGCGTCGGCTGGGGATCGAACCGCCGCCCCGATCGGTGACCTCGACCGGATTGCGGGGAGTTCAGTCCTGGACGGTGACCGGGGGTGGGGTCCAGTGGCCGTTCAGGATGGTGTCGTCGGGCCAGTAGGCGCGGAGGTAGAGGGTGAACTCGTCGTTGGGGGCGGGGAGCCAGTTGGTGAGTTGTTTGGGCTCGCTCGGGCCCGCGCCGCCGACGGTGAGAGTGAGGGAGCCGTCGTCGTTGTGGGTGAGATCCTGATTCTTGGTGCCCAGGGAGAAGCGTTCCAGTTCGTTGGGGTGGAAGAAGTGGTGCTTGTTGTAGACGGTCAGGGACCAGAAGCCCTCGACCGGCGGCAGTTGGCCGGCGGGGAAATGCACCGAATAGGTGTGGGAGCCGTGCAGTCGCTCGCCGGATTCGTCGAGATCCTGGTAGTAATAGGCGGTTTCGTTCGGGGTGTTGACGAAGATGTTGGATTTGGCGATCGCTGTGCGGGACAGGTAGTCGGTGCCGAATTCGGCGCCGTTGCGCTGGGTGGTCCAATGGCCGGCGACCGGGATGCCGATATTGCGGAACTGGAACAGGTCGGTGACCACGTGGTCGGTGTCGAGTGCGGTCTGCCGGAGGACCTCGGCGATCTCGGGGTCGCGCTCGGCGGCGGTGAGTACCGAGCGCATCCAGGTGTAGAGGGCTTCCTCTCCGGGGCGCGGCGGAACTTCGTCGAGCACCTCGGGGAGGGCGGCGAAGAACTTGCCGGGATCCACCCACTGGGTTTCGGCCTGGTCGCCGGTCGCCTTACCGCCGCCGAACGCGGGAGCCGCCGACCAGTCCACGACCTTGACCTCGCCGTCGAACTCCGACAGGGGATACATCGAGATCCGGTCGACCAGCGGCGCGATGGCGGCGCGGTCCTGGGGGGTGTCGTCGAGGAAGACGCGGGGGATCACCACGCCGGACCGGGTGTCGTAGCGGAAGACGCCGGTGATTCCGGCGGGGACGGCGCCCTCCCACGATACGGGGGCGAGCAGGTAGAAACCGGGCTCGGTGCCGTACATCCTGCCGATCCGGACGAAGGAATCGGTGCGCTGATCGACCACCTGGTACACCCAGAACCGGTCGCCGAAATCGGGTACCTGCACCACCGACGGCTCCCGTTCGGCGTCGAGAACGCCGAATCCGTAGACGACGTCCTGGTTGGGGCAGGCGACGACGCGCTCCTCGGGCCGGATGTAGTCGCGCAGCATGCCGAGCGCGCCGGGCGGAGCGGCGGGCACGATTCCGGCCAGCAGGCCGGGTGCGGGCAGCTGTTCCATGAAGACCCGGCGGTTGTGCATATTCATCAGCGGCCAGCCCCACAGGTAGGCCAGGCGGCCCACCGAGGCGGCATACTCCGGTGTCATCTTCGGGTTCGCGAAACCGCCGGTCATGGGCTGCTCCTCTACCTCGGTCACCTCTCCGGGCCATCCGGTCCCGAAGGTAGGGCGCGACCGCCCGGCGGCGCCTCACCCGGGCGGGGTGAACGCACCGGGCACCGGTAAATGGAAGGGTGGTCGACGAGCCGCCGCGGCGCGGCATGAACCGGCGCGGACGCAGGTGGGCCGCTGTTTCCGCTGACTCGGGGGTGGCGGGCACGTCCCGGTGGGCGACATGCGCGCCCGATTCGGGTGGGTGGGGCCGCTCATGCGGGGTACGTTCGGCGTATGACGGAACCGTCGCACAACTATGGTCGGCAGGACCCCTACCGCCAGGGCTACCCGCGCACGCAGGGTTATCCCCAGCAGCAGGGTCAGCCGTATCAGCAGCCGGAATACGGCCACCAGGTGGAGTACGCGCACCAGGGTGACTACCAGGAGCCGTCCAACGAGCCGAAGATCAACCTCGGACGGCTCTGGGCGGGCGGGATCGGCACGGCCGCCGTCGTAGCGCTGGTGATCGTGGTCCTGATCATGCTCATTCGCGGCATTCTCAATATCGCGGTGCTCTCGCCCGAGGGCGCGGGCGCCTACGGCACCGTGTCGACCACGTCGTACGCGATCGCCGGGGGCGCCGCCGCCATCGCCGCCACCGGGCTGCTGAACCTGCTGCTGGCGTTGATGCCCAGTCCGATGCAGTTCTTCTACTGGATCACCGGGCTGCTCACGGCATTGGCGACGCTGCTCCCGTTCACCCTGGTGGCGGGCCTGGACGCCAAGATCGCCACGGCCGCGATCAACCTGATCGCCGGTCTGTGCATCATGTCGCTGCTGGGCGGGGTCGGGGCGAGCGCCATCATCCGGCGGCCGCAGCAGTACTGAGCGGGGCGGACCGTCAGTCCGGGACGTAGGCGCGAACCGCCGCGAGATAGTCGGTGATGGCGCGGCGGTTGTGCTCCAGGCAGCGGATACGGTCCTCCATGCGTTCGCGTTCCCGCTCCAGGGTCGCCAGCATCTCCGGCGTCGCGTCCGGAAAGTAGATGGTGCGCGGTTTGTCGAGGCAGGGCAGGATCTGCTTGATGATCCGGGTGGGCAGGCCGGCGTCGAGCAATCCGCGGATCTGGACCACCCGGTCCACGAAGCGGTCGTCGTAGTCGCGGTAGCCGTTGGCGCAGCGCCGCGCGGCGATCAGGCCCTGTTCCTCGTAGTAGCGCAGCAGCCGCCGCGAGGTGCCGGTGCGCTCGGACAGTTCACCGATTCTCATTCCACCGACCTCGCCGCTTGACCTTCACATAGATGTGAAGGTTCGAGCATAGCGGTATGGACAACGAACTCTTCGACTACAGCGCCATCGTCGATCGCGACCCCGTCGAATGGCCGGGCGGCGCGCGGGTGGCGTTCTATGCGGGCCTCAATATCGAGCACTACGAACTCGGCAGGCCCTCCACCAGTATCTTTCCCGGCACGGCCGGGCTCGTGCCCGATCCGCTCAACTACGGCTGGCGCGATTACGGGCCCCGGGTGGGATTCTGGCGGGTGCTGGACGCGCTGGACCGGCACGGTATCCGGGCCAGTGTGCTGCTCAATTCCGATGTCGCCCGGCACTATCCGCGGATCATCGAGGCGGGGCGGGAACGGAACTGGGCCTGGCTCGCGCACGGGAAGAACAATTCGATTCTCCAGCCCGAGCTCGCCGCCGCCGACGAACGCGCGTATCTGACCGACGTGGTCACCACGATCGAAAAGGCCACCGGCACCCGCCCGCGCGGGTGGATGGGACCGGCGCTGAGCGAGAGCCCGCGCACGCCGGAACTGCTCGCCGAACTCGGGCTGGGTTACGTCCTCGACTGGACCAACGACGACCAGCCCTACCGGTTGCGAGTTCCGGGCCTGCTGAGCGTGCCCTACTCGGTCGAGCTGAACGACAACACGTTGTTCCTGGGAACCGGGCTCACCGGACCCGATTTCGTCGCGATCGTGCGCGACCAGCTGGACCGCCTGTACGAGGATTCCGCGGGCAGCGGCCGGGTGATGGTGCTGGCGCTGCATCCGTTCGTCATCGGGCAGGCATTCCGGGCGAAGTATCTGGATCTGGCACTGGACCATATCGCCGGGCATCCGGGCGTCTGGCTCACCACCAGCGACGATATCGCCGATCACTTCGCCCGGACGGCCGCGGTGGCGGGCTGAGCGACCGGGCGCGGCTTGACCTGGACCAGCTGTTTTCCCAGGTTGGCGCCGTCGAACAGGCGTTGCAGGGCCGCGGGCGCGTGTTCCAGGCCGTCGACGATGTCCTCGGCCCAGCGCAACTCGCCCGCGGCGACCCATCCGGCCAGCCGTCCGAGCGCTTCGGGAAAGACCGCGTGGTGGTCGAAGAACAGAAAACCCTCCATCCGGGCTCGGCGGAAGGCCAGCTGCATATAGTTGGCGGGCCCCGGACCGTAACCGCTCGCCGAATATCCGGACGAGATGGAGCCGCACAGGGCGATCCTGGCGTGCAGCGCGAGATGATCGAGTGCGTTCTCCAGGAGCGCGCCACCGATATTGTCGAATACGGCGGTCAATCCCCCGGGGGCGAATTCGCGCAGTGCGGCCGGAATATCGGCGGTGCGGTAGTCCAGGCAGTCGTCGAACCGCGCGGTCCCGCGCACCCATTCGACCTTTTCCGGGGAGCCGGCGGTGCCGAGAACCCGGGCGCCCAGGAGCCGGGCGATCTGGCCGGCCAGGGAGCCGACACTGCCCGCGGCTCCCGTGACGAGCAGGTGATCGGATTCGGTGATCCGGAGCACCTCCGACACCCCGATATAGGCGGTGAGGCCGCTGACGCCGAAAACCGTGAGCATGTGGTGCGGGTCGATACCCGGCGGGACCGGGTTGACCCCGAACAGGCCGCCGCGACGCGCGACGGCGTACTCCTGCCAGCCGAGCTCACCGTAGACCCATTGTCCCTCGGGTAGCTCCGGGTTGCGGGATTCGACCACCAGCCCGATACCGCTGCCGCGCATCACCTCGCCGATTCCGACCGGCGAGGTGTACGCGGCGTCGGCGTTGAGCCAGGTGCGCTGGGTGGCGTCGATACCGAGGCGGATCACCTCGATCAACGCTTCCCCATCGGCCGGGGTGGGCACCGGCACGGTCTCCGCGCCGAAGGTGGCGGTGGTGATACCGGCGACGGGGCGGTCCCGCAGGATTATCCGGCGAGCGGTGCGGGGGAGCATGCGACCAGTCTTACCAGCGGTGGGAGATATTGCCGAACGGTTTTCGCGCAGACTTCCGAGCTGCGGTTTCGCCGGGCGCAAGGGGTTGTGTTCACGGTGATCGCAACCCGTGTCACGACGGCCGCGACGTCGTAGCCTCGGATCTCCGGTCCGAGGTTCGGGGAGCACACCGTCATGATCAAATTACTCGTATTCACCCTGGTGGGTATCGGCGCGCAAATCGTCGACGGCACCCTCGGGATGGCCTTCGGCGTCACCGCGACGACGCTGCTGGTGCTCAGCGGGACGGGCGCCGCGCATGCGAGCGCGGCGGTCCACTTCGCCGAGGTCGCCACCACGCTGGCCTCCGGCGCATCGCACTGGAAGTTCGGCAATATCGACTGGAAGATGGTCCTGCGGCTCGGTGTGCCCGGCGGTATCGGCGCGTTCCTCGGCGCGACCGTCCTCTCACGGATCTCGACCGAATCGGCCGCGCCCGTCACCGCGGGCATCCTGCTCGCGATCGGCGTGTTCCTGGTGATCCGGTTCTCGTCCCGGCCGCCGGTGGAATTCGCCACCTCGGAGAAGACCGCGCATTCCGCGAAATTCCTGACCCCGCTGGGCCTCTTCGGTGGTTTCATCGACGCCAGCGGTGGCGGCGGCTGGGGTCCGGTCACCACCAGTACCCTGCTGACCACCGGGCGCAGCGCGCCGCGCACGGTCATCGGCTCGGTGAGCGCCTCGGAGTTCATCGTCTCCGCGTCGGCCAGCGTCGGCTTCCTGCTCGGGCTCGGGTCCGACTTCTTCGACAATCTGCTGATCATCGCGGGCCTGGCGCTCGGCGGTGTGATCGCCGCGCCGATCGCCGCGTGGCTGGTCAGCCGTATCACTCCCGGCGTGCTCGGTACCGGCGTCGGTGGGCTGCTGGTGCTGACGAACGCGCGCACCCTGTTCAAGTACTTCGATATCGAGGGCGCGCCGCGGACCATCGGCTATGTGCTCATCGCGGTGGTCGCGATCGGCCTGACCCTGTACGCGTGGAAGAAGGCCCGGATCGCCAAGGCCGCGGAAACCACCTCGGCCGGGGATACCGCCGACGCCGCGGAGCCCGTGCCCGCGGCCGGATCCGAATCGGTGGTGGAGGAGGACGCCGGCACCGCGCCGGAATCGACCCGCGCGCCTGCGCGATGACACCGGTGCCCGGTGCCCCGCTCCGGCGGCCGGCCCGGGGATGAGGGAGCGGCGCCCGGTCCCGGACAGCAGAGTCCGGCCGACCGGGCGCTCGTCTGTCCCGGCCGGTCAGTCGACGGGGGCGACGCGGATCAGGTTGCCGTCGGGGTCGGCGGCCACGAAGGTACGTCCGAAGACGGCGTCGTGCGGCGCCTGGACCACCTCCACACCCTGCGCGACCCACCGGTCGAACCGGCGGTCGATCGCATCCGGGCCGCCGGGCAGGTTCAGGCAGAGTTCGCTGGTGCGGGCCCCGGCCTGCGGGATGAGGTCGGCGTGGCCGCTCCACAGCGCGAGGTGTATATCGCCGCCCAGGTCGAATGTGATGAAGCGCGGGGACTCGAATTCCGGGGTCATCTCGAACAGGTCCGAGTAGAAGCGCGCCGAAGCGGCCACGTCGGTGACGTACACGATGAACATGTTCGGGGTCGGCATGGGTGGCGTGACCTTTCGCGTTCGGTGCGGTTGGAGATGAGGATGCCCGACTGGGCCCGCAAACCCGGTGAGGTGACCTCTGCGTGCCGAATCGGCGCAGGTCGCGGGTGTGCGTCCGGCCGGAGGTGTCGGACCGGGCCGGTAGCGTGACCCGGCGCCGCGAGGACACGGGCCGGGGCGCGGAACCCGGGTCCCGCGGAACGGTAACGCCGTGGCGGTTACCCGGCGATACTGCTGGACACGGCCGGTCACCGGAAACGACGCTACGCCAGGGTGATTCGGCTTTCGCGATCGGCCGCCAGAGGAGGACTGAGATGTGCAGGGGCATTGCGGGCCGCACCGGCGAGGACCCGGAGACCGCCGGTCCACCTCGGGGGAAAAACGCGGTCCGGGTGGTGCCGTGATGCCGATTCACCTGCCGGACGGCGAGTTCCACGCCGGCCTGGCCGACGATCTCGCCGGGGCCGCGCTGGCGCTGGCCCGGTGGTTCACGGCGGGCGCCACCCTGTGGTGTGTGGCGCCGCGCTGGGAACAACATGCTCGGCATATCGCCCTGGAATTCCTGCATCCGGTGGGCTCGGGCACCCGTGCGCTGCCGGCCGCCGCCCTCACCGGCCCGGCGCTCGTCGATACCGCGCGGGTCTCGGCACGGACGGGCGATATCGTTCTCGCGGTCGCGGCGTCCGACGAGGCCGAAGTGCGGTCGCTGGTCACCCGCGGCCCGGCCTGGGGGGTGCATACGATCTGGATCGGTTCGGGCCCGCGCCCGGGCGCGGTCGCCGCCGATCATCTGCTGTGGCTCGACGATCCGGATCCGCGGTTGCCGTCCCAGGGTGATTTCGTGCTGCTGTACCACCTGCTGTGGGAACTCACCGTGCGGTGTTTCGACCATCCCGCGCTGATCCGTTCCGAACCGGAATCGGCGCGGGCCGCCCCGCGCCATCCCGACCTGGGGCAGCTCGGTGAGGTGGTGACCCCGCTCGGGGACGGCACGGCGCGTATCCGCACGGCGCGGGGAACCGAAACCGTGGCGACGAGTTTCGTCGAACCGGTGCACGTGGGGGACCTCGTGCTCGTACACGCGGGAATGGCGGTGAGCGCCGTCGGTGTGGAGGAGGAACCATGAGCGGTGGACAGACCGGCATCCTGCTCGGCGAGCTGGCGGCCTGTGCCCGGGCGCGGGCCGCGGAGAGCGCCGGGGTGCGCTCGCAGACCTTGGCGGCCAATGCCGAACGGGTGGCCGAGGCGGCCCGGGAACTCGCCCGCCGATTCACCGCGGGCGGACGGCTGTTCACCTTCGGAAACGGCGGTAGCGCCGCCGATGCCGCCACCCTGGCCGCCTTGTTCGCCCGGCCGCCGGACGGGATCGGGCTGCCCGCGTGGTCGCTGTCGTCCGACGAGACCGTGCTGACCGCGGTGGGCAACGATATCGGATTCGAATCCGTGTTCGCCCGTCAGCTGGCGGCGCGCGGGCAGGAGGGCGATATCGCGGTCGCCATGTCCACCAGCGGGGATTCGGCGGATCTGCTCATCGGATTACGGGAGGCCCGCCGGCGCGGGATGTACACCGTGGGATTCGCCGGGTACGAGGGCGGCGCGCTGGCTCGCGATACCGCGGTCGACCGGTGTTTCGTGATCCGTTCGCGCAGCGCCCACCGCATCCAGGAGGCGCAGGCCCTGCTCGGGTACGCGCTGTGGCTATCGGTCCATCAGCACGGGAGCTTCGCCGGCTGACCGGGTGCGCCCGGCGACCCGGCCCGGCGCCCACGCGCCGAGAACGACGGCCATCACCACGGTCAGGATGCCGAGTGCCAGCGAGGCCTGTTGCGCGCCGTGCACGAAGGCCTCTTTCGCGAAATCGGCCAGCGGGGCGGCGGCCGGACCCGCCTTCTCGGTGACCTCCAGCGCGGCGGCCAGCGAATCCTCGACCGGCCCGCGGGCGGCCTCGGGAAGACTGGGCAGGGCGGGCGCGATCCGGTCGGTGTAGCCGACGGCGAGGATGCTGCCGGAGATCGCGATACCGATCGCGGCGCCGACCTCGCGGGACGCGTCGTTGACCGCCGAGGCCACCCCGTGTTTCTCCGGCGGTGTGCCGTTGATGATGGCCGCGGTCGCGGGCGCGGTGCACAGGCCCAGGCCGGTGCTGAGAATCAGCAGCGGCCAGAGCACGTCGATATAGCCGCTGTGCACTGTCGTCCGGGAGACCAGGATCAGCGCGACGCCCACGCACAGCAGGCCCACGAAGGTCGGCAGGCGCAGGCCGAATCGCTCGGCCAGCCGCGGCGCGACAATCGATATGCCGATGAGCGGCGCGATCATCGGGGCCATCGCGACCGCCGACATGAGCGGTGAATAGCCGAAGATCAGCTGCATGAACTGGACGAACAGCAGGAAGTAGCCGAAGGCGACGAGGAACTGCACCCCGACGCTCACCGCGCCGCTGCCGAAACCGCGGTCGGCGAACAGGCGGACGTCCAGTAGCGGATTCGGCACCCGCAGTTCGACTCCCGCGAACCCCACGGCCGCGACGATCCCGGTGCCGAACAGGCCGAGCACCAGCGGATCGGTCCAGCCGCGGATCGGCGCCTCGATGGCCGCGATGACGACGGCGCCGACCGCGGTGGAGGCGGTGATACCGCCCCAGAAGTCCAGCGGCGGCCGGTGTTCGTCGACGGATTCGCCGACGGTGCAACCGGCGACGGCGAATACCGCGCCCGCGATCGTCATCGCCAGGAAGATCGCCTGCCAGGACCAGATCTGCAGCAGCAGACCGGATCCCAGGATGCCCAGCACCGCGCCGCCGCTGACCACGCCGGCCCACAGGCCAACGGCCACGCCGCGCCGTTCCGGCGGGAATCCGCCGGTGAGCAGTGACAGGGTGGACGGCATCACCAGCGCCGCGCCCACCCCGGCGACCGCGCGGGAGGCGATGATCCAGGCGGGCTGGTCCAGGAACAGCGGAATCGCGGACGCGACGGCGAAGACCACCAGGCCGAGCACCATCATGATCCGGCGGCCGTAGCGGTCGCCGAGGGCTCCGGAGAACAGGACCAGGCAGGCCAGCGCCAGGGTGTATCCGTCCACGACCCAGGTGAGTTGCTGCTGGGTGGCGCCGGTGTCCGCGGCGATCTCCGGAAGCGCGGTATAGAGCGCGGCCATGGCCGCGATGACCAGTGCGACGGCCATCGAGGAGAGCGTCAGGAGCCAGATATGAGCCCGCGACAGGCTCGTACTCGCAGTCGTCACGGCGACCTCTCGACGGGTGGAAAACACGGTTACCGACCAAATGATCAGAGCACAATCGGAGACCTGTCCGGACGGTGATCTCCGTCACGACATCCGCCGGTGGCCGGTTGTGCTCGCCCGAGAGGTCTTCTGACCTGGTATTTCGGTGGCCTTCGTGTTATTCGGGCGGTATTCGGGGAGATATGTTCGCGCGCGTCGCAACCTCCGGCCCGTGGCTACGCTGGGGCGAGTGAAGGCAGATACCGCGCTCCTGGTTCCGGTCGCCGCCGATCTGGACGACATCACCCACGTCGGCCCGGAGGACGATCCGGCCGGGGCCGGGGTCGACCCGGCGGATATCGCATCGATCTGGAAATCGGTGCGGGCCTGGTACCGGGTGGGCGCCACCCCGGCGATCCAGGTATGCCTGCGCCGCGGCGGCAAGGTGGTACTGAACCGGGCGATCGGGCACGGCTGGGGCAACGCGCCGCAGGACGGGCCGGATGCCGAGCGGATCCCGGTGACCACCGAATCGCCGTTCTGCGGATTCTCCACCGCGAAGGGCGTATCCGCCGCGGTGATGTCGATGCTGATCGAAGACGGTGCCTTCACCGCCGACGATCCGGTGAGCGCCTACATCCCCGAATTCGCGGCCAACGGCAAGGCCGCCATCACCATCGGCCAGGTACTCGACCACACCGCCGGGGTGCCCTTCGTGACCAAGCCCTACCGCGGCCACCAACTGGTCTTCGACGAGGACCTCTGCGTCCGCGGCCTGGCCGATCTGCGGCCCGTGTACCCGGCGGGCCGGTTCCGCGTCTATCACGCGCTGACCAGCGGCCTGATCCAGCGGCTGCTGGTGCAGCGGGCCACCGGGAAGCGGATCCGCGACCATCTCGCCGAGCGGGTGCTGGATCCGCTGGGATTCCGGTGGACGAATCTGGGTGTGCGGCCCGAGGAGGTGGACTCGGTGGTGCCGAGCGTGAAAACCGGCCCGCCGCCCTCCCGGCTCGCCTCGTTCGTCGCGGGTAAGGCGCTCGGCGGCGGGTTCGCCTCGGATGCGGTGAACCGGGACTCCAACCGGGCCTTCCTCACCGCCGAGCTGCCGTCGGGGAATCTGGTGACGACCGCGGCCGAGCTGTCCCGCTTCTACGAGATCCTGGCGCGCGGCGGCGAATTGGACCGGGTGCGCGTCATGCGGCCGGACACCTTGCGGGAGGCGGTGCGTCCGGCGCGCAAGGCGCCGGGTGTCGCGGGCCGGGTGAGCCGGGCCGGTTACGAATTGGGCGGGAGCCGTTCGAAGTTCGGGCGCGATACCGGCGCGCATTTCGGGCGCAGCGGGTTCACCACGCAGTACGGCTGGGCCGATCCGGCGCGGGGGCTGAGCGGGGCGATCCTGACCAACGGGAAGTCCTCCCTGGACGGCGATCGGCCCTGGGAGCTGGTCGGGCGGATCTCCGCGGCGTGCCCGCCGCTGTCGCCGGGAGATCGGGTCTTCGACCTCTGAACCCGTTCGGCCGCACGCTAACCGGAACCCGGGGGCGCGTGGGCCGTGGAGTCACCAGTAGGTGCCGGGGATGAGCCGGGCGGCTCGGCGCAGCGCGGTGCCGGTGCCACGAACGGCACGCGGCATCGGCCGGGTGGACCGGGAGGTGCGGCGCCGCCCGCGGGGCTCGGCCTGGGCCGGCAGTCCCGGACCGGAGCCGGGCTCGGGGTCCCGCTCCGGGCTGTCGGGCACCGATTCGAGAGGCGATGCCCCGGGCGGGGTCGTCTCCCCGCGGGCGGCGGGGGAGTCGGGGATCATCCGGTAGTAACGGTGCAGCACGAGGTCGCGGATGCGCGGGGCGAACAGGGCGCCGAATTCGCCGAGAGTGCCCACGGGCACATCGATACGGCGGGGGCGTTCGGTGAGTGCGCGCACGATGGTCGCCGCCGCCCATTCCGGTGATTCGGCGCGACCCTGGTTACCGCTCGGGGCGATCATGGGAGTCCGGACCAGGGGGAGGTGGATGGTGGTGAACGTGACGCCGTCGGCCATCGTTTCCACCGCCGCGACCTCGGTGAACTTGTCCAGCGCCGCTTTGCTGGCCAGATAGGCGGAGTAACGCGGGGTGGCGACCTGCACGCCGGCGCTGCTGATATTGACGACATGCCCGAACTTGCGTTCGCGCATCTGGGGCAGCAGGGCGAGGGTGAGCCGTACCGCCCCGAAGTAGTTGACCGCCATGGTGCGTTCGTAGTCGTGCAGCCGGTCGGTGGAGCGGTGGATGGCGCGGCGGATGGACCGCCCGGCGTTGTTCACCAGCATGTCCACCCGGCCGTGTTCGCTGAGGATCTTGCCCAGGGTGGCCTCGACCGCGGTGGGGTCGGTGATATCGCAGGGGTAGCCGTGGGCGTGGCCGCCGGCCGCGCGGATCTCGGTGACGACCGTGTCGAGCTCGTCCTCGCGGCGGGCCAGCAGCAGAACCACGGCGCCCTTCTTCGCCACCGCCATCGCGGCGAACCGGCCGATGCCGGAGGAGGCGCCGGTGATGAGGACATATCGTCCGGTGAGGTCTTTGGTTGCGGATTCGCTCATGAGCAGCCCCTTCACGCCGGTGTTGCCGCCGAACTTACTCCAAAGTAAGAAACAGTGCCAGGGCCGGTTACGTGTTCGAAAACAGGTTCGATTCGCATGCTCGAGATTCGAACATATGTGCGATACTGAGCGCATGACGGACGATCGGATGGCGGATATCTATGCCGCGGTGCGGCTCGGTGGGGTGAATCGGGAGGCGGCGCGGCAAGCGCTGTACCAGCTGTGGGACCAACTCGGTGCGGACGGAGAACCGCTGTACCGGAGTGTGGTGGCCCACCATCTGGCGGATGTGCAGGACACCGCCGAGGACGCGTTGCTCTGGGACACCCGGGCACTCGACTCGGCGTTCGTGCCCGGCACCCCGCTCGGCGAGGGGCTACTCGGATTCCTGCCCTCGCTGTATCTGAGCCTGGCCGACAGCCACCGGCTCGTCGGCGATTTCGACGCGGCGCGGATGCAACTGGCCCTGGCCCGCGGGCACGCGAGCGTACTCGCCGACGACGCCTACGGCCGGGTGATCCGCTCCGGAGTGGATCATGTGGCGATTCTGCTGGACGCCCATTCCACCGAACGGGTGGCCTGCTAGGCGGGCGCGTATGGGATGGAACCAGGGTCCACCCAGCTGGTCGGAGCTGGAACGGGTGCTGTCCGGGCGGCCCGCGCCCGGGCGGCACCCCGGCGACGGCGGTGACGCCCCGGCCTGGACCGAGCGCCGCGAGGAGTATCGGGCCGGGCCGGAGTTCCGGCCGGACGGGCCGGTCGTGCCGTACGCGGAACTGCACGCGCATTCGGCGTTCAGTTTCCTCGACGGCGCCTCCCAGCCGGAGGATATGGTCGCCGAGGCCGCGCGGCTCGGATTGTCGGCGATCGCGCTCACCGACCACAACGGCTACTACGGTGTGGTGCGATTCGCCGAGGCCGCGGCCGAACACGGGATGGCCGCTGTCTACGGCGCCGAACTCACACTCGTGGAAGCCGATTCGGCTTCCGGCCCGGCGCCGGGCGCGGGTATCGATTCCGCGCCCCGTACCGGCGAACCCGATCCGGGCGGTGAACACCTCCTGGTCCTGGCGCGCGGGCAGGAAGGGTACCGGCGCCTGTCACGGCAGCTGGCCGCGGCGCATATGGCGGCCGGCGAGAAGGGAATCCTGCGCTACGACCTCGACGCGCTCACCGCGGCCGCGGGCGGGCACTGGCAGATCCTCACCGGCTGCCGTAAGGGCCGGGTGCGCCGGGCGCTGGAAGCGGATCTGCGCGCGGGTACGGAACCGAAGCGGGCCGAAGCGGCACTGCGGGAATTGTGCGAGCGGTTCGGCGCCGACCGGGTGGCGGTGGAACTCACCCGCTACGGGCTGCCGGTCGACGACGAGCGCAATACCGCGCTGGCGGCGATAGCCGAGCGCGCCGGGGTTCCCGTGGTGGCCACCACGGCCGCGCATTTCGCGACTCCGGACCGTGGCCGGCGGGCGGCCGCGCTCGCCGCCATCCGGGCCCGGCGCAGCCTCGACGATATCGCCGGCTGGCTGGCGCCCACCGGCGGCGCGCATCTGCGCTCGGGAGCGGAGATGGCCCGGTTGTACGCGGAATTCCCGGACGCCGTGCCGAATTCGGTGCTGCTGGCGCGGGAGTGCGCGTTCGATCTCCGGCTGATCGCCCCGCGGCTGCCGCCGTTCGATGTGCCGCCCGGTCACGACGAGAACTCCTGGCTGCGCGAACTCACCCTGCGCGGCGCCGCGGACCGCTACGGACCGCCGTCGCGGAATCCGCGGGCCTACCGGCAGCTCGAACACGAACTCGATATCGTCGCCCGGCTCGGCTTCCCGGGGTATTTCCTGGTGGTGCACGATATCGTGCGGTTCTGCCGCGAACACGACATCCTGTGCCAGGGCCGGGGTTCGGCCGCCAACTCCGCGGTCTGCTACGCCATCGGCATCACCAATGTGGATCCGGTCGCCAACAAACTGCTGTTCGAGCGGTTCCTCTCGCCCGAACGCGACGGGCCGCCCGATATCGATATCGATATCGAATCCGACCGCCGTGAGGAAGCGATCCAGTACGTCTACCGCAGGTACGGTCGCGAGAACGCGGCGCAGGTGGCGAATGTGATCACCTATCGCGGTAAATCCGCGGTGCGCGACGCGGCCCGCGCCCTCGGTTACGCACCCGGCCAGCAGGACGCGTGGAGTAAACAGGTGAGCCGGTGGACCGGGGTCGGCGCGGAAACCGGGACCGATATCCCCGAATCGGTACTGGCGCTGGCCGCCGATATCGAAGGGCTGCCCCGGCATCTGGGCATCCACTCCGGCGGCATGGTGATCTGTGACCGCCCCATCGCCGATGTCTGCCCGGTGGAATGGGCGCGGATGCCCGGACGCAGTGTGCTGCAGTGGGACAAGGACGATTGCGCCGCGGCCGGCCTGGTGAAATTCGATCTGCTGGGCCTGGGCATGCTGTCGGCCCTGCACTACATGATCGACCTGGTCCACGAGCACATCGGTGCGAGGGTCGAACTGCACACCCTGGACCTCGGCGAGCCCGCCGTCTACGAGATGCTCTCGCGCGCCGATTCGGTGGGTGTTTTCCAGGTGGAGTCGCGCGCGCAGATGGCGACCCTGCCGCGGCTGAAACCGCGCACGTTCTTCGATCTGGTGGTCGAAGTGGCGCTGATCCGGCCCGGCCCGATCCAGGGCGGTTCGGTGCATCCCTATATCCGGCGGCGCAACGGCCGCGAGGAGGTCCGCTACGACCACGAGGCGCTGCGGAATTCGCTGGAACGCACCCTCGGGGTGCCGCTGTTCCAGGAGCAGCTCATGCAGATGGCCGTCGACGTCGCGGGATTCACCGCCGCCGAGGCCGATCAGCTGCGCCGGGCGATGGGATCCAAACGTTCTCCGGAGAAGATGGAGCGGTTGCGCGGCCGGCTGTACCAGGGCATGCGCGATCTGCACGGAATCTCCGGCGACCTCGCCGACCGTATCTACGAGAAGCTGAAGGCGTTCGCGAATTTCGGTTTCCCGGAAAGTCATTCGCAGAGCTTCGCCGCCCTGGTGTTCTATTCCGCGTGGTTCAAACTGCACTATCCGGCGGCCTTCTGCGCCGGACTGCTGCGCGCGCAGCCGATGGGTTTCTACTCACCGCAGTCGCTGGTCGCCGACGCGCGCCGGCACGGGGTCGTGGTGCACGGCCCGGATATCAACGCCGGTGCGGCCGAGGCCACGCTGGAACAGCGGGGGACCGAGATCCGGCTGGGGCTGGCGGCCGTGCGCGGTATCGGCGACGATCTCGCGGCGGAGATCGTGGCGGCGCGCGAGCGCGGTGGGCCCTACACCTCGTTCCTCGACCTCACCGGCCGGGTGGAGCTGACCGTCCCGCAGGCGGAAGCCCTGGCCACGGCCGGTGCCCTCGGGGGCCTGGGGCATTCGCGCCGGGAGGCCCTGTGGGCGGCCGGGGCCGCCGCCGGGGAACGCGCCGGCCGGTTGCCCGGTACCGGCGCCTCCACCGCCGCTCCCGCCCTGCCCGGTATGAGCGATCTGGAACACGCCGCCGCCGATGTCTGGGCCACCGGGGTCTCACCGGCGAATTACCCCACCCAGTTCCTGCGCCCGCGACTCGACGCGCTCGGGGTGATCCCGGCGGCCGGCCTGCTCGCGGTGCCCGACGGTACCCGGGTGCTGGTCGGCGGGGCGGTCACCCATCGGCAGCGCCCGGCCACCGCGGGCGGGGTGACCTTCCTGAACCTCGAGGACGAGACCGGCATGGTGAACGTGGTGTGCTCGGCCGGGCTGTGGAAACGCTACCGGCGTACGGCCCAGGGGGCCTCGGCGCTGCTGATCCGCGGCCGGGTGCAGAACGCGGAGGGCGCGGTGAGCGTGTACGCCGAGCAGCTGCGCCGCCTCGATATGCGGATCGGCTCGAAGTCCCGCGATTTCCGTTGATCCACAACGTTCTGCTCACCGGCCGAGACGGGACAGCCATGCGGCGATATCGCCGACGACCTCCGGGTCCACATGGTGCGGACGGGTGTAGTCGGAGGGTACCGAGGGGCCGGTGCCCGGGAAGAACATGTGATCGCCGGCGGGATAGGTGCGGAAGGTGACCTCGCGGCGCCCGGCCAGCCCGGCCCGCCATCCGGCCAGATCGTCTTCGACGGTGACCTGATAATCCCGCTCGCCCTGCAGGATCAGCATCGGCTTGTCCAGCGCGGCCGCCGCGGCCACCGGATCGTAGGCGCGCAGATCCAGCCAGTACGTGGCCGGCATCCCGAACGGAAGTCGTTCGGCGGGCGTAGCGCGTGTGAGCCCGGGTCCGTCGACCAGTTCCGCCTGTGCGGTGGCGATCTCGATCGCCGGTAGCAGTGCGGCGGTCGCCGGATCGATGGCGGTGAGGTGCCGGATCGCCCGTACCAGCGACCACTGCAGCGGCACGGTGTCCCCGGCCAGGATCACCACGCCCGCCACCCCGGGTACCGCGGCCGCGACCCGCGGCGCGAACCTGCCGCCCATACTGTGCCCGAGCACGGCGATCCGGTCCGGGTCCACCTCGGGGAGCTCGCGCAGGAGCCGCGCCGCCGCCACCGCGTGCGGAACGTACTCCTTCGTCGGCGTGAAATCCGCCTCCGCCATGAGGAGTTCGGGATGGGTGTGGGTGACCTTGTCGAAGCGCACTGCCGCGACTCCGTGCCCGGCCAGACCCCAGGCCAGATCCTTCAGGTTCTTGTTCGGTCCGGCGGTGCCGTCCCGGTCGAACGGCCCGCCGCCGGCGAGCATCACGACACCCGGGTGCGGCCCCGGGGTGCGGGGGACGGTGGCGGTACCCGCGACCGTGTGCGGGCCGGCGGTCAGGGTGACCTCGTGCTCGTGGAATGCCGTGGGATCGGCGTAGTCCGGGGTTCGCCATTCGGCGGTGACCGCGATATCCGGCGGGGTGTCCTCCATACGACTACCTTTCTCGATATTGAGAAAGGTAGCAGACGTGAGATCATTGGGGCATGGACTCACTCGAGCTGCTGGCGCATCCGGTGCGATTGCGTATCGTGCACGCCATGTCCGGCGGCCGAACCCGGACCACCGCGCAGTTGTGCGCCCGGCTCCGTGACGTATCGAAGGCCACCGTCTACCGCCATGTCGAGATACTCGCCGGGGCCGGTGTTCTCGAACTCGCCGGAGAACAGCGGGTGCGCGGGGCGGTGGAACGCAGCTACCGGTTGCGCTCCGAGCGCGCGGTCGTCGATCCGGAGGAGGTGGCCGCGGCCGCGGCCGCCGACCACCGCGCGATCTTCGCCGCCGCCATGGCCGTACTGCTGGCGGAGTTCGACGCCTACCTCGACCGCGAAACCGCCGACCCCGCTGCCGACCTGGTCGGATACCGGCAGCACACGCTCTGGCTCGACCCGGCCGAGGCCGAGGCGCTCATCGCGGATCTGCGCGCGGCGATCCTTCCGCGCCTGCGGAATTCGGCGACTCCGGAGCGAGCGCAGTATCTGCTGAGCCCCATCCTCTTCCCGGCCGGGCGGGCCGACGACGACCCGGAGGACGGCGCCCGGCCCGGCTGATCGGCCCGGCCGGGTGATCCGGAGCCGATGCGGTGGCGGTATCCGGTGCCCGGGAGCGGATCGACCATTACGCTGCCAGCATGCGCAAGCTCGGGGTGTTGTTCCTGGTTCTGTTCGGATCGGCGTTGCTGACCGGTTGTGGTGACGATTCCGGGTCGACCTCGGGGTCGGCGCCGGTGGTCGACGGGTCGGGACCGGCCCCTGCCGCGACCCCGGGATTCCGGACCCAGAACGCCCCGGCGCGGGAACAGGCGCCCACGCAGACGCCCGATACCGGCGACAGCGCCGAGCGCAAGGAGGTCGTCACCGGTTCGGTGGATCTCACCGCCGCCGATCCGATCGCCGCCGCGCAGACCCTCGCCGACCGGGTGGCCGAGGTGGACGGCCGGATCGATCAGCGCACCGAGAATCCGGGCGCGGAAGGGACCCAGCCGCACGCCAACCTCGTGATCCGGATACCGGCTGATGAGACCGATCCCTTCATCGAAGGTCTCGGCGATCTGGGCGAGGTCACCGAGATCAGCACCAACCGCGACGATGTCACGCTGCGGTGGCAGGACCTCGAGGCCCGGATCGGCGCGCTGCGCGCCTCCGTCGGCCGGCTGCGCGATCTGATGGCCCGCGCCGGCAATACCGCCGACCTCATCGCCGCCGAGGAAGCGCTGGCCACCCGGCAGGCCGAACTCGACAGCCTCACCGGCCAGCAGCGATACCTCGACGATCAGATCACCCTCTCCACGCTGACCATCGATATCACCAGCGAAGCCCAGAAAACCGGTGAGACCGGTCCGTCCAACTTCTGGGACGGTGTGGTGGACGGCTGGAACTCGCTGGTCGACTGGTTGAAGGACGCGGTGGTGTGGGTGGGGCAGGCGCTGCCGTGGGTCGGTTTCCTCGCCGTGGTCGGCGGGATCGTCGCGGTGGTGGTGCGCTTGTTCGGCCGCCGCGAACCCGCGCGGCCGGTGGCGACTCCGCCGGAAGATCGCCCCGTGGCCGCGGCCGCCTCGTCCGCGGCCACGTCCGGCGGCGCCACGGCGACCGACCGCGACAAGGAAGACGGGCCCGCCGCCGAATAGCACCGCCGCCGTCCGGACGGTCACGCCGCGGCGGTCCGGGTCAGACCGCTCCCGGGAAACCGTGCTGGCGCCACGCCTCGTACACCGCGACCGCGGCGGCGTTGGCGAGATTCATCGAGCGCCGGCCCGGCAGCATCGGTATGCGGACCTCGTCGGTGAGGTGTTCGTCGGCGAGCACCTCCGCCGGCAGCCCGGAGGGCTCGGCACCGAACAACAGCACGTCACCGGGCTCGTAGTCGATGGCGGTATGCGCGGTGGCGGCCCGGGTGGTGAACGCGAACACCCGGGCGGGCCGTAACCGCTCCCAGGCGGTATCCAGATCCGGATGGACGGTCACCGAGGCCAGGTCGTGGTAGTCCAGCCCCGCCCGCCGCAGTTTCGCCTCCGACATATCGAACCCCAGCGGTTCGATCAGATGCAGTTCACTGCCCGTTCCGGCGGCGAGCCGGATGGCGTTGCCGGTGTTGCCCGGAATACGGGGCTCGTGGAACATCAGCTTGAACACAGCAGGTCAGCTTGTCACGGAGAGCCGGCGGCCGGGATGGCGGGGCGTGCGGCGGATACGAGTGGAAGCGGAGTGGGCAGGTCCACCGGACCGCGGCGGGCCTCCTCGGTGGGGATCCGTTCCAGGACTCCGCCCGCGAAGACGTCGTAGAGCGGTAGCGATTCCAGGTGGACGTAGCCGATATGGCAGTCGCACAGCGCGCGCGGGCACGGTCGCGGACCCAGTGCGTCGCGGTAGGAATCGTCGTAGAGGTTGCCGAGGGGCTCCTGCACGAAATGGCAGCGGTGGGCGGTGCCGTCGCCGTCGATCGACAGCACCGACGAACCGGTCCGGCAGTCGCGGCCCAGTGACCGGTGCGGGTGCCGGCTGAACGGGAACAGCGGGTCGATCGCGGTCCAGTCGGCGGCCTCGGGGTCGGTGTACGTGTGATCCTCGGCGGCATTGATCCACAGATAGACGTGCTCGGGGAGATCGGCGCGCAGTCGCCTGGCGTGTTCCAGATGGTCGGGGAGCCCCACGACCCCGACACTGAACCGGGTTCCGGCCGCCGCGAGTTCCCGGGTCTTGTCGAGGAATCGCCGGTAGGGGGTCTGGCCGGGATGGTAGGTGCACCACAGGGCGACGGTGTCGCGATCGGCTTCGGCGAGCCAGCCGGTGCGGCAGCTCAGATTGGTCTGGATGGCGACCCGGCGCACCTGGGGCAGATGCGAGAGTTCCACCAGCGCCCGGCGGTACCAGGAACGGACCAGGCCCTCGCCCCACGGGGTGAACAGCACCGAGATCTCGTCGCGCTGGTCGCGCACCCAGCCGGTGAAACGTTCGAGCGCGGCGCGGTCGGCCCGCAGCTGTTCGCGACTGTCGCGGCGCTTCGCGAAGGGGCAGTAGGGGCAGTCGTAGTCGCAGGAGGCGAGCGGCCCCCGGTACAGCAGGGTGAGCGGCACCCGGGTCACCGCACTTCGTAGGCGGTCATGGCCGCGGCCACGGTGGGGGAGAAGAACTCCGGGCCGATGGCGTCGGAGTAGGCCAGTCCCTCGGGGGAGAGCCGCAGCAGCTCCGAACCGGTATCGGCCAGCCAGCCGCGGTCGGCCAGCAGGGCCAGTTCCCCCGCGAAATCGGCGTCCGGATCGGTGCCGAACCGATCGCGATAGCCTGCCACCCGCATACCGCCGGCCTGCAGGATCGACTGCAGCAGATACCGGCGCCGGGCCTCGTCCGCGTCGATCGCCCGGCCGTTCACGGCGTGCCCGAAATCCGTGGTGGCGGTATAGCTGTCGATGATCGACCGGACCTCGTGCACGGATACCGCGTAGTCGAACGAATAGTGCAGGCCCCGGGTGTAGGAGCGGGCGCCGCAGCCGAGGCCGATCATGCCGTCGGTCTGGCAGGAGTAGTCGTCGGGCCCGGCCGCGGGGGCGTCACCGCGCCGGAACATCCGCATGGACCGCTGCTCGTAACCGTGCGCGCGGAGATGATCCCGGCCTTCGCGGTAGCGGCGCAGCCGGTCGGCGTCCCAGGCCGCGTCGGCCGCGTCCCGGTCCATTCGCGACAGTCCGGTGAGCGGACGCACGTAGAGCGGGTAGAGATAGATCTCCTCCGGGCGCCAGGCCAGCGCGGCGTCCAGTGACCGCCGCCAGCTCGCCGCGGTCTGGCCGGCGATACCGTAGATCAGGTCGATGTTCAGGTTCGCGACGCCGGTGTCCCGGATCCGGCCGAGGGCGGCCTCCACATCGGCCCGGCGCTGCGGGCGGACCGCGGCCCGGGCCTCCGCGTCGTCGAAACTCTGTACGCCCAGGCTGATCCGGGTGGCCCCGCGTTCGGCCAGGATCGCCAGCCGGTCCGCGGTGGCGGTGGTGGGTGAGGTTTCGACGGACAACCCGATGGCGCCGAGGTCGGCGCCCATGATGTGTTCGGCGATATCGCAGAGCCGGGTGAGCTCCGCTGGGTCGAGGTAGGTGGGGGTGCCGCCGCCGAACGCGGCATTGGCGAACCGTGGCGCGGGTTCGCCGCCCAGGCATTCGCGGACCGTCTCGGCCTGGCGGGTGAGAGCGTCGAGGTAGCGGGTGGTGAGATCGCCGGGGGCGCCGACGCGGGTGAAGAGATTGCAGAAACCGCAGCGTATTTCACAGAACGGGATATGCAGGTAGAGCGAGAGCGGGTCGCGGGGTTCGGCGGCCCACAACTCGCGCAGCGACGGGCGCGGCGTCAGCGGGCGGTAGGCGGTCTTGTGCGGGTACGCGTAGACGTAGTTCTGATACGGCCGGGGCATCCGGACGGGAGCCCGCGTCATGCCGCTCCTCCGGTCGCCGCCGGGATACCGGGTTCCGGTGTGGGTTCCAGGAAGAAATGGCCGTAGGGGACGGTCCAGACCGATTCGTGACCCAGCCGATGCCCGGTGTACCCGTCCTCGCCGTAGGCGGTGCCGTGATCGGAACAGACGACGGCGAAGGTGCGGCCCCGGGCCCGCAGCGCGCCGAACAGGCCGGGCAGATGGTGGTCGACATAGCGCAGGGCCGCCGCGTGCGTCTCCCGGCTGTCACCGGCCTCCCGGGTCGCGCCGGGCAGATGGAACCAGTTGGGCTGGTGGAGCGCCGATACGTTGACGAACAGGAACAGCCGGCGTCCGGGCGAGGTGGACGCGATCACCTCGCGTGCGCACGCGAGCTGCGCCTCGAACGAGGTGGGGGAGGCGACGGAGAATTCCGGGCCCCAATGGCTTTCCGCGAACAGTCCGGGCAGAGTGCTGCCCAGCGCGCCCTGTTTGTTGAAGAAGCCCACACCTCCCACGCACACCGTGCGATAGCCGCGGGAGGCGAGTGCGGCGGGCAGGTCCGCTTCGTCGAAGACGAAAGTGCCCGGCGCGGTGGTCTCGCTCCCGGCGAACCGGCCCGCGAACAACCGCGGATGTGGGCCCGGCGTCGCCGGCGTGGGCAGGAATCCGGCGAAGATGGCCTGGTGGGATGCGTAGGTGAAATTACCGGGGGCATGGCGTTCTTCCCAGACGCCGTCCGGGAGCAGCGCCGTCAGATTGGGCAACCGGCCCGCTGCCGCCTCCGCGGCGGCCACGTCGTAGCGCAGGGTGTCGAGGGTGAGCAGCAGCAGGTCGTCCCGGCCGATCACCTCGTTCATATCAGGCCGGTACATGCTGGTCCTCCGGAGCGGATGCGGTGCGCACCGCACCGTACCAGCGCTGCGCCGCCGCGATCTGGGCCGTGTAGGTGTCCAGGCCCGCGGCGGGAGTGCCGGGAAATCCGGTGATCCGGGGCAGTAGATCGCCGAACGCGTTCACCTCGCCGACCACATAGCGCCGCCAGCCCGCGGTGGGCAGCAGATCGACGCAGACGCACAGCGTGCGCGGGAAACAGGCGGCGGCCCGTTCGGCCAGGTCCAGCGCGTGCCACCAGTGTTCACCCGCCGCCGCCCGGACGGCGTCCACATCACCGCGCAACCCGCCGAGGTGCAGGTTGGTGATGGGTACCGAGGCGCTGCGCACGACGAGATGGGTGGCGCGACCGGCGATCACCACCACCCGCAGATCGCAGGACCGGCCCTGGACCGAAGCCTTCGGAATCCACCGCTCGATATGCAGGCCGTCGGGCGCCAGCGTGTCCACGATCGCCGCGACCTCGGATTCGGTGTGGTACCGGCGCACCCGCAGCGAATTGTGCAGCGCGCCGGACGCGGTGAGTTCTACGGAGGTGGTGGCCCGGATCCGGCCCGCCGGATGCCGTTCCACGGCGAGCACCCCGGATGCCGACGAGCCGTGCGCGATCTTCACGAAGGCCCGCGGCATCCCGGCGTCGTCCATCCGCCGGCGGACCTCCTCCCAGCCGCGGAGAACCGTGATACGGCCCGACGTCGGTGAGTCCGGTACCGGCAGGCCGGCCGCCGCCAGCCGGGCGTGGCACAGCCGTTTGTCGAACAGCACCGCGAGTTCGGCCGGGTCGTCGAGCCGGTGACCGCCGTCCAGCGAGGCCACGGCCGCGCCGAAACGGGCGTACCAGCGCGCCGTACCCTCCACCCGGGTCGGATCGGTGACCCCGCGCAGCAGCCGGTCCACCTCCGGGCTCTCGCCGGCCGAATCCAGCCGCACGAGTTCGTCTCCGGTGAACCGGTATCCGCCGTCACGCAGGACGGTGAGCCAGTCCACCACCCGCGGTGGCGGCGATCCGGCCGCGACCGCCGCCGCGACGAACGACCGGACCCGCCGGTTCTCCCCGTTGCCGACGACCACCCAGCGGTAGATCCGGTCGCCGGGTTCCGATGTCATTCGCCGACCGAGACGTACCGCATGACCTCGCCGTTGTCGCGGGTATAGGTCTGCGCGTCCGAGCTGTCCAGGTCGAGCGCCACGTCCGGGCCGAGCGCCGCCCGCATCCGCGCGCACATCTCGGGGCTCAGATAGTTGTGATGCATATCGAGGCCGGTCAGATGCGTCAGCGGTTGTCCGGCCAGCAGGGCAGCCGCCCCGGTGTCGGTGAGCACACCCAGGGAGATGTCGAGGGTTTCGAGCCGGGCCACCACCGGCGCGGAGGCCAGCGCGGCGCAGACCTCGTCCTGGATCTCGGCGTTGCGCAGGGCCAGATGCCGCAGGCTGGGCAGCCGGTCGCCCGCGAGCAGTGGCGCGAGATCGGCGACCTCGGTATCGCCGTCGTAACTCGGAGTGCCGAGCCACAGTTCGAGACGGGTCAGAGCGGGCAGATCACTGGCGCCGATACCCCGGACCACATCGGCGCCCAGCCCGCCGGTCTGCACCGTGAGGGTACGCAGGTTCTCGTGCCGCGAGGCGGGGAAACGGAGGTCACCGGACCCGCGCACCGCGAGTTCGGTCAGTTCGGGATAGGCGTCGAGCAGGTCGGTGACCCGGCCCTGGGTGATCCACGAGATCTCGTTCTCCTCCTGGACGATATCGCCGACGAATATCGACCGCAGCGCGGGCAACCGGTCGGCCGCGGCCACCAGCAGCTCCAGCACGGGATCCACCGGATCGAAACCGTCGCTCTCCTCGATATCGACCCACGGCCCGACGATGAAGGCCCGCACCCGGGTGGTGTCCACCAGCTCGAGGAACCGGGCGAACTGGTCTTTCCACTGTGTCTCGGAATCCCAGCCCATCCGGCCGACCCGCCAGGCCACCGTGTCCGGCTCGGGATGGTCGAAGGATTCGACGGCGGCGTTCTCCGGTTTCGCCAGTTCCTCCGGGAAGTCGAAAACCGGCAGGCCGCCGAACTCCGTCAAATGATCGCTGATCATGGGTATGCCTTTCCGTGGATCATTCGCCGCAGGCGACGAAGCGCCAGACCGTGCCGTCGCCGTCCATATCGTCCTGGGCGTCGCCGGGGTCCAGATCGAGCTCCACGCCCGCCGGTTCCAGCGTTTCCCGCAGGCGCTCCAGCAGCGCCTCGCTGAGGTAGTTGTGATGCAGGTCCAGGCGTTTCAGATGGGTCAGCGGCTGGCCGCCGAGCAGCGCGGCGGCGCCGTCGTCGCCGAGTACCCCCATGGACAGGTCCAGCGTTTCCAGGCCGGCCACCACCGGCGCCGCCGCGAGCGCCACACACACCTCGTCCTGGATCTCGCTGTTGCGCAGCGCGAGGTGGCGCAACACCGGCAGCCGGTCACCGGCGCAGATCGCGGCGATATCGGAGATCTCGCCGTCCCAGCCGTATTCGCTCGTGCCCAGCCAGAGGTCCAGCGTGGTCAGCGCCGGGAAATCACTGGCCCCGATATTGCGCACCACCTCGCCCGGCAGACCACCCGATTCGAGGGTGAGACGTTCGAGGGCCGGATGCCGCACTGCGGGGAAGGTGAGCCCGACCGACCCGCGGATACCGAATTCCCGCAGTTCCGTGAAGGTTTCCAGCAGTGTTCCCGCCGGTCCCGGCTGGATCCAGGAAATCTCGTTCTCCTCGTAGGTGATATCGCCGAAGAACAGTGCGCGCAGCGCGGGAAGGCGAACACGCGCGGCGGCGAGCGCGTCGATCACCTGCCGGCCGCCGTGATCGGGATGGATCGCGTCGGTGAGCCAGTGCCCGACGATCAGTGCGCGCACCCGGGCGGTGTCGACCGTGTCGAGAAAGGCGGCGAAGGCATCGGACCAGGTGAGTTCGCTGGTCCAGGAACCGGCCCGGATCCGCCACGCCACCGACTCCGGGTCCGGTAGTGCGGCCGGGTCGGGCGGCTCCTGCCGGAGGAAGTCGAACACGGGCAGCCCCGCGAACTCCTCCAGATGTTTTCCGATCGCCATGAGACCCTTCCTCGCCGCTGTTCGAGAAGGTTCTACCAGTGCTCGGTGACCAGTGGTGGCCGAGCGCTGTTGGCGCAGGTCGGATTCCGCCGGACCGGGGTCCGGGCCCGCTCCGGGACTCTGTCGGTGGGCGCCGTTATGGTCCCGTCAGCAACCGCGCGAACGCGCCGGGAACGGGAGGAAGCCGCATGTATCGCCAGGGAGACGTTCTGATCGTCCCGGTCGAGGAAAGCGCCGTCGCGGCCGCGAAACAGTGGACGCGGGCGCGGCGCGACGGCCGGGGGCGGCTGGTGCTCGCCCTCGGCGAGGTGACCGGGCACGCCCACGCGCTCGCCTCGCCCGGCACGCTGTTCCAGGATCCGCACGCACCGAACTCCCTGGTCCTGCATCTGCCCGAGGGCGGCCGGCTGGTCCACGAGGAGCACGCGGCGATCGGCCTGCCCAAAGGCTGGTACCACGTGGTGCGCCAGCGCGAATACATCCCGGGCTCGGTCCGGATCGTCGCCGACTGACCACGCACCACGATTGCCCGTGCGAGAGAAGGAAAAAGGATCGATGACGGAAACGACCGGGTGGCGCGAGATCTCGGTGGCGACCGGCCCCGGCGACCGGCCGACCGCCGAGGCCGGGGTGCGGCTCGCCTACGAGCGGGCCGGCCTGCGCGCGCCGGAACGGATCATCTGGGTGCGATCGCCGCTCGAGGCGGTGCGGCTGCTCGACGCGAAGCCGCTCGCAGACGAGGCGGGGAGGTCGGTGCGGGAAGCGGTTCGCACCGCGCCCTGGGCGGCCGCCCGGGAACGGCTGCACACCGAACTGGGCCCGCGCGGGTTCGCCCGGCACTGGCAGGCCGAGGGAGCCGGTCTGTGGGAACTGACCGATCCGGTGGTGACGCGAATCCGTGACGCGGTGGTCGCGGGCCTGCTCCCGGAGTCCGCGAGCGGCCCGGAACAGCGGAGCCCGCGGGACTCGGAGCCGACCGCCTCCGCGCGGGAACCGCGTATTCGTCTGCTGCTGCTGGACGCGGTGCTGGGTCAGCACGACGCCGCGTGGCTGTCCGCCTTCGATGCCGGTGCGGGGTCGGCATTGGCGGGTCTGGCAGCCGTGGCGCGGGAAGCGGGCTGGTGGTGGCCCTACGAGAACCTCGCGGTGCTCAGTGAACGCCCCACCGCCCTGCACCGCGACGAGGCCGGCCGGCTGGATCGCGCCGACGGCCCCGCCGTCGGGTACGCCGACGGGTTCGCCCTCTACGCCTGGCGCGGGATGCCGGTGCCCGGTGAGTTCCTCGCCGAACTGGCCACACTCACCGCCGACCGCATCCGCACCGAGGAGAACGCGGAACTGCGGCGCGTCATGCTCGAGCACTACGGCTACGAGCGTTACCTCACGGAATCCGGCGCCGAGCCGCTGCAGCGCGACGAGACCGGGATCCTGTGGCGGATCGCGCTGACCGGCGACGAGGACGTGGTGATGGTGGAGGTGGTCAATTCCACCCCCGAGCCGGACGGCACCAGCCGCACCTACTGGCTGCGGGTCCCGCCCGCCACCCGCACCGCCCGGGAGGGCGTCGCCTGGACATTCGGCCTCGGCGCCGCGGAGTACGCCCCGGTCGCGCAGACCTGACCCGTCGCGTCTGGAACAATCGCATCCGTGACCGACGCCGAGATCCTGACCGACGACGCTCCCGGCACCGGCAACCGCTGGCGGGGTTTCCTGCGCTGTCATCTGCCGATGGCCGTGGTGGTACTCGTGATCCTGGTCGCCGTGGTCTTCGTCGCTCAGGATCGCTGGCGTCGCGGGGCCTTCTTCTTCGGCGGGGCGACGCTGATCGCCGCGGCGTTCCGCCTGTGCCTGCCGACTGCCCGGGTCGGCCTGCTCGCCGTGCGCAGCCGTCCGTTCGACGTGGGCGCGCTGACGCTGCTCGGCAGCTCCATCGTGTTCCTGGCCGCCACCATCAACACCCTCGGGGTGGGATAGCCCGCGGTCAGCGGGAAGTGCGCGCCAGGTTCATCGTCTGGACCAGCAGTTTGCCGATGGCCGCCGCCTCGGTGAGGAAACCGTCGTGGCCGTCGCGGGAGGCGATGACCTCGAAATGGCGGCATCCGGCCAGGCCCTCGGCCAGCTCCCGCTGGGTGTGCAGCGGGTAGAGCCGGTCGGAGTCGATACCGCCGACGATGCACGGCACCTCGGCGGTGGCCATGGCCGCCTCGATACCGCCGCGCCCGCGGCCGATATCGTGGCGGTTCATCGCCTCGCTGAGCAGCACGTAGGTGGCGGGATCGAAGCGCTTGCCCAGTTTCTCGGCCTGGTATTCGAGATAGCTCTGGACCGCGTAGCGGCCGCCGTCCCAGGGGTCCTCGCCCTGCTGGGGGCTGTTGCCGAACCGGCTGTCCAGTTCGACCTCGGTGCGGTAGGTCAGATGCGCGATCCGCCGCGCGATACCCATTCCCGTCATCGGCGCGCGACCGGTGCCGTGATAGTCCCCGCCCTGCCAGTCGGGGTCACCGGTGATCGCGGCGATCTGGGTGGTCTGGGTGCCGATCTGGTCGGCGGTGGCCCGCGCCCCGACCGCCAGCACCAGCGCCGCGGCCAGCCGGTCCGGTGCGCCGAGCATCCACTCGAGGACGCGCATACCGCCCATCGAACCGCCGACCGCGGCGGCCAGGCGTTCGATGCCGAGCAGATCGAAGAGCCGGAACTCGGCGGCGACCTGGTCGCGGATGGAGATCTCCGGGAACCGCGAACCCCAGGGCGCGCCGTCCGGCGCGGCGGAGGCGGGACCGGTACTGCCCTGGCAGCCGCCGAGCACGTTGGTCGCCACGACGCACCATTCGTCGGTATCGATCGGCGCACCCGGCCCGACCATCCCGTTCCACCATCCGGGCGAGGGATGATCGGCATCCGGTTCGCCCACCACGTGGGAGTCGCCGGTCAGAGCGTGCTCGATCAGCACAACATTGTCCCCGGCCGGGGACAATTCGCCCCAGCGCTGGACCGTCAGCCGGATATCGGGCAGATGGGCCCCGTTCTCCAGCGTCAGATCACCGATCGAGACGAGACCCGGCGTGCCGTCGGGTGGTGGCAGCTGTGCCACGGGACGGGCCGTGGTCCGTTCGGTGCCCACCGTCACGCGACGGCTTCCGTGCGCAGAACCGGCCTACAACGCGATACCTGACAGGTATCAATGGCTCGGACGCCGGTCGGGACCCGCCCGGTTCCGGAGCGACCAGAGGGAGGGAGCGCAGCGACCGACCGCCGGGAGTGAAGAACCGGGTCAATAGGGCCCCGACCCCGCGGCGCCGGAGGCGACGCCAAAAATACAGTCATATCGTGCTCCAGAAAATAGGGGGTTGCTCGCCGAAACGCCGGAGTGTCACGATCGACGTGACCGGCACCGGGACATAACGGCAGCCTCCTCGTGTGCGCTTGCTCCCGGCTTTCGGAAGCCCGGTCATCACCCGGAGCACCCCACCGCAGCAGGAGGGTTGCCGGCCAGCGAGCCGGGGCTTGGCGCTGGCGCTCATGACCTGATCAACATGGTAGCGGGACCCTCGAGGGGATCGAAATCGGCATCGGGGGCCACCGGGTAATCTTGTGGCACGACTCACTCTGTGACATCTCACGACCGGGGCTGGCTGCACCGTGAGGACACCACAAGCAGTACGCTCGTCTTGGTTACACCAGACGTCTCGTGGACAACGCGGGATGTATACGTTGTCTGTTGAACAGCTGGGGTCCGCTCACAAGCGTGTTCGCCTGGCCGTCCAATGAGGGCACCAGTCTTAGGAGGACACGAAGATCCATGTCCAAGATCAAGGTTGAAGGCACCGTCGTCGAACTCGACGGCGACGAGATGACCCGGATCATCTGGCAGTTCATCAAGGACAAGCTGATCCACCCGTACCTCGACCTGAACCTCGAGTACTACGACCTCGGCATCGAGTACCGCGACAAGACCGACGACCAGGTCACGGTCGACGCGGCCAACGCCATCAAACAGCACGGTGTCGGCGTCAAATGCGCGACGATCACTCCTGACGAGGCCCGCGTCGAAGAGTTCGGTCTCAAGAAGATGTGGCGTTCACCCAACGGCACCATCCGCAATATCCTCGGCGGCACCATCTTCCGCGCCCCGATCATCATCTCCAACGTCCCGCGTCTGGTTCCGGGCTGGACCAAGCCGATCATCATCGGCCGTCACGCCTTCGGCGACCAGTACCGCGCCACCGATTTCAAGGTCTTCCAGGCCGGCACCGTCACCCTCACCTTCACCCCCGAGGACGGCAGCGAGCCGATCGTGCACGAGGTCGTGCAGATGCCGGAAGACGGCGGCGTCGTGATGGGTATGTACAACTTCAAGAAGTCCATCGAGGATTTCGCGCGGGCCTCGTTCAACTACGGCCTGCAGCAGAACTACCCCGTCTACATGTCGACGAAGAACACCATCCTCAAGGCCTACGACGGCATGTTCAAGGACACCTTCGAGGAAGTGTTCGAGGCCGAGTTCAAGAGCCAGTTCGAGGCGGCCGGCCTCACCTACGAGCACCGGCTGATCGACGATATGGTCGCCTCCTCCATGAAGTGGGAGGGCGGCTACGTCTGGGCGTGCAAGAACTACGACGGCGATGTGCAGTCCGATACCGTCGCCCAGGGCTTCGGTTCGCTGGGTCTGATGACCTCGGTGCTGCTGACCCCGGACGGCCAGACCTGTGAGGCCGAGGCCGCGCACGGCACCGTCACCCGGCACTACCGTCAGCACCAGCAGGGCAAGCCGACCTCGACCAACCCGATCGCGTCGATCTTCGCCTGGACCCGCGGCCTCGAACACCGCGGCAAGCTGGACAACACCCCCGAGGTGATCGGCTTCGCGCAGACCCTCGAGGACGTGGTCATCAAGACCGTCGAGGGCGGGCAGATGACCAAGGATCTCGCACTGCTGGTCGGTGGCGACCAGGGCTACCTGAGCACCGAGGAGTTCCTCGCCGCACTGGACGCCAACCTGGCGCGCGCACTGCGCTGATCCTCGCCCGGTACGCCGGGCGGTGATATCCGTACGAACGCCATGCATGGCACAACGGGCTGTTGTCATGCATGGCGTTCTCGCGTTCCGGGGCGGTGCCGGGACCGAAAGGCAGCGCGGCCGCCGGAAAACTGGCAGGCTGTCAACAAGGCGGGCGCAGTGGAGCGTCCGCCCGGTGGTTTACACCGTAATGCTGCTGGTGATACCGGAGGACGACGATGTTCGAATGGTCCGATACCGACCTGATGGTCCGCGACGCGGTGCGGACGTTCATCGACAAGGAAGTGCGCCCGAACCTGGACGCCCTGGACAGCGGCGAGATGCTGCCCTATCCGATCCTGCGCAAGCTGTACGCGGATTTCGGTATCGGCGCCATGGCCGAGGAGGCCCTGAACAAGCAACTGGCGGCCAAACAGGCCGCCGCCGACGGTGTGGAGAAGCCCGCCGCGCAGCACCGGGAGCCGTCGGACAGCGGGTTCGATCAGCAGACCATGATGGCGGTGCTGACCAGTGAGCTCTCGGGTGTGTGTATGGGCCTGTGCAGTTCGCTCGGGGTGAGCACCGGGCTCGGCGGCGCCACCATCCTGTCCCGGGGCACACTCGCCCAGCAGCAGCGCTGGGTCCCCGATATCGTGAGCCTGCGCAAGGTCGCCTGCTGGGCAATCACCGAACCCGATTCGGGGTCGGACGCGTTCGGCGGGATGAAGACCACCGTGCGACGCGACGGTGCGGACTACATCCTCAACGGCCAGAAGACCTTCATCACCAACGGCCCCTTCGCCGACACCCTCGTGGTGTACGCGAAATTGGACGAAGGCGACGGGACCCCCGCCCGCGATCGCAAGGTGCTCACCTTCGTGCTCGACCAGGGTATGGAGGGCCTCACCCAGGGCAAACCGTTCAAGAAGATGGGCCTGCACGCCTCTCCGACCGGTGAGTTGTTCTTCGACAACATCCGGCTCGGCCGCGACCGCCTGCTCGGTGAGACCGAAGAACACCGGGGCGGCGACGGGCGGGAAAGCGCCAAATCGAGTTTCGTGGCCGAACGCGTCGGCATCGGTTTCATGGCGCTCGGCGTGATCAACGAATGCCTGCGCCTGTGCACCGATTACGCCCGCAACCGCACACTGTGGGGTCAGGAGATCGGCCGCTTCCAGCTGATCCAGCTCAAGCTGGCGAAGATGGAGGTCGCCCGGATCAATGTGCAGAACATGGTCTTCAACATCATCGAGCGCGGGAAGGCCGGAAAGCCGCTGAGCCTCTCGGAGGCCTCGGCGGTGAAGCTGTACTCCTCGGAGGTCGCGACCGAAGTGGCGATGGAGGCGGTGCAGTTGTTCGGCGGCAACGGTTATATGTCGGAGTACCGCGTAGAACAGCTGGCCCGCGACGCGAAATCACTCATGATCTACGCGGGCAGCAACGAGATCCAGGTAACCCACGTCGCGAAGGGCCTCCTGGGAACCTGAGCCGACCGGTCGCCGAAGGTGCCGATCACACACCTTCGGCGACCGGATCCCCCCACACCCCAAGAACCGCCCCAGCCGAACCTCCCTCACCTATCCCCGGCCCCCCCGCAACACCCGACCGCCGATCACCCTCCTCCATCCAACCGGTCGCCTCCGCCGGGGCGGGGCCCGCCCGGTTCTGGAGCGACCAGAGGGAGGGAGCGCAGCGACCGACCGCCGGGAGTGAAGAACCGGGATGCCAGGGCCCCGCCCTCGAGCGGCGGAGCCGCTCCAATCACACAGCCCGCAAATGGTCGCGGCTGGCGTAGATGTGTTCGGCGATGAGGTTCGCGATGCGCTCCGGGGTTTCCAGCATCGGGACGTGACCGGCCCGGCGCATCATGATCCGGTCCGCCGATCCCGGTAGTTCGCGCAGGAAACGGCGTGCGTAGACCCGCGGCGGCAGAACCCGGTCGGATTCGGCGAGGATCAGCCGTACCGGGGTCGTCAGATCGGACATATCCGAGAGGGACGGGCCGCGCAGGGTCGCGGCGATGAGCGGGAGCAGCGCCGGGCAGTGCAGACCGGCGCGGATCTGCGCCACGATGTCCTCGCGTGGAACCGCGCCGGCGTCCTTGACCAGTGAGTGGGCGACGGCGCTGCGGACGACCCGGCTCTCGACCGGGAAATCGCCGAGGTGCCTGCCGATTTCGATGATCTGGTTCAGAACCAGGAACTTGCCGGCGGCGGCGAACTGGGCCGCGGACGGGGTTTTCCAGCCGCCGGCGGGGGCGATGGCGGTGAGGGTGCGGGCCCGGCCGCGTCGGGCCAGTTCGAATCCCACCCAGCCGCCGAGGGAGTTCCCGGCGATATGGCAGGTGCGCCAGCCGAGTTCGTCGAGCTGGGCCTCGACCCGGTCGGCGAGGGTGCGGGCGGTGTAGCGGCGGTCGGCGAGTTCCGGCCCGCCCCAGTGCCCGGCGAGGGCGGGGGCGAAGACCTCGCAGCGCGCGGCCAGCAGGTTCGCGGTGCGTTCCCAGCAGTGCGGGGAGAGCAGTACGCCGTGCAACAGCAGGAGGGGGGCGCCCGATCCGAGGTGCAGGGCCGGGACCGGCCCGGGTGGGGTGGGTGCGGAGGTGCCTGACATCGGTGTCGTCACCCCTTCCTGGCAAGTAGCGGTGACCTGTCATTGTACGGTCGGTCGGTGCCTTACATCCTCTCCACCGTCAACGTCAACGGCGTCCGGGCCGCCGCCGGCAAGGGGCTGCTGGCCTGGTTGTCGCGGACCGAGGCCGATATCGTCTGCCTGCAGGAAACCCGCGCCGACGATGCGCAGGTGGCCGCCGCGCTCGCCCCGGCCCTGGATCAGGGGTGGTATCTCGCGCATGCCGAACCGGGGTCCAAGGGACGCGCGGGGGTCGGGGTGCTGTCACGGCGCCCGATGAAGTCGGTGCGCGTCGGCGTGGAGCCGGACAGCGAGTTCGTGACCACCGGCCGCTATATCGAGGTCGAGTTCGACGAGGTGACCGTAGCGAGTGTCTACGTGCACACCGGTGAGGCGGAGACGCCGAAACAGGACGAGAAGTACCGCTTCCTCGATGAGCTCGCGGCCCGGATGTCCACCCGCACCGGTGCTTTCGTGATCGCGGGCGACTGGAACATCGCCCATACCGAACGTGATCTGAAGAACTGGAAGGGCAATCTGAAGAAGTCCGGTTTCCTGCCCGCCGAGCGGGCCTGGCTGGATCGGCGGCTGGCCGCCGGGTACGTCGATGTGGTGCGTGAACTTCACCCGGAGGGGGATGGTCCGTTCAGCTGGTGGTCGTATCGTGGGCGCGCGTTCGACAACGACACCGGCTGGCGCATCGATTACCAGCTGGCGACTCCGGAGGCCGCCGGGCGGGCCAAACAGGCGGTGGTCGAACGGGCCGCGACCTATGCGGAACGCTGGTCGGACCATGCTCCGGTGACGGTGCAGTATCGATGAAGGGGTAGCTCGTGCGTGCGAAATTCTGGAAGATCCTGTCGGCGGTGGGCGCCGCGGTGGTGGCGATCGTCGTCGCCCTGCTGAGCACCCAGGCGGGGGACGACGGGGCGGGCGCCCCGGTCGCGGCGGTGTCGGCGACGGCCACCGTCTCCGCGCCGGCGGGGGTGGGGTCGGATTCACCGGTCGCGTCGCAGGTGGCCGGGGTCCCCGACCGGGCGTACGCGACCCTGGTGGAGATCGATGCCGGGCGCTGGCCCGATTCGGCGAACGCGCCGGGCACCAAGGGCGGGGAGACGTTCCGGAACCGGGAGGGCCGGCTGCCCGCCACCGACGACGCGGGTGCGCGGGTCTCCTATCGGGAGTGGGATGTGAACCCGAAGAAACCGGGGCAGTCCCGCGACGCCGAACGCATCATCACCGGCAGCGACGGTTCCGCCTGGTACACCGGCGACCACTACGACACCTTCACGAGGATGCGCTGATGCCCGAACCCGTCGCGCTGGCGGATTTCCTGAGTTTCTCCTACGACGGCGGTCCGCGCGCGTCCGGCGCGCCCTATACCGCCCTGGGCACGGCGGCGGTGGATGCCGCCGAGTTCAGCGGTCTGCGCTATCGGGCGCCGGCGGATTTCCGGGTGCGTGAACTGCGCGGGAGCCGGATGCGCACGGTGGCGGCGCTGTTCGACGAGTGCGCGGCGGCTTTGCAGTTCCCCTACTACTTCCGGCCGAACAAGGATTCGTTCGACGAATGCATGCTGAGTCTGGATGAATCGCTGGGCGAGGCGGGCGGTTACGTGCTCGCTGTGCGTGACGCCGGCGAACTGCTCGCGGACGCGCCGGAGGAACGGGAGTGGTTCGCCTCCGTGGTGGAGGAGTGCGCGGATTTCTGGCCGTCGCGCGAGGTGGTGTTCCGGGTGATCCTGCAGGGTGGGCCCGCGGATCTGACCGGGGTGCCGCTGCGGATCTGACCGCCTCGTTCAGCCCTTGTTCCGGGCGAAATCCTCGCCCAGGAGTACGAAGACATCGGTGGTGTAGTCGATCAGGGTGTCGCGGGAGATCGGCAGGTCCCCGCGGACCCAGCCGGTGAGGGTCTGGACCAGCCCGCCCACCAGGTACGTGGCGCGGAAGTCGACCACCGGATCGGGCGCGGGTCCGTCGACGCCGTAGAACTCGATACCCTCACTGGCCACCAGACGGGCGAAGGCCCGGATGGTTTCGGTGGTGCGTGCCCGGAGCGCGGGTGTGGCCATGGCCGCGACCATGGTGACCTCGGTCTTGCGGGGATCGTCGGTGAGCAGGTGGATTCCGCCGGCGATGGCGGCCCGCGCCTTGGCGCGGGAATCGTCGCCGGCGCCCTGCAGGGCGCCGGCGATCGCCAGGACCAACTCTTCGGCGATTCCGTCGATCAGGGTGGTCAGCACATCGTCGCGGCCGGTGAAGCTCTCGTAGTAGTAGCGTTCGTTGAGGCCCGCCTCGCCGCACATCCCGGTGACGGTCAGCTTGTCCAGACCCTGGGTGCCGATGATCTCCAGTGCCGCGTCGAGGAGCGCGGATCGTCGCTGGGCTCGCCGTTCCTCCGCGGACAACCCGCCATAGGTGCGCTGCGCTGCCATCTCTAGATCATGGCGGGTCGGCGGCCCGGGACCGCACCCGGGGCGAGCCGGGAGGCAGGCAGCCCGGGTGGAGCCGCGCTGCTCAGCGGTCGCCGGCGCGCATATGACCGGTCTCGTTCCCGTGGGCGATACCCGTCGCCGGCGTTCAGTGGAGGAAGCCGGTGAGCAGGGGGTTGATCTGTGCGGGGCAGTCCTCGTGCACGGTATGTCCACAGCCGGGGACCGTGGTCGCCGTGGCATTCGGGATCCGCGCGGCCAGGCGGCCGGCCTGGGACGCCGGGAGCCAGGTGTCCTCGGCTCCCCACACCACGAGTGTGGGCGCCGAGACCCGCCCCAGCCCGGCGTCGGTGAGCCGGTAATCGGTGTTCCGCCACAGCGACAGGAAACCGGCACGATTCGCCGGCCGGGAGTACGGCGCGTAGAACTCGTCGATCACCTCGTCGGTGACGAGATGCCGGTTGTGGAAGGTGCCGCGGATGCTTTCGGCGTAGAAGGCCCGGTCGGTCAGGGTCGTGGCCAGCTCGCCGAGGACGGGTGTGGTGAACAGTGGTGTGACGGGCGCTTTTTCGGCGTCGAGGCCGGGGGAGTCGAGCAGGACCAGGCGTTCGACCCGGCCGGGATGCTGTTCGGCGAAGTGGAGGCTCCAGGCGCCGCCCCACGAGTGCCCGACCAGGGCGGTGCGGTCCAGGCCGACGGCGTCGAGGAAGGTGGCCAGGGCTCGCGACATGGCCGGTAGGTCATAGGCGAAACCGGCGTCGTGCACGTCGGTGTAACCCTGACTCGGCAGGTCGACCGCGTAGACGGTGTGCTCGGCGGCGAGCGCGGGCACGACATCGCGCCACGAGTACCCCCACAACCCGCCCCCGGCGACGAGCACCACGGGCGGGCCCGTCCCGGTGCGGGTGTAGTGGAAGCGGGCGAGGCCGGTGTCCACATACCGCGACTCGACCTGTTCCAGATAGTGCGATCGATAGGACGAGGCCGGCGGCTGCGCGTTCGCCGCGGGGGTCAGGAGGGCGGCGAGGGTGACCGACAGGGCGGCTATTGCGCCCGCCGGGCGGGACAGGAGGTTGGCTTTCACGACACGACTTTCTGATCAGCGGGACCGATGCCTTATGGACGAGCGGGCGTCCGCCGATGTGATGCCGTGTGAGCCGGTTCATGCCGACGGTGCCGAAGCCGCTGGTGGCGGCAGGGGGCCGGCGCCGCCGAATCGAATGTGGTGGTTGATCTTGCCAGAATCCGGAAACTGGAGGATGCTATTGCCAGATGCGCGCAGGCGCAGTGCTCGATGGGGAGCCGAACCAGGAGGCTGAGATGGCCGCGGATACCGGATACTTCGCCGACGACTCGATGATCCGGCGGGTCATGCGCAAACGCGCGGTCGGACTGACCTACGGGCTGCGCGCCCTGGTCATCGGGGCGGTGAATCCGCTGCTGTACGTCGGGACCGCCGAATCGACCGCGCATCGGGACACGCCCTACACCCGGCTGGCGCTCACGGGCAAGCTCTTCGAGGCGGTGTTCTTCGGAACCCGCGAGGAAGCCGACCGGGCGCTGGAGTTCACCGGTAAGAAGCACGCGAAGGTCGTGGGCCGGCTGCCCGAGGACGCGGGCGCCCGCCATCCGGCCGGTTCGTCCTATTCCGCCTACGACCCGCACCTGAGCTTCATGACCATGGCGTTCACCTTCGAATCGGCCGAGGTCATGTACGACCTGCTGGTGCGGCGGCTGAGCGACGGCGAGCGCGAGGATCTGTACCAGGACTATGTGCGCTGGGGCGAACTGTTCGGGATGCCCCGGGAGGCCGCGCCCGCGGACTATCCGGCGTTCCGCGCGTACTTCGACGCCTACCTGGCCTCCGACGAGCTGTTCTTGACCGATGAGGCGCGCATCGTCGGCAACTATCTGTCCGGCCATACGGTGGCCTATCCGCAGCGTCCGCCCGCCCAGCAGGTGAGCGCGGCGTACTACCTGCTCGTGCAGGGGAGTCTCCCGTCGCGGATCCGGGGAATGTACGGGGTCGACTGGAAACGGACCGACGAGATCGCCTACCGCGGGCTGGCGCGGTCGGTGCGCAACGCGCACAGTGTGCCCCCGTTCCTGGTTCCGCGCCCGGTGAAAACGGCGCTCAACGGGCCCAGCGCGCCGGTGTACCGGCTGATCACGAAACAGGAGCAGCGGTTGGCGCGTGACGGTAAGCGCAGTATGCCCGGGGTGGATCCGCGTACCTGGGTGGAGCGCAATTCGGCTTGATCCGCGTGCGAAGATCGGGTGTATGTCCAGTCCTGCTCCGACCCCGGCCGCCGGGGAGCGTAAACAGCGAGTGCTCTCGGGTATCCAGCCCACGAGCGATTCGTTCCACCTCGGGAACTACCTCGGCGCCCTGCAGTACTGGGTCACCATGCAGGACGACTACGACGCGCTGTACTTCATCCCGAATATGCACGCCATCACGGTGTCGCAGGATCCCAAGGAACTGCGCAAGCGCACCCGTGCCGCGGCCGCGCAGCTGCTCGCCCTCGGTATCGACCCGCAGCGCTCGACCCTGTTCGTACAGTCCCAGGTGCCCGAGCACGCCGAGCTGACCTGGGTGCTGAACTGCATCACCGGGTTCGGCGAGGCGAGCCGGATGACGCAGTTCAAGGACAAATCGGTGAAACAGGGCGCCGACAACACCACCGTCGGCCTGTTCACCTATCCGGTGCTGATGGCCGCCGATATCCTGCTCTACCGGCCGCATCAGGTGCCGGTGGGCGAGGACCAGCGTCAGCATCTCGAGCTCACCCGCAATCTCGCCCAGCGGTTCAACACCCGGTTCAAGAAGACCTTCGTGGTGCCGGAGGCCCATATCGTCAAGGGCACCGCCAAGATCTACGACCTGCAGGATCCCACTGCCAAGATGAGCAAGTCCGCCAGTTCGGACGCGGGCCTGATCAACCTTCTCGACGACCCCAAGGTGACGGCGAAGAAGGTGCGCTCGGCGGTCACCGACACCGAACGCGAGATCCGCTACGACGTGGAGGCGAAACCGGGGGTCAGCAATCTGCTGGTGATCCTGTCCGCGCTCACCGAGACCCCGATCGTGACGCTGGAGAAGGACTACGCCGGTCGCGGGTACGGCGATCTGAAAGCCGACGTCGCCGACGCACTGACCGGATTTGTCACGCCACTTCGTGCGAAAGTGGAAGAGTACATGGCGGATCAGGGTGAACTCGATCGCATTCTCGCCACCGGGGCCGAGCGTGCGCGCGAGATCGCCGGCAACACCCTCGCACAGGTCTACGACCGGGTCGGGTTCCTCACCCGCTGAGCTCCGGTCCGGCCTCGATGCGCGGGGCGAGCGAGGGGCGCTGACAGTGCAGGTGATCGACACGGTCAAGGACAAGGTCACGCGGACGATCGGGCGGCGGCCCTGGCTCGATCATCTGGTACGCGCCGTCGGCAGATACCAGAACCAGCGCGGGGACCACTACGCGGCGGGTATCACCTATTTCACGGTGCTGTCCCTGTTCCCGCTGCTGATGATCGCCTTCGCCATCGCGGGTTTCGTGCTCGCGGGTAATGCCGATCTGCTCGACGAACTGCGCACCAGTGTCGTCGAGAACATTCCCGGTGAGATGGGTGATCAGCTCAACGATCTGATCGACCAGGCGATCGGCTCACGCGGCGCGGTCGGTGTCCTGGGCCTGCTCACCGGGTTGTATTCGGGGCTGGGCTGGATGGCGAACCTGCGCGCAGCGCTGACCGAGCAGTGGGAGCAGAAATCCGACGACTCGAACTGGTTCCGCAACAAACTGTCGGATCTGGGCGCGCTTTTCGGTCTGTTCCTGGCGCTGGCACTGTCGCTGGGGCTGTCGGTTCTGGCGTCGAGCCGGCTCGGAGTGCGATTGCTCGAACTCGTCGGGCTGCAGGACATGCCCGGGTCGCGGTGGCTGCTGTGGTTGCTGTCCACGGGGCTGGCGATGGTGGCGTCCTGGGCGTTGTTCGCCTGGATTATCGCCCGCCTGCCCCGCGAGCCGGTGACACTGCGCAGCGCGCTGCGGGCGGCGGTGCTGGCGGCGGTGGGATTCGAGATCTTCAAGAACCTCGCCGGGATCTATCTGCGGTCGGTGCTGAGCAGTCCGGCGGGGGCGGCGTTCGGTTCGATCATCGGCATCATGGTGTTCAGCTACGTGGTGTACCGGATCATTCTCTTCGCCACTGCCTGGGCGGCCACCGCGCGCGAGAACGAACAACTCGCGCCGGCCCCGCTGCCCGGCCCCGCGGTGATCAGCCCGCGGATCCAGGACACCGGACGGCCGTCGCTGGGGAAATCGGCCGCGCTGTTCGGAGCGGGGGCACTCACCGCTGCCGGTTTGTCCCGGATCCGGCGGCGCCGCCGCTGAATCGGCAGAACGGGCGGCGTGCCCCGGGTGACCGGCCGGGCCGGGTCAGCGTTTTCGGGTGCGGATATGCCACATCCCCACCAGCATTATCGGCACCAGGATCAGACCGCCGACCATCAGCATCATCCACAGGTCGTCGAAACCGCCCGCTGCGCGCGGCTGGGCCGAATAGGCGATGGCGTTCTGGGCGCCCTCCTGGGGAGGCAGTGCCAGTACCGCGTCCCCATCCTCGGATTCGGCTCGGTCACCAGGGATTTCGCCGATCTGGGCACCGGGTCCGAGCGCGAATCCGTAGTCGAGCAACCGAGCCGCCTGCTCCCACGGGCGGATCGGCAGTACGTCGGCCTGCAACAGGGTCACGGCCAGGCGGCGTCCGCCGCGTTCTGCGCCCGCCACGAAGGTCTGCCGCGCATCGTCGGTGAACCCCGTCTTACCACCCAGCGCGCCCGGATAGTTGTAGAGCAGACCGTTGTCGTTGGCGATCGGGAAACCCGGATGATCCTGATCGCCGGGCACGGCCGGATTCGGCGGAAAACCGGGGAAGTCGAACTGTTCGGTGCGGATCATCTCCGCGAACAGTGGGATCGACATGGCCTCGCGGAACAGCAGCGACAGATCGTAGGCCGAGGTGCTCATACCGGGTCCGTCGAGACCGGACGGGGTGGCCGCGCGAGTGTCGTAGGCGTGCAGCGAGGCGGCGAGATCGTTCATCTTCGCGACCGTGGCCGCGTCACCGCCCAACTGCGCCGCCAACGCGTGCGCGGCGTCGTTGCCCGACGCCATCACCAGCGCGTGCAGCAGTTGACGGTTGCTGTAGCGGCCACCCGGGCCGATCCCGACCCGGGTGCCCTCCACATCGGCGTCGGCCTGGGTGCCGACGACGACCGTGTCCAGGTCCAGGGTGCGCAACGCGATGGTCGCCAGCAGCACCTTGATAGTGCTGGCGGGCCGGTAGCGACCGTGCGGATCCTTGGCGGCCACGACGGCGCCGGTGTCGAGATCCGACACCATCCAGGCGGTCGCCGAGATATCCGGCGGCACGGCGGGCGCGCCGGCCGGGAGGACCACACCGCATTCGCCCAGGCGTTTGCCGCCGACCGGGGAATCCGGAACGGGCAGCGCGGTGGGGGTGGGTTCGCCGGGCGCGGGGACCTCGGAGACGTCGATCGCGGCCGGCGGCCGGTCGCGCTGTGGGCAGGAATCGGTGACGGGGGTGGTGAACGGGGTGGTCGTGGGTGGTGGGGGCTGCGCGATCGCGGGTCCGCATACGGTGATCGGTCCGGCCGCACATACCGCGGCGGTCAGCACCGAGCCGAAACGGCGGACGGCGCGCTGGTGGAGCTCCCTCATAAACATCGACGATGAGCCTAGACGTGCCCGGCCGCGGCGCCGAGTTGAGCGAGACCCGCGGAGGGTTTGGCCCGGCCTAAGGGGGCCAAACCCCGCGACGCCGCAGGCGGCGCCGATAAACACAGCTCAGCCGAGCAGGACCGCGTAACCGGGTTTGATGATGTCGTCGATGATCCGCAGCCGCTCCGGGAACGGGATGAACGCGGATTTCATCGCGTTGATCGTGAACCGCTCCAGATCGGTCCAGCCGTACCCGAACACCTGGTGCAGTTTGAGCATCTCCCGGCTCATCGAGGTATCGCTCATCAGCCGGTTGTCGGTGTTGACCGTGACCCGGAAGCGCAGCCTGGCCAGCAGGTCGAACGGATGTTTGTCCAGCGAGGGCACCGCGCCGGTCTGCACATTCGACGAGGGGCACAGTTCCAGCGGGACCCGGGTGTCGCGGACGAACCCGGCCAGCCGCCCCAGCCGGGCCTCCTCGATCGCACCCGGTACCTCGATATCGTCGACGATCCGCACGCCGTGGCCCAGCCGCTCGCAGCCGCAGAAGGCCAGCGCCTCCTGAATGGACGGCAACCCGAACGCCTCACCCGCATGGATGGTGAAATGCGCGTTGTTGACCCGCATGTACTCGAACGCGTCGAGGTGGCGCGACGGCGGGTAGCCGGCCTCGGCGCCGGCGATATCGAACCCGCACACGCCGCGATCCCGGAACCGCACCGCCAGTTCCGCGATCTCGCGCGACCGGGCGGCGTGCCGCATGGCGGTGAGCAGGCAGCGGACCACGATGGGCCGCCCGGCCGCCGCGGCGTCCGCCTCGCCGGCCGCGAAACCGGCCAGCACGTGTTCGACCACCTCGTCGAGGGTCAGGTCCTGTTCCAGGTGCTGTTCGGGCGCGAAGCGCACTTCGGCGTATACGACGCCGTCGTCGGCGAGGTCCTCGACGCATTCGCGGGCCACCCGGCGCAGGCCCTCCGGAGTCTGCATCACGGCGACGGTGTGGGTGAAGGTCTCCAGGTAGCGTTCCAGCGATCCGCTGTCGGCGGCGTCGCGGAACCAGCGGGCCAGCGCTTCGGCGTCCTGGGCGGGTAACGCGTCGTATCCGCATTCGCGGGCCAGTTCGAGCACCGTGGCGGGCCGCAGACCGCCGTCGAGATGATCGTGCAGCAGCGCCTTGGGGGCGCGGCGCAGCGAGGCGAGGTCCAGCGGCATCGGTCCGGTCATGTTCCGACGGTATCGCCGATTTTCCGGCCTGTCGGCCGGACGCCCCGAATCCTCGCGCCTCTTCGGTCGCCGCTCATCTCGAGTTCACCGGGCTCCGGTTCGGTGGTCGCCGCCCGGACAGGTCGGTCGCCGGGCGGCGGAACGGGATGAGCCGGGCCGGGATGTGACGTGGTCAGGCACGGTCCGCGGCGACCCGTTCGAGAACGAGCGGCCCGCGGGCGCTCCGCTCGTCGGCGCCGTCGGCGACGGTGATCGCCTCCGCCAGCGCGTGGACGGCCCGCTCGATGGTTTCCGGCGTATCGGTGTGCAGCGCGAGCAGCGGTTGTCCGGCGGTGACCCGGTCGCCCGGAACGGCGAGCAGGCGCACGCCCGCTCCGGCCTGCACCGGGGCGCCCTGCCGGGTCCGGCCCGCGCCCAGGCGCCACGCGGCTATCCCTACCGCCAGGGCGTCCAGGCGGGTCAGCACACCGGTGGCCGGGGCGGGCAGGTATTCGGTGTGGGCGGCGCCGGGCAGCGCCGCGTCCGGGTCGCCGCCCTGGGCGCGGATCATCGTGCGCCAGTGATCCATCGCCCGTCCGTCGGCGAGCGCGTCGGCGGGGTCGACATCCAGACCCGCCAGCGCGACCATCTCGCGGGCCAGCGCCAGGGTCAGTTCGACGATATCGGCCGGACCACCGCCGGCCAGCACCTCCACCGCTTCCCCGACCTCGAGCGCGTTGCCCGCGGTGCGGCCCAGGGGAGTGTCCATCGCGGTCAGCAGGGCGACGGTGGCGACACCTTCGTCGGTGCCCAGTTCCACCATGGTGGTGGCCAGCGCGTGGGCCTCGTCGCGGGTTCGCATGAACGCGCCCGAGCCGACCTTCACGTCGAGCACCAGCGCGGCGGTCCCGGCGGCGATCTTCTTGCTCATGATCGAACTCGCGATCAGCGGTATCGATTCGACGGTGCCGGTGGTGTCGCGCAGCGCGTAGAGGCGTTTGTCGGCGGGCGCGAGGTCGGCGCCCGCGGCGCAGATCACCGCACCCCCGGCGGGGTCGGCGAGGATCTCGCGCATCCGGTCGACGCCGATATCGGCCCGCCAGCCGGGTATCGATTCCAGTTTGTCCAGCGTGCCGCCGGTGTAACCGAGACCGCGTCCCGACAATTGCGGAACCGCGGCGCCGCACGCGGCGACCAGCGGCGCCAGCGGGAGTGTGATCTTGTCACCGACGCCGCCGGTGGAATGTTTGTCCACGGTGGGCCGGGGCAGGCCGGTGAAATCCAGCCGGCGCCCGGAATCGATCATGGCGTGCGTCCAGCGGGCGGTTTCGCGGCGGTCCATCCCGCGCAGCACGATCGCCATGGCCAGGGCCGACATCTGCTCGTCGGCCATCTCACCGTGAGTGAAAGCGTTGATGGCCCAATCGATCTGCTCGTCGGACAGCGCGGCGCCGTCCCGTTTGGCCCGGATGATGGATATCGCGTCGTGTCCCGTCACGCCCCCAGTCTCGCAGCGCGCCGGTGGCGCGGCCGTGGATCCGGCCCAGGAGCCGGATCCACGCGGGCGCTCATTCCCGCAGGGCGCGCAGGGTTTCGAGCCGGGTGGCCACGGTCGGGCCGGTGGGGGCGACGATGATCTCGTCGGCGCCGGTCTCCTTCACCAGGGTGTCCAGCCGGTCCCGCACCTGCTCGCGGGTGCCCACCGCCTGATCGGCGTTGCGGTCGTCGACGAACGCGTTCTCCGCGTCCGACCACGGATACTCCACCGCCTCGGCGAGGGTCGGGATGCGCTGCGGCAACTGCCCGGTACGCATCCGCAGCTGGACCAGGCTCTGCGGTAGCGTCCGGCGGCGCGCCTCCTCGGCGGTCTCGGCGACGACCGTGGCCACCGCCAGCATCGAACGCGGTTCGCTCAGCACCTCCGAGGGCCGGAATTCACGGCGGTACAGCTCGAAGACCAGCGGCGTGGTACGCCCGCCCGCGAAATGGTGGGCGAAGGCGAACGGCAACCCCATCATGGCCGCGAGCCGGGCGCTGAAATCGCTCGACCCCAGCAGCCACATCTCCGGCGGGTCGCCCTCACCCGGGATCGCCCGGATGCGGTCGCCCTGCCCGCCGCGCAATGGCGGGATGGTGCCGAAATAGGCGAGCAGTTCCACCACCTGCTTCGGGAAATCCTCGACGGCCTCGGCGGCGGCACCGCGCCGGATGGTGGCCGAGATCAGTGGGTCGGTGCCGGCGGCGCGGCCCAGGCCGAGGTCGATCCGGTCGCCGTAGAGCGCGACCAGGGTGCCGAACTGTTCGGCCACCACCAGTGCGGCGTGATTGGGCAGCATCACCCCGCCCGACCCGACCCGGATCCGTTCGGTCGCCGCGGCCACGGCGGCGATCAGCACCGGCGGGGCCGAACTCGCGATCCCCGGCATGCCGTGGTGCTCGGCCACCCAGAACCGGTGGTATCCCAGCCGCTCGGCTTCGCGGGCGACGGTCAGGGTGTCGGCGAGTGCCTGGCTGTGCGATCCGTCGGCGGCGACCGCGGCCAGATCGAGAACGGAGAGGGGAACTGTCATACCCGGAGCAACGGGTGGGAGCGCACCGAGATTCCGGGGCGGGGACCGGGTCACAGATATCGTGCGCCGGCGGCGGGGTGCGTGGTCGGCGCTGCCCGGGCCGTCAGCCGCGCCCGGCGGCCAGATCGTCGGGGCCGAAGGCGTCGGCCAGTAGCCGGCCCAGCGGGGTGGGCCCGTCGCGATGGTCGATCAGGAGGTCCGATCCGCCGAACTCGTAGAGCACCTGGCGGCAGCGTCCGCACGGCAGCAGGATCTCGCCCCGGGAATCGCAGACCGAGACGGCTGCCAGGCGGTCACCGCCGGCCATCCGGTGGTTGCCGACCAGCACGCATTCGGCGCACAGCCCGAGTCCGTAGGAGACGTTCTCCACATTGCAGCCGGTCGACACGACCCGGCCGTCCCAGCCGGCGGCGCCCACCGGAAAGCCGGAGTAGGGCGCGTAGGCCCGCCGCATCGCTTCCCGGGCAGCGGCACGCAGCCCGTCCCAGTCGATATCGGTCGGTGTATCCGCAGCGTTCATCGGCGCTCCCGCAGTCGTGCCCGGCTCGTCTCGGTCCGGTTCCAGCTTGGCCTACCGCGCCGTGTCGTGCGCGCTCGCCGGAGGCTGAAGTGAAACATGTCCTTCCACCTGGAGATATGTAGATTGCCAGGCCGCCCGGCCCGGCACAGGTCACCAGGAAGGTGCCGAATGACGCTTTCGAAGTTCCTCATCGTGATGGTGTATTCGAAACTGCTCCTGTCCAAGCTCGACGCCTACGGCGAGGTCGAGGTCCGGATGGAGTATCAGATCGTGCCCGACCACGAAGCCGATCCGGCCGTGGGCCGGTATCCCCAGAGCGCCCTGTCGAGCCAGGCTCTGCTCGGCCGGGTGACCGGCGATACCGTCGATACCGTCTTCAACTACGAGACCGTCCGGCTGCGGGTCGACGCCATCTCGGAAGACGAGTGAGGGTGTGGCGGGCGGCCGCGCGGTAATTCATCGCAATCTCGGAAACTCTTTCCTCCGGAGGCGATCTCTCGGCTACTCTTGAGTAACTTCCGGCCTCCGGGTGAGACATTTTGCACATTGCCGACCCGCACAATGGCGACTTCGGCATTGAGAGGCCGGGCGCCCGCCTTAAATGGCGGCGCTTCGCCGCGCGTCCGGCCGGGAATGTGAAACCCGCTGCACACCAATGGTTTGTGGAAGAAATGCGGGCTACGAACAAGTTCTATGAATGGGTGAACGAGGGCGCGGCGAACCCGCCGCACAACCCCCGTCCGGCCCTACAAAGGTAAACCTAACCTGTGTGATCTGGGCGCAACGCGCGGTAAGCCGAATTAGTTCCCCGATTGTCAGAGGATTAGAGTCCAGAACAGATCGGTTCAGGTTCGGCGGCGGCGAACCCCTCGACAGCGGCCCCGGCAGTCGGCCCTGTCGGCCGCGGGATGACCCGCCACCGAATAACCGGCCCCTTCCACACCGGTGCCGGGATCTGTGACCGGGTCCATCAACGATGTTGGAGGCACCGAACTCTATGACCACGATAGAAGCTCCGGCTCAGCCGAAGCGCAAAACGCTGTACCGAGGCGACCCCGGCATGTGGTCCTGGGCCCTGCACCGGATCACCGGTGTGACGGTCTTCTTCTTCCTGTTCGTGCACGTCCTGGACACCGCCCTCGTGCGGGTGAGTCCCGAAATGTACGACGACGCGATCGCGATCTACAAGACCCCGATCGTCGCGCTCATGGAGATGGGCCTGGTCTTCTGCGTGCTGTTCCACGCGCTCAACGGTGTGCGAGTGATCCTGGTCGACTTCTGGTCCAAGGGCCCGCGCTATCAGAAGCAGATGCTGTGGGGCATCCTCGGCCTGCTGGTCGTGCTCGTGGTGCCTTCGATCGGCCGCATGTTCTACCTACTGTTGACGGAGCACTGAGCCATGTCTGCACCTGTTATCGGTAAATCCCACGATCGCCCGGCCAGCCTGGACCTGCCGCGTTCCCCCCGGGCCCGCACCGGCGGCAACTTCGAGAAGAACGCCTGGCTGTTCATGCGGTTCTCCGGCCTCGCGCTGATCGTCCTGGTGCTCGGCCATATGGCGATCATGCTGCTGCTCGACGGCGGCGTGAAACGGCTCAACTTCGCCTTCGTCGCCGGCCGCTGGTCCAGCCCGTTCTGGCAGATCTGGGACCTGACCATGCTGTGGCTGGCGCAGCTGCACGGCGGCAACGGCCTGCGCACGGTCATCGCGGACTACTCCCGCAAGGATTCGACCCGCTTCTGGCTGAACACCCTGCTGGTGCTGTCGATGATCCTGATCATGGGCGTGGGCACCTACGTCATCTTCACCTTCGACCCCAACATCAGTTAGGAACGGGCCCCCTCGCATGAGTGAGAGCAGCGAACGAACCAGCGACGTCGTTGAGTCCCGACCCGTTCAGGAGCACCGCTACGACGTCGTGATCGTCGGCGCCGGTGGCGCGGGTATGCGGGCGGCCATCGAGGCGGGCCCGCGGGCACGGACCGCGGTGCTGACCAAGCTGTATCCGACCCGCAGCCACACCGGCGCGGCCCAGGGCGGTATGTGCGCGGCCCTGGCCAACGTCGAAGAGGACAACTGGGAGTGGCACACCTTCGACACGGTCAAGGGTGGTGACTACCTGGTCGACCAGGACGCGGCGGAGATCATGGCCAAAGAGGCCATCGACGCGGTGCTCGACCTGGAGAAGATGGGCCTGCCGTTCAACCGCACGCCCGAGGGCAAGATCGACCAGCGCCGGTTCGGCGGGCACACCCGCGACCACGGCAAGGCCCCGGTGCGCCGCGCGTGCTACGCCGCCGACCGCACCGGTCATATGATCCTGCAGACGCTCTACCAGAACTGCGTCAAGCACGACGTCGAGTTCTACAACGAGTTCTACGTGCTGGACCTGGTGCTGACCGATACCGATCGCGGTCAGGTCGCCACCGGTGTGGTCGCCTACGAACTGGCCACCGGTGAACTGCACGTCTTCCACGCGAAGTCGATCGTCTTCGCCACCGGCGGTTCCGGCCGGATGTACAAGACCACCTCCAACGCGCATACGCTCACCGGCGACGGTATGGCGATCGTGTTCCGCAAGGGCCTGCCGCTCGAGGATATGGAATTCCATCAGTTCCATCCGACGGGCCTGGCCGGGCTGGGCATCCTCATCTCCGAGGCGGTCCGCGGTGAGGGCGGCATCCTGCGCAATGTGGACGGCGAGCGGTTCATGGAACGCTACGCGCCCACCATCAAGGACCTCGCACCGCGCGATATCGTCGCCCGTTCGATGGTGCTCGAGGTGCTCGAAGGCCGCGGCGCCGGGCCGAACAAGGACTACGTCTACATCGACGTGACCCACCTCGGCGAGGACGTGCTCGAGGAGAAGCTGCCCGATATCACCGAGTTCGCCCGCACCTATCTCGGTGTGGACCCGGTGAAGGAACTGGTGCCGGTGTTCCCCACCTGCCACTACGTCATGGGCGGTATCCCCACCCGGATCGAGGGCGAGGTGCTGAAGAACAACACCGATATCGTCCCCGGCCTGTACGCCGCCGGTGAATGTGCCTGCGTCTCGGTGCACGGCGCGAACCGCCTCGGCACCAATTCGCTGCTCGATATCAACGTCTTCGGCCGGCGCGCCGGTATCGCCGCCGCGGAATACGCGCATCGCGCCGAATTCGTCGATATGCCGGAGAACCCCTCTCAGATGGTGCAGGAATGGCTCTCGCTGATCCTGTCCGACCACGGCAACGAGCGGGTCGCCGATATCCGGACCGAACTGCAGAAGTCGATGGACAACAACGCCTCGGTGTTCCGCACCGAGGACACCCTGAAGCAGGCCCTCACCGATATCCACGCGCTCAAGGAGCGCTACGCCCGGATCACGGTGCAGGACAAGGGCAAACGCTACAACAGCGATCTGCTCGAGGCCCTGGAGCTGGGCTTCCTGCTGGAACTGGCCGAAGTCACGGTGGTCGGGGCGCTCAACCGCAAGGAGTCGCGTGGCGGGCACGCGCGCGAGGACTACCCCGACCGCGACGACGTGAACTTCATGCGGCACACGATGGCCTACAAGGAGGGCGCGGATCTCCTCTCCGATATCCGCCTCGACTTCAAGCCGGTGGTGCAGACCCGTTACGAGCCGATGGAGCGTAAGTACTGATGACCGCTGTAGCCGAGAATCCGACGGTCGCGAACCCGGCGCCGGTCCCCGAGGGTTCGACCATGATCACCGTCAAGGTGGCGCGGTTCAACCCGGAGGACGGTCAGGGGCAGCGCTGGGAGTCGTTTCAGGTGCCCGCCCTCTCGACGGACCGGTTCCTGAACATCCTCATCTACATCAAGTCCTACCTGGACGGAACCCTCACCTTCCGGCGCTCCTGCGCGCACGGGGTGTGCGGGTCCGACGCGATGCGGATCAACGGGGTCAACCGGCTGGCCTGCAAGGTCCTGATGAAGGACATGCTGCCGAAGAACGGCAAACCGGTCACCATCACCGTCGAACCCATTCGCGGTCTGCCGGTCGAGAAGGACCTGGTCGTGGATATGGAACCGTTCTTCGACGCGTTCCGGGCGGTGAAGCCGTATCTGATCACCTCCGGTAACGAGCCGACCTACGAGCGGATCCAGAGCCAGGCCGACCGCGCCCGGTTCGACGACACCACCAAATGCATCCTGTGTGCCTGCTGCACCACGTCCTGCCCCGTGTACTGGACCGACGGCAGCTACTTCGGCCCGGCCGCGATCGTGAACGCGCACCGCTTCATCTTCGACAGCCGTGACGAGGCCGCCCGCGAGCGCCTCGACATCCTCAACGAGGTCGACGGGGTGTGGCGTTGCCGCACCACCTTCAACTGCACCGATGCCTGCCCGCGCGGTATCGAGGTCACCAAGGCCATTCAGGAGGTCAAGCGCGCCCTGCTGTTCGCGCGCTGATCACACCCGTTTTCCACACCGCCCCCGGTACCGCACGGTGCCGGGGGCGGTGCTGTTCGCCCGGTAGCACACTTGTTTTCCCTCACACGAAGTTGATTATTCGGGTTCCCGAACTTAGCATTTCCCTCAGCGGAAGGCGGTGGTTCGGAGTGCGTGTGATGGCCAGGATCGCCGCTGTTCTCACGACCGGAGTGCTCGCCGCCGGGTGCGCGTCGTTCCATCTCCCGCGTACCGGCGAACCGGTGGTACTCACGACCTTCACCGTGCTGGCCGATATCGCCCGCAATGTGGCGGGTGAACACCTGCGGGTCGAATCGCTCACCAAGCCCGGCTCCGAGATCCACGGGTACGAGCCGACCCCCGGAGATGTGAAACGCGCCGCCAAGGCCGATCTCATCCTGGACAACGGAATGAACCTGGAAGCCTGGTTCGACCAGTTCGTGGCCGATCTGGACGCCGAACGCGTCACGGTGAGCGACGGGGTCGCACCGGTGCCGATCACCTCCGACGCGTACGCGGGTAAACCGAATCCGCATGCCTGGATGTCGCCGTTGAATGTGCAGACCTACGTGGACAACATGGTCACCGCCTTCATCCGGATGGCGCCCGAACACGAAGCCGCGTTCCGGGATAACGCGGCGCGGTACAAACTCCGCCTGCAGCAGGTGCACGACGAACTGGTCGGCGCCCTGCGCGAACTGCCGCGCCGCCAGCGGGCACTGGTGACCTGCGAGGGCGCGTTCTCCTATCTGGCCCGCGACGCCGGGCTGTCGGAGGCCTATATCTGGCCGGTCAACGCCGAGCGGCAGGCGACTCCGCAACAGATCACCCGGGTGATCGAATACGTCCGCGACCACGAGGTACCCGCGGTGTTCTGCGAGTCCACCGTTTCCGACGCCCCCATGCAGCGGGTGGTGGAGGCCACCGGCGCGCGGTTCGGCGGCGTGCTGTACGTGGATTCGCTGTCCGCCGCCGACGGTCCGGTGCCGACCTATCTGGATCTCGTCCGGCACGACGCCGAGACGATCGCCGCCGCACTCACCGGGAGCAGGCCATGACAGTCCCCGCGATCGAGGTGGACGGTGTCTCCGTCTACTACGGAGAGGTCCAAGCGCTGGACCGGGTCGAGCTGACCCTGGACCCGGGCCGGGTGTGCGCGCTGATCGGGATGAACGGGTCCGGTAAATCGACCCTGTTCAAAACCCTGATGGGTATGGTCACCCCCGCCCGCGGCACGGTCCGTGTGGGTGGCGTCAAACCGCTCGCGGCCCGCCGGTCCGGACTGCTCGGCTACGTCCCGCAGAGCGAGGCCGTCGACTGGTCGTTCCCGCTGTCGGTGCGCGATGTGGTGACCATGGGGCGCTACGGGCGGATGGGGTTCACCCGCCGGGCCGGCCGCACCGACCGGGCCGCGGTCGACGACGCGCTGGAACGGGTCGAACTCACCGAACTGGCGGACCGGCAGATCGGCCGGTTGTCCGGTGGTCAGCGCAAACGCGCGTTCGTCGCGCGCGGGATCGCCCAGGGCGCGCGGATACTACTGCTGGACGAACCGTTCGCCGGTGTCGACAAACGGTCCGAGGCGACGATCACCGCGTTGCTGCGCGGTCTCGCCGCCGACGGAGCCACGGTTCTCATCTCCACCCACGATCTGCACGCGCTGCCCGGTCTGGCCGACGAAGCGGTGCTGTTGATGCGCCGGGTCCTCGTGCACGGCAGTCCCGACGAAGCCCTGCGGCCGGAGAACCTCGCGCTGGCCTTCGGGCTCGATGTCACCGAGCAGCGGTGACCGCGATGGACCTGCTCGAATTCTTCCTCGAACCGCTGCGTTACGCGTTCATGGTGCGGGCGCTGACCGCGAGTATCGTCGCGGCCGTCGTCTGCGGGCTGCTGTCCTGCTGGCTGGTGCTGGTGGGCTGGTCGCTGATGGGTGACGCGGTCTCGCACGCGGTCCTGCCCGGGGTGGTACTGGCCTATATCGCGGGAGTGCCCTTCGCCGTCGGCGCGGTGATCTTCGGATTCCTGGCCGTCGGCCTGATCGGGCTGGTCCGCGATACCAGCCGGATCAAAGAGGACGCCGCGATCGGCATCGTGTTCACCACCCTGTTCGCCTTCGGCCTGGTACTCATCTCGGTGACACCCAGCGATACCGATCTCAACCACATCATCTTCGGCAATCTCCTCGGCGTGAGCCAGGAGGAACTGGTGCAGATCGCGGTGCTGGCCGCGGTGGTCTTCGGGGCGCTGGTGCTCAAGCGCCGCGATTTCACGCTGTACGCGTTCGACCCCACCCACGCCTACGCCCTGGGCCTGAATCCCCGCGTGCTGGGTGCGGCACTGCTCGGCCTGCTCGCCCTGACGTCGGTGGTGGCCCTGCAGGCGGTCGGGGTGATCCTGGTGGTGGCCATGCTCATCATTCCCGGGGCCACCGCGTACCTGCTCACGGAACGATTCGGCCGGATGCTGGTGCTGGCACCGACGCTCTCGGGCTGCTGCGCGGTGGTCGGGCTGTATGTGAGCTACTACGCCGATACCGCGCCCGGTGCGACCATCGTGCTGGCCCAGGGCGCGGTGTTCACCGCCGTCTACCTGTTCGCGCCGCGGCAGGGCCTGATCGGCGCCCGGCTGGCCGCCCGCCGCCGGTTGCGCGCCGACGCCGCCGGACAGCCGCTCGACGAGGCCGCCCCACCGGTGTACTGAACCCGGCCTACGGGTCCGTTTCCTCGAAGGGCGCCGCGCGGCGCCAGTCCTCACCCGCGATCACCACGTGGTCGAGGAACCGCAATCCGACCGTGCCCGCCGCCGCGGCCAGCAGGCTGCTGACCCGCCGGTCGTCGAGGCTCGGGGTCGGATCACCGGAGGGGTGGTTGTGCGCCAGCGCGAAGGCGCGGCCGTCGTGGCGGAGCACCGTGTTCAGGATCTCCCGGACCGGGACCGCGACCTCGTCTATCGCCCCCTCGGCCACGAACACCCGCTGCCGCGGCCGGTTGCGGGAATCGCAGATCAGAACCAGTAACCGCTCCACTCGCGCGCCCGCGAAAAGGGGCGCGGCCGCGCGCGCCACATCTTCGGCCCGCGCCAGGACCGGCAGGCCCTGGGAACCGTTGCGAGCCCGGGCGGCGAGCTGGAAGGCGGCGCTGATGGCCGCGGCCTTGGCCGTGCCGATACCGGGGCGCCGGGCCAGCTCCTCGGGCCGCGCCGACGCCAGACCGGCCACCCCGCCGAACTCCGCGAGCAGCGCGAATGCCAGGTCGACCGCGCTTTCCCCGCGCCGGCCCTGACCCAGGAGCAGGGCCAGCAGTTCACCGTCGTTGAGCGCCTGCGGACCGAGTGCGCACAGCCGCTCCCGCGGACGTTGCGATTCGGGTAGATCGGTGATCGTTCCCGGCATGATTCCCCCTCCGGCATCCGTGCCTCCGGATCATGCCAGTGGGGACCGACAGGTCGGCGGCGAGCCGGGCGCGGGTTGCTGTCCGGGTGCTCAGGTGGCGGGTTGCGGGGGGCGATTCAGGGCCGATGCGGCGAGCCGCTCGAAATGCCGTAGCTGCCGCTCGTGGACCACGATGCGGCGCAGCGCCTCGTGGATCGTCGCCTTGCTCGTCGCCGTACCCATGATGGCGCCGGCGGCCGCCAGCAGGTCTTGATCCAGATCGATCCGCACTGTCGGCATGCGTCCTCCTTTGTACAACCGCCCATGGTGCGGCGGCGCGTCGTCCCCGGCCCGGATCGCGCCCGGCCGCGGCTGCGCAACGACAACGCCGCTGGCCAGACAGTTTGCCCAGTCGATGCCGGTTTGACGACGAAATGGCCGTCGTGTGTCCACATCGAGACCTGGCGCGGCCGCCGACCGGCGTGTCCGCCACCCGGCGGGCCGGGTGTCAGCGCGCGGTCAGGCGGGACTCGAAATTACGTTCCAGTTCGCGCCAGGCCTTGGCCTCGGCGTCGAAGGGCGGATTGGGGGCCATCCGGGTCGGGTCGGGGTTCAGCAGGTAGGAGATGTACCAGCCGAGGGGGGTGGATTTCGCCAGCGCCTGTTCGACGGCGTCGTCGTCGGCGTAGTCGGCGGCGTCGGTGAACAGTTCGAGGACCAGATCGAGTTGTTCGCTGTCGACCGCGCGCGGGCCCTCGGCGAGATCGTCGGCCAGGCCGGGCAGTACGTAGACGTTCTCGTCGGTGACCTCGACCTCCAGCGAACCGTCGACCGCGGCGGTCTGCACCTCGGCGAAGGTGCTGATCTGAGCCAGATCGTGCTCGTGATCGTCGGCCAGGTACCGGGCGAGGGCCCGTTCGCTGCCGAATACCGAGATGTTCTTGCGGGCCCCGAGGAAGATCGGCTCGTCGTCCAGATAGCAGCGCAGCGTGAAGTATTCGCCGTCGCCGGTGACGATCTTGACGGGGTCGATGCCGACCTCCTCCCAGAAGGTCAGCTCCTCGTCGTCGTCCTCGTCCTCGTCGTCGTCGTCCTCGTCGAGGTCGACCGGTTCGAAATCGCTGTCGTCGTCGGTATCGGCCGCATCGTCGGCGTCCACCTCGTTCTCCTCGGCGGCCAGCAACTCGGCTTCGGCCAGCGCGACGGCTTCGGCGTCCACATCCGGAACCTTGACCACCGAATCGATGGCATCCAGCACATCGTCCCAGCTCTTGGCGACCGCGGCGCCGATCCGGTCCCACAGCTCCAGGCCCTCGCGACCGGCGAACATATGGGTACCGCCGGCCAGCGCGCCGAGCGCGGGGTGCGAGCCGAAGAACTTCGTCACCGCGTCCAGCTCGCAGACCTCGCCGATATTGCGCACCATGGCCAAGGTGTCTTCGAGCTCGGCGATGGTGTCCACGTCCGGTTCGCCGGCGGCCAGCTCCGGCACTCCGACCAGGTCGAACGAGTAGTTGTCCTCCGGTTCGAGTTCGGCCGGCGAGAGACCCGCGACGACCTTCCATGCCGGATGGTCGACCAGATCGTTATCGGAATCGGTCCGGATGAAGGCTGCCAGTTCGGCCACTGATTCGAAGCCGTACAGGGCATCCTCGTGTCCTAGGAACGCTTCCCACTCGTCGTCACCGTCACGCCAGCGCGGTGCCCACAGGGTGACGAGATCGCCGTCGGTCAGACCGAGCTCGATCGGGACGATGTCTCCAGAAGCCATGTGCGGAAGCCTATCGGGCGCTGTTGGCGAAGGCCATCCGCAGTCCGCGACGACTGTGACATGACCGGCACCACGCTCGGCGGCCGCTGCGTTCAGGCGCCGCCCGGTGCGCTCCCGGACGCCTTCGGCGCCTCCTCCGCCGCGGGCGGGAACGATTCGTTCAGTGCGGCAATAACCCCCGAACGCTGATTGCCCGCGTCCTCGGCGGCCTGCCGGCCGGCCCAGATGATGAGCTGCGCGGTTTCGGCCGGCGGCAGCGAGGTGACGCCCTCGCCGAGCCGCAGCCCCACCAGGGCCCCGTCGCTGTCGACCTCCACCGAGACCAGCTCGTCCTCGGTGGTGAAGCGGCCGCGGACCTGTTTGAGCCCGTACAGCGCCGCTTCGAGTGCCTCGAGTTTCTGTGTGGCCCCGGCGACCAGGGCATCCATTTCCGCGCTCATACTGCTTCCCTCTCAGGTCCCGGCGGCCGTCCGTCGGCGCGTGGCGCGCGACGGTCGCTCATACCGGGCGCATCCAACTCGTCGGGCCGGTGTCGTCGTCGTCCATCCGATCCAGTTCGTCCACCGCCTGCTGCCGTGTCGGCAGGCCCAGCTGGTCCAGGATGTCGGCCGGCATACCGTTCTCCGCCAGGAGTTCTCGCCGCTTGGCCTTGGCCGCGATGGTCGACCGGCGGGTCAGGCGCAGGATCTCGTCGGCGAGAGCCTGTGCGCCGTAACGGTATTCGCTGCGCTCGAAGGTGATCTCCACCGGCATTCCCTGGTCGGTGGCGCGCACCGACAGGGTGCCGGCACGGTTGCGGCTACCCGCCACCGTGACGTTGGGCACCTCGGGAATCTGCTGCTCGCTCATGTGCTGTCCACTCGTCGTGATCGGATATCCGCCCTGGTCACCGCGTCAGCGACCGCGGGCGGCTCATTCGGTGGGCCGGTAGAACCCGTAGAACTCCATGCCGCTGTTCTCGGTGCGGATGGAGCCGACCTGCACCGGGTCACCGGCCTCGACCAACTGCCCGTTACCGATCACCATGGCCACGTGACCATCCCAGACCGCCAGGTCACCCGGCATGAGATCACCCGCCGACACCGGTGTGGCGCCGTTGGCCTGTTCGTGGGCGAGCCGCGGCAACTCCACCCCGGCCTCGCCGTAGGCGTATTTGGTCATTCCGCTGCAGTCCAGCCCGGCGCCCGGGGTGTTGCCGCCCCAGACGTACGGCGTCCCGACCGTGCCGAGCGCCGCCTTGACCGCGGTGGCCGCCTTCTCGTTCGGGGCCTCCACCACACTGCCGTCGGGCAGGGTGATCTTCACACCCTCGCCCTCGGCGGTCTGGCCGGTGGAGGTGGTGGTCTTGCTCGGGGTACCCGCGCTCGTCGTGGTAGTGGTGGTGGAACCGCCCGGGCTCGCCATGGCGGTGCTCATCAGATTGCCGGCGACCCCGGCCACACTGCTCAGACCGGACGACACCGTCGACAGCGCCTGCGTACCGACCGGTGCGGTGTTCGCGGCCGACGGCGTGGTCGGCGGCGGGGTGAGTTCGTTCATCGAGGCGGTCTGGGTCTGTAGTTCGCCCTGTACCCGGCCCACCACGCCCAGCGCCTGGCCGAGATGATCGATCGCCGAGCCGACCAGCAGCGAGAGCCCGGCCGGGGTGCCCAGCGTGGGCGCCGCGGCGGTCGCGGTGTTCACGAAGGACTGCGCGATGGCGGTGAGATCCTTGTTCCCGGTTTCGACATGCGCGGCGGCCTGGCCCATCACGGTGGCCATCTCGTTGCCGCGGTCGGAGATGGTGGCGGCCGTGGTCTGCACACGCAGGGCCTTGGAGGTGGCCGCGTCGGCGCCGGTGCCGTCCCATGCGGTGTTCATCTGGTTGATACCGCTGCGGCCCAGCGTATGGACCTGCTCGATCGCGGTGGAGGCGGTACGCAGCGCGTCTCCGGGCCCGCCGGTGGACAGCACTCCGGTTCCGAAACTGGAGAGCAGATCGAAGATCGGCTTGGCCAGCGCGTTGATATCGATCACCGGTTACTCCCCGGCGGTGGCGCGCAGCGCGGCGGCGTTACCGGAATCGGCCTCGGCGTAGCTGACCGCGGCCACGCCCGCCGCGCCGCTCATCGTGCCCAGTACCGCGGACAGCTGGCCGATCGTCGCGACATGCCCCGCGTGGGCGGCGGCGTAGGCGGCCAGGAAGTCACCACCGACCAGGCCGAAGATCGGGCCCAGGATCGCCGGGGCGGCCCCCGTCGCGCCGGCCCCCGCCGCCGCCAGTTCGCCGGACATGATCCCGGTCGTCGCGCCGTAGGCCGCTATACCGTCGGCATCGGCCGAGATGTTCACCATCAGAGGTTCCCCCATCGACTTCGTTAACGGGCAGAGTATGTCATCTACCGGTTTCGACGCACCGGCTTCCCGCGTGGTTCCGCGAAATTCGCCACGCGCGGAAATCCTCGCCGAGACAGCGGTGCCGGTGTGCTCGACCTTATCGTTTCGTCATGCGTACGCACACCCTGGATCATCCGCTCGTGGCGATCCTGCTGACCACGCTCCGCGACGAACGAACCCCCGATCCCGCCTTCCGGGCGGCGCTGCGCGATCTCTCCAGGCTCCTGGTCTACGAGGCGCTGCGGGACGCGCCGGTGGAGCACGTGGATATCGTCACCCCGGTCGCGGCCACCCGGGGCGCCCGGCTGGCCCGTCCGCCGTTGCTCGTCCCGGTGCTGCGGGCCGGGCTCGGCATGGTGGACGCGGCGACCGATCTGGTGCCCGAATCGCAGGTGGGCTTCGTCGGCGTCGCGCGCGACGAACGGACGCATCTGCCCGTGCCCTATCTGGAATCGCTGCCCGACGACCTCTCCACGACCCCGGTGATGGTGCTGGACCCGATGCTGGCCACCGGCGGATCCATGCTGCACACCTTGGACCTGCTGGCGCAGCGCGATGCCACCGATATCACCGCGGTGTGCGTGGTCTCGGCGCCCGAGGGGATCGCGGCACTGGCGGGCTCGGGCTTCCCGGTGCGCCTGGTGACGGCGGTGATCGACGACCGGCTCAACGACGACGCGTTCATCGTGCCCGGGCTCGGCGACGCCGGGGACCGCCAGTTCGGGCCGCGGTGAAACCCTCAGGCGCCGAGCGCGCGGCAGTATTCGCGCAGTTCCGAAAGCCGTTGCCCGGCCGCGGCCCGGGCGGCCGGTAACCGTTCCGGGGCCGAGACCGGTTCCACCACCTCGAGATAGCACTTCAGCTTCGGCTCGGTGCCCGAGGGCCGGACCACCACCCGCACGCCGGAACCGGTTAAGACCAGGGCGTCGGTGCGCATCCGGCCCCGCAGTGCGGACATATCGGTGTATTCGACCGGGGTTCCGGCGAGTTCGCGCGGTGGCGCCGCCCGCAGCCCGGCCACCACCTCGGCCGCCGCGTGCGGGTCGGGGAGCCGCAGCGCGACCTGGTCACCGGCGTGCACGCCGAAACGGACCGCGTAGTCGTCGAGTTCGTCGAGCAGAGTGCGGCCCCGGGTCCGCAACCGCGCGACGAGATCGGCGGCGAGCACCGCCGCGGAGATCCCGTCCTTGTCGCGGACCGCCGCCGGATCCACACAGTGGCCGATGGCCTCTTCGTAGGCGTAGACCAATCCGTCACCGGCCCGGGCCAGCCATTTGAAACCGGTGAGGGTTTCGGCGTAGCGGGCCCCGCGGGCTTCGGCGAGCCGGGAGAGCAGGCGTGAGGAGACGATCGTCGTGGCGACCAGCGAATCCGCGGGCGCGGTGCGCAGGACATGATCGGCGAGCAGAACACCGGTCTCGTCACCGCGCAGCATCCGCCAGCCGTCCGCCGTGGGCACTCCCAGAGCGCATCGGTCCGCGTCGGGGTCCAGCGCGATCGCCAGATCGGCGTCCACCCGTTCGGCCAGCGCCAGCAGTAGATCGGCGGCGCCGGGCTCTTCCGGATTCGGGAAGGCGACGGTCGGGAAATCCGGGTCGGGCGCGAACTGTTCGGCGACCGCGTGGATATCGGCGAACCCGGCGGCCGCGAGCGCCCGCGCCGCGGTGGCGCCCCCGACTCCGTGCAGCGGCGTGAACGCGATCCGGATCTCGGCGCGCTCCCCGTCGCCGCCGATCAGCCGCGGCAGTTGCGCGACCCGGGTCAGGTACCGCGTCAGCAGTTCGGTGTCCGCCTCCGGTACCGGGGTGCGGTCGATCGGTTCCACCACCGCGACGATCTGCTTCTCGATCTCGGTGTCCGCGGGCGCCAGGAGCTGGGAGCCGCCGTCGAGATAGACCTTGTAGCCGTTATCGGTCGCCGGATTGTGCGAGGCGGTGATCTGCACCCCGGCCACCGCGTCCAGGGCCCGCACCGCGAACGCCGTCACCGGGGTCGGCAGCGGTTCGGGCAGCCGGGTCACCGCGAAACCGGCCGCGGCCAGTACCTCGGCGGTGATCCGCGCGAACTCAGCCGAGCCGTGGCGGGCGTCGCGGCCCACCACCACCCGGCCGCCGCCCAGGCAGCGGTCCCGCAGCCAGGCCGCCAGCCCCGCGGTGGCGCGGGCGACGGTGGTGTCGTTCATACCGTCCGGTCCCGGGGCCAGCGGGCCGCGCAGCCCCGCCGTGCCGAAGGTCAGCACTACAGTTTCTCCAGCACGCCGCGCAGCAGCCGGCCGAGCCGGGGCGCGGCCGCGTTGCCCTCGGCCAGCACTTCCGCGTGCGACAGCGGCGCGCCGGTGACACCCGCGGCGGAGTTGGTGACCAGCGAGATGCCGAGCAGCCGGGCGCCCGATGCGCGGGCCGCGATGGCCTCGAGGACCGTGGACATCCCGACCAGATCGGCCCCCATGGTGGCCAGCATGCGGATCTCGGCGGGAGTTTCGTACTGGGGGCCGGTGAGCCCGGCGTACACGCCCTCGGTGAGGTCGGGGTCGACCGTGCGGGCCAGCTCCCGCAGTTTCGGGTCCCAGGCGTCCACCAGGTCGACGAACGTCGCTCCGGTCAGCGGTGTCCGGCCGGTGAGGTTCAGGTGGTCGCGCACCAGTACCGCCTCACCGACCCGCAGCCCCGGGCGGATACCGCCGGCGGCGTTGGTCAGGATCACGGTCTCCGCGCCCGCCGCCACCGCGGTACGCACCGGATGCACCACATCGTCGGGGGTGTTGCCCTCGTAGAGGTGCCGGCGTCCCATCAGGACCAGCACATCGGCCCCGCCGACCGGTACCGACAGCACCCGGCCGAGATGGCCCTGGGCGGTGGGGGCGGCGAATCCCGGGAGGTCCGGCATCGGGATCTCCGCGGTCGGGGTCCCGAGTTCGGCGACGGCGTCCTGCCAGCCCGAACCCAGTATCACCGCGACCCGGTGCCGGGCGACGGATGTGCGGGCGGCGATCTCCTCGGCGGCCTGTTCGGCGAGCATGGCGGTCAGTCTATGGCCTCCGGCGCCGCGGGACCGTCCGTACGGCCGCGCCCGCCGGCGTCCGGCGAGGCCGGCGCGACCCGCGCCCGGACGGATCCGGATCGCTGTCGATACGCTGCACGTATGCCGTACCTGGAGCGTGATGGGAACGTATTCGTACTGTCGCTGGGCAATGAGGGCCAGACCGACGACGAGAACCGTTTCAGCCATCAGTGGATCGACGAAACCCATGCCCTGCTGGACAGTGTGGAGGCCATCGAAGGCCCCGCCGCCCTGGTCACCACGGCCACGGGCAAATTCTTCAGCAACGGCCTCGACACCGACTGGCTGTTCGCCAATCTCGACCGGATGCACGGCTACCTCGACCGGGTCCACAGCGTCTTCACCCGGATACTGGCGTTCCCCATGCCGACGGTGGCCGCGGTGAACGGGCACGCCTTCGGCGCGGGCGCCATGCTGGCGACCTCGCACGATTTCCGGGTGATGCGCGCCGACCGCGGGTACTGGTGCCTGCCCGAGGTCCATCTGGGCATGCCGTTCACGGTCGGGATGAACGCGCTGCTCACCGGCCGCCTCACCAACCAGGTCGCGCTCGCCGCGATGACCACGGGCCGCCGCTACGGTGCGGCCGACGCGCTGGTCGCGGGTATCGTCGATGATGTCGCCGAAGCCGACGCCCTGCGCGGCGCCGCGATCGCCCGGGCCGCGGAACTGGCCGCGAACCGCACACCCAGCCTGCCCGCGATCAAGCGCTCGCTGCACGCGGCGGCGCTCGCCGGACTGGCGGTGCCGAACACCCCCGAGAACCTGGCGTTCGCCCAGGGGTAGCGGCCCGCACACCCGGCGTTCGCCGCCCTCCCGGCTCCGGCCCGCCCGCGACACGTCCGCCGCGGTGGCCCGGGCCGCCGCGCGTGGATCGGGCCGCGGTGCGAAACTGGAGGTTACGGTCGCTTCTCGACAGGGGCGAGCAGGCCACCGGTATGTACCGCGACCACGGTCGCGGGCGATATGTGTCCAGGGAGGCCCGGACACCAGCGAAGTGGTTCACAGCTGCTCGTTCTACGACAGGAGGACATTCGGTGAGCACATCCGGCCGTTCGGTGCGAGACGGACAGGACGCGGTGACGGCGTGGCTGGCCGAGCACACGGTCGATCTCGTTCAATGGCGGCGGCATATCCACGCCAACCCGGAACTGTCGCGGACCGAGTTCGCGACCACCGAATTCGTCGGCACCTGGCTGACGAAGGCCGGTCTGTCGTTCCGGGTCATGCCCAGCGGTACCGGATTGATCTGCGATATCGGCCCCGACACCGGTCCGCGGATCGCCCTGCGCGCCGATATGGACGCGCTGCCGCTGCAGGAGTTCACCGGCCTGGACTTCGCCTCCACGGTGCCCGGGGTCTCGCACGCCTGCGGTCACGACGCGCATACCGCGATCCTGCTCGGCACTGCGCTGGCCCTCGCCGATCTCGACCTGCCGGTGGGGGTGCGGCTGATCTTCCAGCACGCCGAGGAGGTGATGCCCGGCGGCGCGCTCGATATGGTGGCCGCCGACGTGATGAACGGTGTGGACCGGGTCTTCGCGCTGCATTGCGACCCGCGCCTGGAAGTCGGCCGCGTCGGCATCCGGGTCGGGGCCATCACCTCGGCCGCCGATACCGTCGAACTCGTTCTGGACTCACCCGGCGGGCACACCTCGCGCCCGCACCTGACCAGTGACCTGGTCTATGCCATCGGCACCGTCATCACCGGGCTGCCGGGCCTGCTCACCCGCCGTATCGACCCGCGTACCAGCACGGTCATGGTGTGGGGCGCGGTGAGCGCCGGAAAAGCGCCCAACGCGATCCCGCAGACCGGCATGCTCACCGGCACCGTCCGCACCGGCGACCACGCCACCTGGTCGCTGCTGGAGCCGCTGGTGCGTGAGATCGTCGACGGCCTGCTCGCGCCCACCGGAGTCCGCTACCAGCTCGACTACCGCCGCGGGGTGCCCCCGGTGGTCAACGACGACCATTCGGTCCAGATGTTCTCCGACGCCGTCCGCGCCCTGGGCCCCGACGCCCTGGCGGATACCCCCCAATCCGGCGGCGGCGAGGATTTCTCCTGGTACCTGGAGGAAGTCCCCGGCGCCATGGCCCGCCTCGGCGTCTGGTCGGGCGAAGGTCCGCAGCTGGACCTGCACCAGCCCACCTTCGATATCGACGAACGCGCACTGGCCGTAGGAGTCCGAACCCTCACCAACATCGCGCTGTGTTGGTCTGGAGCGGCTCCGCCGCTCGAGGTTCGGCCCTCCTGAGCGTCTGCTGTCAGCGCTCGAGACTCGTGGCTTCGCCACATGCGCTTCGAGCGCTGACAGCAGACGCGGGCCGAACCTTTTCTCGAACCGGTAGGCCCAGGGCAGTCACCGGTAGGCCCAGGGCAGCGACCCACGGCCCGGGAAGGCGACAGCTGAGCGGGTCACGAGGATGTGACGTTCTGGAAGGGTGTGGATTCCCGAGCGCGTCCTCCACATTTGCCTCCGGGGTCACCTCCGCTGGGCGGGGCCCGCCCCGGTTCTGGAGCGACCAGAGGGAGGGAGCGCAGCGACCGACCGGCGGGAGTGAAGAACCGGGGTTAATAGGGCCCCGCCCTCGAGCGGCGGAGCCGCTCCAAAATTACAGCTCCCTTTTAACTAAAGTTGTTTCCGGGGCCTACGTTGCGGCTGTTGCGGGTGCGCAGGGCGTGTACGTATTCCTCCGGGGCCCCGGCCTTTTCGGCGGCGTCGGCCATCACCCCGAGGTAGCGGGCCGACGGCAGGCCGCCCTCGTAGGCGTCCAGGACGTAGAGCCAGGCCAGGATCGGGTCGGTGCCGCTGCCGGGGCTGGGGGTCACGCGGAGGCGGATCTTGCGGTGGATACCGAAATCCGATCCCTCCCAACGGTCCAGCCGCTGCTCGTCCTCGGGGGAGACGTCGTAGAGCACCACGAAGACCCGCGAGCCGGGTTCTTCCACGACCGTCGCGAGTGGGCCTTCCCAGCCGATATCGTCCCCGCTGAACGTGAGGCGCCAGCCCTCCAGCCAGCCCGTCCCGGACATGGGGGAGTGCGGACAGCGCTCGAGCATCTGGGTCGAATCCATATTGGACCCGTAGGCAGCGTAGATCGGCACAACCGGCAGCTTAGTTGTGTGGCGCCGCGCACCGGTACGGGGCGTCGTAATTAGTGCTCCGGGATGTGCTTCGGGTGCGCCGACGCGCGGTCGCGGCCGGGCGTGGGCGCGGGCGCGGCACACACTAGGCTTGACCCGGCGAGTGAGGGCCGCGAGCTGCCGCGCGCCTGGCGCGGGTGATTAGGACAGGGGTATGTATGACCCGCATTGCGATCATCGGTGGCGGACCCGCGGGCTATGAGGCGGCACTGGTCGCGGCCCAGCACGGCGCGCAGGTGGTACTGATCGATTCCGACGGTATCGGCGGAGCGTGTGTGCTCTGGGACTGTGTGCCGTCCAAGACGTTCATCGCCTCGACCGGAGTGCGGACCGATCTGCGGCGCGCTCGCAACCTCGGGATCACGCTGGATCCGGAGCAGGCGGAGGTCCGGCTGCCGGAGGTCCACGAACGAGTGAAGGCGCTGGCGCTGGCGCAGTCGTCGGATATCCGGTCCAAACTCCAGGCGGCCGGGGTGCGGGTGCTGCCGGGCCGGGGCCGGCTGGCCGGGCCGGGATCGGGTCGCGCCACCCATCAGGTCACGGTCTCGTTCCCGGAGGGCGCCGAGGAGACCGTGGAGGCGGAGGTCGTGCTGATCGCGACCGGCGCTTCGCCGCGGGTGCTGCCCGGCGCCGAACCGGACGGTGAGCGGATCCTGAACTGGCGTCAGCTCTACGATCTGGCCGATCTCCCGGAGACCCTGGTGGTGGTGGGTTCGGGCGTCACGGGTGCCGAGTTCGTCTCCGCCTATACCGAGATGGGCGTGCGGGTGATCTTGGTCTCCAGCCGCGACCGGGTGCTGCCCGGTGAGGACGCCGACGCCGCACTGGTTCTCGAGGACGCGTTCGCCGAGCGCGGCGTGGAATTGGTGAAACACGCGCGCGCCGACAAGGTGGAACGCACCGCCGACGGCGTGGTGGTGACCCTGTCCGACGGCCGCACCGTCACCGGGTCGCACGCCCTGATGACCGTCGGCTCCACCCCGAACACCGGGGACCTCGGCCTGGAACAGGCCGGGATCGAACTCGATCGCGGCGGCTACCTGCGGGTGGACCGGGTATCGCGTACCGCGGTTCCCGGCGTCTACGCCGCCGGCGACTGCACCGGCCTGCTGCCGCTGGCCTCGGTGGCGGCTATGCAGGGCCGGATCGCCATGTATCACGCGCTCGGTGAGGGAGTCAGCCCGATCCGGCTCAAGACGGTGGCCTCCGCGGTGTTCACCCGCCCCGAGATCGCGACGGTCGGCGTGAGCCAGACCGCCATCGACAACGGCGAGGTTCCCGCCCGCACGGTCATGCTGCCCCTCAACACCAACCCCCGCGCCAAGATGTCGGGCCTGCGCCGCGGTTTCGTGAAGATCTTCTGCCGGCCCGCCACCGGTGTGGTGATCGGCGGCGTGGTGGTGGCCCCGATCGCCTCGGAGCTGATCCTGCCGATCGCCCTGGCGGTGCAGAACAACCTGACGGTCAACGATCTGGCGCAGACCTTCTCGGTGTACCCGTCCCTCACCGGTTCGGTGATGGAGGCGGCCCGCCAGCTCATGCGCCACGACGACCTGGGCTAGGAGGGCTCCGGAGGCCGGGCCGCTCGGCGGCTTCCCCGGGCGCGCCCCGCCTGCCGTGAGGCGCCGGGTCCGCCTGCCGTGAGGCGCCGGGTCCTACGGGGCCGAATCCCGCGCGGCGTAGCCGCGCAGAAGTTTTCGGTCACGTTGCCGGACGAGCGCAGGTGTGATTCACTTCCGAAGCAGAGATGCGATCGACGGGCGGTCGCGAGGTTTGGTGCCGGGGGGTTCGTCCTTTCGGATTCGGACAGCGAACGGCCCACCCGGGTCACCCGTCCGGTCCGTATCTCGGATTGTCAGAACTGGATACGGTCCGCGTATGGCGCCGGATCCGGGAGAGGGATTGGGCGAAAAGTGAAACATCGTAAGCCGAACCGGGCGAGCCGGGCGGTGGCGAGCACTTCGCTGCCGCTTGCCACCGCTGCGGCGATGGCAATCTTCGCATCGCCGGCGGGGGCCGTTCCGAGTGAGCAGCCGACGGCGCCGACCACGCCGAGCACGCCGGCGCCCGCGCAGCCGGGGACCAACGAGCAGCCGGAAGAGCCTCAGGATCAGAGCAGTCCGGAGACCACTCCCAGTCAGCCGGGAGTGCAGAACGAGAACCAGCAGGGGAATACGCCCACTCCGAGCCAGCCGGGTGTCACCACGCCGAAGCCGGGCGAGGAGGGCGATCAGAGCCTGACGGGTCCCACCCAGCCGGGTGTGACCACGCCGCGGGTGGCGCCGCTGCCGGTGCCCGGCCAGCCCGAAGCGGTGCAGCCGGCGATCACTCCGGACAAGCCGGACGCGCCGCAGCCGCCGGCCCAGCCGGGGCAGCCGCCCGCGCCGGAGCCCGGAGTGGATGTGGAGCCGGGTGCTCCGCAGACCGATACCCTGGTGCAGCCGCAGGAGCCCCAGTGGAACGCGCCGAGCCTGGACGAGGCGCCGGTGGCTCCGGTCGTCGAGATGCAGGGCCCGCATATGGAGATCGGCGCCGCGGTCGACGGCGGTTCGCTGGCTCCGGGGCATTTCGCGAACACCCACCACTTCTCCAACCAGGCCGGTTATGTCGGCACGGCCGGTTTCCGCACCCCGCAGGGGACCGGTGAGGCCGGTATCGCGGTGGAGTTCGTCGACGAGAACACCATCAACGTTTCCACCTTCACCGGTGGTAACGGACTGCCGGACAACCGGCTGGACCACACCATCGACACCACTCCGGTGAACACCGCGAAGGCGGCGGTCGAGCATTGGATCCAGATGCAGCCGGGCGGCGCCGCCGCCCTGGAGGCCGCGGCGAAGATTCCGCCGCCCCCGCCGCTGCTGCCGCCCGGCAACTACCCGGAGCAGTCGATCAACGTCGCTGGCGTCAACAGCCAGTGGGGTGGTTCACTCCAGTACTGATACGAGTGACATCTTGCCGGGTGGGGCGGTCGGTCACGGCCGCCCCACCCGCGTGTCTCGAAAGGGATAGGCAGTGACCGGCGAGGGCGAAGGCAGAGAGCGTGAATCGGAGCGGGCGGATTTCGGGCCTCCTACCGGCGATTTCGGGCCGCCCGTATCGGAATTCGGCCCGCCGACGGGCGAGCTGCCGGTCCAGGGTTGGAAGCCGGAGGGTGCGGAGAACCGGGAACTGACCTGGCGGCCCGCGGGGTCTTCCGCTGCTGCCACGCCGGAGGCGCCGCCGGTGCCTCCGCCGCCGCCCCAGTACCGGGCCCCGGACAGTTCCACCCCCCAATACCAGGCTCCCGACCGGTCCGTTCCGGTTCAGCGCCCGGCGCCCACCTCGTCCGGTTCCCCGGATGCGGCGACCGTCCGCCATCAGTACCCGTCGGACCCGGCCGTCCGGCAGCCGGAGCGTGCCCCGGAATCGGATCAGACGACCGTGCGCCATCGGACCGCGGAGCCCGGCTGGTCCACGCCGGGCCGGCCGGGTGGTCCGGGCGCCGACTCGGGCGCGGGGGCCCCTCGGCCGAAGCCGGGTGGTCTGTCGTGGGACAGCGATCCGATCGCGCAGAAGCTCACACCGCAGTCGGTGGCGGGCGCGCTGGCCAGTAAGCCGCGCCGGCAGCTGCCGTTGAACAAGATCATCACGATTGCCGCCGTTCTGGTGGCGTTCCTGGCGGTCGGGGTCGCGATCGTCGTCGTGACCAGCGGCGGGGACGAACCTGTCGCCGCGCCGCCGGGGCCCGCCGATGAGCTGAGCTGTCCGGCGAGCCAGGACGGCGCGGTGACCGTGGGCGACGGGATCGGTGACACCGAGAGCGGTGCGGGGGCGATTCTCGGCTTCCAGAACGCGTTCTACGCCGAACGCAACGGCGTCGCGGCGCGGGAGTTCGTAGCGGCGGACTCACCGTCCATCTCGTCCGCGGAGACCATCCAGCAGGCCATCGACGCGCAGATCCCGGTGGACACCCAGCACTGTGTGCGGATCACCGAACGGGCCCCGGATACCTTCGACGTCGATCTCACCGAGCGGCGTCCGGGTGGTACGACCACGGTGTACAAGCAGACCGTCACCACGGTGGAACGGGACGGCAAAACGCTGCTGTGGGTGATCGCCGACCGGCGCTGAATCCCGACATATGAGATCACAATTTCAGATCATGGATATTCATGGGATGATCGGGTTTCTACCAGGTGCGTCCTTGGAGGCCCTATGCCCAACACCCAACCGCCGCTGGCCGGCAAACTCGCCGGTCTCACCAGTTCGGCCATCCGTGACCTGCTGAAGCTCACCGCGGACCCGGATATCGTCAGCCTCGCCGGAGGTCTGCCCGACGCCGGGCTCATGCCCGGCGCCCGGATCGCGGCGGCGGCGGAATCGGCGCTGCGCACCAGCTCCACGCTGCAGTACACCGAATCGCCGGGTTGGGGACCCCTCCGTGAGGTATTGGCGGCGCGGGAGTCGGCGCGGCTCGGGCGCACCGTCGCGCTCGGCGAGGTGTTCGTGACCCACGGGTCGCAGCAGGCGCTGTCGCTGCTGGCGGAAGTGCTACTGGACCCCGGCGCGCTCGTGGTCGTCGAGGACCCGGCCTACGTCGGCGCACTCCAGGTCTTCCGGGCGGCCGGAGCCCGGATCGCGGCGGTGCCCCTCGACGCCGAGGGACTGCGTATCGACGCGCTGGAGGAGCTGATCGCCGCCGGGGAGCGGCCCGCGGTGGTACATACGGTCAGCAATTTCCACAATCCGGGCGGCGTGACCATGAGCTCGCGCCGGCGGCAGGCGCTGGCGGCGCTGGCCGAACGATACGGGTTCTGGGTGATCGAGGACGATCCCTACGGTGAGCTGTGGTTCGAACGGCCGGCACCGGAGCCGGTGGCGTCGTATTCGGACTCGGTGATCCGGTTGTCCTCGGCGTCCAAGATCATCGCCCCGACCCTGCGGGTGGGCTGGATGGTCGCCCCGGAACGGGTGTGCCGGGCCGTCGAGCTGCTGAAGCAGGGCGCCGATCTGTGCGGTTCGGCGCTGACCCAGCAGATCGCCGCCGAACTGCTGGCCGATGCCGACTGGCTGCGCGGCCATATCGAGACCGTGCGGAACGTCTACTCGACCCGGGCGGGCGCCCTGGTCGATGCCGTGGACCGCCGGTTCGGGGAACGGTTGCGCTGCAGCGCGGCGTCCGGGGGCATGTTCGTCTGGGCCGAGTTCACCGACGGAACCGATACCACCGAACTGCTGCCGCGGGCGCTCGAGACGGGCGTCGCGTTCGTGCCCGGGCAGGCGTTCGCCGTGAGCACCACCTACACCCACGCCATGCGCATGTGTTTCACCACCGCCGCGCCGGACGTGCTGGCCGACGCCGTGGACCGGCTGGCGCGCGCGGCGGATCGGCGGGAGGCGGTCTCGGCCGGCCGGTAGCGCCCGCTCACTCGGCCCAGTCGTAGGTTCGCTCGACGGCCTTGTTCCAGTCGCGCAGCCGCGCGTCGCGGTCGGTGGCGGACATGGTGCTGGTCCAGGTGCGATCGGCGGTCCAATTGGCGCGGATATCGTCGGTACCCGACCAGTAGCCCACCGCCAGGCCCGCCGCGTACGCGGCGCCGAGGGCGGTCGTCTCGTTGACCGTCGGCCGCACCACCGGGAGATCGAGGATATCGGCCTGGAACTGCATCAGCAGATCGTTGCCGACCATTCCGCCGTCGACTTTGAGCGCCACCGATTCCAGGTCCAGCGAGCGGGCCGCCGCGTCGGCGCGCATCGCGTCCATCACCTCGCGCGTCTGGAAGGCGGTCGACTCCAGGATCGCGCGGGCCAGGTGGGCCTTGGTGACGAACCGGGTGAGTCCGGCGATCACCCCGCGGGCGTCGGGCCGCCAGCGGGGCGCGAACAGCCCGGAGAACGCGGGCACGATATAGGCGCCGCCGTTGTCCTCGACGGTCCGGGCCAGGTCCTCGATCTCCGCCGCCGTCGAGATGATGCCGAGGTTGTCGCGGAACCATTGCACCAATGCCCCGGTGACGGCGATCGACCCCTCCAGGGCATACACCGGCGGCTGTTCGCCGAGCTTGTAGCAGACGGTGGTGAGCAGGCCGTGTTCGCTGAACACCGGGGTGGTGCCGGTGTTCAGCAGCATGAAATTACCTGTGCCGTAAGTGTTCTTGGCCTCGCCCGGGGACAGGCAGGCCTGGCCGAAGGTCGCGGCCTGCTGGTCGCCGAGGATCCCCGCGACCGGCACTCCCGCCAGCGGACCGGAGGTGATCTCCGCGTAGATCTCCGAGGAACTCCGGATCTCCGGCAGGACGGCGGGCGGTACCCCGATCTCCGCGCAGATCCGCTCGTCCCATCCGAGGGTGCGCAGATCCATGAGCAGGGTGCGCGAGGCGTTGGTGACATCGGTGAGGTGGCGTCCGGTGAGATTCCACAGCACCCAGCTGTCCACCGTGCCGAAACAGAGTTCGCCGGCCTCGGCGCGGGCCCGGGCGCCCGGTACGGCGTCCAGGATCCAGGACACCTTCGGGCCGGAGAAGTAGGTGGACAGCGGCAACCCGGTGCGGTCGGCGTAGCGGTTCGCGCCGTGGGCTCCGGCCAGTTCGGTGCAGAGCCGGTCGGTGCGGGTGTCCTGCCAGACGACGGCGTTGTGGATGGGGCGGCCGGTATCGCGCTCCCACACCACGGTGGTCTCGCGCTGATTGGTGACGCCCACCGCGGCGATATCGCCGGCGCTCGCGCCCGCCTCGTCGAGTACCGCGCCGAGTACGAATTCGGTATTGCGCCACAGGGTTTGCGCGTCGTGCTCGACCCAGCCCGGTTTCGGGAAGATCTGGTCGTGCTCACGCTGGGCGACACCCGCTATCTGTCCCTGCCGGTCGAACAGAATGCATCTGCTCGAGGTAGTGCCCTGGTCGATGGCGGCCACATAGCGCATGGCAGGAGGCTAGCGTAATCCGGCTCGCCCGCGCGGCTGTCCCGGTGACCGGCCGGGCGGTGGGGTCGCGGCGCAGCTGGGGTTCCCATAGGCCGGCCCGGCCGGTGTCTGCTCGGGCACAGCACGGCGCCGTGAACGCGACCTACGGCCACCTGCCCATTAGGCTGTAGATCGAACTCGGGAATGCACAGCCGACCTAGTCGAACGCGAAACCCCAGGGAGTCGAAACCATGACGATGAAGCCGGGATCGCAGTTTCTCGGGCCGGAACAGCGTCGCACGGCATGGGACCGTCTGGGCAAGGATCATTTCGATGTGATCGTGGTGGGCGGCGGCGTCGTGGGGGCCGGTATCGCCCTCGACGCGGCGACCCGCGGGCTGCAGGTGGCGCTGGTGGAGGCGCGGGATCTGGCCTCGGGGACCTCCAGCCGGTCGTCCAAGATGTTCCACGGCGGGCTGCGATATCTGGAGCAGCTGGAATTCGGGCTGGTACGCGAGGCGTTGCGGGAGCGCGAACTCTCCATGGCCACCCTCGCCCCGCATCTGGTGAAACCGCTGCGCTTCCTCTACCCGCTCACCCGACGCGCCTGGGAGCGCCCCTACGTCGCCGCCGGGCTCATGCTCTACGACACCATGGGCGGCGCGAAATCGGTGCCGGGACAACGGCATCTGACCCGGCACGGCGCGCTGCGGCTGGCACCGGGCCTGCGCCGGAATTCGCTGATCGGCGGGATCAGCTACTACGACACCGTGGTCGACGACGCCCGGCACACCATGACGGTGGCGCGAACCGCCGCCCACTACGGCGCGGTGATCCGCACCTCCACCCAGGTGGTGGGTTTCCTGCGGGAGGCCGATCGGGTGACCGGAGTGCGGGTGCGCGACAGCGAGGACGGGCGCACCGCCGAGGTCCGCGGGCATGTGGTCATCAACGCGGCGGGTGTCTGGACCGACGAGGTCCAGGCGCTCTCCCAGCAGCGCGGCCGGTTCCATGTCCGGGCCTCCAAGGGTGTGCACATCGTCGTACCGCGCGACCGGATCGTCAGCGATACCGCGATCATCCTGCGCACCGCCACCTCGGTGCTGTTCGTCATCCCGTGGGGAGCGCATTGGATCATCGGCACCACCGATACCGAGTGGAATCTCGATCTGGCCCACCCGGCGGCGACCAAGGCCGATATCGACTATCTGCTCGAACGCGTGAACCAGGTGCTGGTCACTCCGCTGACGCCGGCCGATATCGACGGCGTGTACGCGGGACTGCGGCCGCTGCTGGCCGGGGAGAGCGACGAGACGTCGAAGCTGTCGCGGGAACACGCGGTGGCCCGGATCGCGCCGGGTCTGGTGGCCATCGCCGGCGGCAAATACACCACCTACCGGGTGATGGCCTACGACGCCGTCGACGAGGCGGCCCAGGATATTCCGGCCCGGGTCTCGCCGTCGATCACCGAGAAGGTGCCACTGCTCGGTGCGGACGGCTACTTCGCGCTGGTGAACCAGACCGTGCAGCTGGCCGAGGAGTACGGTCTGCACCCGTACCGGGTGAAACATCTGCTGGACCGCTACGGCTCGCTGATCGACGAGGTCATGGCCTTGGCCGCCGACCGCCCGGAGTTGCGGCAGCCGATCGGCGCCGCACCCTCGTATCTGAAGGTCGAAGCGGTGTACGCCGCGGCGGCGGAGGGCGCCCTGCACCTCGACGATGTGCTGGCCCGCCGCACCCGTATCTCCATCGAGTATCCGCATCGTGGCGCCGAATGCGCCGCGGAGGTGGCCGGCTTGATCGGCCCGGTGCTGGGCTGGGACGACGCCGAGACCGATCGTGAGGTTCGTACCTATCTGGCCCGGGTGGACGCCGAGGTGCGGTCGCAGACCCAGCCGGACGACGCCTCGGCCGACGCGCTGCGGATCGCCGCGCCCGAGCCCCGCCCGGAAATCCTGGAGCCGGTTCCTACCGACGGTTGAACCGTGCGATTGACACCGACGGTTGAACCGTGGGCCGGTGGCTGCGGGCCGCACGGCGGCCGGCTCAGTGCGATACGCGGAACTCCGGGGCGGCGGGCTGGGTACTGGCCGGTCCGAGCGGTGCGGGGGACTGATGGGCGGGAGCGGACGTCGCGGGATGCAGGAGGAAATAGCAGAACATCGCGGTGGCCACGAGAGCGAGCACCGCGGACAGCAATTTGCCGGTGACGGCGGCCAGGTGGACGGTTCGGGTGTTCATGGGACCTGCTTCCGATGCGGTACCCGTGTGTCGTCGGAAAGACGCCGATCATTACTACGCCGATGGCGACCGTCACAGAAGTGGCAGCGTCCGGTCTGCGCCAGACTATCGGGTCAGCCGGGCGCGACCTGGCATTTCGGGCAGAAGTAGATACCGCGTTCGCGCCGGGCCACCCGGTCGTTGCGCGGTGCCGTCTCGCCCAGCATCTCCACCCGTAGCGGGGTGCCGCAGCGCCGGCACGGCCACCGGGCGCGGCCGTAGGCCAGCGGTCGCCAGGGCGGTTCGTACGCGGCCCGGTGCAGCACCCGGTGGGCTTCGTTCACCAGGGCGGGCAGATCGTCGACGGCCCCGACCGGCAGCGCCGGGTGGACTCCGCGCAGGTAGCAGACCTCGCTGCGATAGATGTTGCCGATCCCGGCGAGGTTGCGCTGATCCAGCAGCGCGAGCCCGATCGGCGTATCGGGTTCACGGCTCAGCCGCCGCACCGCCTCCGCCGGATCCCAGCCCGGGGCCAGCAGATCGGGGCCGAGGTGGTCGATGGCGGTGTGTTCGTCGCGGCGGCGCAGCACCTCCACCAGCCCGAGGTCGAATCCCACCGCTTCCGTTTCCGCGGTGCCCAGCACCACCCGCGCGCTGACCCGCGGTTTGGTCCAGCGCTGGCCGCAGTGGAAGATCCGCCAGCTGCCCTCCATCTTCAGATGGGAGTGGATGCTCACGGTCTCGGTACGGATGAACAGGTGCTTGCCGTAACTGCCCACACTGTCCACGACCTGGTCACGCAGGTCGACGGTGGCGTAGCGGGGCACCCGGAAATCGCTGCGGACCAGTGTCCGGCCTTCCAGGGCGGCCCGCAGCCGGCCGGCGGCGAGGAAGACGACGTCACCCTCGGGCATCGCCGCTCCGCCTCCGCCCGCGCCGGGGCCCGGGGGTGGGACGGCCGGGCCGATTCATCGGTTGCCTCGCATCCGCAGGCCCTGTGGAGTCGCGCTGAAACCGGCCTCGGTGAGGAACCCGGCGAAGGTGTTGCCGTGTACCGATTCGCCGTCCACCCGGTCGATGACCAGCGAATCGATTCGCCCGTCGCGGACCAGACCGGCCAGGGCACGCGCCGCGGCCCCCCGGGCGGCGGGATCCTCGGTGCAGGTGAGCAGGGTTTTCCCGCCGCGTTCCAGGTACAGCACCAGTTCACCGTCGACCGTCACCACCAGCGCGCCCGCCTTACGGCCCGGGCGGTGACCGGCCGCACCGGGAGTCTTGGGCCAGGGCAGCGCGGCGCCGTACGGGTTGGCCGGATCACAGGCGGCCAAGGCCAGGGCCACGCCCGCGGGGCGCCGGTCGCCGTCGAAGGAACGCAGTCGATCCACCACGTCGGTGGTCGAGAACTGGGCGCCGCCCAGCGAGTCGACGAAATAGCCGCGCCGGCAGCGGCCGCGGTCCTCGAATTCACTGAGCACCCGGTACAGCAGCGCGAAACCGCCCGGAACACCCTCGCTCTGCACCGAGCCCTTGGTCACCACGCCGTAGCGTTCCAGCAGCAGATCGGCGGTGGCGTGCGCCCGCACGGTGTTGTCGGTGACCCGGTCGGGCAGCAGCGACCAGCGTCCGGCGACCGTCGGCGGTCCGGATCTGGTCGGCAGCGCGGGCCGGGGTAGGTAGGTACGGCCCCGGGGCGCGCGCCGCGGCGTCCGATGGCTGGCCGGCGCCCGGGTGGTTCCGGCCAGCCGGGCCCGGACCGGGGCGAAGGTGTCGCCGGACACCAGACCCGCCCACACCAGGTCCCAGAGGGCCGCGGCGACGGCGGGATCGTCGAGCAGGCCGGTGGCGTCCGCGAGCTGCCGGAAGAAATACGCGCCGCCGCCTCCGGACAGGAGGCCGGGCACCGGCGGCCCGGCGCCGTCCGGACCGGACGCGGCGCGGCTCGTCGCCGGGGCTCTGGCGGCCGGTTCGGCGCCCAGCGCGGTGAGCAGGGCGAGGTGGAGGTCGGTGAGTTCCACCTCATCGGGTGGCGGGAGCGTCAGCGGCGCCTGATCGGCCGGGTGCAGCGCGATCCAGCCGTCCTTGGTGTTGATCGCCCCGTGTCCCGACCAGCGGATCTCTCCCGTGGCCATCAGTTCGTCCAGCAGTGCCGGGCTGTAATCGCGCACGCGCGCGGGCAGGATCAGCGACTCCCAGGCCGATGCGGGGGCGGGCACGCCCGCGAGCTGATCCACCACCGCGGCGACCCCGTCCAGGCCGCGCAGATCCGTGCCGCCGATATGCTGCCAGTCCGGCAGGAAACGGCCCAGGGCCGCGGTGGCGACCGGTTCGATCTCGTGCCGGGCCGCGGCCAGGCTGCGCCGCCGCAAACGCCGCAGCACCTCGCTGTCGCACCATTCCGACCCGCCGGCTTCCGGGGTGAATTCGCCTTCCACCACGCGTTTCTCGGCGACCAGCCGGTGTAGCGCGGTGGCCACGACCGCCGTACCCAGACCGAATCGCCGCGCGACCGCCTCCGTCCCGAACGGGCCGTGGGTGCGGGCGTAGCGGGCCACCAGATCGCCGAGTGGATCGGCGACCGGTTCGATGAAGGCGGCCGGGGTGCCGATCGGCAGCGGGACACCCAGCGCGTCGCGCAACCGGGCGGCGTCTTCGATCGCGGTCCACCAGACCTGCCCCGCGTAGGACACCTCGAGTGCCCGCCGCGCCGCGGCGAGTCGCGCGAACCAGTCCGCGGGGTCGTCGCGGCACCGCTGCCGGGCCTCGTCCGGGGTGAGGGGACCGAGCAGGCGCAGCAGATCCGCCAGGCCTTCCGCGTCGCGGGCGGCGCGCTCGGGGGTCAGTCGCTGCAGTTCGCGCTCGGTCTGCGCGATCACCTCGCCGTCCAGCAGTTCCCGCAGCTCGACCCGGCCGAGTAGTTCGGCCAGCAGCCCCGAGTCCAGCGACAGTGCCGCCGCGCGGCGTTCGGCGAGCGGACTGTCGCCGTCGTACATGAACTGGCCGATGTAGTCGAACAGCAGGGCGTTGGCGAAAGGGGAGGGGGTGGCGGTCTCCACCTCCACGAGGCGCACCTGACGGCGGGCCACCCGGCCGAGCAGGTCGCGCAGCGCGGGCAGGTCGTAGACGTCGCGCAGGCATTCGCGCACGGTTTCCAGCAGGATCGGGAAATCGGGGAATTTCCGTGCCACGTCCAGTAATTGGGCCGACCGCTGGCGTTGCTGCCACAGCGGTGCGCGCCGGCCCGGATCGCGGCGGGGCAGCAGTAGCGCGCGGGCCGCGCATTCCCGGAATCGCGAGGCGAACAGGGCCGAACCGCCGACCTGTTCGGTGACCAGATCGTCGATCTCGTCGGGTTCGAAGACGAACAGTTCGGCGCCCGGCGGTTCGTCGGTGGTATCGGGCAGCCGGACCACGATGCCGTCGTCGGAGGCATTGGGCGCGGCATCCACACCGAAGCGTTCGCGCAGGCGGGAGCCGATCGCCAGCGCCCACGCCGCGTGCACCGGCATTCCGTAGGGCGAGTGCAGGACCAGCCGCCAGTCGCCCAGTTCGTCGCGGAACCGTTCGACCACCAGTGTGCGGTCGGTGGGCAGGCGGCCGGTGGCCGTGCGCTGATCGTCCAGCAGCGCCCGCAGATTGCCGATCGCGTTCTCGTCGAGACCGGCCGTGGCGGTGCGGGCGGTGAAATCCGCCCCGGCGGTATCCGACCCGGCCTTGCGTACGAATTCGCCGAGCGCGGCGCCGAGTTCGGCCGGGCGGCCCAGGGAATCCCCGTGCCAGAAGGGTAAGCGGCCGGGATGCCCGAACGCGGGCGAGACCAGGACGCGGTCGTAGGTGATGTCTTCGATCCGCCAGCTGGTGGCGCCCAGCGCGAACACATCGCCCACCCGCGATTCGTAGACCATCTCCTCGTCGAGTTCGCCCACCCGCGAGGCCTTCTCACCCACCATGTACACCGCGAACATGCCACGGTCGGGGATGGCGCCACCCGAGGTGACGGCGAGGCGCTGCGCCCCGGGGCGGCCGGTCAGGGTGCCGGCGTCGCGGTCCCAGACCAGGCGGGGCCGCAGCTCGGCGAACTCGTCGGAGGGGTAGCGCCCCGACAGCAGGTCCAGCACTCCCTCGTAGGACGAGCGCGGCAGTGCCGCATAGCTTCCGGTGGCACGTACGGTATCGAACCAGGTGTCCACGTCCAGCTGTTCGAGTGCGCAGGCGGCGACGGTCTGCTGGGCGAGGATGTCCAGCGGATGGGCCGGGATCTTCAGCGCCTCGATCTCCCCGGACAGCATCCGTTGCGCCGCCACGGCACAGTGCACGACATCGGTGCGGTGCTTGGGGAAGAGCACCCCGCGCGATATCTCGCCGACCTGATGTCCGGCGCGGCCGATCCGCTGCAGGCCGCTGGCCACCGAGGGCGGCGCCTCCACCTGCACGACCAGATCCACGGCGCCCATATCGATTCCGAGTTCGAGACTGCTGGTGGCCACCACGCAGCGCAGCCGCCCGCTCTTCAGGTCGTCTTCGATGAGGGCGCGCTGTTCCTTGCTCACCGAGCCGTGGTGGGCGCGCGCGAGCAGGGTGTCCGCGCCGTGGCTCACCTCGGTGGACGGGCCGAGCTGGGCCGGCGGGGCGTGCCCGGTATCGGGACCCTCGCCGAGCCGGTCGGCGTAGGACTCGTTGAGGCGGGCGGTGAGCCGTTCGGCCAGCCGGCGCGAATTGGCGAACACGATCGAGGACCGGTGGCCGAGAACGAGATCGACGATGGCCTCGTCGACATGCGGCCACAGCGAACCGGGCTGGTCGGAATCGCCGGGTTCGGTCATATCCGGGATGGGCACCCGGACCGACAGGTCGAAGGTCTTGGGCGCGGGCGGCGCGACGATGGTGATCGGCGCCGCGCCCACCAGGAACCGGCCGACCTCCTCCGGCGGGCGCACCGTCGCGGACAGGCCGATCCGCTGGACGGGGCTCTCGGTGAGGGTGTCGAGCCGTGCCAGGGAGAGCGCCAGATGCGATCCGCGTTTGGATCCGGCGATGGCGTGCACCTCGTCGACGATGACCGTGCGCACTCCCCGCAGGGTCTCGCGGGCCGCCGAGGTGAGCATCAGGAACAGCGATTCCGGGGTGGTGATCAGGATATCGGGCGGCGTGCGCTGCAGCCGTCGCCGTTCCTGGGTGGTGGTGTCCCCGGAGCGGACGCCGACGCTGATCTCCGGGGCCGGCAGCCCCAGCCGCCGGGCCGTCTGGCGTACGCCCACCAGCGGCGCGCGCAGGTTGCGTTCCACATCCACCGCCAGCGCCTTCAGCGGGGAGATATAGAGCACCGAGGTGCCCTCGGAGGCCGGTTCGGCCGCGGCGAGCCGGTCGATGGCCCACAGGAACGCCGACAGGGTTTTCCCCGACCCGGTGGGCGCGATCACCAGGGTGTGTTCCCCGGCCGCGATCGCGCGCCACGCGCCCAGTTGGGCGTCCGTCGGCGCCGGGAACGCACCGTCGAACCACTGCTGGGTGGCGGGGGAGAACACGGTCACGGAACCCAGTGTGCACCCGGCCACCGACAGGCGGCCGGGTGCCGGGACGGGGAGGTGGTCAGGTCAGGGGTCCGTCGACCATTTCGGGGAGATCGGGATCGAGCACGGGCGGCCCGTGGAGATCGGGGGCGCGGGAATCACGGACGAGCCCGGCCAGCCGGACCAGATCCTCGGTGGTCACACCGCCGACCGGGCGGAATTCCCGGTCGAGCCTGCGGCGGAGGAATTCGTTACGAGATATTCCCAGGAGATCGGCTTGCCGGTCGATTTCGTCGATCACTGCGCCGGGCACGGCCCGGATATGGATATCTGTCATTCCTCGATCACCTCCTGCTGGCAGTGGGCACGGGGACCGGGGCCGGCGTGACGACGGAGCCGGCGACCGGTGACAGTCCGGTGTTTCTATGCTTCGACAGTGCCTGGTGTTCGCAAACTCGATCTGATCTCCCACGGTGTCACCGAGGCGCTGCGGGCGGCGCGCTTCCCGTCCGATGAACCGCTGACCCCGGCGGGGCGGGCGGCGCTGGCGGAGCGGGCGGCCGAACCACCGGCGAACGCGCGGGTGCTCGTGGGCCCGGAGCGGCGGACCAGAGAGACTGCCGAAGTTCTCGGCCTGGCGGCCGCGCCACTATCGAGGTTACGCGATCTCGACGCCGGCGCCTGGCGCGGTGCATCGTTTGACGATGTGGCGCCCGAGGCGGTGACCCGCTGGCTCACCGAACCCGGCTACCGGGGGCACGGCGGCGAGTCGATTCTGGATCTGCGCGAACGGGTCCGCGGCTGGCTGGACGATCTCGTTCGCGACCCGGTCACCGCCACGGTCGCGGTGACGCATCCGGCGGTTGTCCGGGCCGCGCTGACCCTCGTCCTGGATGCCGCGCCGGAGTCGTTCTGGCGGATCGATGTGGCGCCGGGCAGCCGGGTCCGGTTCCATCACCGCGGCGCGTGGACACTGCGGGTGTCCTGACGCGGCTCGGTGCCGGGCCGCGGTTATCCCAGCGGTACCGAGGTCCCGCGTGAGAGCGGGAAATCGCGGAAGGTCATACTCGCCGGCACCGATCCGGCCGGAACCCCGTACACGAGATGCGTGCCCATCGATTCGCCCGGCTGCAACGACCGCGGTGCGGCCGCGGACGGGGCGCGCACGGCGGTGGCCGTCACATCGGGGGAGAACGTGCCCCCGGCCGTATCGTGCAGTTCCTGCCCGAGCGGCATATAGGTCTTGGGGTCGGCGGCGATATTGCGGACCGTGAAACTCACCACCACGAAGGTCCCCTCGGCCCGTTCGAGCCCCACCGACTGCACCCCCGATTCCACATTCCGCACGACGAACTCGAAATTGCCGTCGCGGATCGGATCCCCGGGCCCCGGAGCGGGACCGGGGGCGGCGCTGTCGCCGCCGCCGGTGAAGATCTGGAACGATCCGGCGCCGTCCACCAGCGCCGCGACACATCCGCCGATGAGGACCAGCGGGACCACGATCAGCAGGATCGCCCAGAGCAGCAGCTGGGGGAACCGGCGCCGGCGCCGGCGGGGCGGGGCAGGGGTATGCCCCCGCGGCGGGCGCCGGGCGGGGGCGGGCCGGCGCGGCCCGGGAACGAGAGCGACCGGTGGGTTCGGGCCGCCGGGCCGGTGGTCATAGGGGGCGGCGGGGGCGCCCGGACCGCCGTAACCGGTCTCGAGCCGGGTGTAGGAGCGGGTTGCCGGGTAGGCGGGCTCCGGAGCGTGCCCGGGTGGCGCGTACTCGGTGTAGGCGAGGGTCCCGGGCAGCGCGGGCGCCTCGTAGCGGCGCGTCGCGGGCAGATCCGGTGCGGGCGCCTCGTACCGGCGCGTGGCGGCGGGAACAGCACCGACCTCGTAGTGCCGGGTACCGGGGTGTTCCGCCGGAACCACGCCGGCGGGGGCGCGTCCGGCCAGGACGTCCAGCGCGGCCCGGGCGAATTCACCGGCACCGGGATAGCGGTGGTCGGGATCCTTGGCCAGCGCCCGCGCGATCACCCGGTCCAGTTCGGCGGGGACTCCCGGGACCACGGCGCGGACGCTCGGCGGTGCGGTGGTGAGGTGGTCGTGCATCTGGCGGGCGGGGTCGGTATCACCGAACGGCCGCGCGCCCGCGAGGCTTTCGAACAGCACGCACCCCAGCGAATACACATCCGCGCGGGCGTCGGTGCGGCCGGTGAATCGTTCGGGTGCCATATAGGCCCAGGTCCCCACGGCCAGGCCCGAGGCGGTGAGGGCGGTGCTGCCCGCGCCGTGCGCGATACCGAAATCGATCAGATAGGCGAAACCGTCGCGCCGCACGACGATATTGGACGGTTTCACGTCCCGGTGGACCAGTCCCGCCCGGTGCGCGGCGTCGAGCGCGGCGCCGATCTGGGACACGATGCCGACGGCGCGAGCCGGCGCGAGGGGGCCTTCGCGGCGCAGGATATGCGACAGATCCTCGCCCTCGACGAATTCCATCTCGATGAACAGCCGGCCGTCCAGTTCCCCGTGCGCATGGATCGGCACGATATGGCTGTCGTGCAGGCGGGCGGCGAGTTCGGCCTCGCGTTCGAATCGGCTGCGATAGGTGGGGTCCGCGGCGAGTTCGGCCGGCAGCAGCTTCAGCGCGACCTGCCGCGCCGGACGTCCTCCGGCCGGATCCGCGGTGGCCAGCCACACCTGACCCATACCGCCCTGACCGAGCAACCGTTCGAGCCGGTAGCGGCCCAGTCGCCCACCGGTCATGACCCATCCTTCCTGTCACCGCCGGCCCGGGTCGGTGCGCCGGGCGCGGTGCTGCCGGGCCGGGCGCGGGCCCGGCCGGTACACCGACCCTAGCCGCGCGGGCCGTACCGGCACAGTGTGAGGTCACCGACCATCGGGTCGCTCGCCCGGCCGACGGCGGCGGAGGCGGTGCGGGGGGTTGTGCGAAGGTGACCGGATGGAAGCGATCGAGATCAATGCCGGCGCGTGGTATCTGCGCGCGCTGCGGGCCGACGAACGCATAGACGACCGGCCCGCGCTCGCGGCGGGCGGAGTGACCGATCCGGACCATGTGGCGCGGCGTAACGCGCAGTGGGAGGCGGAAACCCATTTCTCGTGGGCGGTCTGCGATCCGGTGACCGCGGAACTGGTGGCCGAGATCGGTGTGACTCCGGCGGCGGACGGCACCGCGCGTATCGACGGCTGGGCGCGTCCGGGTTACGAGGCGGCCCGCGACGACGGACTGGCGGCGGTCCGCCGGTTCGCCGAGGGTGCCCTGGGATTGCGCCTCGACCCGGCCTGACCGCCGCCTCGGCTCAGTGGTGTTCGGTGATTCGGCGTGGTCGGGTTACTCAGCGCAGTTCGGTCAGGACCCGGTCCAGGGCGGCGACCGCCGCGACCAGTTCCTCCGGCGCCACGATCAACGGCGGCCGGAACCGGATCCCGGACGGCCCGGTCCCGATCATCAGGACCCGTTCCCGCTCCCGCAGCGCGGTGAGCACGGCATCGCGGAACCCGCTGTCGGGCAGGGTGATCGCGCACATCAGCCCGCGCCCGCGGGGTTCGGTGACCGCCGGGTGGCGGTCGGCGAGATCGCGCAGCAGATCGACGAGCTGATTGCCCAGTAGTGCGGACCGCTGGACCAATCCGTCGCGTTCGATCACCTCGAGGATGCGCCGGGTCCGCACCATATCCGTGAGATTGCCGCCCCAGGTGGAGTTGAGACGCGAGGAGACGGCGAAGACGTTGTCGGGCACCTCGTCGACCCGCCCGCCGGCCATGATCCCGCACACCTGCGTTTTCTTACCGAACGCCACCACATCCGGTTCCAGCCCGAACTGCTGGTAGGCCCAGGTGCTTCCGGTCATTCCGACGCCGGTCTGCACCTCGTCGACGATGAACAGCGCGTCGTTGGCATGGCAGAGCCGCTGCATCGCCTGCAGGAACTCCGGCCGCATATGGCGGTCGCCGCCCTCACCCTGGATGGGTTCGGCGATGAAGCACGCGATGCCGTGCGGACGGTCGGCGAACGCGCGGACCGCCTGTTCGAGAGCCCGCTGCTCGGCCGCGGCGATATCGTCGGAGCTCCCGCAGTACGGGGTGTCGATCCGGGGCCAGTCGAAGGCCGGGAAACGCTCGGTCTTCACCGGGTCGGTGTTGGTCAGCGACAGGGTGTAGCCGGTGCGGCCGTGGAACGCGCCGGTGAGGTGCAGTACGCCGCCTTCCCGGCCGGGACGCGTTGTGCGGCCGTGGCGTTCGTTGTGCCGGCTCTTCCAGTCGAACGCGGTCTTGAGCGCGTTCTCCACCGCGAGCCCGCCGCCGTCGATGAAGAACAGATGCGGGAGCCGCGGATCGCCGAGCACCCGGACGAAGGTGTCCACGAACCCGGCCATCTCCACGGTGTAGATATCGGAGTTGCTCGGTTTGTTCACTGCGGCCGTGGTCAATTCGTTGCGGAACCCGGCGTCGCCGGCCAGCGCGGGATGGTTCATACCCAGCGCGCTGGAGGCGAAGAAGCCGAACATATCGAGGTAGGAGGTGCCGTCCCGGGCGTCGACCAGCCGGCAGCCGTGGGAGGCGGGCAGGTCGAGGACCAGATCGAAGCCGTCGGCGAGGATGCTCGCCGACAACGACTCGTGCACGCGTGCGGCGGGGATTCGGCGGTGGGCCGTGCCATCGCCGTTGCCGGACCGTTCCAGTTCGATGGTCACATATCGACGGTACGGGAGCCGCAACGGACTTGCCGGGAAATTTTCCTGACAAGTCCATAACAAGACGGAGTTGTTACGTGATCAACTACTTTTCGTAGAATGTCTGCAGGATTATGGTGCTCCGGGTGCGGACGTTGGCCGTCGCCCGGATCTGCTGCAGCAACTGTTCCAGATGCCGCGGCGAGGCCACCCGCACGAGCAGGATGTAGCTCTCGTCGCCCGCCACCGAATGGCAGCCCTCGATACCGGGGACATTCTGTAGCAGCGCGGGAGCGTCATCGGGCTGGGACGGGTCGAGAGGAGTGATCGCGACGAATGCCGACAGTAACTGCCCCAGCGCCTCCGGATCCACGTTCGCGGTATACCCGCGGATCACGCCGCGCGCCTCGAGCCTGCGCACCCGGGACTGCACGGCGGATACCGAAAGACTCGCCTTCTCGGCCAGATTGGACAGGGTCGCCCGTCCATCGGCCATCAGTTCCCGGATCAGCAGGCGATCGATCTCATCCAGGGCTGGTTTTGCCGGTGTTTCCGCCATCAGCGAAGGCTAACGTAGGCGACACACCGCCGGAACTCAGTTGTGAACGTTCATTCTCCGGCTGTGCCATTCGCGCAGCGTATTTCGTCCGGCCGAACCCGAGGAGTTCGCGATGACAGAGATCGACAGCGAGAATCCGGCCCTGGCTCCGGCCCACCGGATCGGGGACCTGTTGCGCGGGATGGGGCTCGACCATCCCCCCACCGGCGACCTGATGGTCCGGTGCCCGATCGACGGCGAGGTGCTGATCGGCCTGCGGCCCGACACCCCCGGCGAGATCGACGCGACCATCGCCGACGCGGCGGCGGCCTTCACCGCCTGGCGTCTGGTCCCGGCGCCGCAACGGGCCGCGGTGGTACGCGAACTGGCCGTGCTGCTGCGCCGGCACCAGGACGAACTGGCCGAACTGGTCACTCTGGAGGTCGGCAAGATTCCCGCCGAGGCGCGCGGCGAGGTGCAGGAGATGATCGACATCTGCGATTTCGCGGTGGGGTTGTCGCGCCAGCTCTACGGCTACACCATGCCCTCCGAGCGTCCGGGGCACCGGCTCATGGAAACCTGGCATCCGCTGGGCGTGGTCGGGGTGATCTCGGCCTTCAACTTCCCGGTGGCGGTCTGGGCCTGGAATACCGCCGTCGCCCTCGTCTGCGGCGACACCGTGGTGTGGAAACCCTCCGAACGCACGCCCGTGACCGCGCTGGCCTGCCACGGCCTGCTGGCCCGGGCCGCGCGCGCGGCCGGCGCCGACGAACGGATCCACCGGCTGATCCTCGGGACCGCCGACGCGGGCGCGCAACTGGTCGACGACGAACGGGTGGCGCTGGTCAGCGCGACCGGCTCGGTCGCGATGGGCCGGAAGGTCGGGCCGCGGGTGGCCGCCCGATTCGGGCGCTGCCTGCTGGAACTGGGCGGCAACAACGCCGCCGTCGTCACCCCGTCGGCCGATCTGGACCTGGCTGTGCGCGGTATCGTCTTCGCCGCCGTCGGCACCGCCGGGCAGCGGTGCACCACCCTGCGCCGGCTCATCGTCCACACTTCCATCGCCGATCAACTGCAGCATCGGCTGGTGGACGCCTACCGGCAGCTGCGGGTGGGCAACCCGCTGGAACCCGGTATCCAGATCGGCCCGCTGTGCGCCCCCGACGCGCTCGCCCGGATGCGCGACGCGCTCGACCGGGCCCGCCGCGACGGCGGCGACCTCCTCTACGGCGGCGACCCGGTGGAACTCGCGGAATTCCCCGGCGCCCAGTACGTCCGCCCGGCGCTCATCCGGATGCCGGACCAGACGGAGGTGGTCCGGGAGGAAACGTTCGCGCCGATCCTGTACGTCCTCACCTACGACGATTTCGACACCGCGCTGGCGCTGCACAACTGCGTACCCCAGGGGCTGTCGTCGGCGATCTTCACCACCGACCAGCGGGAGGCCGAACGATTCCTCGCCGCCGACGGGTCGGACTGCGGGATCGCCAATGTGAACATCGGAACCTCCGGTGCGGAGATCGGCGGGGCGTTCGGCGGGGAGAAACATACCGGCGGCGGGCGGGAATCGGGATCGGACGCCTGGAAGGCCTACATGCGCCGCGCCACCAACACCGTCAACTACTCCCACGACCTCCCCCTGGCCCAGGGCATCCGGTTTTGAAATTTTGGAGCAGGGCCGAACCAGGGCCTCGCGGGGCTCGGCGTGAGGGGCGACTTGCCGGGCGGTTGTGTCTGCCGGGAAGGGAGGGAGTCGTTGAGGTGGGTGGGTCGTTCCCTGGGCAGGGGGCGGGGCTCAGGCTCCGGACGCGCCCGGTACGGCGGGGGCCGAGGTCGTCACGCCGAGGCGGTCGAAGAATTCGGTGACGGCGCGGTGGCCGATGCGCATACCGCGGGTGAGCATGCCGGGGTCGGTTTCGACGCTGCTGATATCCGGGGACCCGGCGGGCGGGTGGATCTGGTGGGCGGCGGGGCCCATACCGGCGATCACTGCGTCCTCGAGGGCCTGCTGGCCGGGGCGGGCCTTCCAGGCCCGGTGCGCGCCGGGGGCGGTCCACCGCATGTACGTGCCGCCTACCAGGTCGTGGAGCCAGGGGGCCGGTGGACGGCGTTCGTCGGAGCGGCGGGTGCGCAGGATCAGGGCGTGCGTCGCACCCGCCCGGAGTGCGGTGCGGACCGGGACCGTTTCGGAGAGACCGCCGTCGAAGTACCGGCGGCCCGCGAGCTCGACCGGGGGACCGGCCAGTAGCGGGAGGCCGGAGGAGGCGCGCAGGGCGGTCTGGAGGGTCGCCTTGTCGACGATATGCGGATGCAGGTCGACCGGCAGGCCGGTGCGGATATCGGTGGCGATGGGGTGGAAGGTGGTCTCGTTGGCCAGGATCGCGGGGAAATCCATGGGATGCAGACCGTCGTAGACCTTGTGCACCAGATAGTGCAGATCGAAGGCGGGGCGTCCGCGCAGCATCCGGGTGGGGTCGATGGCCCGGCGCATGATGGGGGCGTCGGTCCACGCTTTCATACCCCGGCCGGCCCGCCCGCACAGGAACCAGGCGGCGTTGATGGCGCCCGCGGAGGTGCCGTAGACGGCATCGAAGACCCGGGCCAGGCCGAGCTCCTCCAATGCGTGCACCATTCCGCTGGAGTACACGCCGCGGCTGCCGCCGCCCTCGACCACCAGAACCAGCCGATGGCTGTCGGACCGGCCACCGGATAGGAAACGGTCGCGGATCACCTCCGCGACCGTCGGCTGTACTGCGCTCACCAGGTCACCATACGCCGGAGCGGGTGGCGATCATCGATCGCGCACCCGCTCCGGGGCATTGTGCATCAACTGTTGGTCCAGTCGTCGCATGCCGTAGCGCAGTGGTTCGCGGCCGCCGGCGGCCGCGCGGCCGCTACTTGATCTCGGCGAGGACCGTGCCCTGGGTGATGGCCGCACCGGCCGCCACATTGAGTCCGGTGACCACACCGGCCTTGTGCGCGTTGACCGGGTTCTCCATCTTCATGGCCTCGAGCACCACGATCAGATCGCCGGCCTCGACGGACTGGCCCTCCTCGACCGCGACCTTGACCACGGTGCCCTGCATGGGCGCGGTGACCGCGTCGCCGGAGGCGGCGCCGCCGCCCGCGCCACCGCGGGTGCGGGGCTTGGGCTTCTTGCGGGTGCCCACCGCGGCGGGCGCGCCGGAACCGACGGAGAACTGGCCCGGCAGCGAGACCTCGACCCGGCGGCCGCCGACCTCGACCACGACCTTCTGCCGCGGCTCGTCGTCCTCATCGGCGGGAGCGCCACCGGTGAACGGTTCGACGGTGTTCTTCCACTCGGTTTCGATCCACTTGGTGTAGACGTCGAACGACTCGCCGTCGCCGATGAACGCCGGATCCTCCACGATCGCCCGGTGGAACGGGATGACCGTGGCCAGCCCCTCCACGTGGAACTCGGCGAGCGCGCGCCGCGCCCGCTCCAGCGCCTGGGTGCGGTTCTCGCCGGTGACGATCAGCTTGGCCAGCATCGAGTCGAACTGGCCGCCGATCACGCTGCCGGCCACCACGCCGGAGTCCACGCGCACGCCCGGGCCGGTGGGCTCGGAGTAGGCGGTGACGGGTCCGGGGGCGGGCAGGAAGCCGCGGCCCGCGTCCTCGCCGTTGATGCGGAACTCGAACGAGTGCCCGCGCGGGGTGGGATCCTCGGTGAGTTCCAGCTTCTCGCCGTTGGCGATACGGAACTGCTGGCGCACCAGGTCCAGGCCGGAGGTCTCCTCGGTGACCGGATGCTCGACCTGCAGGCGGGTGTTCACCTCGAGGAACGAGACGGTATCGCCCTGCACCAGGTACTCCACGGTGCCGGCGCCGTAGTAGCCGGCCTCCTTGCAGATGGCCTTGGCCGACGCGTGGATACGGGCCCGCTGGTCGTCGGTGAGGAACGGCGCGGGGGCCTCCTCGACCAGCTTCTGGAAGCGGCGCTGCAGCGAGCAGTCGCGGGTGCCGGCGACGATCACGTTGCCGTGCTGATCGGCGATGACCTGGGCCTCGACGTGGCGGGCCTTGTCCAGGTACTGCTCGACGAAGCATTCGCCGCGGCCGAAGGCGGCCACGGCCTCACGGGTGGCGGATTCGAAGAGTTCGGGGATCTCCTCGATGGTGTGCGCGACCTTCATACCGCGGCCGCCGCCACCGAACGCGGCCTTGATCGCGACCGGCACGCCGTACTTCTTCGCGAACTCCACGACCTCGTCGGCGTTCTTGACCGGATCCTTGGTGCCCGCGGCCATCGGCGCCTTCGCCCGCTCGGCGATATGGCGCGCGGTGACCTTGTCACCGAGGTCGCGGATGGACTGCGGGGACGGTCCGATCCAGATCAGCCCGGCGTCGAGGACGGCCTGGGCGAAGTCGGCGTTCTCGGACAGGAAGCCGTAGCCGGGGTGGACGGCGTCGGCGCCGGATTTGGCGGCCGCGTCCAGGAGTTTGTCGAAGACGAGGTAGGACTCCGCCGAGGTCTGCCCGCCCAGGGCGAAGGCTTCGTCGGCGAGCTTGACGAAGGGGGCGTCGGCATCGGGTTCCGCGTATACCGCGACACTGCCGAGACCGGCATCCTTGGCCGCCCGGATAACGCGCACGGCAATCTCGCCTCGGTTAGCTACGAGTACCTTCGTGATCCGCGCGCTGGCATGGCTGGGCACTGAGCCTCCTGTTGCAATCTCTGTTGGTCGCTCTGCGGGATGAGCCGCGCTTCGGCTCCGCTCCCGCGGATCGGGTCCGCTCGTCCGGGTCCGAATCAGGATCGGATCGCTTCGTGGGCGCCGTGTCCGTGGGTTCGGATCCGCTACGCGGGCTCCGCGCCCGTGTCGACAAAATGTCTCCGGGCGAGTGTAGGCAGTCTGCCAACAAAGCCGGAACTCGGATAGCCCTACCCGCCAGTAGGTCACAGATCACAATAGACACTTCTATGGACCGGTCCCGGGGGAGAACCGCCACGGATTCATCGCTTCACCTGCGTAATCGGATAGATCGAGACGGGGCATCGACGTCGCGTCACCGGCCCGTGGCGATGGGCATGCGCACGGAGTTGCCCCATTCCGTCCATGATCCGTCGTAATTGCGCACCGATTCGCGGCCGAGCAGATATTTCAGGACGAACCACGTATGACTGGACCGTTCTCCGACCGCGCTGTAGACGGTCAGCGGGCCGTCGGTGCCGATCTCGCCGTAGATCGCGTCGAGTTCGGCGCGGCCGCGGAAACGCCCGTCCGGGCCGAGCGCGCTCGTCCAGGGAATGTTGACCGCCGTGGGGATATGGCCGCCGCGCAGGACCGTTCCACCCCCGCCCTCGTCCGGTGCGCCCGCGTACTCCTGCGGTGAGCGCACATCCACCAGGGGCGCGCCGAGGGCCGCGAGGACGTCCTCCCGGAAGGCTCGGATGGCCGTATCGTTCCGCTCCACCAGCGGGTATCCGCTGCGGGCCGGTTCCGGAGTCTCGAAGACGGTGTCGCGCGACTCGGCGATCCAGGCATCGCGCCCGCCGTCGAGCAGGCGGACGTCGCGATGGCCGAACATGGTCAAAACCCACAGCGCGTGCGCGGCGTGCGAGTTACCGTCATTGCCGTACAGCACGATGGTGTCGTGGTGTTCGATGCCCTGGGAGCGCATGAGTTCGGTGAAGCGCTCACCGTCTATATAGTCACGGGTCACCGGGTCGTCGAGATCGCTGCGCCAGTCGAGCTTGCTGGCACCCGGAACATGGCCTATGCCGTAGAGGAGGACGTCGGCATTACATTCGATGATTTTCAAACCGGGGGTGCCGAGGTTTGCCGACAGCCACTCGGTGGTTACCAAACGGTGTGGGTTTGCGTACGAGCCGAAAGCGGGAGATGGGTCCGGGGCGACGGGCACGTTCAGGGTCCTTCACAGGAGGCGGGCAGTGCTGACGACAGGTTCGAGCCGCACCTTGGATAGTAAGTGTGACTTGACGTGAACTTGTTGCAGAGCACAGAGTCGGTGCAATGGGCGAATTAGTCGCACATGACTCCGATAAAGTCTCCCCGAAGGAGGGGTGAGCTATGTCTGATTCTTGGCCGCGACGGCGCCTGCTCGCGATCCTCCGGGGCGCGAGCGAGCCTCTCGATGCCCAGCAGCTGGCCCAGGTCACCGGTCAGCATGTCACCACCGTGCGCTTCCACCTCGATATTCTCACCCGCGAATCGCTGGTGCGGCAGTTCCAGCAACCGCCGCGCGGTCGGGGGCGGCCCCGGATCGGCTATCGCGCCGTCCAGCGCACCATGGGATATCAGGATCTCGCCCAGGTGCTCGCCGATCAACTCGGACCCGGTCCGCAGGAGCAGGCGGCGGCCGGGCTGGCCGCCGGCCGGGCCTGGGGCGGCAAACTCGACACCTCCGAAGAAGTCATCGACTCGGTGCGCGAGGCCAAGGAGCGGGTCGTCTCGCTGATGTCGGAATTGGGTTTCGCCCCCGAACGCGATACCCGCGACACCTCCGGCCGCGATCCCGAGGACGGTGTGGTGGTGCGGCTGACCGCGTGCCCGCTGCGCGATCTCGCCCGGACCCATACCGAGGTCGTCTGCGGTGTGCATCGCGGCCTGCTGGACGCCCTGCTGGAGCGCGGCGGCGCGGCGGGCAGGATCGAGGCCGAACTGCGGCCCTTCGTGGCCGAGGAGACCTGTGAGGTGCTGTTGCGGCGGGTGGCCGCCGCGGAACGCGCGCGAACCGAACAGCCGGTGTCGGCCACCCGGGTGCCCCCGGAACAGGGGCGTATCGACGCGGCCGCGGGGCAGGCGGCCCGGCTGTCGCGGGTTTCCGGGCAGGTCGTACCGCCCGGGAGTCAGCTCCCGCCGGCTTCGGCCTCGGTGGACGGGGAGCCCCGGCCCGGATCCGGACCGCTCACGCCCGCGGCGGGGCAGCAGGGCGGCCGGGTGTTACGCGGGGCGCCGCCCTCAGGGATGGTCGGTCCACAGTTGCGCGATACCGACGCCCACTTTCTGGAGCAGTCGGCGCAGCAGTGGTAGGCCGATACCCACCACGCTGGAGGGGTCGCCGTCGATCCGGTCGACGAACCAGCCGCCCAGCCCGTCGAGGGTGAAGGCGCCGGCCACCTGCAGCGGTTCGCCGGTGGCGATATAGGAGTCGAGTTCGGCCGGGTCCGGGGTGCCGAAATGCACCGTGGTGGCGCTGCACTCGGTCACCTCCGCGACGACCGTGCCGGCACGCAGCCGGAGTACGCAGTGCCCGGTCACCAGATCCGCGTAGTGCCCGGCCATCGCCTGCCAGCGGGCCCGGGCGACCTCCGGCGTATGCGGTTTGCCCTGGAGCTCGCCGTCGATCAGAAGCATCGAATCGCAGCCCACCACGACGAGGTCGGCACCGAGATCGGCGATCTCACCCGCGAGGGTGGCGGCCACCGCCCGGGCCTTGGCCCGCGCCAGTTCGACCACGATCTCCCGCGGCCCGGTATCGGCGGGAAGGGCGGCCGCGACGGCGTCCTCGTCCACATCCGATACCCGGACAACGGGTTCGATACCTGCCGCGCGCAGCACCGACCGGCGGGCCGGTGACGCGGACGCGAGGACCAGCCGGGTCACGTCGGGAGATCTCCTGGATTCGGTGTCAGAAACGCAGGTGGGAAAGCTGCGGATAGGAGTACGGCGAGAACGGGGAGGTGCCCCGGTGCAGCATCGTCGGCCGGCCCCACAGGTCCTGCGGCCCCGGATCGGCGGGCGCGCCCGCGGCCGCGGCGGCACTGAACACACAGACCAGTGCGGCGATCTCGGCGTCGGTCGGCGCGCCCTTCTCGATGACCAGAAACGGTTTTTCCCCGGCCGTCTCGGCAGCTGCGCTCACGCCGTCCGCGGTATCGACCGGCAGTTCGCCGGTGGCGAGGTCCAGTTCGGCTGCGGCCAATACCTCTTCTTCTGCCACAATCGTCACAGTGCCAGATCCTCTCTCTTGCCTTTGATCGCCGCGCGCGTGGGCCGGGCGATCGTCGTGCACTGATCGCATACCCGAAATCAGTGTCCGGCCTACAGAGCCTATCGCTGGATCACAGCGGGATGTTGCCGTGTTTCTTCGGAGGCATGGTCACCATCTTGCGCTCGAGCAGGCGCAGGGCGGAGACGATCTGGCCGCGAGTATGCGACGGCGGGATCACGGCGTCCACGTAGCCGCGCTCGGCGGCGACGTACGGGTTCACCAACGTGTCCTCGTACTCGTTCTGCAGTTCCAGGCGGAGTTTGTCCACGTCGGCGCCCTCTTTGGCGGCTTCGGCGAGCCGCTTGCGGTACACGAAGCCGACGGCGCCGGAGGCGCCCATCACCGCGATCTGGGCGGTGGGCCACGCCAGGTTCACATCGGCGCCCATATGCTTGGACCCCATCACGTCGTAGGCGCCGCCGTAGGCCTTCCGGGTGATGATCGTGATTTTGCCCACAGTGGCCTCACCGTAGGCGTAGAGGAGCTTGGCGCCGCGCCGGATGATGCCGTTGTACTCCTGATCGGTTCCGGGCAGGAAGCCGGGCACATCGACCAGGGTGATGATCGGGACGTTGAAGGCGTCGCAGGTACGCACGAAGCGGGCGGCCTTCTCCGAGGCGTCGATATCGAGGCAGCCGGCGAACTGGGTCGGCTGATTGGCGACGATTCCGACACTGCGGCCGTCGATCCGGCCGAAGCCCACGATGATGTTCATGGCCCGCTCGGCCTGGATCTCGAGGAATTCGTCGTCGTCGAGCAGCCGCCGGATGACCTCGTGCATGTCATAGGGCTGGTTCGGCGAATCCGGGATCAGGGTGTCGAGTTCGAGGTCCTCCTCGGTGAGGGAATCCTCGAGCGCGCCGGCGATCGGATCGGAGGCCGGGAAGCGGGGCGCCTCGGCGCGGTTGTTGCTGGGCAGGTAGGACAGCAGATCCTTGACGTAGTCGAGGGCGTCCTGTTCCCCGGAGGCCACGTAGTGGGCCGTTCCGGACTTCACCATATGGGTGTGGGCGCCGCCCAGCTCCTCCATGGTGACCTCTTCACCGGTGACCGTCTTGATGACGTCGGGGCCGGTGATGAACATCTGGCTGGTCTCGTCGACCATCACCACGAAGTCGGTGAGCGCGGGCGAGTACACATGCCCGCCCGCGGCCGCGCCCATGATGAGCGAGATCTGCGGGATCACACCGGAGGCCTGGATATTGCGGTGGAAGATCTCGCCGTAGAGGCCGAGCGAGACCACGCCCTCCTGGATCCGGGCGCCGGCGCCCTCGTTGATGCCGATGAGCGGGCGGCCGGTCTTGAGCGCGAGGTCCATGACCTTGACGATCTTCTCGCCGTAGACCTCGCCGAGGCTTCCGCCGAAGACGGTGACATCCTGGCTGAACAGGCAGACCTCGCGGCCGTCGATGGTGCCGTAACCGCTCACCACACCGTCGCCGAGGGGACGCTGCTTGTCGAGGCCGAAGTTGACGCTGCGGTGCCGGGCCAGCGCGTCGAGCTCGACGAAGGAACCCTCGTCGACCAGGGCGAGAATACGTTCCCGCGCGGTCATCTTGCCCTTGGCGTGCACCTTGTCGACCGCGGCCTCACCCATCGGATGCTGGGCCTCTTCGAGCCGGTTCCGCAGGTCAGCCAGTTTGCCGGCGGTCGTGTGGATATCGGGCGTACCTGCCGAATCCGGCGTGGGCTGCTGCTGGACACTCGTCATGGGTCGGAGTGTAACCAGAGCCCTACCGGCCTGTTAACCCACATCTGGCTACTGGTCAGTAGTGCCTGGTCGGGAAAACCCCAGGTGGGTACGCCGTGGACGCCTCTTATGTTGATCGTGAATCTCCCTGGTGACCTGTCACGACGTCACTCGCGGGGGTTTGTGCCGCGGTGCGCCGGCCGGAAAATCGCTTTCGCTCGCCAGGCGCGGTCAATACCCTTGTAGCAGATCACTTTTGAAGTCCAGAGGGGAGGTGGTCTGCTATGTGGCATTGGACGACTCTCACAGGCCGGCATCCGGAGGCGGTGGCCTTCACCGCGCGGGTGGGTGAACCCGAGCCGACCGTCACCGATCCGGCACCTGTGACCGAAGGGGCCGAACAGGAGGAGACCGAGGCGAATCGCGGGGGCGCCCGCCTCGGGAGTTACGACCTCGCCGGTTAGGTCCCCGGCGGTCACCGCACCACCCTGCGGTGGCCGCCGGGCACGGCGGTAGCGTGCCCTGAATGCACAGGCCCCCGTTGGATCTCGAACAGTTGCGGCGAGCGCTGACCGGCACCCCGGAACCGGCGTTCTTCACCGGAATCGACGTCGTCGAATCGACCGGCTCCACCAACGCGGATCTGATCGCGCGTGCCGCCGATCCGGAGACCGATCGGATCGCGCTGGTCGCGGAGGCCCAGGAAAGCGGGCGGGGTCGTCTCGCCCGGGCCTGGTCGAGCCCGCCGCGCGCCCAGATCTCCCTGTCGATGCTGGTGCGCACCGACGGGGTGGACGCCGAGATGCTCGGCTGGATCCCGCTGCTCACCGGGATCGCGGCGGTGGACGCGGTCCGCGCCACCACCGGCGTCCCGGCCGCGCTGAAATGGCCGAACGACGTCCTGGTCGAGGGCCGCAAACTCGCCGGCATCCTCGCCGAGGTGGCGGCCACCGGGCCGCGGTCCGCGATCGTGGTGGGCATCGGGCTCAATGTGAGCCTCACCGCCGATGAGCTGCCCGTCCCGCACGCCACCTCGCTCACTCTCTGCGGCGCCGACGAACCCGACCGCACCGCGCTCGTACTCGCACTGCTCACCGAGTTCGGGCGGCGCTACACCGAATGGCGCGACGGCGGCTGGGATACGACGGCCCTCGCCGAGGCCTACCGGGAACGCTGCGCGACTCTTGGTGCCCCGGTGCGTGCCGAACTGCCCGGGGGCCGGTTGCTCACCGGTATCGCCCGCGATATCGATGCGTCCGGCCGGTTGCTGATCGGCGAGGAAGCCGTCGCCGCCGGTGATGTGACCCATCTCCGGCCCCAGGACTGATCGGGCGGCTCCGCCACGACCGGTCCGCCGGTGTTACGCCGGCTCGGTGATCTGCTCCCGGCGGCCCGCGGCACGGCCCGGCGACCGCTCGCGCTGTTCCTCGAAACGGACCGCGTCGGCGGCCAGCCGCGCCCGCAGCGCCGCCAGTTCGTCGCGCTGCCGCTCGCCCGCCGGGCCGAAATCGTCGCGTTCGAAGACGTTCCACCGGGTGAGGACCGGATCGACCACCTCGTCGAGGTGCCGGCGCGGGTCGTAGACGCCGTGTTCGGCCAGCAGCGCCGCGTCGCGCCCGTGGTCCGGCAGGTCCGCGCCCGGCATACCGAAGATGGACAGAACCCGGGTGATCGCCCGGATCGCTTGATCGGGGGCCAGTTCCAGGGCGGCGCCGCACAGGGTCCGGTAGAAGACCAGGTGCAGGTTCTCGTCGGCGGCGACACGCTGCAGCATCCGGTCGGCCACCGGGTCGCCGCAGATCTCGCCGGTATTGCGATGCAATACCCGGGTGGCCGGTTCCTGGAATGTCATGAACGCGGCGCATTCCAGCAGGCCGGACCATTCCGGCGGCGAATCCAGGCCGTTGCACATGTGCACCATCCGGGCCCGGTCCAGTGCCACCGGGTCGACACCGCGGGTGACCACCAGATAGTCGCGGATGACGATGGCATGCCGGTTCTCCTCGGCGGTCCAGCGACCCACCCAGGCGCCCCAGACACCGTCCTCGGAGAAACTCTCGGAGATCATCCGGTGGTGGGCGGGCAGGTTGTCCTCGGTGAGCAGGCCGGTGACCAGCGCCGCCTCGGCCACTTCGCCGAGCCCGGATTGCGCGGGCTCCCAATCCTGCCCGCCGAGGGCGGCGAAATTCCGGCCCTCGTCCCAGGGGACGTAATCGTGCGGATGCCAGTCCTCGACCATCGACAGATGCCGGTCCAGGGATTTCTCGGCCACGGGCCGCAGTTCGAGGAGCAGTTCGAGCTGGGTCAGATCTCTGGTCACGCACTTCTCCGATCGTCGCGGGCGTCCCACTCGGCGGCGCGGGATGCGCCGGGGCAGCGGGCGTACAGGGCTTGCGCTGAACTTCGGTCGAGCGAGTGCGGGCGGCGGGGCGTTTCGAGCGGTGCGGTCCGGCTGTGGAGCGGCCCCGGTTCGCCGCCGCGGGCGTGGGATACCGGCCACGGGCTCCGCGGAATCGCGCGGGTGCCGCATGGTCGCCTCGGGCATTGTGGCATCTCTTGGGGGTAATGTGCGCCCATGGGTTATCCGGAGGATGCGCTGGCGCCCGACGAAGAGTTGATCCTGCATACCCATCCGCATTGGAAGATGCTCTTCTGGCCCATCGTCACGCTGATCGTCGCGACCGCGCTGGCCGGTTTCCTCGGCGGCCTCGTCTGGCGCACCACCGAGGAGACCATGCGTACGGCCCTGCTGCTGGCGATTCTGGTCGTCTGGCTGCTCATCCTCGCGTGGCGCTGCGTCTCACCGATCGTGAGCTGGAAATCGACCCATTTCATCGTCACCGACCGCCGGGTACTGGTCCGCGAGGGCGTGCTCACCCACAGCGGTATCGATATCCCGATGAGCCGTATCTCGAGCGTGCAGTTCCAGCACGGGCTGGTCGACCGGATGTTCGGCACCGGGGCGCTCATCATCGGCTCGTCGTCGGAGGAACCCCTCGAATACGCCGATATCCCGGATGTCGAACAGGTGCACGCGATGCTCTACCACCAGGTTTTCGAGGCCTCGCCGCGTTACGGCGGCTACTGACACCGCATCTCCCGGCCGTGCTCGGGTCGCGACGACGCGGGTACCGCGCCGGCGGACCGTAATGTGGTCGCATGACCGCCGTACTGCTGGGCGAAGACGATGAGGCCATCGCGGCCCCGCTCTCACGGGCGCTGGGCCGTGAGGGCTACTCGGTGACCGTGGAGAGCTTCGGTCCCGCGGTACTCGATCGTGCGCTCGAAGGACACCACGACCTGCTGATCCTGGACCTCGGGCTGCCCGGGATGGACGGTCTCGAGGTCTGCCGGCAGGTCCGTGCCCGCGGCGCGGAGATGGCGGTCCTGATGCTCACCGCCCGCACCGACGAGGTGGATTTCGTGGTCGGTCTCGACGCGGGCGCCGACGACTACGTGGGCAAACCCTTCCGGCTGGCGGAACTGCTGGCCCGGGTCCGAGCCCTGCTGCGGCGCAGCGGGATCGGCGACGACGCGGTGGAGGTCGGCGGGATCCGGCTCGAGCCGGCGGCGCGGCGGGTGCTGGTCAACGGGGTGGAAGTGGGACTGGCCAACAAGGAGTACGAGCTGCTGAAGGTGCTGATCGACCGCGCCGGGCAGGTGGTGGCGCGGGAGACGATCCTGCGGGAGGTATGGGGTGACGCGGAGTTACGCGGTTCCAAGACCCTGGATATGCATATGTCGTGGCTGCGCCGCAAGATCGGGGACGAGGGCCCGATGGCCGAGCGGCGGATCGTCACGGTACGCGGAGTCGGATTCCGATTGAACACCGACTGACGTGCGGCGGCGGATCCTGCGGTCGATGCTGACCGTACTGATGCTGACCACCGTGATACTCGGTGTGCCGCTCACCTATACCGCGTGGCTGTGGGTGGAGGACATCACCCGCAACGATCTGCGCAGCCGGTTGGAGCTCATCTCCACCGAGGTCATCGTGCAGGAGAGCGATAACGGGGTGGTTCGCGGCGGGCTCGATCTGCGCACCGTGCAGCCGCTGGTCCCGGAGGGCGGCCGGCTGACCGTCGTCTATCCCGCGCCCGGAGACAATGCCGCCAAGGTCGAGGTGGGCGCCGCCACCGTCGTCGATCCACTGGTGGAATCGCTGTCGATGGGCACCGACGGGTCACTGCGGCTGGAGGTGCCCGCCACCCCGATGAAGGCCCGGCAGCGGCAGGCGGTGGCCGGTGTGGCCCTCGCCGTGGCGCTCTCCCTGGGGGCGGCCATCACGGTCGCGATCGTCACCGCGCGCCGGGTCGCCGACCCGATCCGCGATGTGGCCGCCCGCGCGGCCCGGCTCGCCATGGGCGATTTCCGGCCCGATCCGCGCCGGCACGGTATCGCCGAACTGGACCGGGTCTCCGATGTGCTGGATTCGGCGACCGTCGAGATCGCCGGCCGGCTGCAACGGGAGCACGCACTGGTGGCCGATGTCTCCCATCAGCTGCGCAGCCGGTTGACGGCGGTCCGGCTACGGCTGGACGAACTGTCCGCGCATACCGATCCCGAGGTGGTGCACGAGGCGGATGAGGCGATGGCTCAGGTCGACCGGTTGACCGAGGCCATCGACGATCTGGTCCGGGCCTCGCGCGACGAGGACGCGGCCGACCGCGATCCGGTGCCGGTGATGGACGAGTTGCGCGGCATCGTCACCGAGTGGACGCACCCGTTCTACGAGGCGGGCCGCACCCTCACCCTCACCGGTGACGAATCGCTGCGGGCGCCGATCACCGGCTCCCGGCTGCGCGAAGCGGTCACGGTGCTGGTGGACAACGCGCTCATGCACGGCGGCGGCCCCTGCACCGTATCGGTGCGGACCGTGCGGCCGGGGCGGGATCGCGAACCGCTGGTGTGTGTCCAGGTCGCCGACGAGGGTGAGGGGGTCAGCGACGATCTGGCCCCGCATATCTTCGACCGGGGTTTCTCGGGAGCCGGATCGACCGGTGTGGGGCTGGCACTGGCGCGGGCGCTGATCGAGGCCGACGGCGGCCGGTTGGAGTTGCAGCGCCGGCGTCCCGCTTTGTTCGCGGTGTTCCTGGGAAAGCCGCTGGCGGGGCGAATGGAGAACCGGAGGGCGGGGGAGCCGCGCTAGCGCGGGACGCCCGCCCGGCGCTCGGTGCCCGGGATGACGGGGTCGCTCAGCGCCCGAGACGCCGGTGGTGTTCTTCCTCCACGAACTCTTCCAGGTCCTCGATCATCTGGTCGACCTCGTCGGGGAAGACCCAGCGGCGCATCGCCCAGAACCGGAACGCCATCTGCAGGAGATTGCCGATGAGGTAGGCGCTGACGAAGTCGGCGATGTTCTCCACCATGAAGCTGACCGTTGGCTGGTGCAGCTGGAACGCGTACCGGGAGACGTAGAGCGGCAGCATGCTGAGCACCACGCCGATCCCGCTGACCGCGAAGAACAGCAGCGCCTCGTGGTGGCGTTCGCGCCCGCCCCGGTTCTTGAACGACCATTCCCGGTTGAGGATGTAGGAGGCGATCACCGCGATCACACCCGCGATGATCTTCGCGGTGATCGGCTTCTCCTCCAGGACCGTCCACTTCAGGACATAGAAGATTCCGCTGTCGATGACGAACGTGGTCGCCCCGACGATCGCGAACTTGATGAGCTCGCGCTGCCGGAAGGCGATCTCCTGAAGGGGCTGCGGGAGGACGCGCACCACGCCGTCGACGAATGACACAGTTCGCGAGCATACCGCTAGGCACCGTTCCCGCAGGACGTGACAGTATTGTCCGACGTGAACGCTCGTAGCTTCGATCCCTCGGCGATGCCCACCGTCACCATGGTCGGCGGCGGCCAGCTGGCGCGGATGACGCATCAGGCGGCCATCGCGCTGGGCCAGCGGCTCCGGGTGCTCGCCGAACGCCCCGACGATCCGGCCGCGCAGGTCGGTCCCGATGTGGTGCTCGGCAGTCATACCGATCTGGCCGCGCTGCGCCGGGCCGCCACCGGATCCCACGCCCTGACCTTCGACCACGAGCATGTGCCCACCGAGCATCTGGAGGCCCTGGTCGCCGAGGGGGTCAATGTGCTCCCACCGCCGGGCGCGTTGCGGTTCGCCCAGGACAAGCTCGCCATGCGCCGGGAACTGTCGGCGCGCGGACTGCCCGTACCGGCTTTCGCGATGATCGAATCCGAGGCCGACGCGGTGCGCTTCGGTGACGAGCACGGCTGGCCGATCGTGCTCAAGGCGATCCGCGGCGGGTACGACGGCCGCGGGGTGTGGATGCCCGATGACGCCGAGGGCGCGGCGAAGATCGCCGCCGGCCAACTCGGCGCCGGGGTGGAATTGCTCGCCGAGGTCCGCGTACCGCTGAAACGTGAATTGTCGGCCATGGTGGCTCGCTCCCCGTACGGGCAGGCCGCGACCTGGCCGGTGGTGGAGACCGTGCAGCGCAACGGTCAGTGCGCCGTGGTGATCGCTCCCGCGCCCGGGCTCTCGGAGGATCTGGCCGGCCGGGCCGAGGAACTGGCGCTGCGGCTGGCCGAGGATCTCGGTGTGGTCGGGGCGATGGCGGTCGAACTGTTCGAGACCCACGACGGCGAGATCCTGATCAACGAACTGGCGATGCGCCCGCACAACTCCGGGCACTGGGGTATGGACGGCGCGCGCACCGGACAGTTCGAACAGCATCTGCGCGCGGTGCTGGACTATCCCCTCGGCGATACGAGCCCGTTGGCGCCGGTGACGGTGATGGCGAATATCCTCGGTGCGCCCGAGGCGCCCGCCATGTCGATGGACGAGCGGCTGCATCATCTGTTCGCCCGGATGCCGGACGCCAAGGTGCACCTGTACGGGAAGGGCGAGCGGCCCGACCGCAAGATCGGGCATGTGAACGTGCTCGGTGACGACGTGGCGCAGGTGCGGGAACGAGCCGAGCGCGCGGCGCACTGGATGTCGCACGCGGTATGGACCGACGGATGGGATCCGCATGAGTGACGTGGTGACGGGCAGTATCGAGAATTCCCCCGCGGTCGGGCTGATCATGGGCAGCGATTCCGACTGGCCCACCATGGAGGCGGCGGCGGAGGCGCTGGCCGAATTCGGGATCCGGTTCGAGGTCGGCGTGGTGTCGGCGCACCGCACCCCGCAGCGCATGCTCGACTACGCCCGCGACGCGGCGGGCCGCGGCCTGCGAGTGCTCATCGCCGGGGCCGGCGGCGCCGCCCATCTGCCGGGGATGGTCGCCTCGGCGACGCCGTTGCCGGTGATCGGTGTCCCGGTGCCGCTGAAATACCTGGACGGGATGGATTCGCTGCTCTCGATCGTGCAGATGCCCGCGGGTGTCCCGGTGGCCACGGTCTCCATCGGCGGGGCCCGCAACGCGGGGCTGCTCGCGGCCCGGATCCTGGGCGCCCACGATCCCGCCCTGCGGCAGCGGATGGAGCAGTTCCAGGCCGGGCTGGAGACGATGGTGCTGGAGAAGGACGCGGCGCTGCGTCGGCGCCTGATGGGCTGAGCGCTGCGCCGGCGCCTGGTGGGCCGATCTGGACGCCGCGCGCGATACCGCGCCCGGGACGTCGCTCGATACGGTATCGGTATGGACAACGAGGAAACCGTCCGCCGGGTGGGCGGCGCCGAGCTGGTCCGGTTCCGGCTCGGAGTGGTCGACGAGGCGTTGCGATTGTTCGCCGATCAGGGGTACGAGGCGACCTCGGTCGACGAGATCGCCGAGGCGGCCGGGATCTCGCGGCGCACGTTCTTCCGGCAGTTCCGGTCCAAGGAAGATGTCATCTTCGCCGATCATGAGGCGCAGCTGGTGGCGGCGCAGGAGTATCTGCAGCAGTCACCGCTGGACCCGTGGGACGCCGTCCGCGAGGCCGCGGTCCAGGTTTTCGAACGGTTCACCCGCTGGCGCGATATCGCCGAGCGCCGCTATCACGTGGTGCGGCGGGTGCCGGCGCTGCGGGACCGGGAGATCGTCACGGTGTTCCGCTACGAGCGCCTGTTCACCGACTTCCTGCGCGAACGGCAGCCCGATTCCCCGGATCTGGCCCGGGTCCAGTTCACCGCCGCGGTGACCGCCACCCACAACTATCTGCTGCGGCGGATGGTGCGCGGGGATTCCGCCGCGGGCCCCGCCGATCTCCGTGCCGAACTGAACGCGATCCCGAGCGGCGATCGCCGCCCCGCGGGCGACGACGAACTGGTGCTGGCGGTTTTCCGGCGCGACCTGCCCGCCCGGCATGTCGCCGAACTCCTGAGCCAGCGGCTCGGTAGTTTGGCGGAGACCACCGCGGATTGACACCGAGTGCCACGTACTGCCACCAGGTGATCAAGTTCCGGGCGGTATAGTGGCGAGAAATCTGACACTGAGTGCCGACGGCCGGCACGGAGGCAACAGGAGTGAGCCCAATGGCGGGAAACCCGGATTTCGGACTGTTCAAGCTGGAGGATTTCCACGACGAGCTGCGTTCGGCCATCCGCGGTCTGTGCGAGAAGGAAATAGCCCCGCACGCCAAGGACGTGGACGAGCACGCGCGCTTCCCGGAGGAAGCCCTCACGGCACTCAATGCCGCCGGCTTCAACGCCGTGCACGTTCCCGAGGCCTACGGCGGCCAGGGCGCCGATTCGGTGGCCACCTGCATCGTCATCGAAGAGGTCGCGCGGGTCTGCGGGTCGTCCTCGCTGATCCCCGCGGTGAACAAGCTCGGCACCATGGGCATGATCCTCAACGGCTCCGAGGAGCTCAAGCAGAAAGTGCTCGCCGATATCGTCAACGGCGAGATGGCCTCCTACGCGCTGTCCGAGCGCGAAGCCGGATCCGATGCGGGCAGTATGCGCACCCGCGCCCGCCAGGAAGGCGACGACTGGATCATCAACGGCTCCAAATGCTGGATCACCAACGGCGGCAAGTCCTCCTGGTACACCGTCATGGCCGTCACCGATCCCGATAAGGGCGCCAACGGTATTTCCGCGTTCCTGGTCCACAAGGACGATGAGGGTTTCGTGGTCGGCCCGCTCGAGCACAAACTCGGCATCAAGGGTTCCCCGACCGCCGAGCTGTACTTCGAGAACTGCAAGGTCCCCGGCGACCGCATCGTCGGCGCCCCCGGCACCGGCTTCAAAACCGCCCTGCAGACCCTCGACCACACCCGCCCCACCATCGGCGCGCAGGCCGTCGGCCTGGCCCAGGGCGCACTGGACGCGGCCATCGCCTACACCAAGGACCGCAAGCAGTTCGGCACCGCGATCGCCGATTTCCAGAACACCCAGTTCATGCTGGCCGATATGGCGATGAAGATCGAAGCCGCCCGGCTGATGGTCTACACCTCCGCCGCCCGCGCCGAACGCGGTGAGAAGAACCTCGGCTTCATCTCCGCCGCCGCCAAATGCTTCGCCTCCGATGTGGCCATGGAGGTCACCACGAACGCGGTGCAGCTCTTCGGCGGCGCCGGCTACACCACCGATTTCCCGGTGGAACGGATGATGCGCGACGCCAAGATCACCCAGATCTACGAGGGCACCAACCAGATCCAGCGGGTCGTCATGTCCCGCGCCCTGCTCAAGGGGTAATTCCCCGGAGCGCGACGCTCGTTCGGCGGCCCGGGATTCACACCCGGGCCGCCGCCGGTCCGTCAGCGGTCACTTATCAGTTCATTCCGCCCCCGGAACCACCTGCGTTTCCGGGGCGACTCCCGGTCGGCTCGATTTCGCCCCTCTCAGTCGATTCGAATCCGTTTTGCAGGCTCGTGCCGAGTCGTAGTCTGCTGAAAACGAAACCAACTGTGGAGGGGACGGATGACACCGTGGTTGCGGCACAGCGAAGGGGTGGGACCCGGTCGGCAGGTGGGGATCCTGGTCCGTGAATACCGGCTGGCGCGGGGCCTGAATCAGGCGGCTGTCGCCGAGGCATTGGGCATCACCCAGCAGTTCCTCAGCCAGGTGGAGACCGGCGTCCGGAAAACTACGCTGGACCAGCGTCAGGAATTCGTGCGCGTGCTCGGCATACCGGCCGAAGAACTCGGTCTGGCCGGGCGCAGCCATGGTGGTTCGGCGCTGCACGAGACGAACGCGGCCGTCTCGTCGAGCAGGGGGCGGTGGCGCGTCGAGCGCCATTTCCTCAACTGGCATCGCGCCGACCTGGGGAACCTGGCGGCGCAGTGGCATGCTGTCGAGAACCGGGTACCCAGAACGACTCTCATCACAGGCGAGGGCTGGTTGCCTGACCGGCCCTCGGAGTTGCAGTCCTTACGGTTGCGGTTGGACGAACGCCCGCAGGCGGTCGAAGTCACGGGTGCGGAACCCGAAACATTGCCGGTCCGGCCACTGCGGACCCCCAGCGCGGCTTTCGAGACCTATTCATCGGCGGTCAAACACCTCGATCCACCGCAGTTGTTCGAGTCGCGGCCCAGCTATCGCTATCTCGGTGGCTCGATGACTACCCGGACCTTGGACTTCGGGTTGGCCGCGTACTTCGACAAGCTCGACGTGTCCGAAGCACTCGCGCACGAATTGGCCGCGGCCACGATGGACCGTCCCGGACCAGTCGTCTCCGATCTTCTCGGGAAGGTGCCGTTTCGTGAGCTGGTCGGCGATCCCTTCGATCCGGCCCGCCGTGCGATAGTCCCAGCGATCACAACGCTGACCCTTCGCCTGCGCCGATACCCTGCCGAGCCGTCGTTTCTCCTGCACTGGCGCGATCCTTCGCGCGTTGCCACCGCGGCGGGAGTCTACGACGTGATTCCTGCCGGCGAATTTCAACCGTCCGGCGTAGCTCTGTTGGACCGGAACAACGATTTCTCGCTGTGGCGCAACATCGTCCGCGAGTTCTCGGAGGAGTTGCTCGGCCGGCCCGAGCACGACGGCAGTCGCAGCTCACCGATCGACTATGCGCGGTGGCCGCTCTACCGGCGGCTGAGCGAAGCCCGAGAGCGCGGTAAGTTGAGCGCGTTCGTGCTGGGTTTGGGGCTGGACGCCCTGACTTTGGCGGCCACGATCTTGACCGCGGTTGTCATCGACGACGACCTCTTCGCCGACGTCTTCGGTGCGACTGTGCGGTTCAACGAGGAAGGTGAAGTCGTCGCAGTCGGCGAGGGCTCGGCAACCGACGGCATCCCGTTTACCGCATCGGTGATAGACCGGCTGCTGGAGACCGAACCACTCGCCGCGCCGGGCGCCGCTTGTCTGGCGCTCGCATGGGAGCATCGGCACAGTCTGCTCGGCTGAGATCGAAGGTCAGGAGAACGGGATGAGCGGCAGTTCAGGCATGCTTACGCCCAGTGAACGCGGGTGGATAGAGACGCGGAGCTACGTCCGTGAGCATCGGTCCGCTCTCGACGCCGCCGCCGCACAGACCTATCCCACCCTGCGCCGCGTCGCCGGTTCGGCCCTCCTCGCACGGGAGGAGTGGATACCTACCACGCCGATTCGACTGGACGAGGTGGGGGCGGCACTGGAACCGACGCCGGAATCGGAAGCCGTGGGTCGCCTCCCGGTGTCGAGCCCTGCGCTGCCGGTGCGTGCAACGGGTGTGGCATACGCGAGCTACGCCGAGGCTGTCGGCGATCTCGTTGCGCCCACGGTGTTCGAGGATCGCCCGACCTACCGCCTTGTCGGTGCAGATCTCACGGCGGAAGCACCCTCGATGCGGTTCGCTCTCGGGTCGTACTTCGACAGCATCAATGTCGGTGAGGCGGCGGCACATGAGTTCGCGATGGCCCAGCAAGGCCATCGCGGTCTCGCAGGAATCCGGGAAGCGATCGCCGACCCTTGTGATCCGACGCAACGACCGGTCAATCTGGCCATCAGTACGCTCACTGTTCGCCGAGATACGGACACCGGTGCCCAATCGTTTCTGCTGCACTGGCGTGACCCCGAGAAGGTCGGGCACGCCGGTGGGCTGTATCAAGTGGTCCCGGTCGGCATCTTTCAGCCGTCCGGATATGCGGAGTGGAACCTGGCAAACGATTTTTCACTGTGGCGCAACATGATTCGCGAGTTCGCCGAAGAGTTGGGTGGTGTGGACGAAGACCACGGCAGCGAGACAGCGCCGATCGACTACGAAACCTGGGAGTTCGCGACACGGTTCGACCAGGCCCGGCAGGACGGGGCAATCGCGGCGTACTGCCTCGGCCTCGGCGTCGACCCGCTCAGCTTCGCGACCGACCTGCTGACCGCTGTCGTTATCGATGGTCCGGTTTTCGACGCCTTCTTCGGCGCCGAACCGAGCAGCAATGCCGAGGGGCGCATCCTCGAATGGCAGCCGTTCACTACGGAGCGTGTGGAGAGCGTCGTTGCCGAGTACCCGGTACAGGCAGCCGGTGTCGCGACGCTGCGACGAGCGGTCGCGTTGTTGGCCTGAATCGATACAACCGGCTGTTGTACAGCAGTCGGTTGTTGGCCTCGATTGCCCGCGCGGCGCGACCCTTCGGGGGTGAAACCTCCTCACCGTTCTCGGCCATTCAGCGGCCAGCCCAGCCACAGAACGGGATCTCGGCGCCGCGCAGATTCCGCTATGCCTGGCACGAGCGCCTTTCGCCCCCATGACAGCGATATGAGACGCGACTCCGTCCGGAAATTGCCGAAGGCCATCGGACTGATTCGACGCGATGTCGCCGGCCGCGGGGCCGACGTACACGACCTCGCAGCGCGCCACGGCTACCGGGTGGTGCACACTATTGTGCTCGATACCGGGCCGCTGGTTTCGGCACTGATCATCATGCAGCACGTGTACGAGCACGAGGCGGATGCGGTTGTAGTTCCCGGTTTCGAGCACGCGGATCCGGTGCGGCACATTGTCACCGATCTCGCCGTGCTCATCACCCCCGTGTGCGTATACCCCCGCGGCTATCGGTGGGAACTTCCCGACCTGGGGAATCAGCGGTGACGGGCGCAGATCTCGTGTTGATAGCGCTGGTTCTGGGTCTCATCGCATTCACCGTTGCCCTGTCCCGGCCGTAGCTCGGTGGCCGGTAGGCGTTTGTGACCACACCCGCCACGAGGCGAACCGGATTCGGCTGTGATCACCGTCCATACAGGACGATGGTGGGATGCACACGGGCGAGCTCATCCGCGACCTGCGTCAGGCTCGGGGATGGTCCCAGGGGCGTCTGGCCGACGAATTGGCCGAGCACTCGGGTACACCGATCAGCCGCGAATACATTTCGCGGCGCTGGGAGTCGTGTAGGTCGGTGCCTTCCCCGTACTGGCTGCGGCACCTGGCCGCTGTACTCGATGTGCCGCTGGCAGTTATGGAGTCCGACGTGAACCGCAGACGGTTTCTATCCGCACTCGCCGCGACGACGGTCGCGCCGGGCGTCGCATCCGACCTGCTCGCGGAAGGGTTCTCCGCGAGGCTCAGGGGTGCCGGGCCATCGGCCGAGGAATGGGCGGACACCCTGGTCACCTATGGTGCCGACTACATGACTCTGGGAGCCGCCGAGATTCAGAAGCGGCTGGCCGTCGACCTCGCGGTGATTCAGCAGCAATGTGACAGCTCGCAGATGTGGGCCCATGTGTCACGGCTGATGACGTTGTATGCCAAGACGTTTCCCGGGTCGGACGGCGACAAGGCGGTGGCCTGGTATCGGATGGCGGCCCAGTCGGCGGATCGTTCCGGGGACGCGAGTACTCGGGTGTGGGTGCGAGGCCGTGCCGCTATCGCCCTCGGGTATGAGGGTGCCTCGTTGCCGATCGCGACGATGTTCGCCGATCAGGCTCTGGCCATCGACGACCGGCCGTCGCTCGGCAGGTTGAATGCGATCTACGGAAAGGCGCATGCGTCCGCCATCGCAGGGGATATAGACGCGGCACGGGCGCTGGACACCGAAGGCCGCCGGGTGTTCGACCGCGCGGGGTCGGAAGACGATGAGGCATCCGACTACGCGGTCCCTTATTGGCGTCTGGGAGTGTTCCGCTCTTTGCTGCGAGCCCGGCTCGGTGACGAATCGGATGCCATCATCGCTCAGGACGAAGGCCGACGGCTGCTACCACCGACACTTCCCAGATTCGCGACGCACCTCGAGCTTCATCGGGGGCTGATGCTGGTTCGGGCCGGTGACCGTGACGGTGGAGTCGCTTACGCCAGGGAAGCGCTCGACGCACTGCCACCGGAGAAGCATTCACTCACACTGCGCATGCTGATGGAAGAGATCACCACGCCCGCATCGTGATAGCGGCGGTAATTCGGTCGCAATCGGCGCAACCTTCGGCCGCGTGCCACCTTCCGGCCGGACACGGTACGCCGTGGCGGTTCGGACGTAATCGGCTCCGTGCGATCATGCCGGCATGAGCGACCGATCCCACCTGGGGCTACGCCGATGGTCCGCTACAAGGTGACCAATCATGACGAACGAGCTCGATCCTGGCAGGTGGAACCGTTGGGGGACGTCATCGACCTCGAGCCGGGCGACACCATGACGGTTGAGTACGAGCATCCGCAGGAGCTGACCTTCGAGGTTCTCCTGCACCCGGAGTGCGAGCAGATGTGGGTTGAAGCACCCGGCCTGAACTGGCCCCGCGATCTCGAACACAACGATGTGACCGTGTGGCCGGATCGAAACGCGTCGCCGGGCGATATCGCCAGTTCGTGCGTGTGTTGCCGGCTCGGCCGACACTTCCCGCCGACGGCCGGATAGCGGGGAACGAACGATTTCGTCGGTACGCTCGTGGTTGTGGGCGGGGACCTGTTATTGCTGATCGTCACCATCGGCCCGTTGGTGTTGTTCGGGTGGGCGGCTGTTCGGGCGAAACATCATGGAATCGGGGGGTCGTTCGCCGGGCCGTTTCAGGAGATGTTCGACCCCGGTGCGGCCCGGGCGCAGATCGTCGTCGAGGAGCGGGCCGAACTGCCGGATCCGGCGGACTCCGGCGACCCGGATGACGACGATGCGCCGAACACAGCGGTGTACAAGGGTGGGCGTTTCTACTTCCAACCTGGTAACGCCCGGCGGCGCCCAGGTAACGGGACCACCGGGCAGGCTCGGTGAGCACCTGCCGGGCGATGCCGACTCCGACAAATCTCTGCCGGCCGCCCTCACGGTATGAGGGCCGCGTACCGATGTGCGGGCGGTGGCCTGGGTCGTCGGCATATCATGGCCGCATGCCGGTGTCGCGGATCGAGGAACCCGACCTTCCCGAGTTCATGACCTGGGAAGAACTCGAACAACTGCCGGAGGATATCGCCCAGCAGATCGAGCTGTGGAACGGTCGTGTGGTGTGGGTGCGCCGCGGGCCGGCCGAGCATCAGATGTTCACCGTGCGCATGCGCAACGCAATCGAACGTTGCGCGCGTAGATCTGTCTCGGAGAACCCGGAGACGTGCTGGCGGGTCAACGTGGAAACCGACGTCTTTCTCGGCAGCAACGGTAAGTCCGATTTCCTCACTCCGGATTTCCTGGTGCACCGTTGTCTGGAATCCCCGTATCAGGATGTCAGGGCACCCGACACACTCCTTGTCGGAGAAGTGCTCTCCCCGTCGAACACGCAGTCGGATATGGAAGCCAAGAAGAGCCGCTACGCGGGCGCGGGAATCCCCTGGTATTGGGAGGTGACCCTGGCGCGCAACACCAGTGCGATCGCTGTGGTGCGGGCATACGCGCTGGAGACGGGTCACGCCGAACTGCCGCCCGGGGTGCGTCCGCTGCACCGGTCCAACTACCTCATGGCCGGCGAATGGACTCCCGCCGACGAACGCGGGGTGCGGATCGAATTCCCGTTCCCGATCACCATCGACTGGGCCGAGCTCGAATACTGACCAACTCGTCTCGGGCAGCGATCCGGACAGGCGACTATTGGACCGGCACGTTCGGGAGTGGCTTGGGGAAGCCGAACGGGCGTCGTGTCATGAATATGAGTAGTCCCGAGAAGCCGCGGGCTGTATCGATATCCCTATGCCCAGCACCCTTGTCGAAGTTCGCAGAGAATACGACCGCGCCACCACGACGGCGATTATCGACGCCGTTCACGATTCCTTGGTCGCGGCGTTCGAGATTCCGCCGGCGGACAAGCATGTCCGGTTGGTGGTTCACGAGCCGGAGCGTTTCGCCGTACCGCCGACGCTCGCGTCACCGGAGTACTACACGCTCGTGACCGTCGACTGTTTCGCCGGTCGTACGGTGGCGGCGAAACGGCGGCTCTATCGCGAGGTCGTGGATCGGCTGGGCGCGTTCGGTGTTCCGCGCGATCATGTGACCATCGTCGTGCGGGATCTGCCGACCGAGAGCTGGGGGATCCGGGGCGGACAGGCGGCGTGCGATGTCGATCTGGGGTTCGACATCACCGTCTGAGCGATCGCGGCATACGGCGAATCGAGCCTGTCGGCGTTGCCCCGGATCTCCCGGTGGCATCGGGTCAGGCTGTGTACCGGTATGCCGGGTAGGTGAGGTAGCCGGTGGCGCCGCCCTGGAAATAGGTTTCCTGGTCGGCGGCCGCGAGGGGGAGGGCGTTGCGGAGTCGTTCCACCAGATCGGGGTTGGCGAGGAAGGCGCGGCCGAAGCTGATGAGATCGGCGCCGGCGGCGAGCCAGCGGTCGGCGTCGGAGGGTCCGGCGGGGGTGGGGCCGGAGGGATGGACGGGGTTCATGATCAGGGTTCCCGGCCAGGCACGGCGCAGATCCAGCAGGACCGCGTCGTCGGTGGTGGCCTCCAGGTGGATGTAGGCGAGATCGAGCCGGGCCAGTTCGTGCAGGAGCGCGGCATACAGCTCGGGGGTGTCGATTTCCTCGACTCCCCAGAACCCGCCGCCCGGCGAGAGGCGGATACCTGTTCGGGCGCCGCCGATCGCGGCGACCGTCGCCGCGACCGCTTCGACGGCGAACCGGATGCGGTTGGCGATCGAACCGCCGTAGCGGTCGGTGCGCAGATTCGCGTTCGAGGACAGGAACTGTGAGATGAGATAGCCGTTGGCGCCGTGCAGTTCCACACCGTCGAAACCGGCGTCCATCGCGCGCCGTGCCGCCTCGGCATACGATTCGGCCTGGCCGGGGATCTCGGCGGTGCCGAGGGCCCGGGGCAGCGGTGCGGGGATGCGGCCGGAAGGGGCGAAGACGTCGCCCACCGCGGGTACCGCCGAGGGGCCGACGGGCTGCATTCCGGTGGTATCGGGGTGGGAGACCCGTCCGCCGTGCATGATCTGCGCGAAGACCCGGCCGCCGTTGGCGTGCACCGCCGCGGTCACGGGACGCCAGGACCCGGCCTGTGCGTCGGTGTACAGGCCGGGCGTTCCCGGATTGGACTGGCCGACCGCGTTCGGCTGGACGCCCTCGGTCACGATCAGCCCGGCGGTGGCCCGCTGGGCGTAGTAGGTCGCCATCTCGGGTGTCGCGAGACCGCCGGCGGCGGCGCGGACCCGGGTCATCGGGGCCATCACGGTGCGGTTGGGCAGGATCAGATCGCCGAGCCGGTAGCTGTCGAAAAGGGTGGTCATCGGGGACTCCTCGGTGGTCCGGTGGGTTCGTCGGCTACCGTAAAACCTGACGTCCATGTCAGAGGCAAGCGCTGTGGCGCGGGTCACGAAGGAGATCGGGATGCGAATCGGGGAGTTGGCGGCCCGGACCGGGGTCAGCGTCCGGTCGCTGCGCTACTACGAGGAGCAGGGGCTGCTCGGCAGCACCCGCAGTCCCAGCGGGCAGCGGCATTACACGCCCGAGCAGGTCGATCGGGTCGAGTTCATCCAGCGGATGTATGCCGCGGGGCTTTCCAGCCGCACGGTCGCCGAATTGCTGCCCTGTGTCGAATCGCCGAGCGAGGAGACCTCCGACGCGGCGATGGCGCGGATGGAACTGGAACGCGACCGGCTGTCCGCGCATATCGACGAACTGATCCACACCCGCGACGCCCTCGACCGGCTCATGGCCGTGAACCGCGCGCATCGGGCGACCCTGACGGGCGGGTGACCGGCGCGCGACAGCCGCCGACTCGGTGCCGGTCTTCCGCTATCGGTAGGCGCGGTACAGCGATTCCGCGACACATACCGGCCGGTCGAGGCCCTCTCCCTCGAAGGTGAGGGTGGTGCGGACCTGGATTCCGTTGTCGATCGCATCGACCGCGACGATCTTCAGCCGCAACCGGAATCGTGTGTCCACGGGGAGCGCGCCCGGAAACCGGATCCGGTCGACGCCGTAGGCCACCGCGAAGGTGAATCCGGTGAGCCGCCACAGTGTGTCGAGCAGGCTCGGCGCGGCGGCCATGAAGTAGTAGCCGTGGCCGATGGTGGAGCCGTACGGGGTGTCCCGGGCGAAGCCGGGGTCCACGTGCAGGGGGTTGTGATCGTCGCTGGCGTCGGCGAATTCATCGATTCGCGGCTGGGTCAGCAGGCGCCACTCCGAAACCGCTTCCGCGCCCGCGTGGGTGGCCGGGTCGTCGTTCGCGTCGATAACGATCATGATTCGAGGCGCAGGGTCGCGACCAGGACGCTGTGCGCGGGAGAGCCTTCCGCGCGGGGGAACGGGGGCGGCAGGGTGACCTGCTCGCCGGGAAGTACCCGCGGTTCGGTGAGCCGGTAACGGGCACCCCGGTGGATGACACCGGCGCCGCCCGCGGCCCGGATATTGCGCACCCAGTCGGAATCCGGGCCGTAGTTGAGGACGACCGAGATCTCGCCGTGGGCGACGAAGGCCATCACCGGGGTGCGGTAGTCGGCGCCCGATATGCGGCCGGTGTGTTCGATCACCGCCATGAAGGGGAGCCGGGGCGCCCAGAGTCGCTGGATGGGATTGGTGACCCGCCGGTTGAATCGTGCGAGTACCCGCATCGCGCGCGGGCCCGCGAACGCCGCGATTCGCATGGCGCCCGCGGCAACGGCGTTGGCCGCCTTGTCGGTCCACATATTTTCTCGTCCCCCGAATTCCGCGACCCGGTACGGTCGCCCGATGCGGTGTCCCGGGCGACCGCGCGAGCTTCCTGGCGGTGCGGTGCCGGGACGTAGCGGACTCCACCCTGCCACGGAACCGCGGAACCGGACAGGGTTTCCGAGCCCGGATCCACCCGGTTCCGCGACGGTCGGCCCGGTGGGCTCACCGGACCGGTGCGCCGGTGGGGCCGGGCGGGGGATCGGGTCTGCCGAACAGGGGCGGGGGTGTGCCGATAGGAACGATGCGGGCGCCCGACCAGGGGCACCGGGTGCGGCTGTCGCGGGGGTGGTCGAGGATCAGATCGTCCAGAACGGCAATATCGGGTCCGGGGCACAGGCCCGGGCAGGCGATCGCGGAGACCGGTCCGGTGAGGTTCTTGCGGATGACGATCCGAAGTTGCCGCAGGGTGATCCACGGCCCCTGCCCGCATCCGCAGACGGCGCTGCCGGTGACTTTCATTCCGGCCCAGGGGCATTCGCCGGGAACATTGCGCCAGTGCTCCGCGATCCGGCCACCGGCGAGGGTGATGCCGTGCAGGCAGTGCAGGGTTTCGGGGCAGCGGTAGCGGCCGGGGCCGGATGCCGCGCGCAGCATGCCGGTATGGATCCAGGGTTCGTTGCGGCAGTGGCAGGGTGGCTTTCCGAGTGGCATCGGTGCTCCCCGCGCTCAGCGGCGACCGGGGCCGGGCCCGGCGGTCCGGGGCGGAATTCCGGGGTGGCCCGGGAGACGCGAGGTGGCACCCGGGGGCTGGTCGGATAGCGCGCGCAGCCCGGAGGCGACGCGTTCGAGGATTGCCGGATCGGTGTATTCGGGCGGGTCCAGCAGCCGCAGGGTGGCGGCCATCGCGCGGTTGACCGGGCTTCGGGTGGGCAAGCGGGGACGATCATGGTGCATCGGGTGACCTCGTATGTTCATGGATTCGTCGAGCCGGTCGCGGGAACGCGAACGGCGGTCCTGCCGAGATTTACCCCTGCTAAACTGCAGGGGCGGAGTGGGTGAAGCTGTTTATGGGGGGTAAACAGCATGCTACGGCGGTCCGCCGCTCTCGTCAAGGCGGCCACTAAACTCACGGCATGGGTGGCGCAGATGAATTCGAGCAGGTCCGTTCCGACCCCGATCCGGTACGCCGGGCCCAGCGGGCCACCGAATTGATCACGCGCTATCAGCAGCGGGCCACCGAACTCGCGCGCCTGCGCAAGGAAGCGATCGAAGAGGCGCACCGGAACGGGTTGAGCTACACCGAGATCGCGGAGTTACTCGGAGTCACCAAGGGGCGCATCAGTCAGATCAAATCGGGCGCGCCGCCCGCCGAGCGCGCGTTCTTCGGCGTCGGACCGGTCGCCGTCGGTATTCCTCGCGGGAACGCGGACAGCGACGGTGCCGCGGCGCCGGACCCGAGCGACGAAGCGGCCCTGGAACTCATCGAAGCCACGCTGACCCGGTTATCGCTCACCTCCTCGCGGTTCGCGATCGAACCCGACGACGCGGAGGTCCCGGGCGGTGACGCGGTGGTGATCTGCGGGCCCGAATCGGCGCCGGTGGCACAGCATCTGATCGACACCGACGACGCCCTGGGGTTCGAGAACGTCGACGGCACCTGGTATGTCGTCGAGAAGGAGTCCGGCCGGCGGCTGAATTCCGCCAGCGATTCCGGGAACCGCGTGGATATCGCGTTTCTCGGCCGCCGTGAGGATCAGGGCCGCGTGATCGTCCACATCGCCGCGCTGACGGGAGCCGGGTCGCTGGGCGCCGCGCGGTGGCTGGACGGCAACCTGGACTCGCTGTACGAGCCCTCGGCGACCGCGACCAGTGCGGCGATCGAATCCGAGGTCGGTGCGGAGGGTTCGGTCCTCGCCAGCCGTGCGGTCGCGGGTCCGTTCACCACCCGAAGCCGCTGACAGTCGCCCGATCCGGGTGCGGTCGTGGATCATGGACGCCGTGAGCGAAACCGATCTTGTGGACGTGACCGTCAGCGGACCCGACGAGGAGTGGCTGGCCGAGTTCACCCGCCGTCTCGTCGCCGACCGGCTGGCGGCCTGCGGCAATATCCTGCCCGATGTCCGGTCCATCTACCGGTGGGAGGGCGAGGTGGAGGACGCCTCGGAAGCGGTGGTGGTACTGCACACCCGCGCCTCGCTCGTGGACGCCATCGTCGAACGTGCCAACACCGAACACCCCGACGAGGTGCCGCAGGTGGTCGCGGTGCCGGTGGCCGGGATCAATCCGGCCTACGGTCAGTGGGTCCTGGACGAGACCGCGAACTGATCCGGGCGCCCGCGGTCGGTACCGGGTTCCCGGTGCGACCGCGGGCCGCCGCCGCATCCCGGCCGAATCGGGTCAGATCCGGCCGAGATCGATCGTCACCGGAAACGGGGCGGTTACCTCGACGATCCCCGTGAACATCGCTCCGGTCCGGTACGACCCGGTCGCGGGGTCGAGGATGTAGGTGTAGATCAGCGGAACTCCGGTCGCCGTCTGCTCGATTCGCCAGTAGAACGTGATACCGGCCTTGGCGTACTGCTCCACCTTGACGATCCGGTCGGTTGTCTCCGAGCCCGGTGAGACGACTTCCGCGACCAGAAGTACGTGTTCTGGGCGGGTCGGTGTGATATCGATCGTGTCCGCTCGATACACCACGACATCCGGGCGCCGGTTGTTCAGTGGTACGTCCCGCAGCCGGACATCGAAGTCCGTGTCGGCGTTCCAGTCCGGTCCCGCGGCGGCGTCGAGCGCGTTCGCCACGATGCGAGCCGGTCGATTGTGCCGCTTGGACGCACTCGGGCTCACGACGACCATTCCGTCCACGATTTCGATCCCCGCACACTGCTCCTCGGACCAGGAGTCGTATTCCGTCACGGTGATCTGCTGGTGCATCCATGCCGGGGTCATCGTCTCGGCCGTCATGACGCTCCTCCCGGATACCGTCGGGCGGGCACTGTCCCGCTCTGCGCAGTGTACTGCGCGGGTACCGCGCACGACCGGTGGTGAGGGCCGGGCCCGTGCGGGACGGTCAGCGGTGGACCAGGCTCGCGTACTCGGGGTTGCGGCCGATGAACTCGTCGACGTACCAGCAGGTGGCCAGGACCGCGAAGCCGGCGTCGCGGCTTTCGTCGAGGGCGTACTTCACCACCTGAGCGGCCACCCCGCGGCCCCGGAACTCGGGGAAGGTGATGGTGTGCTGGAAGTTGCGGACCTTCGGGCTCTCGGTTTCCGCGTAGTCGGCGTATCCGGCGAGGGTGCCGTCGAGAAAGATCTCGAAGCGGGTGTCGGCGGCGTTGTGGCGGAGTTCGGTGGTCACAGTGTGTGGAACCCCGCCGGGGGCGGGGTTTGTTCCGGAATCAGAGGATCGCGCCCGGGTTGAGGATGCCGTGCGGGTCGAGGGCGTCCTTGATCCGGCGGGTCAGGTCCATCACCTCGGGGCCCAGCTGATCCGGTAGCCACGCTTTCTTCAGGCGGCCCACCCCGTGCTCGCCGGTGATGGTGCCGCCCATGGCGATGGCCAGATCCATGATCTCGCCGAACGCGCGATGGGCGCGGGCGGTCTGGCCGGCGTCGTCGGGGTTGTAGACGATCAGGGGGTGGGTGTTGCCGTCGCCGGCGTGCGCGATCACCGATACGGTCACCTCGTTGCGATCGGCGATCTCGGCGATACCGGTGACCAGTTCGCCGAGGCGGGGGAGCGGGACGCCGACATCCTCGAGCAGCAGCGGGCCGATTTTCTCCACCGCCGGAATCGCGAAGCGCCGCGCGGCGGTGAACGCCTCGCCCTCTTCCGTATCGGCGGTGTGGAAGGCCTCGGTGGCGCCCGCCGCCCGGCAGGCGTCCAGCATGATCTCCGCCTCGTGGGCGGCGTGTTCGCCGGGGGCGTCGGAACGCGCGACGAGCAGGGCGGCCGCCGCACGGTCCAGGCCCATCCGCAGTTCGTCTTCGACGGCGTTGATCGCCACGGAATCCATGAACTCGAGCATCGCCGGACGCAGCGCCCCGGTGATCGCGAGAATCGCCTCGGTCGCGGCGGTCAGGGTCGCGAAGGTGGCGACGACGGTGCTCTGCGCGGGCTGTGCGGGCAGCAGGCGCAGGGTGAGTTCGGTGATCACACCGAGTGTGCCCTCGCTGCCGACGAACATCTTGGTCAGCGACAGCCCGGCCGAATCCTTGAGGCGGGGCCCACCCAGCCGCACCACGGTCCCGTCGGCCAGCACCACCTCCATCCCGAGTACGTAGTCGGTGGTCACGCCGTACTTCACGCAGCACAGACCGCCGGCGTTGGTGGCGGCGTTCCCGCCGATGGAACAGATCTCGAAGGACGAGGGGTCCGGCGGGTACCACAGCCCGTGCTCGGCGACCGCCCGTTTGACCTCGGCGTTCAGCAGGCCGGGCTGGACGACGGCGGTCCGGGTGACGGGGTCGACGCTGATCTCGCGCATCCGTTCGGTGCTCAGCACGATCCCGCCGTCCACGGCCGTCGATCCGCCCGAGAGCCCGGACCCGGCGCCGCGCGGCACCACCGGTACGCGGTGATCGTTCGCCCAGCGCAGGGCGGCGCTGATATCGGCGGTGCCGGTCGCCCGGACCACCGCCGCCGGGGTCCCGGCAGCCGGATCCTTGGCCCAGTCGTGCCGGTATCCGGCGAGCAGGTCCGGATCGGTGAGTACCGTGCCCTCGGGCAGTCGGTCGATCAGTTCACGCAGGTCCACGTCCTCACGCTAGCCGTTCCGGAGCGACCGGCGGGCCGAGTGCTGCTCCGTGCGCCGGTCGTTCCGGTAGCGGACTACCCGAGATCCGCGGCCGTGGCCGCGACCGCCGCGTGGACCTCTTCCTCGACGAGGTCGGCGTTGATGACCGCCCCTGCCATGGCGCCCGCCGCGGCCGCCGCGCCGACCTGCGCGGTCAGCTCGGTGACATTGCCCGCGACCCAGACCCCGGGCACATCGGTGCGGCCGGTGGCGTCGGCGGAGATATGACGCCCGACTCCGGCCGGGTGTTCGACCGCGGTCAGGCCCAGGGTGTCCAGGAAACCCGCCCGGGCGACCATCCGGGTGCCGACGGCGACCACGTCGCGGGCGACGACCGTTCCGTCGGCGAGGCGCAGTCCGGTGATTCCGGTGTCGCCGTGCTCGACTGCGGTGACCTTCTCGCGCACCACGCGGATCCCGCGGGCGATCAGTCGCGCCGCCTCGTCGGCGGTGGGTTCGGGGCCGTCGTGGACGAAGAAGACGATATCGTCGCTGAGCTGGCGGAACAGCTGGACCTGGTGCTGTGACATCGGACCCGTGTTCAGCACGCCGATGGCCCGGTCGCGGACCTCCCAGCCGTGGCAGTACGGGCAGTGCACGACATCGTGACCCCAGTGTTCACGCAGGCCGGGGATATCCGGGAGCTCATCGGTGAGTCCGGTGGTCACCAGCAGGCGCCGGGCCCGCACGCGGCGGCCGTCGGCGAGGCCGATCGTGAACCCGTCGTCGTCGCGCACCGCCTCGGTGATCTCCCCGGACACCACCTGCCCGCCGTATCGCCGGACCTCGTCCCGGCCCAGTGCCACCAGCTCCGCGGGCGGCATACCGTCGCGGGCCAGTAACCCGTGCACCCCCTCGGCGGGTGCGTTGCGCGGCTGTCCGGCGTCGATCACCACCACCGACCGCCGCGAGCGCGCCAGCATCAGCGCGCCGTTCAGGCCGGCCGCCCCACCGCCGGCCACCACCACGTCGTACGAGTTCTCCAGTTCCTCGGTCACCCTGACCACCTCCTTGCCGACGACTATCCGCACAGCGCGAACTATTGGCAAGGAAATTTGCTCCAATGGCAAAACGTGGGGTGACGCCCGGCCCGGGGGGGGCGCCGGGCCACGATCCTCGGCGCACGGCTCCCCGGGTACGCGGAAAGCGCAGGTGCCCCGCCGTTTCCCGGCTGCTCACCTGCCGGTCACCTGGCCCTGCGAGGCTGGCCGCGTGCAGGGACTGGCGACCGACCCCGAGACCTGGGCCAGCCGATTCGCCCGCTGGTGCGAAGCCGTGGTCGCCAGGTTGCCCTGGGGGCTGGACCGGACGGTGCCGCCGACCTTCCTCGGTTTCGCCCTCATCAACAGCTTCACGTTCGGCGTCGATCTCCTCATCCTCACCGGGATGCGCAGCGGACTCGGGCTGCCGGGCTGGTTGTCGGTTTCGGTGGGATACATCTGCGCGTTCGCGCTGGCGTTCTATCTGAACCGGACCCTCAACTTCCGCTCCCACGCTCCGGCCGGGCGGCAGGCCGTGGTGTACACCGTGGTGGTCGTGATCAACTACCTGGCCTTCATCCTGGGCGTCGGCGCGGGACTGGCGGCGCTGGGCGTGCAGTATCACGTGTCGCGACTGGCGGCGGGCGCCTGTGAGGCCGTGTACATGTACTCGGCCATGCGCTGGGTGGTGTTCCGGCGCCGCTGATCGCGGGTGCCGGGCGGCCGGTGCGGGGAGGATCAGCCGGTGCGCAGCCGCAGTTCGCCGTCGGCGCGGATGAGCACATCGGCGTCGGTGAGTGCCCAGTGCGGGGTGTGCGCGGCCCGCAGCCGGGCGGCGAGGGCGTTACCCGCGCCGTCCGGATCGGTGAGCGAATCGATATGCGGGACGATCATCCGGTCGACCAGGCCCAGGCCCTCCCAGAGCGGCTCGATTCCGCAGACCGGCCGGACCTCGGCCGGATCGTCGGAGGTCTCCAGGCCGCGCAGGTGCGGGCCCAGAACGCAGGCGCCGGCGCTGTACCCGGCGTAGGCGAAGGTATCGGCGGCGAGCAGTTCCGGGATGATCCGGTCGGCGCCGCTGCGCGCGAACTGGGCCCGCAGCACGAAGGTGTTCCCGCCGCGCACCCAGACCGCCGGGAAGCGCCGCAGTGTCGCCTCCAATTCCGCCGGACGCCCGGCGTACTCGCGCAGGTCCACCTCCTCGGGCAGGTATCCCTGCTTCCGCAAGGGCACCATCTCGCTGGTCAGCGCCGCGTCGCGCGCCTGCGGCCACGAGTCGCAGGCATTCGCGATCACCGCGATCGGCCCCGGCCCGCGGGTCAGGGCGGCGAACTCGGCGTAATGCGCGCCGAACCGGTAGGAGGCCAGGAACAGTCGCATCTCAGATGGTGAAGGCGAGGTTCTCGACGATCCGGCGGCCCAGTTCGCCGTCGCCCTCGAAGGACACCCGGTCCAGTGCCTTCCCGGGATCCACCCGGCCTCCGCCCAGCCGCACCAGCAGGCCCGAATCGAGGGTGATCGTCACAGTCGGATCGGCGGTGGGTTCCGGGACATAGCCGGCCCGTTCGGCGACCTCGATATGCAGTGTCCGGGCGAGCGGCCCGGTCACCTCGACAGTGATCAGCGACCCGGCCGGCGCTTTACCCCGCTTGGCGACCACGCGCGGAAGCGACTGCGCGAATTCCGCGAAAGCGGCATCACCGCGCGGGCCGCCCTCGTCGACCGCGACGCCGAGTGCGTCGGCGATATCGAGTTCGTGCATCCAGCAGTCGAACAGCCGGACCCGCATGAACCGGGCATAGGGCACCTCGCCCACCGGTGACGGTCCGGGCGCCAGCCAGGCCGCCTCGTCCATCGCGATCAGCGCGGCGTGGCGACGTGCCGTCACCTCGCGGAAAAGGTCGAACAATCGCGCGCCCGGTAGCGGGCGCAGCCGCTGCAGCCAGATCTCGTTGAATTTCCCGATCTCGTTGCGGACATGCGGCAGTGTGGCGACATCGACGTCCGGCTCCCGCGGATCGCGCGCCGGCGGTTTCTCGCCGAGCAGCATCGATTCGGTGCCGATCACATGGGCCAGCACATCGAAGACGGTCCACCCCGGCAGCGGGGACGGTGTCCGCCACTGCTGTTCGGGGAGATCGCCGACCAATCCGGCGAGCGCGTCGAACTGCTCGGTCAGCAGCGCGGTCAGGGTTTCGCGGTCGGGTAGTCCGGTCATCAGGGGCCTTCCGTGGGCTGTTGGTTATCGCTCGCCAGGGCCGTGCGCAGGGCCGCGGCGACCTGATCGGGCCCGTGCGACCGGCGCAGCAGCAGTCCGGTCGCGAAGCGGAACTTGTCGCCGTGGTGGCGCGGGAGCACGTGCAGATGGACGTGGCCCACCGTCTGGAACGCGGCCTTACCATCGTTGATCAGCAAATTCGCGCCGTCCGCGCCGAATTCGGGCCCCTGTACCGCCCGGGCGATCCGATGACCCACCCGGAACAGGTCGGCTCCGGTTTCGGCGTCCAGTTCGGACAGATCGGTGGCATGTCGCTTGGGGATCACCAGGGTGTGCCCGCGGGTGATCGGCCGGATATCGAGGAACGCGCAGGCGATATCGTCCTCGTAGACCCGGTGCGCAGGCGCTGTTCCGGCCACGATCCGGCAGAAAACGCAGTCACTCACACCCGGGACTCTACGGCGTAAGGCGGCACCCGGGCCCCGGACCGGGCATCCGGATTCGCAAACTTTTCAAGCCAAGCGGCCGGTACGGCTCGATATGTCCTGTGAACAGTATTTACCTTTGTGAAAACTACCCCGGCCCGGAGCCGGATGTGACGGGCATCTCAGCTAATCTCACTTCGGCCGATGTACGGTTGCCAGGATTTTGGGCGGCCGCGTTCACGAACGCTGCCGCCCGGCGCCGTGATCGGCGGGCTGAGCACAGTAGGAGAGGGAAAACAGACAAGTGGAGACAACGCAGACCGTAGGCGATTCGTCGCCGCGCGGGGCGCGTGTCGGTGTCGTACGCGAAACCGGCGCGGGCGAGCGCCGGGTTGCCCTGGTTCCGAAGATCATTCCGACCCTGGTGAAACAGGGCGTGGAAGTCGTGGTCGAAACCGGTGCCGGGCTGGGCGCGCTCATTCCCGATACCGCCTACACCGAGGCCGGCGCCACCATCGGCGACCCCTGGTCGGCCGATGTGGTCGTCAAGGTCGCGCCGCCCAGCGATTCCGAAGTGGGCAAACTGTCCTCGGGGCAGACCCTCATCGGGTTCCTCGCGCCGCGTAACAGCGATAACCAGATCGACGCTCTGAAGAAGGCGGGGGTGCAGGCCTTCGCTGTGGAGGCGATCCCGCGGATCTCCCGGGCCCAGGTGATGGACGCGCTGTCCTCCCAGGCCAATGTCGCCGGTTACAAGGCGGTTCTGCTCGCGGCCTCGGAATCCACCCGCTTCTTCCCCATGCTGACCACCGCCGCGGGCACCGTGAAACCGGCGACCGTCCTGGTGCTGGGTGTCGGCGTGGCGGGCCTGCAGGCGCTGGCCACCGCCAAACGGCTCGGCGGTCGCACCACTGGCTACGACGTGCGCCCCGAGGTCGCCGACCAGGTGCGTTCGGTCGGCGCCCAGTGGCTCGATCTCGGTATCGACGCCGCCGGTGAGGGCGGGTACGCCCGCGAACTCACCGATGAGGAGAAGGCGAAACAGCAGCAGGCGCTCGAGGACGCGATCACCGGGTTCGATGTGGTCATCACGACCGCGCTGGTGCCCGGACGCCCGGCGCCGCGGCTGGTGACGGCGGCCGCGGTCGAGGGGATGAAACCGGGCAGCGTCATCGTCGACCTGGCCGGGGAGACCGGCGGCAACTGCGAACTCACCGAACCGGGCGAAACCGTGGTCAAGCACGAGGTGACGATCTGCTCGCCGCTGAACCTGCCGGCCACCATGCCCGAGCACGCCAGCGAGCTGTACTCCAAGAACATCGCCGCGCTGCTGGAACTGATGGTCACCGACGGGCAGCTGACCCCGGACTTCTCCGATCAGGTGCTGGCCGATTCCTGCGTCACCCGTGACGCCGAACCGACAACGAAGGCCGAATGATGTACAGCGAGCTCTTGGCGAATATCGCGATTCTGGTGCTGTCCGGATTCGTGGGTTTTGCGGTGATCTCCAAGGTCCCCAACACCCTGCACACCCCGCTCATGTCGGGGACCAACGCCATCCACGGCATCGTCGTGCTGGGCGCGCTGGTGACCCTGGGCCGGGTGGAGGATCCCTCCCTCGGGGTGCAGCTCATCCTGTTCGTGGCCGTGGTGTTCGGAACTTTGAACGTCATCGGTGGTTTCGTGGTGACCGACCGCATGCTCGGCATGTTCAAAGGCAAGAAGCCCGCCGCGGGTGCCGAGAAGGCAGGTAAGTGACCCATGGACAATCTGGTCGATATCCTCTACATCCTGTCCTTCGCGCTCTTCATCTACGGCCTGATGGGCCTGACCGGCCCGAAGACCGCGGTCCGCGGTAACTGGATCGCCGCCGCCGGTATGGCGATCGCCGTGATCGCGACACTGATCGCGGTGCGCGATTCCAACAACTGGATCCTGATCGTCGCCGGTCTGGTGGTCGGTGTCGCGCTGGGCGTGCCGCCCGCGCGCTACACCAAGATGACCGCGATGCCGCAGCTGGTGGCCGCGTTCAACGGTGTCGGCGGTGGCACGGTCGCGTTGATCGCGTGGGCCGAGTTCATCGACACCACCGGGTTCTCGGTGTTCCACCACGGCGAAGAGCCGACCGTGCACATCATCGTCGGATCGCTGTTCGCGGCGATCATCGGCTCGATCTCCTTCTGGGGTTCGCTGATCGCGTTCGGCAAACTGCAGGAAATCCTGCCGGGTCGCCCGATCGGGCTCGGCAAGATCCAGCAGCCGGTGAACCTGCTGCTGGCGGTGGTCGCCGTCGCCGCCGCGATCGTCATCGGCCTGGGCGCCTCCGACGGCGGTGTCTCGCAGTGGTGGATGGTCGGGCTGCTGCTGGCGGCCGGTGTCCTGGGCCTCATGGTGGTGCTGCCCATCGGCGGCGCCGATATGCCCGTGGTGATCTCGCTGCTCAACGCCCTCACCGGCCTCTCGGCCGCGGCCGCCGGTCTGGCGCTGAACAACACCGCCATGATCGTGGCCGGCATGATCGTCGGCGCGTCGGGCACCATCCTCACCAACCTGATGGCCAAGGCCATGAACCGCTCCATCCCCGCCATCGTCGCCGGTGGTTTCGGTGGCGGCGGCGGTACGGCGGCCGCCGGTGGCGCCGATGCCGGGAAACAGGCCAAGGCGACCTCCGCCGCGGATGCCGCGATCCAGATGGCCTACGCGAACCAGGTCATCGTGGTGCCCGGCTACGGCATGGCGGTCGCCCAGGCCCAGCACGCGGTCAAGGAGATGGCGGGTCTGCTGGAAGCCAAGGGGGTGGAGGTCAAATACGCCATCCATCCGGTGGCGGGACGTATGCCCGGTCATATGAACGTGCTGCTGGCCGAGGCCGAGGTCTCCTACGACGCCATGAAGGAAATGGACGATATCAACGGCGAGTTCAATCGCACGGATGTCGCCCTGGTCATCGGCGCCAACGATGTCACCAACCCCGCCGCGCGCGAGGACTCCGCCAGCCCGATCTACGGGATGCCGGTCCTCAATGTCGATCAGGCGAAATCGGTGATCGTGCTGAAGCGTTCGATGAACAGCGGGTTCGCCGGTATCGACAATCCGCTCTTCTACGCCGACCACACGTCGATGCTGTTCGGCGACGCGAAGAAATCGGTCGGTGCGGTCACCGAGGAACTGAAGGCGCTGTAGGTACTACCGCTGTCGGTATTACCGCTGTCGGCCCCGGTGCGGGCTCGGTCGATCCGAGCCGGCGCCGGGGCCTTCTCCTGTGCCCGCCGAGCCGGCGCCGGACGACGGCGCGCTCGCCGGGACCGGAAATTCGCTGGACCGCGTGGTGCCGCCGGGTCGATCATGGTCGGCGATGCCGGACCGCAACGAACCATTACGCCTGATCGAATTCGACAGCACCGCTACCGATCCCGCCGACGCGCTGCCGTGGTCGGCGATTCTCGACTCCTATTCCAACCCCCGCGATGTGCTCGATATGCTGCTGCACACGCTGTTCGGCCGGGGCGTGCAGCCGCACTACCGGAAGAAACAACTGGATCGGGTGCGTCCCGAGGCGCCGCTGCGGCCGGCGGGGTCGCGGATCTCCCGGTCGATCACGGAATCCGATTCGAGCTCGTTCCTCGTCCTGGGAGACGGCTGGACCCTGCGGGCCGATCGCTGGACCGATAAGACGGCGACGGTCGAGGTCGTCGCGACCAGCGACGAACTCGCGCAGCGGGTGCTCACCGAAGCGGTCCACGAGGCCGAGGAACCACCGGGCGACGAGCGGACCACGGTGAAGATGGGTTTCTGGCATTACGGCGAGCACGGGCCGAACCGGCGCGTCATGCCGGTGTCCACGCCGGAGTGGCCCGAGATCCGCGGCAACTACAGCCGGTCCGTGGCCGGTGCGTTCGATCGGCTGATGGCCCTGCGCCCGGACGATATTCGCGGCCGGTTGCTGCTGCTGCACGGCCCGCCCGGCACCGGTAAGACCACCGCACTGCGGTCGCTGGCGCGGTCGTGGTCGGCGTGGTGCCAGGCCGACTGTGTGCTCGACCCCGAGGTGCTGTTCGGTAAGCCCGGCTATCTGATGCGCGCGGCCATGGGCGCCGAAGGGGAGGACGAGGAGTCCGATCGCTGGCGGATGCTCATCCTGGAGGACTGCGACGAACTGATCCACGGTGAGGCGAAATCCACGTCCGGGCAGGGGCTTTCGCGGCTGCTCAATCTCACCGACGGCATGCTCGGGCAGGGACGCGATGTACTGGTCGCGATCAGCACCAACGAGGATCTCGCCCGGTTGCATCCGGCGGTCACACGGCCGGGCCGCTGCCTGGCGCAGGTGGAGGTCGGGAAGCTGACCGGGGCCGAGGCGCGGGCCTGGCTGGGCGATACACCCGGGGTGGTCCCGGGCGGGTGCGTCACCCTCGCCGAACTGGTCGCGCTGCGAGACGGCGCCGCGGCGATCGCTGTGCGGGCGCCGGACGCCGATGGCGGAATGTATCTGTAGACCCTGGTCACGACTGTTCCCGGCGGGCCGGGCGCGGCTATCGTTGGCGGGGTGGATGCATTGGCGGCCCTGCTCGAGGGCCCACGGGCGCGGGGTGCGTTCCTGCTGCGCTCGCTGCTCAGCCCGCCCTGGTCGCTGCGGATCCAGGACGAATCACCGCTCACCCTGGTGGCCATGATCCGCGGCTGGGCGTGGGTGTGCACCGAAGCCGGTGAGCGGCGCCGGATCGAGGCCGGTGACGTCGGAGTGTTCCGGGGCCCGCGCCCCTACACCGTCGCCGACGATCCCGGATCCGAACCGCAGATCCTCATCAACCCGGGTCAGGTCACCACGACGGTCACCGGCGAAGTCCTGTGCGAGACCATGAGTCTCGGAGTGCGGGAATGGGGAAACGATCCCGACGGCGAAACGGTGATGATCACCGGCGCCTACGAGCAGGTCGGCGCGGTGAGCCGGCGGCTGCTGCGGGCGCTGCCGGAACTGCTGGTGGTGCCGCGCGGCCGGTCCGACGAACGACTGCTGGGCCTGCTGGCCGACGAGACCGCCAAGGATCTGCCCGCTCAGAGCGTGGTCTTGGACCGGCTGCTGGACCTGCTGCTCATCGCGACCCTGCGGACGTGGTTCTCCGGTGACGAGGCCCCGCCCTGGTACCACGCCTACGGCGATCCGCTGGTCGGTAAGGCGCTGCGGCTATTGCAGCACAACCCGGCCCACGCCTGGACCGTGGCCGATCTGGCCCGTGAGGCGGGTGCCTCGCGGGCCGCGCTGGCGCGGCGGTTCACCGAATTGGTCGGGGAATCGCCGATGGCCTTTCTCACCGAGTGGCGGCTGGATCTGGCCGCCGATCTGCTGCAGGGCACCGACGACACCGTGGAGGCCATCGCCCGCCGGGTCGGTTACGGCAGCGCGTTCGCGCTGAGCACGGCGTTCAAACGGCAATTCGGGGTGAGCCCGCGCGACCACCGGCTCGGCGCCGTGCCCGCCGCGGTGCCCTCGGCCGGTTGACCCCGGTATCGTCGGCCGGGTGACGCAGCAGTATCCGGTGCTCTGGCCGGTGCCCACCCGGTGGGCCGACAACGACCACTACGGGCACGTGAACAACGTGACCTATTACGCGTATTTCGATACCGCGGTCAACGCCTGGCTCATCGACGCGACCGGCACCGATATCCGCGACCTTCCCGCGATCGGGATCGTCGCGGAGACCTCATGCCGCTTCCACGCCTCGCTGAGTTTCCCCGACAAGTTGCAGGTGGGTTTGCGGATCGCCCGGCTCGGCCGGTCCAGCATCACCTACGACCTGGCGATCTTCCGGGAGGCGGGTGTGGATCTGGAACTCGCCGCGACCGGCAATTTCGTGCACGTCTACGTGGACGAGCAGACCCGCAAGCCGGTCGAGATCCCCGAGGTCATCCGTAGCGCCGCCCGAACCCTGGTCCCCGAGGACTCGGGAACCTAGCGCGCGTACAGCACCGGTTCGCAGGCTCAAGCCCGGCGGATATCGCAGCGACGCACGGTGACGAGATTGGGCGTACCGTCCCGGCTGTTCCCGCGACCTGACAGCAGATCGCGCCAACCGGGCCACCCGCCGTCGCGACCGCGAATCTCCACCAGTCCGAAGATCAACTGGCCGATGCTCGCATGCACCAGTTTCGGCAGCAGAATCCGGTTCCCCACGATGACGACGAAGGGTATCAGTATCGCCAGCGAACTGAGACCCGGCGGGACCTGGAACTTCACGGCCAGAATGAGCACTACGGCGAGCCCCCCGAAGAACGAGCCGAACTGCAGGACGAAGTCGATCAAGGCGGCGAACAGGCCGCGCAGATCTCGCGGCGATGGATACCGGGTATCCCCTTCTGTGCCATGGTAACTCGGCAGGAAATCCGGCGTATTCGACAGCCCGAAGGCATCCCCCAAACTCATCGGCCGATGATGACACAACCCGTGGCGATCGCGCATCGTGAGCCCCTCGCCAAAGCCCTCACAGCCCTGATGCCCACGATCACTTCCTGGCTGGGTTCGGTGATCCAGGAGCACACACAGCCCGCGACAGCGTAGGCGGCTCTGCCGTATGAGTGGGTCACCAGGTCTGCTCGGGTTCGCGAGTTCGCTTCTCCGGTATCAGCTGCCGGGGTTTTCGAGAGCTGCTTGGAATCGGCGCATGCCGCGGATCCAGCGATCGTAGTCCGAGCCTTTGTTGCGGTACATCGTGAGGACTTCGGGGTGGGGGAGGATGAGGAATTCGCGGGCGGCGACCCCTCTCAGGACGGTGTCGGCAACCTCTTCGGGGGAGAGTACGGTGCCGGCGGACTTGACCGCCTTGATGGCGAGGCGGCCCGCCTCGGCGTTGTTCTCCGGGATCATTCCGTCGCGCAGCAGGGCCGTATCCACGCCCATGGGGCAGATACAGCTGACACCGATTCCCTGGTCGCCGTAGGTGATCGACAGCCATTCGGCGAAGCCGACGGCCGCGTGCTTGGAGACGGAGTACGGGGCGGAGCCGAGTTGGGTGAGCAGACCGGCGGCCGAGGCGGTGCTCACGAAATAGCCGCTGCCGCGTTCCAGCCAGCGGGGGACCAGGAGCCGGGCGGCGCGGATATGGGCGAGGGTGTTGATCTCCAGGGCGGCCGTCCACTGGGCGTCGGTGCTGTCGAGTCCCGCCCCGCCGCCGATACCGGCATTGGCGAAGTAGAAGTCGACGGGCCCGAACGACGACTCCGCGGTATCGATCAGATGCCGGATCACCTCCGGGTCGGCGGCATCGCCGGCGGCGGCGACCGCGGACGCGCCGATCTCCGCGGCCACCTGTTCGGCGGTGGCGGGGTGGAGGTCGGCGACGACGACCTTCGCGCCGTGGTCGGCGAGCCGGCGGGCGAGGGCGGCGCCGATACCGGAGCCGCCGCCGGTGACGATCGCCGTGCGGCCGGAGAAGGTGTCCGAGGCTGTCCCTGAGTTCTGCATGCGGGAACCATAGCCTTCAATGGGACATCATTGTCATTGTGTCGCTAATCGGTGCCCGGTCGGAGGCGTTCCGGGTCGGCCAGCCGCTCCAGCAGGGGTGCGGTCCGGGGGCCGACGAGCTCCTGCATCACCAGCGCCATATTCGTCCGGACCACTCCGGGGATCTTCAGGATCTGGCCGGTGATGCGGTAGAGATCGTCGGCGTCGCGGGCTACCACCCGGACGGTCAGATCGGTGGGTCCGGTCATCCCGCACACCTCGGTGACCTCGGCGATCTCGGCCAGTTCCGCGACCACCGCGTCGAGCCGATGCTGATCGACCACCACCGCGACGAAGGCCGACAGCCGGTAGCCGAGGGCGCGTGGGGGTACCCGTCGCTCGAACCCGGCCAGTATCCCGGAGGTCTCCCAGCGGGCCAGCCGCGCCTGGACGGTGTTGCGCGAGAGGCCGAGGCGCGCGGCGAGTTCCACGCCGGTGGCGCGGGGGTTGGCGGTGAGTTCCAGCAGCAATCTGGCGTCGGTCGCGTCCAGTGTCGGCTCGACGGGCTCACGATTGGTCATATGACGCAGTATGGCAGTCAGTGAGGGCCCGAAACCGGGCATTCTGCTCAGTTTCCGGATCGAGACTTGCGCAGATCGCATGAAGGTGGATGCTTGTGTTACAGGCCACATCAGCGCGTGACCCGCGTGAGGAGGCGAGGCCGATGCCCGGCACAACCGAGTATCCGGTGCAGTTGATCCAGCCCGACGGCGCTCGGGTGCACAACCCCGAATATCGGGCGCTCGTCGCCGATATCGGGCCGGACGAACTGTGGGAGCTCTACGCCGACCTGGTGGTCACCCGGCGGATCGATCTCGAGGCCGTAGCCCTGGCCCGGCAGGGGCAGCTGGGGTTGTGGGCGCCGTTCCAGGGGCAGGAGGCCGCCCAGGTCGGGTCCGCGCGCGCGTTGCGGCCCGACGACTACGTGTTCTGCAGCTACCGCGAAACCGCGGTCGCCTACTGCCGCGGGGTGCTGCCCAGCGACGCGGCGGCGATGTGGCGCGGCGTCGCGCATTCGTCCTGGGATCCGGCGGCGGTCAATATGACGAATCCGGCGATCGTGGTGGGCGCCCAGGGGCTGCATGCCACCGGCTACGCCTACGCGGCCCAGCTCGACGGCGCGGAGATCGCGACCGTCGTGTACTTCGGCGACGGTGCCACCAGTCAGGGCGATATCGCCGAAGCGCTGACCTTCGCGGCGTCGTGGAGCGCGCCGGTGGTGTTCTTCTGCCAGAACAACCACTGGGCGATCAGCGAACCCGTCGGCCTGCAGAGCGCGACCCCGATAGCGCACCGGGCGATCGGTCACGGTATTCCCGCGGTCCGGGTGGACGGTAACGATGTCCTGGCGGTCCTCGCCGTCACCCGGCAGGCGGCCGAGCGCGCCCGCACCGGGGGCGGGCCCTTCTTCGTCGAGGCCATCACCTACCGGATGGGGCCGCACACCACCGCCGACGACCCGACCCGGTACCGGACGGCCGCCGAAACCGAGGAATGGGCCCGGCGCGATCCCATCCTGCGTATACGCCGGTTGCTGGAACGCGAGGACCTGTTCGACGACGCGGCGCAGCGGCGGCTCGACGAACGCGCCGATACCGAGGCCGCGCGGATGCGCACCGAGATCCTCACCATGCCCGACCCCGATCCGTCGGCGCTGTTCGAACACGTCTACTCGGCGCCGCATCCGCTGCTCGACGCGCAACGCGACGAGTACGCCGCCTATCTGGCCGACGATCCGGCCGCGTCCCTGTCGCACGGGGAAGGAGTCCGCTCATGATCACCACATTCGCCGCGGCGCTCAACGCCGGGTTGCGTACCGCCCTGGAGGACGATCCCAAGGTGGTGCTGATGGGCGAGGACATCGGCCGCCTCGGCGGCGTCTTCCGGGTGACCGACGCGCTGCAGAAGGACTTCGGCGACCGCCGGGTCATCGATACGCCGCTGGCCGAATCCGGCATCATCGGCACGGCGTTCGGGATGGCGCTGCGCGGCTACCGGCCGGTGTGTGAGATCCAGTTCGACGGGTTCGTCTATCCGGCGTTCGACCAGATCGTCGCCCAGGTCGCGAAGATCCACTACCGGACCCGCGGGCGGGTGCGGGCGCCGCTGACCATCCGCATCCCCTACGGCGGTGGGATCGGTTCGGTGGAACACCATTCCGAATCGCCCGAGGCGTATTTCGCGCATACCGCCGGGCTGCGGGTGGTCTCGCCGAGCAACCCCGCCGACGCCTACACGATGATCCGCCAGGCCGTCGCCCTCGACGATCCGGTGATCTTCTTCGAGCCCAAACGCCGGTACTGGGACAAGGCCGAATTCGACCCCACCGCCGGGGCCGAACTCCCGCTGGACCGGGCCCGGGTGTGCGTCACCGGAACCGACGCCACGCTGGTCGCCTACGGCGGAACCGTCGCGACCGCGCTGACCGCCGCGAAAATCGGTGCCGAAGAGGGGCTTTCGCTGGAGGTCATCGACCTGCGCAGCCTGGCGCCCCTCGATATCGACACGATCGCCGAATCGGTGGACCGCACCGGGCGCCTGGTGGTGGTCCACGAAGCGCCGGTGACCGGGGGCATCGGCGCGGAGATCGCGGCCCGGATCACCGAGCGCTGCTTCTACCGCCTCGAGGCCCCGGTACGGCGGGTCGGCGGGTTCGATATTCCCTACCCTCCGGCTAAGCTCGAGAAGCATCATCTGCCCGACCCGGACCGAATTCTGGCGGCGGTCGACCTCTCGCTCGCGGCCTGAGGTGACCCCGCCACCCGTCAGCCTGGGGTGGCCCGCCACCCGTGAGCCAGCCGGAGGTGCCCACCGTGGACGACGACGCCCGTACCGCAGGGTCCGGCGAGGTCCTGGAGTTCCGGCTCCCCGACCTCGGCGAAGGACTCACCGATGCCGAATTGCAGAGCTGGACGGTCGCGGTGGGCGACGAGGTCGCGCTGAACCAGACGATCGCGGAGGTGGAGACCGCCAAGGCGGTGGTCGCGCTGCCGTCGCCGTTCGCGGGCACCGTGGTGGAACTGCTCGCCGAACCGGGCGCCACCGTCGAGGTCGGAGCGCCGCTGCTGCGAATCCGGACCGCCGCGGCGCAGGGCAACGGCAAAACCTCGGTACTGGTGGGGTACGGGCCGTCCGAGGAGCAGCAGACGAGCCGGCGGCGAGGCCGGAAACCACTGGGGGAGAACGTGACCGAGGGAAGTGCCGGGGGCGCGGTGGTGGGGGAGCCGGCGGCGTCCTACGAGGCCGGGGTGATCGGTGCGGCGCCGGAACGCTCGGAGGAACCGCGGCGAGCGCCCGCGGCGGATGCGGCCGGTTCCGGCCGGGGGGATCTCGGTGGCGCACCGCGGACCACCGAGAACGGGGGTGAGCGGGTCGCGGCCACGCCCGGGGCCCGGAAACTGGCCCGGGAGCTGGGCATCGACCTCTGGTACGTGGCGGGTTCGGGACCGCAGGGCGCCGTGACGGTCGCGGACGTGCGGGGGGCGGTGCCGGTTTCCGAACCGGATCGGCGCCCCCGCGCCGAGGACGGCGGCGAACCCCGCACGGCCGAGACGGGCGCCGCCGCCCGGCCGGCGCGCGAGGAGCGGGTACCGATCAGCGGGATCCGCAAGCGTACGGCCGAGGCGATGGTGGCCAGTGCCCGGATGATCCCGCAGGCCTCGACCTCGGTCACCGTCGATATCACCGCCTCGCTGGAACTGCTGGAACATCTGCGTGCCACCAAGGCGTTCGACGGGCTCACCCTCACACCGCTGGCCCTGGTCGCGAAATCGGTGCTGGCGGCGCTCGGTGAATTCCCGGGTATCAACGCGTTCTGGGACGAGGCGAATTCCGAGATCGTCACCAAGTACTACGTCAACCTGGGTATCGCGGTCGCCACCGGCCGCGGCCTGCTGGTGCCCAATATCAAGGACGCGCAGACCCTGAGCCTGCGGGAGCTGTGCCGGGAGATCGGCTGGCTGGCGCAGACCGCCCGGGACGGGCGCGCCGGTCTGACGGATCTGCGTGGCGGGACGTTCACCCTGTCCAATGTCGGGGTCTTCGGTGTGGATTCCGGAACTCCGCTGGTCAATCCGGGTGAGGCGGCGATCCTGTGCCTCGGCGCGGTGACCCGGCGACCGTGGGTTTTCCGCGACGAGACGGCCATCCGTTCGGTCATCACGCTCACCCTGAGTTTCGACCACCGGATGATCGACGGGGAACTCGCGGCGCGTTTCCTGGCGGCCGTGGCCGGTCTGCTCGAGGATCCGCTGACCCTGCTCGCCCGCATCTGATCAGGACCGTCGTCGGCGCCGATACCCGTGTCCGCGTGGACTTCACAGCCCGCCTCCGCGTACGGTGACGAAAATCTGATCCAGACGTTTGGACGAGGAGCTGCGTTGAACGCGGTACTGATCTCGGCGGACGAACTCCGGGAATCGACGGACGAGAACCTGCGCCTGCTGGATGTGCGCTGGCAGCTGGGCGACCCCGAGGGGCCCCAGCACTATCAGAACGGGCATATCCCCGGCGCGGTGTTCGTCGACCTCGACACCGAACTGGCGGCCCTGCCCTCGCCGGCGCACGGCCGGCATCCGCTGCCCGACCCGTCGCAATTACAGAAATGCGCGCGCAGCTGGGGGTTGTGCGCGGGCGATCCGGTGGTCGTCTACGACGAACTCGGCGGTATGTCGGCGGCGCGGGCCTGGTGGCTGCTGCGCTGGGCCGGGATCGCCGATGTGCGGATTCTCGACGGCGGACTGCCCGCCTGGCTGCGCGGCGGCGGCGAACTGGCCACCGGGGTGGAGCCCGATCCGGAGCCCGGCGATATCGAACTCGAACCGGGCCGGCTGCCCGTGATCGACGCCGACGCGGCCGCCCGCTGGCACGGGGTGCTGCTGGATGCCCGCGCCGCCGAGCGGTACCGCGGCGATCAGGAGCCGGTCGACCCGCGCGCGGGGCATATCCCCGGCGCGATCAGTGCGCCGACCAGCGAGAACCTCGGCGAGGACGGTTGCTTCCTGCCCGCCGAACTGCTGCGTGAGCGGTTCGGCGGCCTGGGCGCGGAACCGGTCGCGGTGTATTGCGGCTCGGGGGTGACCGCCGCGCACGCCATCGCCGCGCTCGCCGTGGCCGGGGTACAGGCGGCGCTGTATCCGGGTTCGTGGTCGCAGTGGGCGCACGATCCGAAACGGCCGGTGGCCACCGGCGCCTGACCGCGCCCCTATCCGCAACCGGTGGCGATCTCACGCAGAACCGCGTGATCGGCGGCGGTCACCGGTAGCGCGTACCGCAGCGCCACCATCAGGTACCGGCCGGCGTAGTAGCAGTGCCCGGGCCGGGACGGTGGCAGCCACTGCGCGGGCGTGCTGTCGCTTTTGGCGGTATTGGTCGCACGGTCGGTGACCTGCAGGTTGTAGTCGATATCGTTGGCGAAGCGGATGCGCCGCGCCGCCGGCCAGGCCGACGCGCCGAGGTCCCAGGCGGCGGCCAGCGGATAGATGTGGTCGACCGGAAGCTGCCGGGCCTGTTCCCGGGTGAAGACGACCCGCGTGCCGGTATAGGGGTCGGCCAGTGTGCCGGACTGTACGACGCAGCGCCCGGAACCGGGCCGGTAGCCGACTCCGGTGAGCTGGCGGGCCAGCACATTGTTGCGGGTATCGCAGCCGTCCCGGCCGCCGGGGCCGTCGTGATCGTCGGACCAGGCGGGCCCGAAAACGCAGCCCTGCCCGGCCCCGCAGTCGCGGTCGTAGCCGCCGGGATGCGGGCGTTCGGGTACGACCCGGACGGTGGCGAGCAACTGTTCGAGCCGGTCGCGCCCCGGACTGCCCGGCGCCGGTGCGGGCCCGGGAAGCGCGGCGCAGGCACCGAGAGCGGCGAGCAGGGCCAGTGTGGACAGAATCGCGGTAACCGCGTGAATGATCCCCCGTGTCATCACCTCTGCCGGTATACCGGAACCCTCCGACAACCGGCGAGATCCCGGGCGGCCGTGGAGGTCCCGGGACCCCGGCCGCGATTCACAGCCAGGCTCTGGCCAGCAGTTCGTCGTTGGCGACCCCGCTGCTGCGCGGCGGGAAGCGGGTGGCGGCCAGCGAGTCGACGTGCAGCCCGTCGTGGCCGATCACCCACGAGCCGCCGCTGTCGGTGCATTCGGCGATCTTGGCGAACGTGGTGAGCAGGAAATTGATCGCTTCCTCGGGATGCGCGGTGCGGGCCAGCCGCTGGGATTCACCGGGGCGGGAGAGATCGAGCCACACCCCGCACTGGCCGTCCAGCCGCATGCCGACGATCTTGCCGGCGTCCACGAAGGTGAACTTGCGCCGCTCCCACGGTGTGGTCGGGGTGTAGCTCTGCTCGAGTACCTGGAGCAGAATCGTCATGCTGCTGTCCTCCGCTGTTCGATGGCGCCGCTGGGTGAGTGGATCTGTGTGCCCGGGCCGGGATGCGCCGGGCGTCGCGGATCGACCGCCGGGCGCAGCATCCTCCGCCGGCGAGGCGCTACGGCCTCGACGGGCGCGTATATCTGCAGTGACCAGCGGATATCCCCAGTATGTGCCGTCCCTGTGGATAAATCCAGGTACCGCCCGGGTGCGCCGCGTGCCCGCCGGAGAGCGCACCGGCCGGGGCCGTCGCGAGGTGTCGGGGTGGGCTGATTTGATGGGGATATGTTGCACGGACTGTGGTCGCCCGGTTCCGGGCTGCTGCTGTGGCGTGCGCCGGGCACCGGGGACGGCGGCGCCGTCCCCGGTCTGCTCGGATCCGTACTGTCCGAATCCCGGTTCCGGCACCGGGCCGAGGTGCTGATCGTGGACGAGGCGGGGTCACGGCGGGAGACCGTGCGGGCGCACGCGCTCGCGCCGGCCGCCGCGGCCGCGGCGTTGCGGCAGCGGCTGCCCGCCGAGGCCGTCGCCGGCGACCTGCGGTTTCTGGGGCATATCGCGCAGGGTCTGGAACGCTGGGTGCGGGCGGGCCTGGTGGTGCCGTCGCTGCGCCGCGACGACGGCGAATGGTGGGCGCGCTGGGAACCGGCCGGGGGCGCCGGACAGCGGGCCTGGCTCGCCGAACTCGTCGCGCTGCTGCCGCCGGCGTTGCGCGTGGCGGGCGAACCGGGGGCCGTCGTCGACGACCTGGTACGCGAACTCACCGATCCGATGGTGCGCGAACTGCTCGCCTCGCGATCGCATCCGCATCCGCTGATCCACGCGCTGGCCACCGATGTGCCGGTCGAATCGGGTAGTCACCAGGTCGCCGAGGTGCTGCGACAGTGGCACGACACCCGGTCGGGGGAGGACACCGAGATGGTGCTGCGGCTGCGGGAACCGGACGCGGAAGCGGCCGACCCCGACGGCGGATCGGTGCTGTGGCGGCTGGAGGTCTGCCTGCGCGCCGACGGGACGGCGCCGCGCCCGGTACCGGTGCCCGGCACCGCCGAGGAGATGCGGTTGGGGCTGGAATGGCTGGGCCGGGCGCAGCGGGCCTATCCGCGGCTGCGGGATGTGCCCGGCGACCCGCACAGTCTCGATCTGCTCCTGCCGACCGAGGTGGTGGCCGATCTGGTGGCGCACGGCGCGCAGGCATTGTCGGCCGAGGGGATCGCGCTGCTGCTGCCCCGGGCCTGGAACATCACCGAGCCGAGCCTGCGGCTGCGGGTCGGGGACGCCGCGGTGGCCGCCGGCGAGAGCACCGTCGGATTGGACGGTCTGGTGTCCTACCGCTGGGAGCTGGCCCTCGGCGATACGGTGCTGACGCAGCCGGAGATGCAGCGGCTGATCACCGCCCAGTCCGATCTGGTGCGGTTACGCGGTGAATGGGTCCAGGCCGATCACACCGTGCTCGCCGCGGCCGCGAAATTCGTCGCCATGCACACCGAGGACGCCCGGATCACGCTGGCCGATCTGATCGGCGAGATCGCCGCCAACCCGGTCGGGCGGGTTCCGCTGACCGAGGTCACCGCCACCGGCTGGCCCGCCGCGCTGTTCGATCCCGAGATCGAACCGGAACCGGTGGCACCGCCGAGCCGGCTGAAAGCGCAGTTGCGTCCCTACCAGGAACGCGGTGTGAGCTGGCTGGCGACCATGAGCCGGCTCGGCTGCGGCGCGGTGCTCGCCGACGATATGGGTCTGGGTAAAACGGTGCAGGTACTGGCCCTGCTCCTGCACGAGCGGGAGCGCGACACCACCCCCGGACCCACCCTGCTGGTCTGCCCGATGTCGGTGGTGGGCAACTGGCAGCGTGAGGCGGAACGGTTCGCCCCCGATCTGCGGGTGCTGGTGCATCACGGCACCGGGCGGGCGCAGGGCCGTGACCTGGACGCCGCGGTCGCCGTATCGGATCTGGTGGTCACCACGTATGCGCTGCTCGTCCGTGATATCGGCGATCTGTCGCGGCAGCGCTGGGAGCGGGTGGTGCTGGACGAGGCGCAGCACATCAAGAACGCCGCCACCCGGCAGGCGCGGGCCGCGCGGGCGTTGCCGGCGCGGCACCGGCTGGCCCTCACCGGCACTCCGGTGGAGAACAGGCTCGAGGAGTTGCGCTCGATCCTCGACTTCGCCGTGCCGAAACTGCTGGGCAGTCCGCAGACCTTCCGCGCCCGGTTCGCCGTCCCGATCGAACGCGAGAACGACCAGAACGCGGTGACCCGGCTGCGCACGGTGACCTCGCCGTTCCTGCTGCGCCGGGTGAAAACCGATCCGGCGGTCATCAGTGATCTGCCGGAGAAGCTCGAGATGACGGTGCGGGCCAATCTCACCGTGGAACAGGCCGCCCTCTACCAGGCCGTGGTGGAGGACATGCTGGAGAAACTGCGGGATGCCAAGGGTATGGCCCGCAAGGGCGCGGTCCTGGGTGCGCTCACCCGGTTGAAGCAGGTCTGCAACCATCCGGCGCATTTCCTCGGCGATTCGTCGTCGGTGCTGCGCCGCGGCGCGCACCGGTCGGGCAAACTCGCGCTGGTCGAGGATGTGCTCGACGCGGTGCTCGCCGAGGGGGAGAAGGCGCTGCTGTTCACGCAGTTCCGCGAATTCGGTGATCTGGTCGCGCCGTATCTGGCCGAACGCTTCGGGGGCGAGATCCCGTTCCTGCACGGCGGGGTCGCCAAGGCCCGCCGGGACGCGATGGTGGCCCGGTTCCAGGACGAGCACGGACCGCCGATCATGCTGCTGTCGCTGAAGGCCGGTGGCACCGGGCTGAATCTCACCGCCGCGAATCATGTGGTGCATCTGGACCGCTGGTGGAATCCGGCGGTGGAGAACCAGGCCACCGATCGCGCCTTCCGGATCGGGCAGCGCCGCGCGGTCCAGGTGCGCAAACTCGTCTGCGTCGACACCATCGAGGAACGTATCGACGAGATGATCACCGGGAAGCGGGAACTCGCCGATCTCGCGGTGGGTGTGGGTGAGAACTGGATCACCGAACTCGGTGACGCCGAACTCGCGCAACTGTTCACGCTGGGATCCGAGGCGGTGGGCGAATGACGGATTTCAGTGAATTCGGCAAGCGCCGGCCGGTTTCCGGTGGGGTGTCCGCGCGGAGCCGCCGCGGCGGATTCGCCCGGACCTTCTGGGGCCGGAGTCTGCTCGACGCGGTGGAGAAGCTCGCCGAGCCCGGCCGGATATCGCGGGGCCGCACCTACGCCCGGGCCGGGCAGGTGGTGAGTTACACGATCGAACCCGGTGCGGTGCGCGCCGAGGTGCAGGGCAGCCAGCCGCGCCCGTTCACCACCACCTGCGATATCCGCCGGTTACGGCCCGACGAGGTGGAACTGCTGATCGAACTGATCCGCTCGGCCCCGGGCATGCTGGCCCGCGTCGTCTCCGGTGACCTGCCCCGCGAACTCGCGCCGCACCTGATCCCGGAAACCGCCGCCGATATCGATTTCGGGTGCACCTGCCCCGATCCGGGGTGGCCGTGTAAGCACGCGGTGGCCGTCGCCTGCCTGCTCGCCGAACGGCTCGACGAGCATCCCCGTGATCTGCTGACGCTGCGGGGTCTGGGTATCGACGCGCTGATCCGCGGTATCGAGGCCTCCGCACCGGATCCCGGCGAACCCTCGGATCCCTACGGCGAAGCGCTCGAACTCCCGGCACTGCCGACACCGGAAACACAGCCCGCGCCCGACGATCTGGATCCCGCGCTCTTGCGCCGCGCCCTGCGGATGCTGTGCGCGGACGAGACGGAGGCGGCGGCCGGCGGGCGCGCGCTGGTGGTCATGTACTCGGAGATGACGGGACGGTAGTCCCGCGATCATTCCAGGCCGTAGACCCGCCGGGCATTGTCGCGGAAGACCGGCAGCAGGAAACCGGTATCGCCGAGGCGCTCGGACAGGACCGCGGCGACGGTCCGGGCGCTGCCCGTGATCGAGGTGATGGGCCGGTCGACCGGGAAGTTCGATCCCCAGATGAGCCGGTCGGCGCCGAAGAAGTCCAGCGCGTGCGACAGCAGCGGCGCGACCCGCTCGGTGAGTTCGGGTACCGGCGTGGGGTTTCCCGGCGGGGGCACCGGATGCCCCAGGATCGGCATCATCAGCCCGCTGACCTTGGCCACCACCTTCGGGAGCTCGGCCAGATCGGCGATATCGTCACGCCAGCGCTCGAGGATCGTGCGGCGTTCGCCGGCGTCGAGGCCGGTGTGTTTGCCGACCTTCCCGAAGATCCCGGCCGGGGTGCCCAGATGGTTCAGCACGATCGTGGCCTCCGGATAGCGCCGGGCCAGCGCGACGAGGTCGGGGAGCTGATGCGAGTACACCCAGGCCTCGAAGAGCAGATCGCGTTCCACCAGTGCGGCGAAACCGTCCAGGAACGCCGCGGTCCGCAACACCCCGGGCGTGGCGGTGAAACTGCGGATACCGGTGTCCGGGTGGTGGGCGACCATACTGCGGATACCGCGCACCAGTGGCGACGCGCTGCGGTGGGCGTCCAGCAGTTCCGGGAATCCCGGGGTGGCCGGGAAACCGCTCGCGCTCACCGCGGCCAGCGCGGGCGTATCCACCCCGAAGGGCAGGGCGGTGACCCAGCGGGTCTCCTCGACCTTGGGCCCGGTCCATTCCACCTCGATGTGCACGACCGATTCGACGGGCAGGCCGGCCGCGTCGGCGCGATAGTCGGCGGGGAGATAGGGCGCGAGATAGGCCGAGGGTTCGCCCACGAACTCCCGGTCCCGGCGCGGGGCCAGCCGGACGGCCAGGCCGAGCGGGATCGGCAGCGCGCGCATCAGTTTCGCGGTGCGGCTGAAGTCGCGCGGGTTGGTGAACGGATCCCATTGGTGGATGTGTGCGTCGATGATCCGGATTTCGCCGATATCCATCCGCTGCAGGCACCTCCCGCGATCGCCGTCGGTTGCTGGGCCGAGCCTAGCGCGTGGGCGCACCCGGGGGAGCGGGTTCGATCATGGCGCCGGTGAGTCCGGGCCCGGGGCTGCATACTGGGTGCTGTGGCCGAGGAGGATTCGGCGCCCGGAGCGTCGCACAGGGAACCGGGGACCGATTCGGATCCCGGACGGGTCGAACCGGTGCGGCCGGCGCCGGAGGACGTGACCACGCGGCCCGGACCGGAAACACCGGAGACCGGCGACGCGACGGTCCCGGATCCGGACCGCACACCGCCCGCGCTACGCGATCTGGTGGACCGGGGCGTCCTGGACGAGACCCAGCTGACCGCGGTGGTGACCGCCTTGGCGAAGCCGCCCCCGCGCCCGACCCCGGCCCGGCTGCTGGCCGAGATCGCCGCCTATGCCGGAGCGGGTCTGCTGCTCAGCGGGCTGGTGCTGATCCTGGTGGAGTCCTGGGACGATATGGCCCGGCTCGGCCGGGTGATCTTGTTCCTGCTGGTCGCGTTCGGCCTGACGGTGGCCGGTGTCGCGACGGCCGGTGGCCGGTCGATGCTCTTCCGCGCGGCGTGGCGGCGGGGGCCGGGGACGGGTCATACCGCCCGGTTGCGGCTGGCGATGGTGCTGTTCGCGCTCGCCGTGGCCGCTGTCGCCGCGGCGGCGGGGTCGGCCTACGACGACGGCGGGGGAGATACCGCCTGGGTATTCGCCGCCGGGGCGGGGCTGGTCGCGGCGGTCGCCGGATACGCGGCGCTGCCCTCGCTGCTGGGTCTGCTGCTGTGTGCCGGTTTCGGTGTCTCCCTGGTCGTCGGCGTGCTCGACGAGGTGCTGGAGATCGACGACGACTGGGTGGGCCTGGGCGTCCTGGCGCTGGGACTGGTCTGGCTCGGGCTCACCCGGGCGCGTCTGGTGCTGGAGGTATGGGCCGGGTACCTGGCGGGTGTCGTGCTGGCGGTCGCGGGCGCGCAGACCGTGCAGGCGATCGATTCGACGCGCGCGGCGTACGTGCTGACCGCGGTGGTGGCGGCGGTGTGTTTCGCCGTGTACGCGAGCGATCGGTCCTGGGTGCTCGTACTGGGCGGCGCCGGGGCTCTGACTCTGGCCGCGGTGGAGGCGGTCGGGGATTGGACCGGGGAATCGGAGGGGGCGTCCGGGGCGATCCTGGTGATCGGCGCGGTGATCCTGGGGATCGGCAGCTATCTGCTGACGCGCTCGGCGAAGAATGCCGGATAGTCGCCGCCCGGCGGGGTATTTTCGCAGTTCGTGCCCCTGTTTCGGGTAACTCTGGTCTGTGGATGGGGCCGGGTGTATCGTTTTGCTTGGACGTCCAACTATTGGAAGCCCGCAAGAATGATCTTCGTGTGACGGACGGCCGCAGCGCCGCGCCCGCCACCCCCGACACGAGGCAGGAATCGCATGGCTCGAGAACTCACACATTTCATCGGCGGAAAGCACGTCCCCGGCACTTCGGGCCGGTTCGGAGATGTCTTCGACCCGAACCGCGGCGAGGTGCAGGCGAAGGTGCCGCTGGCGAGCAAATCCGAGGTCGAGGCCGTCATCGCGAATGCCGAAGCCGCGCAGCCGGGCTGGGCCGCGACCAATCCGCAGCGGCGCGCCCGGATCCTGATGAAGTTCCTGACCCTGGTCAACGACGAGATGGATTCGCTTGCCGCGCTGCTGTCCAGCGAACACGGTAAGACCATCGCCGACGCCAAGGGCGATATCCAGCGCGGTCTCGAGGTCATCGAATTCGCGGTCGGCGTCCCGCACCTGATGAAGGGCGAGTACACCGAGAGCGCGGGCACCGGGATCGACGTGTACTCGATGCGCCAGCCCCTGGGCGTGGTCGCCGGGATCACGCCGTTCAACTTCCCGGCCATGATCCCGCTGTGGAAGGCCGGCCCGGCGCTGGCCACCGGTAACGCCTTCGTGCTCAAGCCCTCCGAACGCGATCCGTCGGTGCCGCTGCGGCTGGCCGAGCTGTTCCTCGAGGCCGGACTGCCCGAGGGCGTGTTCAACGTGGTCAACGGCGACAAGGAAGCCGTCGACACGATCCTGCACGATCCGCGGATCAAGGCCGTCGGGTTCGTCGGCTCCACCCCGATCGCGCAGTACATCTACGAGACCGCCACCGCCAACGGTAAGCGCGCCCAGTGCTTCGGCGGCGCCAAGAACCACGCCATCGTCCTGCCCGATGCCGACCTCGACGATGTCGCCGACCAGTTGATCGGCGCCGGCTACGGCTCGGCGGGCGAGCGCTGCATGGCGATCTCGGTCGCGGTGCCGGTGGGTGAGGACACCGCGAACCGGCTGGTGGAAAAGCTCACCGAACGGGTGCACAAGCTCAATGTCGGCAAATCCGACGATCCCGGCGCCGACTACGGGCCGCTGGTCGGTCTCGACGGTGTGGACCGGGTGAAGAAGTACATCCAGCAGGGCATCGACGAGGGCGCCGAACTGGTCGTCGACGGTCGCGGCGTCACCGTGGACGGCGCCGAGAACGGTTACTTCGTCGGCGCGACCCTGTTCGACCGGGTCGGCAAGGAGATGTCGATCTACACCGACGAGATCTTCGGGCCGGTGCTCAGCGTGGTCCGCGCGGGCGATTACGAGGAAGCGCTCGCGCTGGCCAACGACCACGAATACGGCAACGGTGTCGCCATCTTCACCCGCGACGGCGATACCGCCCGCGATTTCGCGGCCCGGGTGCAGGTCGGCATGGTCGGCATCAATGTCCCGATTCCGGTGCCGATCGCCTACTACACCTTCGGTGGCTGGAAGCGGTCCGGGTTCGGCGATCTGAACCAGCACGGCCCGGATTCGATCCGCTTCTACACCAAGACCAAAACGGTCACCCAGCGCTGGCCGGCGGGGCTGAAGGAGAGCAACAGCTTCGTCATCCCCACGATGGAATGACGATGTTCACTCTCGACGACGATGAGCGGGCCATCCGCGATACCGCCCGGGAGTTCGCCGACGAATATCTCGCGCCGCACGCCGTGGAATGGGACCAGGAGAAACATTTCCCGGTCGACGTGCTGCGGAAGTCGGGTGCGGTCGGGCTCGGCGGTATCTACGTGGACGAGGAGTTCGGTGGATCCGGGCTGCGCCGGTTGGACGCGGTGCGGATCTTCGAGCAGCTCGCCACCGGATGCCCCGCCGTGGCGGCCTATATCTCCATCCACAATATGGCGACCTGGATGATCGACGCCTACGGCGACGACGACCAGCGGCGGAAGTGGCTGCCCGGGCTCACCGCGATGGATCTGCTGGCAAGCTATGCCCTCACCGAACCCGGTGTGGGCTCCGATGCCGCCGCCATCACCACCCGGGCGGTGCGCGACGGTGACGACTACCTCGTGAACGGGTCCAAGCAGTTCATCTCGGGTGCGGGCAGCAACGACCTGTACGTGATGATGGTCCGCACCCAGGACACCGGGGCCCGGGGTATCTCGACGCTGGTCATCCCGGCGGATACGCCCGGTCTCGAGGTGGGCCCGAACGAGAAGAAGATGGGCTGGAACGCCCAGCCCACCCGGCAGGTGATCCTCACCGACGCCCGCGTCCCGGTCGCCAACCGGCTCGGCGCCGAGGGCGACGGTTTCCGGATCGCCATGAACGGGCTCAACGGCGGCCGCCTGAATATCGCGGCCTGTTCGGTGGGCGGGGCGCAGGCGGCGCTGGAGAAGACCGTGCCCTATCTGGCCCAGCGCAGCGCGTTCGGCGCGCCGCTGCTGAACAACCAGGCGCTGCAGTTCGAACTGGCCGATATGCGGACCAAGCTGGAGGCTTCCCGGACGCTGCTGTGGCGGGCCGCGGCCGCCCTGGACGCGGACGCGCCGGACAAGGTCGAACTGTGCGCGATGGCGAAACGCTTCGCCACCGATGCCGGGTTCGAGGTCGCCAACGCCGCGCTGCAACTGCACGGCGGTTACGGTTACCTGGCCGAATACGGTCTGGAGAAGATCGTCCGGGATCTGCGGGTGCACCAGATCCTGGAGGGCACCAACGAGATCATGCGGATGGTCGTGGCCCGGTCGATGACGGCCTCGGTGGCGGGCGCCTCATGAGCGGACAGCGCCCGGACCCGCGCGCGAAAGGAAATCTATGAGCGACGAACCCGAAGTCCTGATCGAACAGCGTGACGGACTCGGACTCATCACCCTGAACCGGCCCAAGGCCATCAACGCGCTCAACCACTCGATGGCGCTGGCCATCACCGAGCAGCTGCGGGCCTGGGCCACCGACGAGTCGGTGCGCACCGTCGCCATCACCGGTGCGGGGGAGCGCGGGTTGTGCGCGGGCGGCGATATCGTCGCCATCCACCACGACGCCAAGGAACAGCGGGCCGCGGGGCATATCGGCGCGGCCGCGGATTCGGCGACCGGGAAGTTCTGGCGCGACGAGTACATTCTCAACGCGCTCATCGGCCGCTATCCGAAACCGTATGTCGCGGTGATGGACGGGATCGTGATGGGCGGCGGGGTCGGGCTGTCGGCGCACGGCAGCCATCGCATCGTCACCGAACGGTCGACCATCGGGATGCCGGAGGTCGGGATCGGGTTCATCCCCGATGTCGGCGGCACCTACCTGCTGTCGCGGGCACCCGGCGAGCTGGGTACCCATATCGCGCTCACCACGGCGCGGATGAAGGCCGGAGACGCGATCGCCACCGGGTTCGCGGATTATTTCGTGCCCGCCGACCAGATCCCGGCGCTGCTGACCACGCTGCAGAGCGAAGCCGCCGATATCGCCATCGCCAAATACGCCGCCGAGGCGCCGGAATCGGCGCTGCTCGGCCGGCGGGACTGGATCGACGCCTGCTACGGCGCCGATACGGTCGAGGAGATCGTCACCCGCCTGCAGGCCCACAGCGCTCCGGAGGCCGCCGCGGCCGCCACCGATGTGCTGGGCAAATCGCCGGTGGCGCTGCAGGTCACGCTGCGGTCGCTGCGGTCCGCGCGCGGGGCCGGGAGCCTCGAGGCGGTGCTGAACGAGGAGTACCGGGTCTCGATCGCCTCGCTGGCCTCGCATGATCTGGTCGAGGGTATCCGCGCCCAGGTCGTGGACAAGGACCGGAACCCGCAGTGGAATCCGGCGGCCCTGACGGAGGTGAGCGCGGCGCAGGTCGACGCGTACTTCGCCGAATTGGGGGACCGTGAACTGAATCTGATCACCCCGGAGGAGAGCAAGTGACGAAGACGATCGGGTTCCTCGGGCTCGGCCATATGGGCGGGCCGATGGCGGCGAATCTGGTGAAGGCCGGATACGACGTCCACGCCTTCGACCCCTCCGAGGCCGCTCGGGAGCAGGCCCGCGCCGACGGCGTCGCGCTGGTGGACACCGGGGTCGCGGCCGCCACCGGCCGCGACATCGTGATCACCATGCTCACCAACGGCAAACTGGTGCGCGACGTCTATGCCGAACTGCTGCCCGCCGCCGGGCCGGGCACCCTGTTCGTGGACTGCTCGACCATCGATGTGGCCGATGCGCAGGCCGCGGCCGAGGCGGCCCACGCGGCCGGGCACCGGGCGCTGGACGCCCCGGTCTCCGGCGGTGTGGCCGGAGCCGCGGCGGGCACGCTGACCTTCATGGTCGGCGGCGCGGACGCCGATTTCGCCGAGGCGCGGCCGGTGCTCGAGGTGATGGGCGCCAAGGTCGTGCACTGCGGCGCCGCGGGCGTCGGGCAGGCCGCCAAGATCTGTAACAACATGCTGCTGGGCATCTCCATGATCGGGCTCTCGGAAGCGCTGGTGCTGGGGGAGAAGCTGGGGCTGAGCCATCAGTCCTTCTTCGACGTCGTGTCCACGGCGTCCGGGCAGAGCTGGGCGCTCACCACCTACTGCCCGGTCCCGGGGCCGGTGCCGACCAGTCCGGCGAACAACGACTACAAACCGGGGTTCGCCACCGCGTTGATGAACAAGGATCTCGGCCTGGCCGTGGAGGCGCTGCGTGCCAACGGGGTCCAGGGCCGGATCGGTGAGCTGGCGGCCGAGATCTACCGGGAATTCAACGAGACCTCGGGGGGCCGGGATTTCTCGGCCATCATCACCGAGGTGCGCGAACGCAGCGGCGGGGCGGCGACCTCCGACTGACCCGCGCACGGCCATCCGACGCCGGAACCCGGTAGCCCGGGTTCCGGCGTCGCGTCGTTGCGGCGCCTCCGGGTTCCCGCGAATTCGCTTGCGGGCCATGGCGAGTTCAATCGCGTGCGATGTAATCCTGCGAGACGCAGTCCGGTGTGGCACGTGGTGAGTTCCGCATCCGGTGCGATTCGGTGCGAAGTGGAGGTGGCCGCACGGGTGTACACGTTCTATGTCGGTTGATCCATGAGCCTCTACCTCCCGGAGGACCTGCGCTGGCTGGGCTGGATCGCCGGTGCGGAGTGGCCCGACGGTGACGAGGACAAGGCGTGGGAAGTTTCCACGGTCTGGAAAGAGTCTGCCGGCGAACTGCTCGCTCTGCTGGCCGCCATCGACGAGGCCAAGGCGGCGACCATGGCCGCCTATCCGGCCGGAGCCGCGCGCGCGGAGATCGGCGCCCAGTACGACGCCCTGCGCGGCGGCGAATCGTCGCTGGAGGCACTCGGCAATTCCATGCTGGGCACCGCGGACGCGACCTTCGATATCGGCACCGAACTCCAGGCCCAGAAGCTCACCATCATCATCACCCTGTGCTGGCTGGCCATCGAGATCGCGCTCGCCTGGCTGTTCCCGCCGACCGCCCCGGCCGTGGAGGCCGCGGCCGTCGGCACCACCCGGGCGACACTGGCGGCGGTGACCACCGCCGTACAGCGCGCGATCTCCGCGGCGGCCTCGAAACTGGGCGCGCCCGTGGTGAAACGCAGTTTCTGGAAGAGTCTGCTGGCCGGTAAGCCGGTGGCGCCCACGGCCAAGGGCTGGGGACAGTTCGGCCAGGAGGTGCTGCAGGGCGCGGCCGAGGAGGGCCTGATCAACGGGGCCATCCAGGCCGGCCAGATCGCGGACGGCAAACGCGACGAATTCAACTGGGAGGAATGGGGTTACGGGGTCGGGGCCGGTGGTTTCGCGGAGCCGATCGGCAGCGGGCTCGCCAAGGGACTGAACAACGGCTTCGCCAACGTCTTCGGCGGGCAGCTCGGCAGTATCTGGGGACGGGCCGGGCAGAACACGTTCGTCGGCGCCACCTCGGACGGGGTCGCGGGGATATTCGGCAGCTTGTTCGTCTCGGCGATCTCCGGGCAGAGTCTGGAGGACACGCTCACCGGGATCGGGGTCGCGGGCGGATTCATCCAGGGCGGGATCGTCGGCGCGGCCGATCCGTCGACGTTCGGATTCGGTCCGATGGGCAACGGCAGTGGGTGGGCCGGCGGCGCCGGTGATGTGTTCGGGCGCAGCGATCCGGCCTTCGGCGAATCCCGGGGCGGCGACGGTTCCGTCTCGGGCGAGCAGATCCCGGGCACGTCCGGGCAGGACGAGAAATCCCCCGGGGGCGGCGACGGATTCCGATCCGGCCCGGAGACCGGCGGGCGCGGCGACGAATCCGGGCGGGCACACCCGGGCGGTCCGCGCACGATCCCGAGCGGCGAGTTCACTCCGAAGCAGGCCTTCGGATCGCCCACCGGACCGCAGAGTATTCCCGGCGGGCAGCAGCAGCCCGCCGGTGCGTTCACCGGGAACACCGGCGACTTCGGGAACACGGAGTCGAAGCAGGGCGGGAACCTCGGAGGATCGTCGGACAACGGCGGGAAGATCGGTGAGGTCTCGGAGAACGGCGGGAAAATCGGGCATTCGTCCGAGGGCGGCGGCAAGGTCGGCGATTCCGCCGAAGACGGTGGCAAGGTCGGGGAGCCCTCCGAGAACGACAGCAGATCCGGAACTCCGTCGGAGGACGGCGAGAAGGCCGGACGGCCGGACGGCGATCGCGGTGACACCGAGTCGAACCACGACAACGACGTAACCGACGATCGACGGGTCTCCGAAGGCGGGCGGGAAGGCCACCCTGGGGAGCGGTCGTCCGAGCACACCGAGACATCGACCTCCGACGACCACGGAGAGCGGCGCGGCGACCCGGCGCGCTCGGAGACGGAGGAGAACGGGCAGCGGTCCGATCTGCTCACCTCCCATACGCAGGATCCACTCACCGGCCGGTCGGATACCGAGAACAGAGTGGCGGAGAACCGGTTCGGCGACGGACCGGTCGCCCCGCAACCGATCGGGACGCCCCCGCCGCCGGTATCCACGCCGGTCGCCGGATCCACGCAGACCGGACCGCCGCCACCGCCCGGACAGTCCACGACGCCGGCTCAGCAGACCGGTCAGCCGCAGCCCGGGAGGTCGGACACACCGGCCGCGCAATCGAGTTCGGCGGCACTGCGGGCGACTCCCGAACCGGGGACAGCGGTGGAACCGGGAGCCACCGAATCGTTCGAATGGCGAGACGATTTCGACTGGGCGGGCCTGGCCGGGCCCGAATACGCCGGGGAATGGGATTCGTGGGACGGGACACCGAGTTGGCTCGCCGATACCCAGATCTCGGCGAACTTCGTCCCCGGACCGCTTCCGCTGGTCGATCCGGGGATGCCTTCGCCGCCGCCGGGACCCGTGAATCCCGCGTCGCCGGTACCCGCGCCGCAGTCGCCGGCCCCCGCCAATCAGCCCGCCCAGCATCAGGGCGCGCCCGCGCAGGCGCAGAGTTCCCCCGCGCACCAGCAGAGTTCACCGGCCCAGAGCCAGAGCTCGCCGGCGCCGCGGACCCCGCCCGCGCATCAGGGCGGGCAGCAACCGGCCACCGAGGTCGACGAGGGCGCGAGCCGGCCGAAACGGCCGTATCCGGGGACCGAGCCGGATACGGATCCGGAGCCACCGCCGAAGAAGCCGCGCTCGGGGGAACCCACCGCGGACCCGCACCGGGCGTCGGCGCGGCAACCCGTGCTGCCGGTACCGGTGCCGCTGACCGCCGGTCCGCAGGGTCCGCCGCCGATCCGGCAACCCGGCCCGCGGGCGCAGCCCGAGACCGGGCAGCCGATACAGCCCGCCGACCCCGCCGCGCCACAGACCACCAGCCCCGATCCACCGGTGCGGCGGCGCCCGGAGCCACCCATGCTCCTGACCAACCCGTCCAAGACCCGGGTCTTCGGTCCGGAACTGCTCGCCCCCGTCGACAATCCGGAATCGCAGCGGGCCCTCGAGGACGCGCTGCGGGGCGAGGACGGAACCTTTCTCCGGTACGCCGATCCGCGAACCCATCCGGCGGGTGGCACTCCGTACGGTCGGCTGGTCAATATCCGAGGCCCCGGGGCGCTGGGGCGCGGCAACAATTGCCTCGATTGCGCGATATCGGGGCTGGCGACCTTCCTCGGCCGCCCCGAGATCGCCGCGCCGCGCTATCCGGACATCGTGAACGGTGTCGTCGATACCGTCGGTAACGAGAAGAAGGCTCTCAACCGGGTTTTCCATATGCTGCGGACCTATCCGGACAGCTACCGGGACGGCCGCCGGTCGATCCCGGAGCAGTTCACGGCCATGCACGAATGGATCGCCCATCTGGGCGAGGGGTCGGCGGCGTTCGTCAACAACGAATGGCCGGTGATCGATCCGGCGACCGGTGCGCCGGTGCTCGAGGACGGCAAGCCGAAGACCTACGCCCACGCCACGGTGATCGTCTTCCCGCGCGGCGCGGCCGGTCCGGTGTGGTGGGATCCGCAATCCGGCAGGATGACCGACGGGCCGCCGCCGGAACTGGTGGCGGTGACGAGCAAGGTCGATTTCATCCCGATCCCGCCGGGCCGCGAGATCGCCGACGAGACCGCCGCCCCCGCACCGCCGGTTCCCGTTCCGCACCCCGCGCCGCCGCCGGGGCCGGTCGTCCAGCCGGTTCATACTCATCCCGATCTCCCGGCGCGGCTCACCGATCCCGCCCGGGGCCGCACCTTCGGTCCCGGCCATCTCGATCCCGTCGAACATCCGGGACTGCAGAAGGTGCTGGAGGACGCCCTGCGCGACGGTTCCGGCGGATTCGTGGCCGGCGCCGATCCGCGGACCTACCCCACACCGGGCAATCCGTATGCGCGGATGATCAACGCGGGCGGTCCGGCGCTACCCGGCCGGGCCTCGAACAAGATCGACGCCGCCCTGTCGGCGCTCGCGACCTTTCTCGGGAACCCCCAGGTCGCCGCACCCCGGCATCCCGACCTGGGTCCCAACGGATTCGACGGCAAGGACGAGCGGGCGGGGCACGAGCGCGCGGCACAGTGGCTGCGGAGCCGGCCGAACTATTTCGATCGCACGCAACCGGTCGCGCAGCAGTACGCCCATCTGCACAACTGGATCCACCATCTGGGTCCGGGATCCGCGGCGCTGGTGTTCAGCGTCGTCCCGCAGCGGGATCCGGCCACCGGCAACGTGCTACGGGACCCGCAGAACCGGCCGGTGACCATCATGCAACCCACCGTGATCGTCTATCCCCCGAGTGCGGCGGGGCCGGTGTGGTGGAACGCGGTGACCGGTGAAACCTGGGACGCCCCACCGGAGAACCTGGTCCGGAGCACGGCCGGATTCGGTTTCATCCCGATTCCGCCCGGCCGGACCGTCGATACATCCACACCCGCCCCGGTCCCGGCACCGGCCGCTCCGGAGACGGGTGGCTCCGCTCCGGGACCCGCGTCCGGCGATCGAGGGAACTCCGGAAACACTCGGTTCGAGCCACTGTCCGACCCCGCCGGCACCCCGGTGCGCCTCCGAGAACGGCTGCGCCGCCTGCTGGACCGCGCAGGGGGCCGAGCACCCGCGCCTGCCACGGAGCCGGTGGAACTCACCCCGCAACCGGACCTCTCGGTGCACACCCAAGCGCAGCCTCCCGAATCGGAGATCGCCGTCGGAGCCCCGCCCGACGATTCGGACCCCGATGTCCGGATGACCGATCCCGCCGCTTCGACGGTGAGCGACCCGGAACCCGGGACGACCGAAGCCACCGGAACGAAACGCCCGCTGCCGGAACCGCAGCCCGCCGCGGGGTCCGCGAAGCGGCCGCAACTGGACGGGTCGGCACAACCCGCCCCGCCCACGGCCGGTCCGGTCGCGCAGCCCGGGGAGCCGGCGGCTCCGCAGATCCCGGACTCGCAACAGGCGGTCATGCCCAAGCCGGTGTACGACCGGCCCTGGCCGGGCCCGCGACTGGCCAACGGAAACGACACCCGGATGTACGGGCCGGGATGGCTCGCGCCGCTGGAGGATCCGGCGCTGCAGCAGCAGTTCGAGGACGCCATGCGCGACGCCGACGGCAACTTCGTGAAGTACGCCGATCCGCGGACCTTCCCATCCCGGGACGATCCCTACGGGTCGCGGATCAACGCCGGTGGCAGCACGGTCCCCGGCCGGAACAAGAACTGCTGCGACTGCTCGGTATCGGGTCTCATGACGTTCCTCGGCCTGCCGCAGGTCGCGCTGCCGCGCTATCACCGGATCGTGAACGGCGTGGTCGATACCGGGGGTTCGGACGGGATCGACCAGACCCGGCTGTACCAGATGCTCGAGAACCAGCCGAACTCGTTCAACGACGGCTACCGGTCCATCAACGAGCAGTTCCTCGCCATCCACGACTACGTGAAGAATCTCGGGGAGGGCGGGGCCGCCTACGTCTCGTTCCATTGGCAGCCGAACGATCCGCGGACCGGACGGCCGATGGTCCACAACGGCCGGCCGGTGCTGAGCGGGCACGCGACCCTCGTCGTCTATCCCGTGGGGGCCGCCGGCCCGGTGTGGTGGGATCCCCAGGGCGGCATCATGTCCGATCGCCCGACGCTGCGGCTGACCTACAGCACCAAGCGGGTCGATTTCATCCCGATCCCGCCCGGCCGGACGGTACTGCCGAGCCTCGCGGACAGCCGGGTATCGGCGCCCGCCGCGCTTGCGGCCCCGGTTCCGCCCGCCCCGGTCCGGGAGCCGGTCGTCGTGCCGGTCCAGCAGCGGCCGGAGCCTCCGGCGGTCCTGGACAACCCCTCCGGTAGTCGCCGGTTCGAGCCGGGCCGGTTGCGCAAGGTCGAGCATCCCGGGTTCCAGAAGGCCCTCGAGGACGCGCTGCGCGACGACAACGGCACCTACCTGATCGGTGCGGACCCGCGCACGTATCCGCGTCCCGAGCATCCCTACGGGAAGATGGTCAACCCCGGCGGGACCACGCTGTGGGGCCGCGGCGCCAACGGGTTCGATGCCGCGCTGTCGGCATTGTCGACCTTTCTGGGCAGACCCGAGGTCGCCGCCCGGCGTGAACCCGATCCCGCGGTTCCGGGAAACGACCGGGCCGACGAGACCGGTGGGAAGGATCGCGCGATCCAGTGGCTGGGTAGTGAGCCCACCGGCTTCGACGAGACCCTGCCGATGGCGCGGCAGTACGACGCACTGCACGACTGGGTCGCCGGGCTGGGGCCGGGTTCGGCCGCACTGGTCCTGCCCGCGAAACCCGAACTCGACCCGCAGACCGGGCTACCCCGGCCCACCCCGGACGGCCGGCCCACGCCGGGCGATCCGGAGCCACTGGTGGTGGTCTATCCGCCGTCGTCCACCGGACCGGTGTGGTGGAATCCGATGACGGGAGAAACCTGGGATACGCCACCACAGTCGCTGGTGGATACCACCGCGAAGCTCGAATTCGTCCCGATACCTCCCGGCCGGACGATCGCCGATACCGCCGCGAACGCGCCTGCCGCGGCGCAGCAGGAGACCGTCGCGAACCGCGACCTGCCGCCCGACCCGCCCGGTCCGGAGACCGGCACCGCAACCCCGGCCCCCGCGAGCCCGTTGCCCCGCCCGATCCGCCCGGAGGATCCCGCGGGGACCCCGTTCCACCTGCGTGAGCGGTTTCGCCGCTGGACCCGGCGGTTGCCGGCGGAACCACCGCGGACGCAACCGGTAGCGCAATCCACCGAACCGGCACCGCCGCCGGTCACCCGCCCCGCACCCGATCCGGAACCACGGGATCCCGCGCCCACCCACGACCGGCCGGACCCGGGCTCATCCGCGGTTTCCCCCGCGCCGAGCCGGGTTCCGACCCCGCCGCCGCCGGCTCCACCGCCGCCGCGGCACGGGCACCCGGCGCCTCCCTTACAGGTGGTCGATCCGGACAAGAGCCGCGTATACGGCCCGGGGCAGTTGGCGCCCCTCGAGGGTCCGGGCCCGCAGCGGGCGCTGGAACAGGCGATGCGTGACAAGGACGGAAACTTCGTCCGCTACTCCGATCCCCGGGTGCATCCGCTCGGCGGTACGCCCTACGGTGAGCTCGTCAACGCCGCCGGACTGTCGGCGCCGGGGCGCGAAACCAATTGCGTGGATTGCACACTGGCGGCGCTGGCGACCTTCTTCGGTCATCCGACGGTCGCCGCCCCGGCGTTCTTCCCCGTGGTGAACAACGTGATCGGCCGGTCGGGCCCCGAGGAGGGCGGCGCCGAGCGGATCACGCATACGTTCCGCACCGGGTTCGATTCCTACGACTACGACGGCCGATCGGTACCGGAGCAGTTCGACGCCATCACGCGCTGGGTCGCGCATCTGGGCCCGGGCTCGGCGGCGGTGGTCACCAACCGCTGGCAGGCGGTCCATCCCGATACCGGCGCCCCGCTGACGAACCCCGACGGTTCCCCGAAGACGGCCGGTGCGCACGCGGTCGTGGTGGTCTATCCCGTCGGTGCGCCCGGCCCGGTGTGGTGGGACCCGCAGAGCGGCGATATGTCCGACCGTCCGCCCCGGAACATGGACCAGCGGTCGACCGCGGTCGAATTCCTGCCGATACCGGCCGGCCGCACCGTCGTCGCCGCACCGGCGGACGGCAATCCGCCGTTGCCACCCCCGCCGGCGACGGAGTCGCGCCCGCTGCCCGCCGTCGCCCCGCGCCGCCGCAGGCCGGCGGCCATGCTGCTGGCCGATCCGGCCGAGAGCCGCCGGTTCGAGCGCGGCTACCTGGACAAACTCGAGCATCCGGGATACCGGACCGCGCTCGAGAACGCATTGCGCGATCGGGACGGGAACTTCGTGGTGGCCGCCGATCCACGGACATATCCGACCGCCGACCTGCCCTACGGCAAGCTCGTCAACGGCGGTGGGCCGACCTCCCCCGAACGCACCTACAACAAGATCGACGCCGCTCTGTCGGGCCTGTCCTCGTTCCTCGGCACTCCCCGGGTCGCGGTGCCGCGCTATCCGGATCACGGGCTCGGCAAGGGCTATCGCGACGACGAATACGGCGGTCTGCACCGCCTGCAGTTCTGGGGCCGGACGAGTCTGAGCCGGTTCGGCACCGAGATCGGCCCGGAATCGGCGCATTTCCAGGCCCTGCACAACTGGGTGGACGGTCTCGGGCCCGGTTCCGCCGCGGTGGCGGTACTCGGGATCGGGAAACGGGACCCGTATTCCGGCAGCCTCGTCTCGAGCTTCTCCGACGAGACCGAGATCCTGCTGGTGGTGCACCCGGTCGGCGCGCCGGGCCCGGTGTGGTGGAATCCGGTGACCGGGCAGACCTGGGACACCCCGCCCGCGCAGGAGTTCCCGAACGCCGTCGACTTCCGGTTCCTCGAGGTGCCGCCGGGCCGGCGGGTGGACGGGAAGTCGGGAGTGCAGCGGAATGTGGGCCCGCTGGTGGCCCCCGGGGTCTCGCAACCGGAGCCACCGCGACGCCTGGCCCCACCCGCCGACGATCGCGATCAGCACTTCGGCCCGGTCGATCCGGCCGCGCAGCAGTCGCTGGAGAACGCGATGCGGGACGGTCGCGGCGGATTCGTGACGGCGGCCGATCCCCGGACCTTCCCGACGCCCGGGGCAGCGTTGCGCACCCTGGTCAACCCCGAGGACCCGGCCGCTCCGGGATTCGGGCTCAACACCTTCGACGCCGCCCTGTCGGCCCTGTCGACGTTCTTCGGGGCCCCGCAGGTCGCCGCCCCGCGTCCGGTGCCCGCCGGGCCCGACGACGAGGACGCGGGTGCGGGCGACGGACTCGACCGGCTGCTGCGCTGGGCGAAGACCGATCTCGACGATTTCCCGGCCGGCTCGATGGCCGACCAGTACGCGGCACTGCACGACTGGGTCAAGCACCTCGGTCCCGGTGCCGCGGCGGTGGCCGTCGGTGTGACGGTGGAGGTCGACCCGGCCACCGGGACCTTCGACCGGTCCCTGCCCGATGACCGACTGGTGATCGAGGGCGCCTCCGCGCCGGTGGTCGTCTTCCCCCGGGGTGCGCCGGAACCGGTGTGGTGGGATCCGGTCACCGGTGCGGTATGGGACAGCCCGCCGTTATCGCTGATCCAGCGCACCGCGTACCTGAACTTCGTCGCGTTCCCACCGGGACGGAGTATCGAGGCCGCACCGGCGAACACCGGCGGTGCGCAGAACCCCGCGGGCGATCCGCTCGATACCGGAATCGATGAAGGAGTGATCGATGAATCCGCCGCTACAGAACGAGGAACAGGTGCGCACTCACCTCCGGGAGGCGCTTCCGGCCGACCATCAGTACTTCATCGGCCGGATGCCGATAGGCGACTGGCTCCTCCAGCCGGTGACGACCGAGGAGGACGTCGAGACCGGCCGGGCCATCGGGATGTCGTGCCTGGTCGTGCAGGCGGACACGGGAGTGATCCTGCAGTATCCGAGCTGGTCGGGGCAGATGGTGATGGAGGACTACACCGAGGCGGTGAACACCGGCCGGGCACCGGTCGCGCGGCAGATCTATCCGAGGCAGACCCGGATCGAACTGCTGCGGACCGGCGAGAGTCCGGAGACCGTCGAATACCGGGTCAGCGTGACGTCGGAACTGAAACCGGCGGAACAGTTCTCGATGGTGATCACGAAGCAGACCCGGTTGCCCAGTCCGACGAACAGCGACGCGATGGTGGGCGCGGCCTGGGCGAGCTGGCGGCAGGAGCAGGACGGGACCTGGCCGGAGATGGGGACCACGGAGTACTGACCGGCGGATCGGATTCGGCGGACGCTCCGGGACGGATACCGGGGGTCCGCGGGCACGGACGTCCGCAACGCCGGCGCCCGATCGAATGGTCGTTGCCGACCGGTTTCCGGGCGGCCGATGCCGCCGGTGTGTCGTGGCTGCCGCCCGGTGCGGTACCCGGTGACGGCGGTGACCCGTCACCCGGGTCGGACGGCCCGGATACCTCACCTGCCGCCGAAGGCCCGGCGGACGAGCCGGAGGTCGATGTCCCGTTCACCTTGAACGATTCCGGGAGCGACTCTGCGTGAAAGACCCGGTGGCGGCCGTATTCGCCGGGCGCGGCACCCGGTTCGGACCTCTGGAACGGCTGCCGATTCGCCGGGATATCGCGTCGCGTTGGTCTCCGCGAAACTGCGGGTTCAGCCGAATGCGCTGGAATGACATCGGTGTCGGCCGTCAGGGAGGTAGCGGTGAGCCAGCGAGGTCGGACTGACGCGGTTCGGCGGGTATGACTCTCTATCTGCCGGAGGAATTGCGCTGGCTGGGCTGGATCGCCGGAGCCGAATGGCCCGACGGCGACGAGGACAAGGCGTGGGCCGTCGCCGCCGCCTGGGAAGAGGCGAGTAAAGAGCTCACCGCGTTGCTCGCCAAGATCGACCAGGCCAAACAGGCCACCATGGACGCCTATCCGGAGGGCGCGGGCCGCACTGAGATGGGCGGCCGCTACGACGCGCTGCGCAGCGGCGATCAGTCGCTCGAGTCGATCGCGGCCCTGATGATGACCCAGTACGACTCCACCTTCGATATGGGTACCGAGCTGCAGGCCACCAAGCTCACCATCATCCTCACCCTGTGCTGGCTGGCCATCGAGATCGCCTGGGCGTGGCTCTTCCCGCCGACCGCCCCCGCCGTGGAGGCCGCCGCCATCGTCTCCACGCGATCGGCGCTCAAGATCATTCAGGACGCGGTGCAGAAGACCATCGCGAATATCGCCGCCCGGATGGGCGCGTCGAAGACCTCGACGGGGCATTTCTGGAAGAACCTGGTGAAGGGCACACCCACCTGGCCGACGGCCAAGGGGTGGGGTGTCTACGGTGCCCGGGCCATCGAGGGCGCCGTGGTGCCGATGGCGATCAACGGCAGTATCCAGGCCGGCCAGATCGCCGACGGGAAACGGCACGAATTCAACGGTAAGGAATTCGGCCTGGGCGCCCTGGGCGGCGCGGCCGGCGCCATCCCCGCCCGCGAATTCGGCCGGTACTTCGGCGAATTCATCGACAAGGGCCTCAGCAAACTTCCCAACAAGATGGTCTACAACCCCGCGATGGGAACCTTCCGGGGAATGTTCATCGGCGCCACCTCCGACGCCTTCGGCGCCGTCTTCGGCAATCTCGCCACCGCGCTGGCCGCCGGTGGTGACTTCTCGGCCTTCTCCAACGGGCCGGGCTGGGTCGGCAATATCGCGCAGGGCGGGATCGTCGGCGGTGTGCGTGGCGGCGCGGCGTTCAACAGCTATATCCCGAAGACCGCGGACGGTTTCACCGACGCCTCGCATTTCCGGTCGGACCACTGGTTCCGCGGCCAGTTGTGGCGGCTGCCCCGGTACGGGGGCGACGGGCTCTTCGCTCCGCCGGTCGCGGCCGCGGCGACGACGGGTACCACCGATGGTGGAGGCGGGGTCACCGGTGGGGGCGGCGTCAACGGTGGGGGTGGTCTGAACGGTGGCGGTGGTCTCAATGGTGGCGGCGGCCTGAACGGTGGGGGCGGCGTCAACGGTGGAGGCGGCGTCAACGGTGGGGGTGGATTGAATGGCGGTGGCGGCGGCCTGAACGGTGGAGGTGGCCTCAATGGTGGCGGCGGCCTGAACGGTGGGGGCGGTCTGAATGGTGGGGGCGGCGTCAACGGTGGAGGCGGCGTCAACGGTGGGGGTGGATTGAATGGCGGTGGCGGCGTCAACGGTGGCGGTGGCGTCAACGGTGGCGGTGGTCTGAACAGCGGGGGCCCGCTGGCGGCCGCGGGTGGGATCGACGGGAATTCCGGGGGCATAGGCAATTCGGGGAACGTCGGGAACACGGGTGGGCTGCAGGGTGACGGCGGACAGTTCCAGCAGAACTCGCAGTCGTTCGGCAATCAGCAGGGTGGATTCGGTGGCGAGGACCGGGGCTACGACGCCAGTAGCGAGGGATCGTTCAGCGATCGCAGCAGTGAATTCGGCGGCTCCGAGGGTTATCGCGACAGCGACGACGGTTTCGGCCAGTACGGCGGCTATCGCGAGGGTGATGACGGTTTCGGGGGGTACGGCGGCTACCGCGAAGGCGACGACGGCTTCAGCGATTACGGCGGGTTCGGCGGTTACCGCGAGGGTGACGACGGTTTCAGCGAGTACAGCGGGAATTCCGAACAGGGCGGCTACCAGGGCGGTTTCCGCAACGAGAGTCCGCTGGACGGGAACCTGGGCGGTCCGTCGAACCACGGCAACAACTCCCTGTGGATGCCGCAGCACGGGTGGTTCACCGAATCCGACGGCGGCTCCCTCTACGACGCGCCGCTCGGCGGTACGCGATCGGACAGCCCCACCCTGGGCGCACACGATTTCGGCGCATCCCAGCAGGGGTCGGCGTTCACCGGCAACAATGGCGCGCCCCTGGCCGGAGGCCAGCAGAATATGCCGCCCGGAGGCCAGCAGAACGTGCCGCCCGGGAGCCAGCAGGGGCCGGTGAATCCCGCGGCCCAGCCGTCGGTATCGCAGCAGTCCGGGCAGTCGAGTACACAGCAGCAGCCCGCGCCACCACCGCCGCAGCGGACCGCGCCGGAGCCCCCGGGCGGCTCGCGTTCGGGACCGCTGGGCGGTCAGCAGGGTCCGCCCGGATTCGGCGGCGTGCTGAACAATTCCGGGCCGGTGCCGCTCTCGCCCGACTCCGAGGGCCCGCCCATGCGTCCCGACGATATTCCGATGACGAATATGCCCGCGCAGTTCCACGGCCCGCTCGGCGGACAGGACGGCCCGATCAATTCGGGCCGGCCGGTACCGCCCGCGGTGAACCCGAACCAGCCGCCGGGATCCTCGCAGCAGTCCTCGGACACCTCCCGCTCGTCCACTCCGGCTCCGCCGCCACATATCCCCAACCGGGACCAGGGGCCGCCGTCCCGGCCGGTATCGCCGTTGACCGCGGAGGAGCAGGCGCTGCCGTTGCCGTCCCGGCCGGTATCGCCGCTGACGGAACAGGAACAGTCGGGCCCGATCCGGGATTCCTACGAGAGCTGGGATCAGGGGACGGAGGGCAGCCGTTCGCCGACCGAGTCCGATGTCTCCTTCGATACCCTGCTGTCCCAGTTCCCGATGCCCCCGCAGGGCCCGCCGGGCGGTTACGGTCCGCCGCCGCCCGGAAACGACGGCACGCGTATCCCGCCGCCACCTCCGAACCGGTTCCCCGACGTCGTGGCGCCGCGTCCCGTCCGGCCCACGTTCCCGCCCCCGCTGGTCCAGGATTCCGATACGGGATCGCGACCGGTGTCGCCGTCGACGGACGAGGGCGGCCCCTGGACTCCGTGGGGCAGCGACACGGACGAATCGGCGGCGTTGCCCCTGGGACCCCGCCCGGCCCCGAACTACCCGCCGGCCCCGAACTACCCGCCGCCCGCGCCGCCCGCGAATCATCCGCCGGCGCCGAACTATCCGCCGCCCGCGCCGCCCGTGAACCATCCGCCCGCGCCTCCGGCGCCACCGGGTCATACGGCTGCCGCCCCGCCACCCGTCCCGAACCGGCTGCCGCTGTGGATGCTGCAGGGTCTGACCCCGGATTCGCGCGAAGCCTACGAGGCCTACCGCGAGAACCACCGCCAGAACCCGGGCCATGTGCACGACCATCTCGGCGAGGGCAAGGACGTGCGCGGTAAGCCCCGCCCCCAGCGCTGGCCGATGCGTGTGCCGTACCCTATCGCCCCCTTCACCGCGCCGGAAGCACCCGGTGACGACTGGCTGCCGGAGGGGGCGGTGCCGGGCGGTCCCGGTGATCCGGGCGACCCCGGCGCCGATCCGCCGCCGCCCGTCATCTCGCCGGAGGCGTTCGTCGACCCGTCGGCGACGGTCGGCCCGGGCGCCGAGGTGCAGGCCGGGGCGACGGTGGGCAAGGACGTGGATATCCGGGCGGGCGCCCTCGTCCATTCCGGGGCGACGGTCCAGGACGGCGCGGTGGTGGGCGAGAACGCCGAGATCCACCGCGGTGCGCAGGTGCATCCCGGGGCCGTGGTCGGCAAGGACGTGGTGGTGCACGAGGGCGCGGTGATCCTGCCGGGGGCGGTGGTGCCCGACGGCACCGTGGTGCAGCCGGGCCAGGTGTTCGGCGGTGATCCGGGGACCGACAACTCCGGTGTGGACGTGCCGTTCACGCTGTAGTGATCCGGCGGCGGCCGGAACGAGAGAGGAGTACGACATGGTGGATCGCGTAGAGGTGGATCCGGATCAGCTGGAGCGCGCCGCGCGGCTGACCCAGGATCTGGCCGATTCGGTGAAGGGTGTGGGAACCAAGCTGCGCACCCGGCTGGAGGGTCTCGAGGACGAATCGACCCGGCAGCCCTGGGGCAACGACTCGTTCGGCCGCAAATTCGTCGACGGTCAGAACAAGGACGGGTACGGCACCTCGAAACCGAACCTGCTCGACGGTGTGGACGGGATCTCCGGCACCTTCGGCGCGTTCGCGACCGGTCAGCGCGACGCGGTCGGTCAGCTGCGGGAGATGGACACCGAGATCTGACCCGCACCGGTGGCCGGTGGTCCGGGATCCACTGCCGGCCGGAGCGTCAGTTGAACCGGTACGTATAGCCGGCGTACCGCGGTTTATCGGCGCCCGCGTCCTCCCAGCTGTAGCTGTAGGTGCCGATATGGTCCAGGCGGAACCGGGTGTCGGCGTGGATGGCGTGACCGCTGCGCCGTGCCCGTTCGCAGAAGGAGTAGTCCTCGGCGAGATACCAGTGACCGCCGCCTGGTTCGGAGACCACGAGCGGCAGGAAGTACGGGACCAGGCTGCGGCCGAACCGTTCGTTGCAGACCGGCAGCTTCTCGTGTTTCACGATGTCCTCGTACACGTAGCGCCGGGTGTGCAGGAATCCGGTGCCCGCGTAGAGGATCTCCTCCAGCCCGCCGCCTTCGCCGAGCACGAACTTCTCCGTGCCCGGCAGCACATGGCAGGCCAGTGCGCGCTGACCCTTCTTGACGCAGATACCGCTCACCACCGGCAGGTCGTGGGACCGCAGCATTTCCACCGCGTCGGCGTCGAACCCGGTATCGGAATCGATCCACATCAGTTCCTCGAAACCCGCCGCGAGCGCATCGGTGGCCATCTGGCTGCGGACCTGGTCGATGCCCACTCCGCCGGGCACCCGCCATACCGGGTAGCCGCGTCGTTCCAGTTCCCCGAGCGAGGATTCACAGGGGGGTTCGATACGGCTGCCGACCGGTACCAGGACAACGCAGCGGGCGGGATCCATGTCCAATACTCCACCTGTCGAGACGAGCGCGATCGACACCGAATGTACCTCCGGCACCAGGGCGAACCGTGCGGTGCGCCGAGGTTCTGCGACGAATTTTCTTGTACGCCACGAGAAATTCACGCGAATGCGTTGTAATCCGGGGGTGCGGTCTTGTGGGACCCCGGACCGGAAGGAGTGAGTCGGCGCGTGGTGAACGAACGTCTGCAAGAAGATATGGCGACCATGCTGTCCGGTCTGAGTCATCAGATGCGCAGTATCGCGGAAGTGCAGAAGAAGCGTTCCCTGCTCACCGCCACGGTCCAGGCCGAGGAGCGGCGGATCGAGGTGACGGTGAACGCCGACGGTTTGCTCATCGATACCCGCTTCGCCGACGATATCCTGGACCTGACGATGGACGAGATCGCCGCGGCCCTCACCAAGGCCGTGCAGGAGGCCGCGGCGGAGGTTCAGAAGAAGGCCCGGGAACTCATGGAACCTGTTCTGGAACACCGTAATTCGCTGCCCAAGCTGTCGGAGATGGTCGAGGGCGCGCCGGATCTGGCCGGGTTGATTCCACAGCCGCCGAAAACGCCGACCGTATCGCCCGATTCGCCGGACTGGCCCGGGAACAAACCGGATGAACCCGACGATCAGGGACCGGCATCCGTGGTCGCGGACCGGGACTGACAACGCATCCGATCACGATTGGCCCCGCCGTGCCGCAGCAGGCGCCGGTCGCCGAATACGACGGAAAGTGAACGCTCATGGCATTGGACCCGAACACGCTGTCGAATCTCACGACGCAAGCGAACGAGGGACATCTGCAGTTCACCCCGAAGGATGCGATCACCGCCGCGCGGGCGGCCGCCGATCTGGTCGACGATCTGCGCGGGATGGCCAATGCCATCACCCAGCACAAACTGGACATGCTGGATCCGGCGCCGTTCGGCGCGCTGTCGTCGAGTAACCAGCTCGCCGGTGTGTACAGCAAGAAGGCCGGCCGCCTGTACGAGATCCTGCGCGAGCACGCCACGGTGCTCGAGGGGATGAGCCAGCTGTTCATCGCCGCCGGCAAGGCCTACGAGGATGTCGACCAGGCGTCGAAAGACCAGCTGGACGGGATCAAGCCCGGCGAGGGCGCGGCGGAGTACAAACCTTCCACGAGCGGCAGCGCGGTTTCGCAGCCGGATAAGTGGCAGACGATTTTCTCCGGCACCCGCCCCGATATCCCGACCGGCGTGAAGAACTACGGGGGCAACAAGGATCCCGGCGATGCCATCAAGGTCGAGGCGCAGGACGCGGTGTCCTGGCGGGAGATGTACGACCACGGCCAGTCCATCAACGCACAGGCCGTGATGGATCGTTCGGCGACCTGGGGTTCGCTGGCAAGCGATCTGGGCAACAAGCTGAACGGTCTGGTGAATACCATCTTCCCGCTGGCCGACTCGTGGAAGGGCACCGGCTCGGCGGGGGCACAGGACGCGGTACGCAACTACCGCAACGGAGTTCAGCCGCTGATCGACTCCATCGAGCAGGTCCGCGACAGTATGGCCTACGCGGCCACCTTCCTGTCGTACACGAAGGCGTTCATGCCGGGTGTGGCCACGGAACCGGGCGGTTGTCACGAACCGGATCTGGGCGATTTCCGCGGCTGGCTCAACACCTATTACCTCGAACCGATGAAGGAAACCGTCAAGGTGATGCCCGTCCTGGACGGGCCCATCACGAAACCCGAGGGCGACGGCGACGGCTCCGGCGGCGGCAGTGGCAGTGGCAGTGGCTCCGGTAGTGGTTCCGGCTCCGGTAGTGGCTCGGGTAGCGGTAGTGGTTCCGGCAGCGGGAGCGGCTCGGGTAGTGGTAGTGGCTCCGGCAGTGGTAGCGGGAGCGGGAGCAGCTATCAGTCCGGCTACAACGAGGGCTACGAGGACGGTTACGAAGACGGCCTGGAGGCCGGTCAGAACGCCAACGGGGGGCCCGGCGGCGGCCCGGGTTCCGGATACACCGGCGGGAACGGTTCGGGCGCCGGGGCGGGCAGCGGTTCGGGCGGATACAACACGCCCATCGGGGCCGGTTCCAAGGGCAGCGGGTCGGGCAGCGGCGGCGGGCCGACCAATACGCCCACCGGATCGTCGGGCGGTGGTCCTTCCATTCCGTCCATGCCCGAAACCGCGTCCTCGGGCGGCCCGTCGCTGCCGTCCATGCCCGAAACGGCGTCCTCGGGAGGTAGCGAATCGGGCGGTGGGAGCCCCGGCGGTCAGAGCGGCGGCAGCAGCCCGGCCTACACCGGCAAAGGGCAGAGCCCGTCGATGCCGAAGATGCCGTCGGCCGAGGATCTGCTGGGCGGTTCCTCCGGCGGAAGCGGCGGTGGTCCCGGCTCGACCGTCGGCAACACCCCCGGCTCCGAGGGTGGGCCCGGTTCGGACTCCTCCGGCAGCGGTAGCGAAATGCCGGAGAACCCCACGGCCGCGGATCTCCTGAGCAAACTCACGGGTATCCCGGCATCCGAGCTGCCGGACGCGCTGAAGAACCGGAAGATCACGGCGTCGGACGGCTCCGGAGAGCCCTCGCTGGCGGACGCGCTCTCGCAGCTCACCGGTGTCCCGCTGGAGGATATGCCCGAAGAGCTGAAGAACACCCCGCTCTCCTCGCTGTGGGACGAGAACTCGCCCTTCGGCAATGCGGATACGCTCTTCGGCAACGACGCCGGTTCGGGCAGCGGCAGCGGCCTCGGTGGTGGGCTCGGGGACGGTACTCCGGGCAACAGCTGGTCGAGCGCGGCCGGCGGCAGCGGCGGTCAGGACCCGCTGGGAATCCTGTCCAACCTGCTCACCCAGGGCATCCAGGCATTCGCTCAGCTCGGCAGCGGGCTTCCGGGTATGGACGAACTGGCCCGGATGCTGGATCCCGGCCAGATCCAGCAGCATCTGCAAGGCCTGATGGACCCGGCCCGGGAGCAGCTCGACCAGCTGGCCAACGCGTTCGGCGGCGGGGCCGGAGCCGGGGCCGGTGGGGGCGGCGCGGGTCTGCCGGGTGGCCCTCCCACTCCGGAGCAGCCGATGTCGCCCTACCCCGAACCGCAGCAGTCGCAATCGCAATCGCAGCTCTTTCCCCGGGCCGCGCTGGCGGGACCGGGCATGGAAACGGCCGGTCATTCCGGGACCCCGATGGGTGGCGCCCCGATGGGCGGCGCGCCGGGCGCGGGCGCGGCCAATTCCGGCGGGCAGAACAACGACTACAAGGCGCCGAAGTTCCTGCAGGGCCGCGACAATATGGATGACGTCTTCGAGATCCCGGACCGGGTCAAGCCGGTGATCGAACCGTGAGGAGCTGGGCACTCTCCGATCTGGAGTTCCGGGCCCTGTGCGGAGCCCACACCGAGGGCAGGTTGCCCCGGCCACTGGTTTACACCAGTTCCATCCGGTGGGCAGACGACCTCGAATGGGAGCTCTCCGAGGTCTCCCGGGATCTGCGGGCCCGCTACAACGGTGAACTGGACGCGCTCGGCGTCGCGCTCGCCAAACCCGACGTCTTCGTCAGCCTGCAGGCGTTCGGCGGCGACGAGGATTTCGACAATCCTGAAACGCGGGTCCGGGTGCACGCGTTCCGGCAGCGGGCCCGGGGTTTCGTGATCACCCAGCGGCCCGGCGAGACGGTGCACCACGCGGCCGGTTTCGATATCGTCGAATGCGATCCGCACGCGCTGGGCGATATCGTGCTGTCGCGGGTGCCGTTCTCGCGGGCGGGGCGGCTGCCCGATACCCGGATTCCCGACACCACAAGGGATCCTAGATTCGAACCCGGATACAGCTCGTCCGGTTCGATGATCTCCGATTACGACGAGGACGAAGACGAGGACGCCGGTAACGACTACGACCGCGCGCTGAACTTCCTGCGCACGGCCGCGATCCGCAGCGGTTCCATCCGGGTGGTCCAGGGGCGCTCCAAATACGGTCCCCGCGGCCGGATCGAGATGGGGATGCTGTGGCGCGACGTCGCGGGCGACGGCCGGTACGTGATCCCGATGAACCATCCGGCGCCGTCGGCGACGGGAATGGGAACCGAGGATCTGGTCGCCTGGATCGACGAGCAGATGGGTCTGCTGGTGGAGCGGCTGGACCGGAATATGGAAATCGAGGAATGACCACCGGTGCCTGATCCCGCCGACCACCGCTGGACACTCACCGGACTGCAGCTCAAGGTGCTGTGCGAGGACCGCCGTATCGGTGGGCGCCTGCCGCGGCCGTTCACCTTCACCAGCGATACCAAGTTCGCCGACGACTACGAGGCCGAGAAGGACGCGGTACGCGACGAGTTGCGACGGCTCGCGGATCCGGAATTCGACGCCATGGTCCATACGCTGATCAGGCCCGACATCATGGTCACCGCGAACCTGTGGAACGAAAGACACCACACCGATCCGCGGCAGTGCGTCCGGGTCCACGCGATCCGTCGTGACGAGCGCGGCTATGTGATCACCCAGCGGCCGGGGGAGACCGTGGCCCATTCCGGCGGTTTCGATATCGCCGGATGCCGGCCCGCGGCCCTGGGGCGGGAGGTGGTGGGCCTGCTGCCCGATATCGGTGCGGGCAGCGATCCCGGGTCGGTGGCCGGGCTCCTCTCCGGAGATATGGGTCCGGGTACCGGCGCGGTCCACGCGGCCGCCACGTCCGATAGCGCGACCGGGCCGGATGCCGGGGTACTCAAGGTGATCCAGGGCTATCTGGGCTTCCGGGAGCCCGGGATCATCCACGTGGGGCTGGTCTGGCGCGATATCCCGGGCGACGGCCGGTACGCGATGGGGCCCGAGGAGCGGATGACCGGGATGGACGGCGACGCGATCCGCGCCTGGATCGAGGCGCGAATGGCGGAGATCATGCTCCGGCTGGAGTCGTAACCGCCTCGATTCCGCCCGCCCGGCGCGCGGTATCGTCACCGATGTTCATGACCATTACGAACCAGAGGATGCGCCGTGACCGACTTCGAGACGATTCTGCTGGAGCGTAAGGATGGGGTCGCCCTCATCACGCTGAACCGGCCCAAGGCGCTCAACGCGCTGAACGCGCAGGTCCTCGACGATGTGATCGCCGCGCTCGACGAGGTCGAACGCGACGACGAGATCGGCGCCGTGGTTATCACCGGTTCCGAGCGGGCCTTCGCCGCCGGAGCCGATATCAAGGAGATGCAGCCGAAGTCGTACATGGATATGTTCCTGGACGACTATTTCGCGCGCTGGGAGCGGCTGGCCCAGTTCCGCAAGCCCACCATCGCCGCGGTGGCGGGATACGCGCTGGGCGGCGGGTGTGAGCTGGCCATGATCTGCGATCTGCTGATCGCCGCCGATACCGCCAAGTTCGGCCAGCCCGAGATCAAGCTCGGCGTGATCCCCGGTATCGGCGGCTCGCAGCGGCTGACCCGCGCCATCGGTAAGGCCAAGGCCATGGATCTGGTGCTGACCGGCCGGAACATGGGCGTCGAGGAGGCCGAACGGGCCGGGTTGGTGTCCCGGGTGGTTCCGGCCGCGGAACTGCTCGACACCGCCCTCGAGGTGGCGGCGACCATCGCGTCCATGTCGCTGCCCGTCACCATGATCGCCAAGGAAGCGGTGAACCGTTCCTTCGAGACCACCTTGAGCGAGGGCCTGCGTTTCGAGCGGCGGGTCTTCCACTCCCTGTTCGCCATCGAGGATCAGAAGGAAGGGATGGCGGCGTTCGTGGACAAGCGCGACGCCCGCTTCACCAACCGCTGATCCCGCCGGATGCCACCCCGAGCCCGGTTCAGGGCTCGGGCGGGGCGTCGAGGACGTCGGTGGGGACGTAGTTGTTCCGGGCGGGTGCCGCGGTGCCGTTCTGCGCGGTGAGCAGCCCTGCCACCGTGGCCCCGAGGCCGATGGTCACCGCGGCCGCGGCGTAGACCTTGCGCCGCCCGACCGTCGGCGGTGCCAGCGGCACCACCTGGCCACCGGCCCGGATATGGGCGGTGCGGATACCGGCGGCGGGACGTTCGGCCGCGAACAGCAGCGCCCCGCGCGCCGAGACGTATTCGGGTTCGGAGTCGCAGATCAGCGGAAGCGCCAGGAGATCGCCGACCCGGGCGCGTAGCGCGGCGTTGCGGGTGCAGCCGCCGAGCAGGGCCAGCGCGTCGGGGGAGATATCGGTTTGCTCGGCGACCCGCCGGACCAGTCCGGCGGCCTCCCGGACCGTCTCGGCGCAGAGTTCGGCCAGATCACTGCGGGTGATGACCGCGCGTTCGGCGGTGGCCGGATCGGCCGCGGTGACCACCCGGGCGCTGCTCAGCGCCTCCCGGTACCGGCCCGCGGCGGCCTCGTCGGTGAACACGCCCGCCTCGTCCAGCCATTCGCAGAGCATCTCGTCGTAGGCGTCGCCGCCGACTCCGGGGCAGAAGGTTCCGGCGATGACGGTATCGGTGCGGCAGTCGAGCTGGGTGAGCGTGAGCCCGGAGGAACCCAGGTCGAACAGCGTCACCGAGCCGGTGGCCGGGAGTTTCTCGGTGAACCGCAGGTACCGCGCCTGGGCCAGGGCCTCGTCCACGAGAGTCACCCGCCCGGTGCCGAGGGCCTCGCCCACCAGTTCGGCCTGATACCGGTTCTGGCAGGTCACGGCGGTGCCGGTGATGTACTCGTCGCGCCGGCGGGCCGCGGTGTACATCCGCCGGACGGCGGTCAGCACGGGTTCGACGGGGGAGGCGCCGGCCGCGGCGCGGATATGGCAGCGGTCGATGGGCGGTAGGTGCGGCTGATCGGAATGTGTGAGTACTGCGCGCGCTCCCGAGGAGCCCATTGATACCCCGAGAACCAGCACCATAAACATATGGTGCGCCGTGGCGGCGGTGTTGCCAAGCCGAATCACCGAGAAATTTGCTGACCGGCTGCCTGGCCGTCGCTTTGTTTGCTGTCAGCTCTCGTGCCAGCGGGCCGGTTCCTCGCCGGTGTCGAAGTCGCCCGCGGTATGGCGGAACTCCGCCAGCAACTGCAGCAGCGTCCGCAACCGGTCGGGCGGCAACTCGGGGCGCGCGAAGACCCGCTCGTTGAGATACTCGGTGGCCTCGGCGACGAGATCCCTTCCGGCAGAAGTTATCTCGATCAGCGTGGCCCGCCGGTCGTTGGGATGCGGGACCCGGTTCACCAGCCCGGCCGCCTCCAGGCGGTCCACGGAATTGGTGACACTGGTCGGGTGCACCTGCAACCGGGCGCTGGCCACCGCCATCGGCAGCGCGCCGGTGGCGCTGAAGTTCAGCAACTGCAGCAACTCGTAGCGCGAGAAGGTCAGACCGGTCGGCCGCAGCGCCTCGTCCACCCGGGCCATCACGATCTGCTGGGCCCGGACCAGCGAGGTCACCGCCGCCATACCGTCGGCGACCGCGCCCCAGCCGTGGCCCACCCATTGGCGATGAGCCTCCTGGATCGGGTCGAGCGGTAGCGGACGGGGGCGAGACATGTTTTCGATCATTGCACGCCGCCGGGGGAGCGCCCCGGACCGTACGCCGGACGTGCGGGCCGATTGCGATCTGCCAGATCTCAACTCTGGGCCGCACGGAGGCCCCGGGTCATGATGTTCCGGTCACGCGGGCGTGGCTGAGTGGTTGAGGCAACGGTCTGCAAAGCCGTTCACGCGGGTTCGATTCCCGCCGCTCGCTCCAGGGACGGGCCGGAACCGGGATCACCGGTTCCGGCCGCGTACGACGGTTCAGCGCAGGCCGGAGAAATCGCGCGTGACCACGTGATTGCGGTCGGCGAAGGTGCCCAGGGTGTAATCGGGGAGCAGGCCGAACCATTCGCCGCGGGTCAGGGTGCTCCAGCGCCGGGCCTCGGGTGTGCGGGTCTTGTAGAAGTTCACCATGTAGCCGCCCTCGTAGAGCCGCAGCAGGCTGTAGCCGCCCGGATACTCTTTGACGGCGGCCACCTCCAGGAATTCGACGGCGCACGCGGTATCGGGCCGGGTCCGGCGGGTGCGGTGGGTGTGCCCGCTGTGGTGCAGGAAGACTCCCGGCGCGTGTTCGTAGAGTCGCTGTAGTTCCAGCGATCCCGGCCGGTCGAGGACGAAACCCGGGCCGGCGATATTGGTCAGCCCGGATTCGGCGGTCACCGGGTGGTGACCGAAAACCACGGTGGGACGGTCGGGTTCGTCACGCAGTGTGGTCCGCAGGTGGTCGAACTGGGCCGGTTCGATGACCCCACCCGCGCCGTCGAGCGCGCTGGTGTCGAGTCCCAGGATCCGCAGCCCGCCCAGTTCGTGTTCGAGCAGTTGTTGCCGGGCGCCGAAAACCTCACTCCAGCAATCCCTGTGGTCTTCCGCGCCGGGCACCGCGGGGCAGCCGGCGTACTCCGCCCCCGTGTGCGGCCGATCGTGGTTGCCGCGTACCGCGAGATAATCCGCGCCCTCGGTTCCCCAGCCGTCCAGCCGGGTGCGGACCGCGCGCAGGTCGCCGGGCAGGGCTTCCGCGGTCAGGTCACCGGCGAGCAGCAGGAGTCCGGCCCCGCGATCGGTGCGCCGCAGATCACCGAGCATCGCGTCGAGCATGACCTCCGGATAGGGCGCGGCGCCCGGCTCCTGGCGCAGTCCCGGTGGCAGGTCGCCGGCGAGCAGCCCGCTCACGGTCTCGCCGTAGTGGATATCGTTGGCCAGCGCCAGGGTTCGCAGGTGGCGGCCCGGCGGCGGCACCAGGGTGGTGAATACACCGGTCGTCTCCGGCGACCCCGGCAGTGCGGTCGCCGCCGACAAGGCCGGGGCCGCCCGGACTCCGCCGCAGCGCGCCTCGAACCGGTAGGCGCGGCCCGGCTCCAGCCCGTCCACCTGCGCGTAGTGGAAGGGGGTCGGCTCCGCCGCCGCCCAGACCTGGCGCGGCGGCCGGGAACCGTCGGCGGGGCCGAGCAGCAGTTCACCCTCGGCCGGCACCGGGACAGGCCGCCCCGCGGGATCCGCGGCACGGGCTGTCCAGGTGAGCACCGCCGAGGTGTCGGTGACGGTCACGACCTCCAGATCGGTGGCCGCGAACGAGCCGGACCCCGCCGCCGCGCGTCCGCCGCCGGCCAGTCCGGCGGCGGGGAGCAGGGCGGCGAGGCCGAGCGCCCCGAGTACCGTGCGCCGTGAGGGGCCGCAGCAGTTCATCGGCGCGTACTCAGGTGCCCTGGGCTCCCGACGACGAGCAGACCCGCCATTCTCCGTCCTCCTTGACCAGGTTCTCTTCCGAAGAGTCGTCGGTCTGGTCGTCGCTGCTCTCACCCGGCATCGAGAAACTGAATGTGCCGGTGAGCTGTGCCTTGGCGCGATCGCCGGTGATCACGACATCGTCGATGGACTGGATCTCGACCGAGAATTCGAGCTTCTCGGCCTCGGATTTCTCCGAATCCGACATACCCGAGAACTCGTCGCGGTCGGCTTTACAGGCCAGCTCGGTGGCGGCCTGGAAACCGTCGTTGCTCAGGGTGTCGTAGAACTCGCGCAGCGCGGCCTCGACCTGCTGCTCATCGGAGGACAGGGGAGTGCGCCCCTGCATGGTCAGCACCACCCCGACCGCCACCACGCCCACGACCAGCAGCACCGCGACGATCGCCGCGCCGACGATCACACCGGTCCGGCGTTTCCGCGGCGGCGGCGTCCCCGGGTAACCGGGTTGTTGCGCACCGGGGTATCCAGGTGGCGGCATACCGGGCCCACCGGGGTACCCGGCCCCGGGCGCCGCGGGTCCCCCGGGGTAACCCGGTTGCTGCGGATTGCCGCCCTGCTGAGGTGGGAGCTCGGGCTGTGACCAGCCGGCCTGGTCGGGGTGGCCCGGCTGCGGGCCGTCGGGAGGTCGCGGGCCGTGGGGCGGCGGGCCTGCCGGTGGGTTGGTCAAAGCCGTCTCCGTTCGGGGGAGTGTTTTTCCGAACATTACGACAATCGCCCCACCGGCGTCCCTCACGGCGGTGCCGCCGGTCGGTCGTGGTGCGGTGACCGAAAACGCTTCCCCGCGCACGATCGCCGATGCGCTCTTACACTCTTGCCGAGGCGGGGCCCGAAACACGCGGAGGTGTACGGCATGGGCGGAGCTGATGTTCACCTGTGCGGCAGCGTCCCGCTGCCCGACGCGGCGGGCGTGTTCATACAGGTCGCCTCCCGGTTGGGTGCCCATATCGGCCGGATTCCCGACGGCGAGACCGGTGATCGCCGGACCGGGATGGCATGGCAGCTGTCCCGGCTCCGGGACCATCCGGATCTGGTGACCGCGCCGGGTGAACGGCTGCGTCCGCACGACGGAATCGACCCCACGGCAATAGATTTCGGGCCGCTCGGCTATGCCGAGGCCGCGCTGCGCTCCTGGCAGGTGTTCGAGCGGTTGCGCGCGGACGGGGCGATCCGCCCCGGCACCCGGTTCCAGGTGAGCCTGCCGACCCCGGTGGCGGTGACCGGCGCCCTCTTCTCCGGGCCGCGGGCCGAACTCGAACAGCGCTGGGAGGAACGGGTACTCGACGAACTGGCCCGCATCTGTACGGCGATCCCGCACGAGGATCTGGCCGTCCAGTGGGATGCCTCGGCCGAATTCGCGCTTCTGGAGGGCCTTTCCCCGTCGTGGTTCGGTGACGGCCGGCCGGCGATCTTCGCCGGTGTCGTCGAACGCCTGGTGCGGCTGGGCGACGCGGTTCCGGAAGGGGCGCAAACCGGCTACCACTTCTGTTACGGCGATTCCGGCTCGGCGGGCGGCGAACCCGCCGACACCTCCAAACCGGTCGCGGTGGCCTCGGGCGTCGTGAACACCCTGGCCCGCCCACTGGACTGGGTTCATCTGCCGGTCCGCGGAGACCGCATCGACGAGAACTACTACGGCCCGCTCGCCGCTCTCACGCTCGCACCGGAAACCGATCTGTATCTCGGTCTGGTGCACGCCTCCGACGGGTTCGACGGTGCCCGCCGCCGTATCAAGGCCGCCCAGGCGTTCGTGCCGCGGTTCGGTATCGCCACCGAATGCGGGCTGGGACGCTACCCGGGCGAGCAGGTCCCGGCCCTGCTCGACCTGCACGCCTGCCTGGCCAACTCCCTCGACTGAGCAGCGGAATCCATGCCGAACCAGCCGGCGCGCTTCGCCGTCACACTCGCCCCGCCCCCGTCGTACCAGCATCGGGAGGCGTTCCGGGAGGTCGCCGAAACGGTCGATATCGCACTGCGGCGGCTGGGCCACGACAGTGTGCTCACCGACGAGCTCCGGGTGCCCGGCCGCCGAAGTATCGTCTTCGGCAGCAACACCCTGTCCTGGTGGGGGCTCGAGGTCCCCGGCGACGCCGTGCTGTTCAACCTCGAACAGATCGCCCCCGGATCCCAGTGGGTCACCGAGGAACTACTCGCCCTTTTCCGCGGGCACACCGTCTGGGATTACAGCCTGCGCAATATCGCCGCGCTACAGGAACTGGGCGTCGCGGATGTGCGTCACGTGCCGATCGGCCACGTTCCGGAACTCGAGCGCATCCCGCCCGCCCCCGAGCAGGATATCGATGTCCTGGTCATCGGCTCGCTCAATGCGCACCGGCTGGCCCCGATCGAACGGCTGCGCGGACTCGGCGTGAACGCGCAGGCGCATTTCGGGGTGTACGGCGCCGCCCGCGACGCTCTCTACGCCCGCGCCAAGATCATCCTGAACACCCACTACTACGACACCAAGATCTTCGAGATCGTCCGGGTGTCCTATCTGCTGGCCAACGGGCTGTTCGTGGTGTCGGAGGATTGCGCCGATACCGAGGAGGCGGCTCCTTTCGCGTCCGCTGTCGCCTTCACCGATTACGACCGGGTGGTCCAGACCTGCCTGCACTACCTCGACGCGCCCGGCGAACGGGCGGCCCGCGTCCGGGCGGGCCGCGAGATCATGCGGGCCCGCCCGGCCACCGGCTATCTCGCCGCGGCCGTTGCCGGACTCGACCGGCGGGTCCCCCGACGCTGACCGCGGGTACCGCTCATAATCCGGTGACCGAACCGATCAGGAATCGAGAAGCGCAGGTCAGCGCGCCGCGGCTAGCGTTTTCGCAGAGACAGTCACCGGGGCTGTGGTCGGCGGGCGATTCCGCGCGACAGACCGACTGGAGGTCGAGCAGATGGCACAAGAGCAGGGCAAGAGCAGCGGTTTCAGCGCGCTGTCGCTGTGGTTCCAGCGCAAGATGAACACCCGCACGACCCGCCGCATCCGGCGCAAAGGCGGCCGCTACATGGGTATGGACATGCTGATCCTGCATACGGAGGGCAAGCGCACCGGGGCACCGCGCGAAACCCCGATCAGCTGGTTCTCCGACGGCGACGGCTGGCTGCTGGTCGCCTCGGGCGGCGGTGACCGGAATCCGGACTGGTACGCCAACCTCATGGCCCATCCGGAGCGCGCCGGCGTCGAACTGCACGGCGGCGAGACACTCCCGGTGACCCCGCACCGGCTGGCCGGCGACGACCGTGCCTCGGCCTGGAAACACATCACCGACGCGCAGCCCCGGTACGAGAAGTACCAGCGCAAATCCGACCGCGAATACCCGGTCGTGCGACTCACCCAGCGCTGACCCCGAGGCGGGGCTCCCACCCGCTCGAGTGGGAGCCCCGCTCGCGTCACGACCGGCCGATCCCGCCGCGTTCGATCACTCCGGCGAAGGTCACCAGGTCCGCGAGACTGCTGACGGGTCGCCACGGATGGTCCGGACGCAGCCCTTCGATCGAGAGATGCGGCACCACGACGACCTCGGCGTCGTATTCGAGCAGATGCTGTATCGCGATGATGACACCCAGTTTCGACGTCGTATCGACAACCGCCGTGAACACCACGTCGAGCCGGTACCGGTCCGTCAGCAGGTCGATATCCGCGACGTCGGCGTCATGACGCCGCAACAGCACCGCTCGCCGTCTACTGGGCACTGCGCGGTTCCTCGTAGCCGGCCGCACGCAACCGGGAGATCACGCGGCCGAACTCCCGCCGCAGCAGATCGGCATCGCCCGGGGACGGTCGCGCGGGACCGGCGCCCGGCGTGCGTAACCCGGCGGCGACGCGTCGCAGGGTCTCGATATCGGTGCGGTACTCCTGATGCGGCAGGCGCACCGCCCCGACCGGTACCCGGCTCGCCGCCGCCGGACCGGACGCGGATCGCTCGTGCATGGTCTTCTCCCCGAGTGGATGGCATTGGCAGGCACCCAGCGCCGGGGACAAGGGAGAAACGGTGGAGATGGTTGGCCGAAGGCCGATCGACCCGGCGCCGGGGCCGGTCACAGACTTTCAGCGTCGATAGTCCTGTGTCTGTGGTCCTTTCGGCGCTTCCGGGTCGAAGGAACACAAGCAACTGTTACGGAATAGCCGGATGGCTCGAAGAGCGCTGTGCCGGGAAGCTCGGCTTCGTACCCCTAGTACTCGAGCCGGACAGCATCGGCAAGTTCGCGCATATTCGGTGTGAGCGTGCGCCGATGTCGCACGATCGATCCCAGGATGTCGCGGGCATAGCGTTGTTGTGGTAGCCATTCGGGCGCCAATGCGCGCACCTCTTGCAGTGTGGCCACCGCGTCACCGTAATTGCGCAGCGCCACATGTGCGTTCGCCACATCGAGCCGGTGACGCAGGCGCGGTGCGGCGGTAGGTGACGTCACCACCGCCGCGGGTATGGAATCCGCGATCGCCAGGACCCGGTCGGGATGGCCGGTGATACCGGCGCATTCACCCGCTATCTGGGCGACGGTAACCGGTCCGTAGGGCCGGTGTGGCGCCGGGTCGTAGGACATCTCCCGGCCGATCCGATCGGCCGCCGATTTGGCCAGCGAAAGAGCGTCTTCGGTGATTCCCGGACTGTTGTCGCGGACGCCGACGTTTGCGACGTACAGCCACAGCCGACCCCAGACGGCGAGTTGTATCGGCGTCGCACGGGAGAACCGGGGCTCGATATCGTCGGCCCACCGCTGGGCGAGTTCGGCCGCGGCCCGCAGGTTGCCCTGGCGAAGGTGGTTCCACACCTGGGCGTTCACCGGAGCGGCGGCGGTCCCGCGATCCGGGGCCTCGTCGATGGCCCTGTTCAAAGCGTCTTCGGCGCTGTCGAACTGGCGGTTCTGGACCAGCAGCCAGCCGGTCATTCCCAGGATCCGGGATCTGAGCGCACGTCCCTCGCCGCCGTCCAATGCGGCGGCATCGCGCAGTAGTGCGGGCAGACCCGCCGCCACCTCGGTGTACCGGTGCGCGCCGAGGGCCGGAAGCAGGCTCTCGTACCCGGCTTTCACACCGTCGACAGTGGGTCGCTCGTCGAGGTCGTCGCCGCGCCCCGCCAGCGCGCGCCGCACCGGACCCCACAGGTCGGCGGTCTCGGCCGACGCCCATTCGGCGTCGGCGCCTCCACCCTGGAGGGTCGAGGTCCGAACTCCCAGCGCGACCGCGAGGGAACGCAGCGTCTCCAGCCGAACACTGTCGCGCTCACCCTGCTCGATCTTCTTGATGAGCGAGATCGAAAGCCCGCTCAGATCGGCCAGTTCTCGTTGCGTCACGCCGCGACGCTTGCGTACGGAGGCGACGCGGCCCCCAAGATCCGCAGTCATACCATCGAGCGTACGGTTTCGGAGATTTTCGTGTCGTCGTTCGAGTTCTGAAGCACGCCCGCCCACCGGAGTGCCGGGCGGATCGGCTCGGAACGCGCACCCCGGCACGCTGCGCCGGAATCGGATTGCCGAGAACGGAGTAAGCGGATGACAGATCCGGCGACGACATACTATGCCCTCCTCCGGGAGGGCAGGACCCGTGAGAATCCCACCGGCATCATCAGGCGAATCCACACCACACCCCCAACCGACGAAGCCTTCGGCCGGGACATGAAATGGCATCGCACAGAGTACTTACATCGGTACCTGCTGGGGCACAACGACACCGACCATGAAGAGATCACCGCCGATGAGGCCCAGGTGGTCCTCGACAGGTGGTGCGCCATATGGAGCCGGGAATCCCGCGCTGAGTAGGTCGGCGGACCGCAGCGTGGCCGCGATCGTCTTCTAGTCGAAGATTTCGGTACCGGAGTCCTCGCGGGCCGGTGGCTCGGCGAAGGGGTGCCGAATGCGGAAATCCGCCGACAGTCGGCTGCTGACACGGTCCACCGGTTCGCCGGCGGGCGCGGTGCGGACGTGCCCGTCGTCGTCGACGTAGCACAGGACGGCGAGGGGGAGGGGAGTGCTCGACCGCCAGCCGTCGCGGAGTCGCTCGGGGGTGAGATCGGCGAGCGGATAGGGCAGGTCGTGGTCGGCCGAGAAATCGCGCACCGCGGCAAGCGCGTCTGCGGGGGGCAGGTACGGACTGTCGGCAGGTGATGGGTAGTAGAAGATCTCATCGGTGGCGGGCACCGAATACCCGGCCCCGGTCGGGTCGCGTACCGGAACCACCCGTCCCGACACCAGGTGGTAGGGGACAACAGCCACGGTGACCTGCGCGGCCTCGGCGATATCGATATCCGCCCAGATCTCACCCGCGCCGATCACTTCGACATTCGGGAACCGGGACCACTCGTCGCGAGTGGGGTGCGGCGGTTGTGGCACCGTGCTTTCCACACGGCGCCCGCCCCCGGCACTCACCCGGAGCCGGGGACCTTCGATTCGCATGATCGAGAACGTGTCGCCCTTGTAGCGGCAGGTCGTGATGACTTTGTGGAACGCCTCGACCTCGGTGGCAGGGACTGTTTTGTGGGCGACGGACTGTTCGAAGGCGTCTCGATCGTCCTTGGGCTCGAAACCATCGGGAATCTGTTCCCCCGGCGGCACCACCATGCGAATCCGTAGGTCACTACCTCTGCCCAGTCCGCGATAGCGAAACGCTCGCCCCTGATAGACGCAGTAGCGGCCGCTGGGCAGCAGTTGCGATCCGTCGAGCCGCAACCTCCGGTGCGGCGCTGTGCCCGGGGCTCCGCACAACACCTCGTCGACGATGGCGCCGAGTTCGGCGTCTGTCGGCGTCCGCGGCGCGAAACCACGGTCACGCGCATACGCGACGAATTCGGGTCCCGGGTCGAGGTTGTACCGGCGCACGTAATAGCCGACCGCGTCGTCCCACCGCCATACGCCGTCGGTGCGCTGCGTCAGCGGCACTTCGGGCCTGGTGCCGTCGGACCAGGGATCAACCCTGCGTGCGGTGGTGCGTATCAGGACCGTCCCGGCGTCCAGATAGTCGGCGACCTGGGCCGCGATCTCGGTTGAGAGTCTCGGCAGGGATTCGTCCGGGGTGATTCCGGCCGGGTCGCCCGGATCGGGTCGCCATACCGAGAGAACCCGCGTCACCGGCCGTCCCCAAGTGTTTCCAGCCAGAGATGGCCGGGGTGGACTCGCGACAGCCAGTCCGACAGCCGGGATCGCCGTGACCGGTCCAGCAGGGGCAGCACACAACGGAAATCGGCCTCGTCCTTCGCCCGGTGCGCTTTCGCCTTGAACAGCAGCACCGCCTCCGGAATCAGGTACGGGATGCCGTCGGCGGTATGGCGGATCAGTTCCCTGTAGGGCAGGGTGATCGACTCGTCGCGGCGGCAGACCCACCGGTCGCCCCGGTGCGGTTCCCGGAACACATCCAGCCGGTAGTGCCCGGTTTCCGGCTCGCGCAGCCAGGTCTGGTGCAGGGTGTCCGCCTGTTCCGGATACGGCCGGGCCCGGCCGTCACCGACGACATCCCAGTCGAAGCCGGGGAGCGCGTCCGCGATTTCGGGGAACCGGTCGCGCGGCACTCCGATCTCGAGATCGGAATGCTCGCGTCCGAGGCCACCGGCGAACAGGTCCAGTGCCCATCCCGCTGCCACGTACCAGCACGGCGGAGCGCCCGACAGTCGCTCCGCGACCTCGGCCGGTGTCCAGGGTTTCCAGAGCCGGTCGCATTCCTCTTCCGGCAGTGGGCGTCCCGCCATCCGCGCGTCTCCTTCGCTGCCGTGACACACCGGCCCGCCGAATCGGAATCGGACCTCGCACCGGCTAGGGGTTCAGGACGATCTTCCCCACATGCGCCCGGCGGGCCAATTCGTCCTGGGCGCGCGCCGCTTGCTCCAGCGGGAACGCCGCGGCGACCACCGGCCGGATATCGCCCCGGCGGGCCAGATCCATGAGCAGGTCGAAGTGGGTGGGTGTGTGCATGGCGGAGCCGATCAACTGCGCGTTGTGCAGGTAGAGCCTCCGCACATCGATCTGCACGCCGTACCCGCCGAGCGCGCCCGCCACGACCCACCGCCCGCCTTCGCGCAGGAGCGGCAGACCGTCGCGTATCAGGTCGCCCGCCACGACATCGAGCGCGAGATCGATACCCCGCGGCTCGGCCGCCCGGACCTGTGCCGCGATATCGCCGGCCCGATCGACGACCGCGTGCGCGCCCGCCTCCCGCACCGATTCGATCTTGTCCCCACTGGAGATCGCCACCACCCGCGCGCCGCGCGCCCGGGCGATCTGGACCAGCGCCAGCCCGACGCCGCCGGAAGCGCCCGACACCAGCACGGTTTCGCCCTTGCCCAGGCGTCCGCGCTCGATCATGCCCAGTGCCGTGCCGTAGGCGGTCGGCAGCGCGGCGAGTTGATCGTCGGTCAGCGGGGAATCGGTCATATCGTGGACCCGCCGCGCCTGCGCGGTCACGTATTCGGCGTATCCGCCGTCACGTTCGCTGCCCATCAATCCCACCGGGTTCGCATCCGGACCGTCGCCGTCGTAGATCGCCGGATCGACCACCACCCGGCGTCCGATCAGCCCCTCGTCCACCCCGCCGCCGGCGGCCACCACCCGTCCCGCGACGTCCGCGCCCTGGATACGCGGAAAATCGATCGGGCCACGCCAGCCCGACCGCGCGCCGGCATCGTCCGGGCGGCCGTACGCGCCCTCGCGGGTCCACAGATCGGTGTTGTTCAGCGCCACCGCGGCGACCCGGACCACCACTTCACCGTCTCGGGGAGCGGGTACGGGCACCTCGGCGAGTTCGATCACCTCCGGTCCTCCGTGGCCGGTGATCCGCATCGCGCGCATGGTTTCGGGTAGTCCCACGGTTCGGCACCTCCTCGGTTTATTCACTGGTCTGTGAAGTCGACGGTACGCCCGACACCGTGATTCGCAACCGGGTCGCCGGGATCGCTCTGCGGTTCCCTCCGGCGACTGCCCGTTGGGACCGATCGCCCGGCCGGCGGGGTCAGGCCCGGTCCGCTGCCGCTGTCCGGACGTCGGTCGAGGTGGCAGCCGGGGTCGAGCGGTGTGTTCGCAGCAGTGTTGCCACGAGGACGGCGCCGACTGTGAGGATGACGGCAGCGATCGAGAGTGCGAAGGAAAAGCCCGGTGACTCGGCGGAACCGGCCGAGGCGTCGTTGTGGCGTTCGGCCACGGTGACCAGAACCGCGATGCCGATCGCACCCCCGATCTGCTGCACCGAGCTGAACAGTGCCGAGCCGAGGCCGGCGTTCTCCGCGGTGGTGCCGGTGACCGCGGCCACCGTCAGGACCGGCAGGCTCAGCCCGCATCCCAGGCTGGTGACGAGCATGCCCGGCAGCACACCCGTTGCGTAGGAATCGCCCACCGCCACACCGGACAGCATCAGCAGCCCGGCCGCACTGATCAGGAACGACAAGACCAGCGCCCACCGCATCCCGATCCGCGTGATCGCGTACGTCGAAAGACGCATTCCCACAAGGATTCCCGCGCCATAGGGCAGATAGGCCAGGCCGGCCTCCAACGGACCGTATCCGAGCACGGTCTGCAAGTGGATCATCAACAAGAAGGCCATGGCGAAAAAGGCCACGGAAAACAGCAACGTCGCCGCGTTGGCGACCGAACGCGTCCGGTCGGCCAGGAACGATATCGGCACCAACGGCTCCGCCGACCTCGACTCCACCACGATAAACGCGGCGGCCAAGAGCGCGGCCAGCAGCAGAGCCGCGATGACGGGGAGGTCTGCCCAGCTCGCTTCCCCGGCTCGGAGCAGACCGTAGACCAGGGAAACCGCGGCGCCGGTGCCCAGGACGGCGCCGGGTATATCCAGACGTACGCGGGAACGCGCACGACTTTCCGGGATCAGGCGAGGCAGCAGTACGAGGGCCACCGCTGCCACCGGCAGGTTGATGAGAAAGATCCAGCGCCAGGACGTGAGGTCGGTCAGCACGCCGGAGATCACCAGGCCCGCGGTGCCGCCCAGAGCCGCGATCGCGCCCCAGATCGCCAGTGCCCGGGTGCGTTCCGCGGTGCCCGGGTACAGCAGCGTGATCAACGACAGCGCGGCGGGGCTTGCCATGGCCGCGCCGGCGCCCTGAACGAACCGTCCGAGCACGAGTTGCCATGGCGCTTGGGCGAGCCCGCACGCGAGACTCGCCGCACCGAACAGCGCCACTCCCAGGAGGAAGACGCGGCGACGGCCCAGCAGGTCGGCCGCGCGCCCGGCCGGCAACAACAATCCACCGAATGCGAGAAAGTAGGCGTTGACCACCCAGGCCAGTCCCGCGCCGCTGAAACCCAACTCGTCGCGGAGGGTGGGGAGGGCGACGCTGACCACATTGTCGTCGAGGACGAGCATGAACTGCACGAAGCACAGCACCACCAGCGCTGCCCGGCGCCGGCCGGGGGCTACGGAAGCGGCCACCGGCGTCACGGCAGGCGCTCCGGCTGCGAGGGCGTACGCCAACCGCTGTGAGTCACGAGATTTTTCAGCACTCACCGACGCTATGTGTCCCTCGAAGCTGGCCACAATACGTGATAAGGACCGATAGTGTCGCGTTGAGGACATAGGCTGGCGTCGTGCTCGAATCCGCGGATTCCTTCGACACCTCCGGCGCGGGAGTGATCATCGTCGGACAATTCCCGTTGACCTCGGGGGAGTGGATCCCCGCCCACAGCCATACCCACCATCAGCTGGCATGGACGCGTCGCGGGGTCCTCGGCGTCGCTGTGGCCGACGCGTACTGGGTACTGCCGCCGACCCGTGCCCTGTGGATACCGGCGGGAGTGGTGCACCGAACCGGAGCCACCCGCGAGGCGGTGTTGTGCAGCCTCTACCTCGATCCGGCAGCATGCGCCCTGGACTGGTCCGAGCCCACCGCGGTGGGCGTCGGCGCGCTGCTGGCCCAACTGATCACCCATCTCGCCCGCCACGATCTCGCCGAAGACGCACGGCGGCGAGCCGAGGCTGTCGTGCCGGACCTGCTGCACCCCGTACCGGCCCTGCCGATCGACGTCCCACAACCTGTGGACGAACGGGTCCGCGCCGTGGCCGACACTCTGCTCGCCGACCCCGCCGACCCCCGCAGCCTCGAAGCGCACGCGCACGACATCGGAGTGAGCCGACGAACACTGACCAGGCTGTTCGTCCGCGATACCGGTATGAGCTTCGACCGCTGGCGCACCCATATGCGGCTGCGCGCCGCCCTGCCCCTCCTCGCCGAAGGCCGTACCGTATCCCAGGCCGCCCACGCCGTGGGATACACGACGGCGAGCGCTTTCCTCGCAGCGTTCCGCCGGACCGTGGGGACCTCACCCGGACGCTACCTCCACGCGGACGCCGGGCTCGACCTGTGAATCGAATGAACCCATGGGAGCGCGCACCACGCTGACGGCGGCCCCCATCGTCGGTGAATCCTGGGCCGATACCTGTCATCCGGTGAACGTAGCGGGATTGCTGTCGACGTCGACCGGCAATGCGGCGGAACCACAGCCGGTTGACCGGGCAGAGTGTCGGCCGATTCGTGGGCGGCAGCGGGCTGCGAACGAGAAAGGCCCCCGACCGGTTGGTACCGGTCGGGGGCCTTCATCGTCTGTGCCCTCGGCAGGAATCGAACCTGCGGCCTTCTGCTCCGGAGGCAGACGCTCTATCCCCTGAGCTACGAGGGCGGGGATCCGCCCGGCCGAACCGGTGACCGGTCGATCGGGCGGACCACAGCGTATCGCATCACCGCCGAGGAGGCCAAAACGTGTGGTGACAGGTCAGTTCATGGGTAGCGGCTCGGCGCCGCGGGCCGTGAGCATATCCGTCATCAGGCGCGCTTCGCCCTGCTGGGCGACCAGCATCTGCCCGGCCAGCACCCGGATCTCGGTGGTGGCGGCGTGTTCGGCGCCGTATTCCAGCATCGGCACCCCGCCTTCGTGGTGGCGGAGCATGAGTTGCAGGAACAGTTTGTCCTGGGCCGCGCCTTTCGCGTCACGCAGCTGCTGGATCTCGGCCGTGGTGGCCATCCCCGGCATCGGCCGGTCGCTGTCGGTGTGCGCGTGTTCGTGGCCGCCGTGCCCGCTGTGCTCATCGGCGGGCATCCACGCCATATAGCCTTCGGACCCGCGCGCCGGCGCGCCCCACATCTGCAACCAGCCCTGCATCCGGCCGATCTGGCTCTGCTGAGTGGTGAGGATGTCGTAGGCCAGGCGCTGCACCGCCGGATCGGTGGTGCCGGTGAGGGTGATGCCCGACATCTCCACCGCTTGGGCGTGATGGGCGGACATATCCTGCGCGAACCCGATATCGGTCGTGTTCGGCGCGGTGCGGTCCGGTTCGTCCGGTGACAGCAGCACCCCGGCGCCGAACCCGAGTACCAGCAGGATGATCGCGCCGATGATCAGCAGCGCGGTGCGCTGGCCGCGGACCTGCGCCCGCCAGCCGGTCTCGGGCGCGGGTTCGGTCACCTCGTCGCCGTCGGTCATCCGGCGGCCCCGGGAGCCGGAGCCTGCTGTTCCGGCATGGTGCCCGGCATACCGGGGATGGCCGGGATACCGCCGGGCAGCCCGCCGCCCGGCAGGCCGCCGGGGAGTCCGCCCGGCATGCCGCCGCCACCGAGTTCGGCCTGGTCGGGCTGCAGACCCTTACCGTCCATCGGCACCGCGTCGGGGCCGGGTTCGCTCGGGTCGTAGGGCGGCGGGTTCTGGGTGTCGAAGGCCATGGTGGCGCAGTCGGCGCCGACCTCGGGGTAGGCGAACTGGTTCAGCCGCAGCGCGGTGATGAACTGGCCGACCCGCTCGTCGTCGGCGCTGGGCACGGTGAGCTGGTGCCCCCAGGACTGCAGCGAGACCGGCGCCTCCTGGCCGGGGTGCGGCGACATCAGCATGTACTGCTGACCCTCGACCTTGCTCTTCAGCGTGTCGATACCCGACTGGTCGACCTTGTCCGGGTTGTAGGTGATCCACACCGCGCCGTGCTCGAGCGAATGCACCGCGTTCTCGTCGCGCAGCGCCTTGTCGTAGACGGTGCCCATGCAGTTGGCCCACGACGCGTCGTGCGGGCCACCGAACGGCGGGGTCTGGTCGTAGGCCACCCGCTGGGTCGCGTCGATATGCAGCCCGGCGGGGTACTCCTTCTTGACCACGCCCTCGATCTCGTCGGAGGGGTCCTTCTTCTGCTCCGACGGAGTGAATTTCTCCAGGGCGGCCTTCTCCTGGTACTTGGGCACCAGGTTGACCGCGAGTGCGGCGACGAGCCCGATGAGGAGCACTACCGCGCCCACTGTCAGCCAGGGAATTCGCTGGCCGAGTGGTGGCTTGCCCCTGTTCCGCTGGTTGTTCGTCCGGGCGGCGGTCACTTTGCCCGCCGCTTTGACGGCCTTCGCCGATTTGGCGCTGGTCCTGTTCGGCATTCCGGTCCCAGTTCTTTCCACGCGATGGTCAGTGCCAAGGGGTGCGGCCACGCCGGGACCGTCACGGTCCGCGCGTGGCCGCAGCAGGGGCGGAGCTACGCCTCGCTGCGGTGCCCACTCGCGGCGCGCACCCACTCGGACCATAGGATAGAGACTCGTGACTCCAGCCGACCTTGCAGATCTCCTTCACGCGACGGCCGCGAAGGTATTGGCCGAACGCGGCCTGGACCCTTCGGTGCTGCCCGACAAGGTCGATGTGGAACGTCCGCGCAACCCCGAACACGGTGATTACAGCACCAATGTGGCGATGCGGGTCGGTAAGAAGGCCGGTGCGAATCCGCGGGATCTGGCGGGCTGGCTGGCCGAGGCGCTGGCCGGAACCGATGCGGTGGCGTCGGCGGAGGTCGCCGGGCCCGGGTTCCTGAACATCCGGGTCGCGGCCTCGGCGCAGGGCGCGGTACTCGAACAGGTGCTCGCCGCGGGTGTGAAATACGGCACGGCCGACGCGCTGGCCGGAACGAGGATCAATCTCGAGTTCGTCTCCGCCAACCCGACCGGCCCGGTGCATCTCGGCGGCACCCGCTGGGCGGCGGTCGGCGACGCGCTGGGCCGGATCCTCACGGCGCAGGGCGCCGAGGTCACCCGGGAGTACTACTTCAACGACCACGGCGCGCAGATCACCCGGTACGCGGAATCGCTGGTCGCCGCCGCCACCGGCGCCCCGACCCCGGAGCAGGGCTACGCCGGCGCCTACATCGGTGAGATCGCCGACCGGATCGTCGCGGCGCATCCCGAAGCGCCCGGACTCGACCCGCAGGCGCGCCTGGAACTGTTCCGCGCCGAAGGCGTGGAATTGATGTTCGCGCATATCAAGAAGACGCTGCACGAATTCGGCACGGATTTCGATGTGTACTACAACGAGAGTTCGCTGTTCGCCTCCGGCGCGGTCGAGCGCGCGGTCGAGGCGCTGAAGAATTCCGGTGACCTCTATTCCAAGGACGGCGCCTGGTGGATCGCCAGTTCGGAATACGGTGACGATCAGGACCGGGTGGTCATCAAAAGCGACGGCAATGCCGCCTATATCGCCGGTGATATCGCCTATCTGCAGGACAAACGCGCGCGCGGTTTCGATCTGTGCATCTATATGCTCGGCGCCGATCACCACGGTTATATCGGCCGGCTGAAGGCCGCCGCGGCCGCGTTCGGAGACGATCCCGACAGCGTCGAGGTGCTGATCGGGCAGATGGTGAACCTGCTGCGCGACGGGGTCGCGGTGCGGATGAGCAAACGCGCCGGCACCGTGGTCACCCTCGACGACCTGGTCGAGGCCATCGGTGTGGACGCGTCGCGGTACTCGCTGGTGCGCAGCTCGGTGAATTCGAGTATCGATATCGACCTGGACCTGTGGGCCAAACAGGACAGCGTCAACCCGGTCTACTACGTGCAATACGCGCACGCGCGGGCCGCCTCGATCGCGCGCAATGCCGCCGAATTCGAATACGACTCCGTGACACCGGATTTCGCGCAACTGGACTCCGAGTTCGAGGGTGCGCTGATCCGGACCCTCGGGGAGTTCCCCCGGGTGGTCGCGAGCGCGGCGACCCTGCGCGAACCGCACCGGATCGCCCGCTACCTGGAAGAACTGGCCGGCGCCTACCATCCGTTCCAGACCAACAAGGCCCTGCGGGTGCTGCCGCTGGGCGACGAACCCGTGAGCCCGGTCAACGCCGCCCGCCTCGTGCTGGTGAACGCGACCCGCCAGGTCCTGGCCAACGGCCTGGGACTGCTCGGCGTCACCGCGCCGGAGCGGATGTGACCACCAACCGCGATCGCAACGACCGACTGTTCCCGCAGTGGGTGAGGAAGGAAGACCGATGAGCGTCCACCCGGCCGGGCCCCGGCACGCCATCCCGCACGCGCCGAATCTGCCGGAACGTCCCGCCGATCCGCGCGAGATGATCGACCTGCCCGCGCAGGTCTGGCCGCGCAACGCCACCCGCGGCGCCGACGATGTGGTGCGCCTGGCGGGCGTACCGGTCACCGAACTCGCCGCGCAGTTCGGCACCCCGCTGTTCGTGGTGGACGAGGACGATTTCCGGTCCCGCTGCCGGGATATGGTGCGCGCGTTCGGATCCGACGCGCGGGTGCACTACGCCTCCAAGGCTTTTCTCTGCGGTGAGATCGCGCGCTGGATCCGCGACGAGGGGCTGTCGCTGGACGTGTGCTCCGGCGGCGAACTGGCTGTCGCGCTGCACGCCGGTTTCCCCGCCGAGCGCATCGCGTTGCACGGGAACAACAAATCCGTCGCCGAACTCGAGGCCGCGGTCGCGGCCGGGGTGGGCCATGTGGTGGTCGATTCGCTGATCGAGATCGAACGCCTGGAAGCCGTCGCCGGTGCGGCCGGGGTGGTGCAGGACGTACTGGTCCGCGTCACCGTCGGCGTGGAGGCGCACACCCACGAATACATCTCCACCGCGCACGAGGATCAGAAATTCGGTTTCTCGATCGCCGGTGGCGACGCCATGGAGGCGCTGGCCCGGGTATTCGAGGCCGATAATCTGCGCCTGGTCGGGCTGCACAGTCATATCGGTTCGCAGATTTTCGAAATCGACGGTTTCGAAATCGCCGCGCACCGCATGCTGGGCCTGCTGCGGGAGGCGATCGACAAATTCGGTGTCGAACGGACCGCGCAGATATCGCTGCTCGATCTGGGCGGCGGCCTCGGCATCTCCTATCTGCCCTCCGACGATCCGCTGCCGCTGGATCTGCTGGCCGAGAAGATGCGCGAACTGGTGGCCCGGGAGGCCGAACGGGCCGGACTGCCGATTCCGACCATCGCGGTGGAACCCGGCCGCGCCATCGCCGGACCGGGCACGGTGACCGTCTACGAGGTGGGCACCGTCAAGGACGTCTCCCTCGACGGTGGCCTGCGCCGCCGCTATGTCAGCGTGGACGGCGGGATGAGCGACAACATCCGGCCCGCGCTGTATCAGGCCGACTACCACTGCCAGCTGGTCTCGCGCGGTTCCGAGACCGGGCCGGTGGTCGCGCGGGTCGTCGGAAAGCATTGCGAGAGCGGCGATATCATCATTCGTGACACCTGGCTACCGGCGGATGCCGGGCCCGGCGATCTGCTCGCCGTGGCCGGAACCGGGGCCTACTGCTATTCCATGTCGAGCCGGTACAACATGCTGACCCGTCCCGCCGTCGTCGCCGTACGCGACGGCGCCGCCCGGCTGATCCTGCGCCGGGAAACGGTCGAGGACCTGCTCGGTCTGGAAGTCTGATGGACGCGACGAAAGGAACGACCATGCCCGAAGTGACCGATGTGGTGGCCGGCCAGTGGGGCCCGGATCGGCCGATCGGTATCGCGGTCCTGGGTATGGGCAATGTCGGTAGCGAGGTCGTGCGGATTCTGCGGGAGCACGCCGACGACCTGCAGTCGCGTGTCGGCGCCCCGGTCACCCTGCGCGGGGTGGCGGTGCGGAACCTCGACCGCGACCGGGGCGTGCCCGCGGATCTGCTGACCACCGACGCCGAAGCGCTGATCGCCCGTCCGGATGTGGATGTGGTCGTCGAGGTCATGGGCGGGATCAACCCCGCCCGTGCCCTGATCCTGGCCGCGCTCAACGCCGGGAAATCCGTGATCACCGCGAACAAGGCCCTGCTCGCCGATTACACCGGTGAACTCGCCGCCGCCGCCGAGCGCAGCCGCGCCGACCTCTATTTCGAGGCCGCCGTGGCCGGCGCCATCCCGGTGGTGCGGCCGCTGATCCAGTCGCTGTCCGGCGACCGGGTCAACCGGGTGGTGGGCATCGTGAACGGCACCACCAATTTCATCCTGTCCGCCATGGACGAAACCGGCGCCGACTACGGCGAGACGCTGGCCGAGGCGACCCGCCTGGGCTACGCGGAAGCCGATCCGACCGCCGATGTCGAGGGCTACGACGCCGCGGCCAAGGCCGCGATCCTGGCGTCGCTGGCCTTCCACACCCGGGTGACCGCCGCCGATGTCTTCCGCGAGGGGATCTCCAAGATCAGCTCGGAGGATCTGGAGACCGCCACCGCGCTGGACTGCACCGTCAAACTGCTGGCGATCTGCGAGCGCGTCCCGGCCGGGCCCGGCGAGCCGACCGTGGCCGAGGGCGGCAAGGACCGGATCTCGGTGCGGGTGTATCCGGCGCTCATTCCGCGCAAACACCCGCTGGCGGCGGTCACCGGCGCGTTCAACGCCGTCGTCGTGGAGGCGGAGAACGCCGGCCGGCTGATGTTCTACGGTCAGGGCGCCGGTGGGGCTCCGACGGCGTCCGCGGTGCTCGGTGATCTGGTGATGGCGTCCCGGAACAAGTTCTTCGGTGGCCGTGCGCCCGGAGAATCGGTCTATGCTCAGCTACCGATCGCGCCGATCGGTGACACACCCACCCGGTACCACGTGAATCTGCAGGTCGAGGACCGTCCCGGTGTGCTGGCCGCGGTGGCGGGCGAATTCGCCGACCACGGGGTCAGTATTTCGACGGTCCGCCAGGAGGGTCACGCCGATAAGGCGCGCCTGGTCGTGGTCACCCACCTCGCGACCGAATCGGCGCTCGCCGAAACCGTCGCGGACCTGTCGAATATGGAATCCGTCACATCTGTCACCAGCGTTCTGAGATTGGAAGGCACCGAAGAATGACCACTGCATCGCGCAGCGATTCCGTCAGGGGCGGTGGGGAGACGGGCGGGCCCACCGGCGTCGCCCCGCAGGCCGGAGTGCATTCCCGCTGGCCCGGGCTGATCGCGGCCTACCGCGACCGGCTCGCGGGCGCGGCCGATTGGGAACCGGTCACCCTTTTCGAGGGCGGAACCCCGCTGGTGCCCGCACCGCATCTGTCGGAACTCACCGGCTGCGAGGTGTACCTGAAGGTCGAGGGCGCCAACCCCACGGGTTCCTTCAAGGACCGCGGTATGACCATGGCGATGACCGATGCCAAATACCGGGGTCAGAAGGCCGTGCTGTGCGCGTCCACCGGCAACACCTCGGCCTCGGCCGCCGCCTACGCGACCCGGGCGGGGATGACCTGCGCGGTGCTCATCCCGCAGGGCAAGATCGCGATGGGCAAACTCGCCCAGGCGGTGATGCTGGGCGCGAGCATCATCCAGGTCGAGGGCAATTTCGACGACTGCCTGGAACTCGCCCGCAAGGTGACCTCGGAATTCCCGGCCATCGGCCTGGTGAATTCGGTGAACCCGGCCCGGATCGAGGGCCAGAAGACGGCCTCCTTCGAGATCTGCGATGTGCTCGGCCGGGCCCCCGATGTGCACGCGCTGCCGGTCGGCAACGCCGGCAACATCACCGCCTACTGGCGCGGCTACCGCGAATACCACGCCGACCGTGTGACCGATTCGCTGCCGCGGATGCTGGGCGTGCAGGCCGCCGGCGCGGCGCCGCTGGTCAACGGCGCCCCGGTCAAGGAACCGGAGACCATCGCGACCGCGATCCGGATCGGGGCCCCGGCCTCGTGGAACGGCGCGGTGGCGGCCAAGGAGGAGTCCGGTGGCGCGTTCCGCGCGGCCACCGACGACGAGATCCTGGAGGCATATCACCTGGTGGCGGCGCACGAAGGCGTATTCGTGGAGCCCGCGTCGGCGGCGAGCGTGGCCGGTGTGCTGGCCGCGCGCAAGGAGGGCTGGCTGGCGCCGGGACAGACCGTGGTCTGCACGGTCACCGGTAACGGCCTGAAGGATCCGGATACCGCCCTGCTCGGTATGCCCGAGGTCCAGGCGATCCCCGTCGACCCGGTGGCCGTCGCCGCCCGTCTGGAACTGGCCTGATCTTGGATACTCGCGAAAGCCGGCTCGTGTCCCCGACCCTGCCCGCCGGAATCACCGTCACGGTGCGGGTGCCGGCCTCCAGCGCGAACCTCGGTCCCGGATTCGATTCCCTCGGCCTGGCCCTGGGGCTCTACGACGAGATCGAGGTGCGCAGCACCGATTCCGGCCTCACCATCCGGGTCGAGGGCGAAGGCGCCGACGAGGTGCCGTGGGGACCCCAGCATCTGGTGGTCCGGGCCATCGAGCGCGGTCTCGAATCGGCCGGTGTCTGGGCCGACGGCCTGGACGTGGTGTGCCGTAACGCGATTCCGCATTCGCGCGGACTGGGATCGTCGGCCTCCGCGGTGGTCGGCGGGCTCGCCGCCGGCTGTGCGCTGGCCGCGGAATTCGATCCCGCCCTGACGGCGGATACCGACCGGATGGTGCAGCTCGCAGCGGAATTCGAGGGCCACCCCGACAATGCCGCCGCCAGTGTGCTCGGTGGAATCGTGGTGTCGTGGACCGAGATCGGCCCCGGCCCCGACAGCGACGATATCGCCCTGCCGCAGCGCGGCTACCGGGCCGTGCGGCTGGACGCGCATCCCGCGCTGCGTCCGGTGGTGCTGGTCCCCGAGGAGCGGTCCTCCACCGCCCAGACCCGCGGGCTGCTGCCCGACCTCGTCCCGCACCGGGACGCGGCCTTCAACGTCAGCCGGGCCGCGCTGGCCGTGGTCGCGCTCACGCAACGCCCGGATCTGCTGCTCCCGGCCACCGAGGACCGGCTGCACCAGACCCAGCGCGCGCCCGCGCTGCCGCTGACCACCACCTGGATCGAACGACTGCGTGACGCGGGTGTCGCGGCGACTGTCTCCGGCGCCGGGCCGACCGTTCTCGCGCTCATGACCAGCGCTTTTCCGGATGATCTGCGGGCGCTGGCGGTCGCGGACGGGCTGCGGGTGCTCGAACCCGGCTTCGCCGAAGGCGTCCAGGTCAGCACGGCCGAGGGGGTCCGGATCGGCTGACGGGCGCGTCCGCCTTGCCGACCATCGCAGTTGCCCGCTATCCTGGGCAAGTCCGTACATCGCGCGCATCAGACGCCGGTGCTTCATCAGGGCAATCGCTCCAGCAGGCTCCAGGCTCGAGCCCTCATGCCATGAGGGTGCCGCGCAGCCGCTCAACTGGAATGATCTCTTCCACCTTTTTCAGCGGTGGCGAAGCACCCGGTCCCGGAGGGGCAGGCGATACGGCTACAAATCCGAGTCCGGCAGCGAGTTCGGGCTACGGAACGAACCCTCGACACAGCACACGGCCATCGAGGGAAGGAAAGGATCTCCGTGACAGATACGGACCTGCTCGCGACACCCGGGGTGGTATCCGACTCCGAACCCTCGGGCAACCGCGAAAGTGACTCCGGACAGATTTCATCCAAGATGAGCGAAAACACCGACATCGGATCGGGGCTGACTGGAATGTTGTTGCCGCAGTTGCGCGCACTGGCAGGGGAACTCGGAATTCGAGGCACCTCCGGTATGCGCAAGGGTGATCTCATCGCCGCAATCAAGGAAAACCAGGCCGGCAGACCCGCCGCCGCGGAGCGTACTACCCGCGCCAAGACTGCCAGAGAACGTAAAACCGCAGACCAGCCCGTCGAGGCGGGGTCTGCCGCGCCCGAGTCCGCTGCGCCCGCCGCCCCGGTCGCGGCCGCCGCGCCCGCCGAGCAGAAGCCGGGCTCCGCGCCCGACGCCGCCGCGGGTAAGGACACCGCCGCCGACAACGCGGGCAAGGGCAGCCAGGGGGCCACCAACGGCACGGCCGTCGTCAACGGCGCCGCCACCGAGACCGAACACGCGAACGACGGCAAGGCCGATTCGAAGAACGACGCCGATTCGAAGAACGACGGCGCCAAGAACGAGGGCCGGGCCGAGTCGAAATCCGGCGACGGCTCCGACGACGGCCGGGATTCCGGCCAGCGTGGCCGCGGCCGGCAGCGTCGCGGCCGGGATCAGCAGGGCAAGAACAACGGCGACCAGGGCGCCGATTCCCGCTCCGACGACGGGAAACAGGACGGCAAGGACGGTAAGGACGCCGATCAGGGCGAGCGCCGTCGCGACCGCAACCAGTCCGGCCAGCAGGGTCAGGGCGGCGACCAGCGCGGTTCCGGTGGCAACCGGGGCAACGACCGCGACCGTGGTGGCGACGACGAAGAAGGCGGGCGCGGGCGCCGCGGCCGCCGGTTCCGGGAACGCCGCCGGGGTCGCGATCGCGACGGCGGGGGCGAAGCCCGCGAGCCCGAGATTCGCGAGGACGACGTCCTCCAGCCGGTCGCGGGCATCCTCGACGTGCTGGACAACTACGCGTTCGTGCGGACCTCCGGCTACCTGGCCGGCCCGAACGACGTGTACGTGTCGATGAACCTCGTCCGCAAGAACGGCCTGCGCCGCGGTGACGCGATCACCGGCGCGGTCCGCGCCCCGCGCGACGGCGAGCAGAGCAACCAGCGGCAGAAGTTCGATCCGCTGGTGCGGCTGGACACCGTCAACGGCGCCGAGGTCGATTCGGCCAAGCGCCGCCCGGATTTCAGCAAGCTGACCCCGCTGTACCCCAACCAGCGGCTGCGCCTGGAAACCCTGCAGAACAAGCTGACCACCCGCGTCATCGACCTGATCATGCCGATCGGTAAGGGTCAGCGCGCACTGATCGTGTCTCCGCCGAAGGCCGGTAAGACCACGATCATGCAGGACATCGCCAACGCGATCGCGATCAACAACCCCGAGTGCTACCTCATGGTGGTGCTGGTCGACGAGCGTCCCGAAGAGGTCACCGATATGCAGCGTTCGGTGAAGGGTGAGGTCATCGCCTCCACCTTCGACCGGCCGCCGTCGGATCACACCTCGGTCGCGGAGCTGGCCATCGAACGGGCCAAGCGCCTGGTCGAGATGGGTAAGGACGTCGTCGTCCTGCTCGACTCGATCACCCGCCTGGGCCGCGCGTACAACAACTCCTCGCCGGCGTCGGGACGCATCCTGTCCGGTGGTGTCGATTCCACCGCGCTGTATCCGCCCAAGCGGTTCCTGGGCGCGGCCCGCAATATCGAGAACGGCGGCTCGCTCACCATCATCGCCACCGCGATGGTGGAAACCGGTTCCACCGGTGACACGGTGATCTTCGAGGAGTTCAAGGGCACCGGCAACGCCGAGCTCAAACTCGACCGCAAGATCGCCGAGCGGCGCGTGTTCCCCGCGGTGGACGTCAACCCGTCCGGTACCCGCAAGGACGAGCTCCTGCTCAACCCCGACGAGGCGGCGGTGCTGCACAAACTGCGCCGCGTGCTGTCCGGTCTGGACTCGCACCAGGCGATCGACCTGCTGATCGACCGCCTGCGCAAGAGCAAGAACAACCTGGAGTTCCTGATGCAGGTCTCCAAGACCGCACCCGGCGCCCTGGACGAGTAGGCAGGCCGGAAAACGGGGGGCGCCCACTTGGGCGCCCCCCGTTTTTCACCGGGAACAACTGCGGCACGAGGTGCGTTTCAGCAGGCGCGAGCGGTTCTGGCATAATCGACCGCCGTGCGTCTGCGAATTGCGCAGACAATCCCGCCTGAAGTCGGTTCCGGTTCACGTCCGAAATATCGGACGACCCGGCGACCAATATCGAGAGGACACCCATGAAGGCAGGAATCCACCCGGCCTACGTCGACACCACCGTCGTCTGTGGTTGCGGTAACACCTTCCAGACCCGCTCCACCAAGGAATCCGGGCATATCACCGTCGAGGTCTGCTCGCAGTGCCACCCGTTCTACACCGGCAAGCAGAAGATCCTGGACACCGGTGGTCGTGTGGCCCGCTTCGAGGCCCGCTACGGCAAGCGCGCCAAGAAGGCCGACGCCAGCTAGCTTTCCCGCCAACGCCCGGCCCTGCTTCCACGCAGGCCGGGCGTTGGTGTTTTTGTGCCCGCCCCTCCGCGTCGCCCTTCCGAGTAGGAGCCTCGTCCATGGCCGAGAAAACCGCACCGTCCATCATCGACGATGTGCTGGCCGAATACGCCGGACTGGAAACCCAGCTGGCGGATCCCGCGCTGCACAACGACCCGGGCGCCGCCCGCCGGGTCGGGAAGCGGTTCGCCGAACTGGCCCCGGTGATGACCACCTACAAGAAGCTCGCCACCGTCCGTGACGATCTGGAGGCGGCCCGCGAACTCGCCGCCGACGATCCGGCCTTCGCGGCGGAGGTCCCCGGCCTCGAGGAACAGCTCGAGGAACTGGAGAAACAGCTCGCCGACCTGCTGGCGCCCCGCGACCCGCACGACGGCGACGATGTGGTGCTGGAGGTGAAATCCGGTGAAGGCGGCGAGGAATCGGCGCTGTTCGCCGCCGACCTGGCCCGCATGTACATCCGCTACGCCGAACGCCACGGCTGGAAGGTCGAGGTACTCGACGCCGCCATCTCCGATCTGGGCGGCTACAAGGAAGCGACACTGTCCATCAAGAGCCGCGACGCCGCCCGCGACGGTGTGTGGTCGCGGTTCAAATTCGAGGGCGGCGTCCACCGCGTGCAGCGGGTGCCGGTCACCGAATCGCAGGGTCGCGTGCACACCTCGGCGGCCGGGGTGCTGATCTATCCCGAACCCGACGAGGTCGAGGAAGTGCAGATCGACGAGAACGATCTGCGTATCGACGTCTACCGCTCCTCGGGAAAGGGCGGCCAGGGCGTCAACACCACCGACTCCGCGGTCCGCATCACCCATCTGCCGACCGGTATCGTCGTGACCTGCCAGAACGAACGCTCTCAGCTGCAGAACAAGGCCCGCGCCATGCAGGTGCTGGCCGCCCGCCTGCAGGCCCTCGCGGAGGAGCAGGCCGATCAGGAAGCGGCCCAGGGCCGGGCGAGCCAGATCCGCACGGTGGACCGTTCCGAGCGCATCCGCACCTACAACTTCCCGGAGAACCGGATCGCCGACCACCGCATCGGTTACAAGGCGCACAACCTGGACTCGGTGCTCAACGGCGATATGGACGCTCTCCTCGACGCGCTCTCCACCGCCGACCGTGCCACCCGGATGGAAGGGTGACACGCTCCGTACCGGCGGCCGGCGCCTCCGGACCCGGGCTTCGTGCGGCGATCCGGCCCCTCCGCCCCTTCCCGCCCGCGCCGGGCGCGATAATCGGCGGGTGACCGGTGTTCAGCTCCGCCCTGTAATCGCCGAGGCGACAGAATCGCTGCGGGCCGCGGGGGTGGCGAGTCCGCGGGCGGATGCCGAACAGCTGGCGGCGCACGTCCTCGGGGTGCCGCGATCGCGGCTGCTGCTCGCGCCCCTGATCGAACCCGACCGGCTCGACGCCTTCCACACCCTGATCGCCCGCCGCGCGGCCCGCGAACCCCTCCAGTATCTGACCGGGCAGTCCTTCATCGGAGAAATCGCACTGGAGGTGGGACCCGGGGTCTTCATACCCCGCCCGGAAACCGAGCTGCTGTTCGCCTGGGCGCTGGCCCGCCTCGCCGCCGTCCGGCCCGGCCGTGCCCCGCTCGTGGTCGACCTGTGCACCGGTTCCGGCGCGCTGGCCCTCGCGCTCGCCCACGCCCGCCCCGATGCCGAGGTGCACGCCGTGGAACTCGACCCGGACGCCCTGACCTGGGCTCGCCGCAACGCCGATCGCCGCGCAGCCGCCGGGGACACCCCGGTCACCCTGCACCACGCCGACGTCACCGACCCCGCCCTGCTCACCGAGCTGGACGGCCGGGTGGACATCGTGGTCGCCAACCCGCCCTATATCCCCGAAGGCGCGGATCTGTCGCCCGAGGTGGCCGACCACGACCCGCACCGCGCCCTGTTCGGCGGCCCCGACGGCCTCGACGTGATCCGCCCTCTGGTCCCGCTCATCGGCCGCCTGCTGTGCCCAGGCGGAGGTGCGGCCGTCGAACACGACGACACCAACGGGGGCGATCTGGCGAGACTGCTCTCCGCCGACGGACGCTTCACCGAAATCACCGAGCACCCGGACCTGGCGGGCAAGCCCCGATTCGTCTCGGCAGAGCGGCACGCGGAGTAAGCGCCCTCCCCCGCCCTGCGCCGAGGAGCGCTGGTCATGCCCGGCCGGTCCAGGGCGTCTCGCACCTTTTCCCGACGGTCGCCTCCGAGGGCGGGGCCCGCCCCGGGTCTGGACTGACGGAGCGGGGGAGCGAAGCGGAGGAGCGGAGGAGGGAAGACCCGGGGTTGACAGGGCCCCCGCCTCCCCCGCCGGAGGCGGGGCAACAATACAGCCCATACCATGGGGCGCGTGAGTACCGTCTACGACTGCGCCGATTCCGATTCGCGCGCCGCCGGCCTGGCCGCGGCGACCAGTGCTCTGAGAGCGGGTCGGCTGGTCGTGATGCCTACCGATACCGTGTACGGCCTCGCCGCGGACGCGTTCGATTCCGCCGCCGTCGCCTCGTTGCTGGCGGCCAAGGGGCGCGGGCGGGATATGCCGGTTCCGGTACTGGTGGGGTCGTGGAACACGATCGACGGGCTGGTGTTCTCGGTGCGTCCGCAGGCCCGGGATCTGATCCGGGCCTTCTGGCCCGGTGGGCTGAGTGTCGTTGTGCAGCAGGCGCCGTCGCTGGCGTGGGATCTCGGTGACGCCCGCGGCACGGTGATGTTGCGGATGCCGTTGCATCCGGTGGCGCTGGAACTGCTGCAGGAGGTGGGGCCGCTGGCGGTGTCGAGCGCCAATATCTCCGGCCGCCCGGCCGCCGCGAATGCCGAGCAGGCCCGGGAGCAGCTCGGATCCGTGGTGGGTGTGTATCTGGACGGTGGTCCGGCGCAGCACGCGACCCCGTCCACCATTGTCGATCTCACCGGCGACCAGCCGCGCATCCTGCGTGAGGGCGCGGTGGCGACGGCGGCGGTCGCGGAGGTGCTGGGAACCACGCCCGAGGCCCTGACCGGGTCCGTCGCGCGGTGAGTGCGCCGATTTCGGTGGGGCGATCCCTCCGCCAGCGCTCCGGCCTCCGCCGTTCGTATGTGGCCGGATCGGCGGAAGGTGATCTGGTGCCGGGGTGGTGGTCGGCGCGATGACGGGTTCCGGCGCGGTTGTCCCGCTGCGAGAGCTTCTGCTGGTCCTGTTGATCTCGACCGTGGTGACCTTTCTGGCCACCGGGGGGATCCGGACCTTGGCGATCGGTTTCGGCGCGGTGGCGATTCCCCGCGATCGCGATGTCCACGTGAAGCCGATTCCCCGGATGGGCGGGGTCGGCATGTACATCGGCGTGGTGGCCGCGGTGCTGTTCGCGCATCAGCTGCCGGCGCTGCGCCGCGGGTTCGACTATCGGCCCGATATCTCGGCGGTGCTGGTCGCGGCCACGATCATCGTCGCGGTGGGCATCGTGGACGACCGCTGGGGTCTGGACGCGCTGACCAAGTTCGCGGGTCAGGTCACCGCCGCGGGGGTGATGGCGGTGATGGGCCTGGGCTGGTATCTGATCTACGACCCGTTCAGCAACAGCACCGTGGTCCTGGACGGCCTGCAGGGCGGTCTGGTGACCGTCGCGGTGGCGGTGACGCTGATCAACGCCATGAACTTCGTGGACGGTCTCGACGGGCTGGCCGCGGGGCTGGGCCTGATCGCGTCGTTCGCGGTGTTCGCGTTCGCGGTGGGGCTGCTGACCGAGCAGGGCGGTTCTGTGGACAGTTATCCGCCCGCGCTGCTGGCCGCCGCGATGGCGGGCGCCTGCCTGGGCTTCCTGCCGCACAATTTCTCGCCGGCCCGGATCTTCATGGGTGATTCCGGGTCGATGCTGATCGGTCTCGTGCTGGCGGCGGTGTCCACCAGCGCGTCCGGCCGGATTCCGCTGCAGGGGTACGGGCCGCGCGATATCGTCGGCCTGCTCTCGCCGCTGCTGCTGGTGGGCGCGGTGATGTTCATTCCGGTCCTGGATCTGCTGCTGGCGATCGTGCGCCGGGTGCGGGCCGGGGTGAGCTTCTCCACGCCCGACAAGATGCATCTGCACCATCGGCTGCTGCAGATCGGGCATTCGCAGCGCCGGGTCGTGCTGGTGATCTATCTGTGGGTCGGCATCCTCGCGTTCGGCGCGGTCGGCACCTCGGTGATGGACCGCCGGGTGGTGGTGCTGCTGATGGCCGCCGGGTTGCTGTTCGCCCTGGTGGTGACGGCGGTGCCGGGGCTGTGGCGGCGTCAGGCCCGGCGGGACGCGGCGGGGTCGGTTACCGAGTCCGGGTAGAGTTCGGGCCGTGTCGACCAGTCCAGAGCTGCACCCTGTCTCCGACGACCCCGATGTCCCGCTGCGTGCGGCGTTGCGCTACGGGTTGATCGGCCTGGTGGTGCTGACCGTGGTCGCGGTCGTGGTGGCCACCCTGGCCGCCGGTACTGCGGGACTGTGGGGCGCGTTGCTGGGCGCCGCGATCGGTGGTGGTTTCATCCTGACCACGGCCGTGGTGGTGCTGCTGGGGGCGAAGTTGCCGCCCTCCACCGCGGGGCTGGTGATGCTGGCGAGCTGGGTCGGAAAACTGCTGGTAGCGCTTATCGTGGTGGCCGTTCTGCAGCAATTCGAGTTCTACGACAGGGTCGCGTTGTTCCTGACCGTCGTGGGCGCCCTGGTCATCGTTCTGGGGGCCGAAACATACGGTGTATTACGACAGAAAGTTCCGTACGTGAACGTCCCTGACCAGCACGGGGACGAGGATTCCGAGACCGCCTGAGATAACGCTACGACAACTTGTCGTAGATAACAGCGCCCCCGCTACACGTTGTCGTAGTTCTCTTGGTAAAGTCTTGGTAAGCAAGCGACTCGGCAAGGGGTGCCGACGAGGTCTCACGAGCAGTCGCTATGCTACTGCCGTGCCGGGCTCGTAATGGGTTCGGTTCTGCATGTCGACGATGTCGCCGACACACGTACAGACGCCAGCGCGGAACCCCGCTACAGCAGCTGACGAACTTCGAGCCGACCTCAGTCGACCCACATTGATCGTCAATGTCCGATCGAACCGCGGGAGCGAGAACTTCCCGCGGACCGAACACGGGAGAGAACGCTGAGCGTCACCACCTTGGCCGCGGAGTTTCACGCGCCGTCGCTAACCGACTTCTTCCCTCCGGCGGTGCTGTTCGAGGGGACTCCCTTCGAACTCGATCGGCTGATGCTGGTCCGGCTTCTGATGACCGCCGTGCTGGTGGCATTCCTGTTCCTGGCTTTCCGCAGCCCGCGCATCGTGCCGAAGAAGCTGCAGAACATCGGCGAAATGGGAATGGTCTTCGTCAAGGAGCAGATCTGCGAGGAAGTGCTCGGCAAGGAAAGCGGCCGCAAGTTCTTCCCGCTCATCGCGACGATCTTCTTCACGGTCCTGTTCCTGAACTTCTCGGGTGTGATCCCCGGTCTGAACATCTCGTCGAACGCGCGTATCGGCATGCCGCTGGTACTGGCAGTGATCGCGTATATCGCGTTCAACTACGTGGGCATCAAGAAGTACGGCCTCTTCACCTATATGCGCAGCAGCATCGTCGTTCCGAATGTTCCGCCGGCCATGCACTTCCTGCTCATTCCGATCGAGTTCGTTTCGACCTTCATCCTGCGGCCGTTCACGCTGACCGTCCGACTCATGGCCAATATGCTCGCCGGCCACATCATGCTGGTGCTGTTCTTCAGCGCGACCCAGTTCTTCCTCTTCGACGCGGACAACTGGATGAAGGTGTTCTCGCCCTTCTCGCTGCTCGGCGGGCTCGCATTCACGATCTTCGAACTGCTGGTCATTTTCCTGCAGGCGTATGTGTTCGCGTTGCTGACCGCCGTGTACATCAGCCTTGCCCAGCACGCCGACGACCACTGACCGACCGGAACAACCGATAAGGACCTGCTGCACCACGCCGTCCGGCGGGTGAGCAACAGAAAGGGAATGGAAGACTCATGAGCCTCTCGTACCTGGCCCAGGAAGCTGCCACCAACGAATCCACGCTGAAGGGCCTCGGCGCCGTCGGCTACGGCCTGGCCGCCATCGGCCCCGGTATCGGCGTCGGCATCGTCGTCGGTAAGGCGATCGAGGGCTTCGCCCGTCAGCCCGAGCTCGCCGGCCAGATCCGGACCAACATGTTCCTCGGCATCGCGTTCACCGAAGCCCTGGCGCTGATCGGCCTCGTCGCCGGCTTCATCTTCTGATTCCGATGAACGAGTTCATTCTGCTCGCAGAAGAAGCGGGAGAGGATGTGAATCCTCTTCTCCCCGCGACGTACGACATCGTCTGGTCGGCGGTCTGCGTGGCGATCATCGCCTTCGTGGTCTACAAGTACGCCGTTCCGCGCCTGATGAAGGTGCTGGACGAGCGCGCCGACAAGATCGAGGGTGGCATCAACCGGGCCGAGGCCGCGCAGGCCGAAGCCCAGGAGACGCTGCAGCAGTACAAGAAGCAGCTGGCCGACGCCCGGCTGGAAGCGGCGAAGATCCGCGAAGATGCCCGTACCCAGGGCCAGCAGATCCTCGCCCAGATGAAGGCCGATGCCCAGGCCGAGAGCGACCGTATCGTCGCGGCCGGGCACACCCAGCTGGAAGCCCAGCGTCAGCAGATCCTGACCGAACTCCGTGCCGAGGTCGGCCGTACCGCGGTGGACCTGGCCGAGAAGATCATCGGTCAGTCGGTTACGGACGAGGCCAAGCAGGCCGCGACGATCGAGCGATTCCTCGACGAGATCGACCGTTCGGACGCCGGTATCGGGGTCGGAAGGTAACGACGGAGGAGTGAAAACCATGTACGCAGCGAGCCGTGAGGCCAGCTCCCGGTCCAAGGAGGCGCTCCGGGCCGCGCTGACCGGCAGCAACGGTGTTGCGGCCACGACGGGGTCCGAACTGTTCGCCGTTGTCGACGTACTGGACGACCAGCGTCCGCTGCGTGTGGCGCTCGCGGACGTGTCGGTGCCCGGTTCGGCCCGCGCCGAACTGAGCGAGCGGGTTTTCGGGAGCCGGGTCAGTGCTGCCACCCAGGCGGTGCTGACCACCGCGGTGGCCCAGGACTGGTCCCGCGCCCGCGACCTGGTCGACACCCTGGTGCTGCTCGGGCAGCTGGCGCTGCTGGAGTCGGCATCCGAACAGGACCGGCTGACCGCTGTCGAAGACGAGCTGTTCCGGTTCGGCCGGATCATCAACGACAGCCCGCAGCTGGAACAGGCACTGTCCGATCGGGCCACCTCCGCGGCGGCCAAACGTGACCTTCTCGCGCGGCTGCTGTCCGGGAAGACCGAACCGGTCACCCAGGCGCTGGCGGAACAGGTGGTCACCAGGCAGCGTTCCGGTATCGGTCCGGCCTTCGACGAACTGTCCGACCTGGCCGCGTCGCGGCGTGAACAGATCGTCGCGCATGTGCGATCGGCGATCGCCCTGACCGATTCCCAGCGGGAACGGCTGGCGGGTTCGCTGGCGCGCATCTACGGCAAGGCGGTCACCGTGCACGTCGAAACCGACCCGGGTCTGCTCAGCGGACTCGTCGTACGCATCGGTGACGATGTGATCGATGGCAGTGCGATCGGCCGGCTGGAACGGATGCGCCGCTCGCTGACCTAGCGGTACGGCCCCGGACCCCGGGCGCCGGCCGCACCCACCCCCCGACATTCCAGACCAGAGACCGAGAGCAGGAAGAACATGGCGGAGCTGACGATCTCCTCCGACGAGATCCGTAGCGCGATCGAAAGCTACACCCAGAGCTACACCCCGGAAACCTCCATCGAGGAAGTCGGTGTCGTCACCGATACCAGTGACGGCATCGCGCACGTCAGCGGCCTGCCTTCGGCCATGGCCAACGAGCTGCTCGAATTCCCGGGCGGTGTGCTCGGCGTCGCGCTGAACCTCGAGGACCGCGAGATCGGCGCCGTCGTGCTCGGCGAGTTCGCCGAGATCGAAGAGGGCCAGCAGGTGCGCCGCACCGGCGACGTGCTCTCGGTTCCGGTCGGCGACAAGTTCCTCGGCCGCGTGGTGAACCCGCTCGGTCAGCCGATCGACGGTCTGGGCGATATCGAGGCCGACGAGCGTCGTGTCCTCGAACTGCAGGCCGCCACGGTGCTCGAGCGCCAGCCGGTCGAGGAGCCGATGGCCACCGGTATCACCGCCATCGACGCTCTGACCGCCATCGGCCGCGGCCAGCGTCAGCTGGTGATCGGTGACCGCAAGACCGGTAAGACCGCGGTATGCATCGACACCATCCTGAACCAGAAGGCCAACTGGGAGTCGGGCGATCCGGCCAAGCAGGTCCGCTGCATCTACGTGGCGATCGGCCAGAAGGGCTCCACCATCGCGGGCGTCAAGACCGCCCTCGAGGAGCACGGCGCGCTGGAGTACACCACCATCGTCGCCGCCCCGGCCTCCGATTCCGCCGGCTTCAAGTGGCTGGCCCCCTACACCGGTTCGGCCATCGGCCAGCACTGGATGTACCAGGGCAAGCACGTGCTGATCGTGTTCGACGATCTGACCAAGCAGGCCGAGGCCTACCGCGCCATCTCGCTGCTGCTGCGCCGCCCGCCGGGCCGCGAGGCCTACCCGGGTGACGTCTTCTACCTGCACTCGCGTCTGCTGGAGCGTTGCGCCAAGCTCTCCGACGAGATGGGCGGCGGTTCCATGACCGGTCTGCCGATCATCGAGACCAAGGCCAACGACATCTCGGCCTTCATCCCGACCAACGTCATCTCCATCACCGACGGTCAGGTCTTCCTGGAGTCCGACCTGTTCAACAAGGGTGTCCGCCCGGCGATCAACGTCGGTACCTCGGTCTCCCGTGTCGGTGGCGCCGCCCAGACCAAGGGTATGAAGAAGGTCGCCGGTTCGCTGCGTCTGGAAATGGCCCAGTACCGCGAGCTGGAGGCGTTCTCCGCCTTCGCCTCGGACCTGGACGCCGCGTCGCTGGCCCAGCTCGAGCGTGGTGCCCGCTGGGTGGAGCTGCTCAAGCAGGACCAGTACTCGCCGATCGCGGTCGAGGACCAGATCGTCTCGATCTTCCTGGTCGACCGCGGCTACTACGACTCGGTGCCGGTGGCCGATGTGCGCCGCTTCACCACCGAACTGCTCGAAGATCTGCACAACACCGCCGCGGACGCCTTCGCCGGCATTGCCGGTGGCAAGGTGCTCGAGGGCGACGCGGCCGAGCAGGTCAAGACCGCCACCGACAACTTCAAGCAGGGCTTCCTGGCCTCCGACGGCACCCGCGTGGTGAACGAGCCGGGCGCCGGCGAGCTCGCGAACGAAGAGGTCGAGTCGCTGTCGGTCACCCGCAAGCACGTCGAGAAGTAGACCGGGCGAACCATGCGCTGTTTTCCTGTCACGCCGCGAATGAGGGGAGTGTGAACCGCTGATGGCCAACTTGCGTGAATTGCGCTCCCGTATTCGGGGTATCAACTCGATCAAGAAGATCACCAAGGCCCAGGAACTGATCGCGACCTCGCGAATCACCAAGGCCCAGGCCCGGGTCCGGGCGGCCAAGCCGTACGCCGAGGAAATCACCAAGGTGGTCGCGGAACTGGCGAGTGCGTCGAAGAACCTGTCGCACCCGCTGCTGACCGAACGTCCGAATCCGCGGCGTGCCGCCGTGCTGGTGATCACCAGCGACAGCGGTCAGTGTGGTGGTTACAACTCGAGCGTGCTCAAGCGCGCCGAGGAACTGATGACCACACTGCGCGGTGACGGCAAGGAGCCGGTGCTCTACGTCATGGGCAACAAGGGCCTGACGTATTACTCCTTCCGCGACCGGCGGCCGGTGGCCGCCTGGACCGGCTTCTCCCAGCAGCCGAACTTCGCGGATGCCGGCGCCGCGTGCACGCACCTGGTGAACAGTTTCATGGCCGGCTCGGACGGGCAGATCGAGGCCCCGGACGGTACCGGCGATATCGCGGGAGTGGACGAGCTCCATATCGTCTACACCCGGTTCGTGAGCATGTTGACGCAGACGCCGGAGGTGCGCCGGATGGCGCCGATCCAGATCGACTTCGTCGACGAGAACTTCGACCTCGGCAAGGACATGCTGTCCGATTCGCCCACGGCCGAGGTTCGCGCGCAGTACGAATTCGAGCCCGACGCCGATGTACTGCTGGCGGCGCTGCTGCCCAAGTACGTCAACACGCGGATCTACGCATCGTTGCTCGAGGCAGCGGCATCCGAGCATGCGGCTCGGCGCACCGCAATGAAGGCGGCCACCGACAACGCCAACGAATTGGCGAGTTCCCTGTCCCGGCAGGCCAACTCGTTGCGGCAGGCCAACATCACGCAGGAAATCAGCGAAATCGTCGGCGGCGTGAACGCCCTGGCGGCCAGCTCGGAACGCGACTGAGACGCAGGAAGAGAACCTAGAAAATGACCGCAGCTGTTACTCGAGAAGACTCGAGCCGGACCGGCGCCGCCACGGGCCGCGTGGTCCGCGTCATCGGCCCCGTCGTGGACGTCGAATTCCCGCGGGGCTCCATCCCAGATCTGTTCAACGCCCTGGCCGCCGATATCGCTCTGAAGTCGGTTGCCAAGACGCTGACCCTCGAGGTCGCCCAGCACCTCGGTGACAACATCGTGCGCACCATCTCGATGCAGCCCACCGACGGCCTGGTCCGCGGCGCCGAGGTCCGTGACTCCGGCAAGCCGATCTCGGTGCCGGTCGGCGATGTCGTCAAGGGCCATGTGTTCAACGCCCTCGGTGACTGCCTCGACACCCCCGGTCTCGGCCGGGACGGCGAACAGTGGGGTATCCACCGCAAGCCGCCGAGCTTCGACCAGCTCGAGGGCAAGACCGAGATCCTCGAGACCGGTGTCAAGGTTCTCGACCTGCTGACCCCGTACGTGAAGGGCGGCAAGATCGGTCTGTTCGGTGGTGCCGGTGTCGGCAAGACCGTTCTGATCCAGGAGATGATCACCCGTATCGCTCGGGAGTTCTCCGGTACGTCGGTGTTCGCCGGCGTCGGTGAGCGCACCCGCGAGGGCACCGACCTGCACCTGGAAATGGAAGAGATGGGCGTCCTCCAGGACACCGCCCTCGTCTTCGGCCAGATGGACGAGCCGCCGGGCACCCGTATGCGCGTCGCCCTGTCGGCGCTGACCATGGCGGAGTATTTCCGCGATGTGAAGCACCAGGACGTGCTGCTGTTCATCGACAACATCTTCCGGTTCACCCAGGCCGGTTCCGAGGTCTCGACCCTGCTGGGCCGGATGCCCTCGGCCGTCGGTTACCAGCCGACCCTGGCCGACGAGATGGGTGAGCTGCAGGAGCGCATCACCTCGACCCGTGGCCGGTCCATCACCTCGCTGCAGGCCATCTACGTGCCCGCCGACGACTACACCGACCCGGCGCCGGCGACCACCTTCGCCCACCTGGACGCGACGACCGAGCTCTCCCGCCCGATCTCGCAGAAGGGCATCTACCCGGCCGTCGACCCGCTGACCTCGACTTCTCGTATCCTCGAGGCCTCGATCGTCGGCGACCGGCACTTCGCGGTGGCCAACGAGGTGAAGCGGATCCTGCAGAAGTACAAGGAACTGCAGGACATCATCGCCATCCTCGGTATGGACGAGCTCTCCGAAGAGGACAAGGTCCTCGTCGGCCGCGCCCGTCGTCTCGAGAAGTTCCTCGGCCAGAACTTCATCGTGGCCGAGAAGTTCACCGGTCAGCCGGGCTCGGTCGTGCCGCTGGAGCAGACCATCGACGACTTCGACCGGGTCTGCAAGGGCGAATTCGACCACTTCCCGGAGCAGGCGTTCAACAGCTGCGGTGGTCTCGACGATGTCGAGGCGGCCGCGAAGAAGATCGCCGGAAAGTAGCCCCTGATGGCGGATATGTCAGTTGATCTCGTCGCGGTCGAGCGGCGGCTCTGGTCGGGGCGGGCGAGTTTCGTCAGCGCCCAGACCACCGAGGGACAGATCGGCATCATGCCCGGCCACGAGCCGTTGCTCGGCCAACTGGTCGAGGGCGGCATCGTGTCCATCGTCGATACCGACGGCTCCCGGATCGTCGCCGCGGTCCACGGCGGATTCTTCTCGGTGACCGCCGATACGGTTCGTGTGTTGGCGGAGTCCGCGGAGTTCTCTTCGGAGGTCGATGTCGAGGCCGCGAAGCAGGTGTTGTCCGACGATGCGGCTTCCCAGGAAGCGCAGCTCGTCGCGCAGGGCCGGGTCCGCGCGGTGGAGCAGGCAGGGGCCTGACCCCGCCGGGGACGATCCCGCACAGCAGCAGGCTCCGGCCGGTGACGAACACTCGTCACCGGCCGGAGCCTTTTGCCGTCCGGCGGTGCCCCCGGCGTTCGCCCACCACCGCCCGCAGGGCGGTGACCTCGCGATCCCGGAGACATCCCGGTGCTGTTTGTAAACTGGTACGTGGTTGAATGACCACGGATGTTTCACCCGAGGTCGATTCGTTGTCGCCTCGGATGTGAGCGAAGGGATGTGCGGCATTGCAGACCGGGATGGTAGTTCTGATCATTCTGGTGTTAGTGCTGGTCACACTCGCTCTGGTTTCCACGTATCGCCTGGTCATGTTGCGTAAGGGTGGGACCGCGGCCATCCTCCGCGTGCTCCCGGCCGACGGCGGCGAACGCTGGCGCCATGGTGTCATCCGCTATGACGAGGACCACCTCGTGTTCTTCAAACTCACCAGTCTCAAACTCGGCGCGGATTCGGTGATCCGTCGTCGCGGGATCGAGATCGGCGATCGGCGTGGTCCCCGCGGGGACGAATTCGACATCATGACCGACGAGATCGCGGTGATCGGCGTCTCCGATCGCTCCGGTGACTACGAGCTGGCGCTGGACCGGCCCGCTCTCACCGCCTTCCTCTCCTGGGTCGAATCCCGGCCCTCCGAACGGGCCCGCCGCCTTCGCGGGCACTGACGCCGCGCAACCGCGGTTCGGGCCGGAGCGCCTTGCCGGTGTGACGAGAGAGACCGCGGCCCAATTGGGCATCACCGCAGAACCCCGTAGGCGGCCGCTCGAGCGTTTATGGTGGGTCCTGTGAGCGTGCATCTGACGCGGATCTACACCCGGACCGGCGACGACGGGACCACCGGTCTCAGTGACTTCTCGCGGGTCACCAAGAACGACCCACGGCTGGTCGCGTACGCCGACTGCGACGAGGCCAACGCGGCCATCGGCGTCGCCGTCGCCCTCGGGCAACCGGACGAGTCACTGGTCGCGGTGCTGCGACGTATCCAGAACGACCTGTTCGACGCGGGTGCGGATCTGTCCACCCCGGTGGTGGCCGAACCGGAGTATCCGCCGTTGCGGATCACCGAGACCTATATCGAACGCCTGGAAGCCTGGTGCGACGAGTTCAATGCCGAACTGGCGCCGCTGAATTCGTTCATCCTCCCCGGAGGCACCCCGGTCGCGGCCCTGCTGCACACCGCCCGGACGGTGGTACGCCGTGCCGAACGGTCGGCTTGGGCCGCGGTGGACGCCCACCCCGAGGACACCAGCGTGCTGCCGGCCAAATACCTCAACCGGCTGTCGGATCTGCTGTTCATCCTGAGCCGGTACACCAACCCGGAGGGTGATGTGCTGTGGCAACCGGGTGGTGGAAAGGCCGAGGTGGAATCCGATTCCGATGCGGCCCCGGGAACCTGACACGGATCACTTCCGGCGGCGGCCGCCCGGTCGCCCGGCCGGGTGCGCCGGTGCGATGCGCCCGAGCTCCACATTCGCTCGACCTGCGCGGGGACGCGATCGCCCGCGCTCTATCCTTGCACTCACTGGTGCGCCGAATACTCGGAGAGGCGGCATGGAACGGTTTTTGGTAACTGGCGGCAACCGGCTGGTCGGTGAGGTCTCGGTCGGAGGCGCCAAGAACAGCGTCCTGAAGCTGATGGCCGCTGCCCTGCTGACCGAAGGCACCACCACCATCACGAACTGCCCGGACATCCTGGATGTCCCGCTGATGGCGGAGGTACTGCGCGGTCTCGGCTGCGATGTCACCATCACCGGCGATGTGGTGACCATCGACACCCCCGCCGAACCCAAGTACCACGCCGATTTCCCGGCGGTGACCCAGTTCCGCGCCTCGGTGTGCGTGCTCGGCCCGTTGATGGCCCGGTGCAAACGTGCGGTGGTCGCGCTACCCGGTGGTGACGCCATCGGGTCGCGCCCCCTGGATATGCATCAGGCGGGGCTGCGGTTGCTGGGTGCGACCAGCGAAATCGAACACGGTTGCGTGGTGGCCCGGGCCGACGAACTGCAGGGGGCCCGGATCCGGCTGGACTTCCCGTCGGTCGGTGCCACCGAGAACATCCTGATGGCCGCGGTGCTGGCCCAGGGAGAGACGGTGATCGACAACGCCGCCCGCGAACCCGACATCGTCGACCTCTGCACCATGCTCACCCAGATGGGGGCTCGGATCCGCGGTGCCGGCACCTCGGTGCTGACCATCCACGGCGTCAAGCGGCTCCAGCCGACGACCCACCGGGTGATCGGCGACCGCATCGTCGCCGCGACCTGGGGTATCGCCGCGGCCATGACGATGGGCGATGTACGGGTCACGGGAGTCAATCCCCAGCACCTCGCCCTGGTGCTGGACAAACTCCGGTCCGCCGGCGCCCGGATCTCCTTCGAACCCGAAGGGTTCCGGGTCGTCCAGGCCGACCGCCCGCGATCGGTGAACTTCTCGACCCTGCCGTTCCCGGGTTTCCCGACCGACCTGCAGCCGATGGCCATCGGCCTGGCCGCGATCGCGGACGGCACGTCGATGATCACCGAGAACGTCTTCGAGGCGCGGTTCCGTTTCGTCGAGGAGATGATCCGGCTCGGCGCCGACGCGCGGACCGACGGGCATCACGCCGTCGTCCGGGGGATCCCGCGGTTGTCGAGTGCTCCGGTGTGGTCGTCCGATATCCGGGCCGGCGCCGGTCTGGTCCTGGCCGGCCTCGTCGCCGACGGGATCACCGAAGTGCACGACGTATTCCATATCGACCGCGGTTATCCGAACTTCGTCGAGAAGCTGCAGGCGCTCGGCGCCGATGTACGGCGGGTAGGTGCGGGTCATTGACGATTCACGCCGCACGGCCGCGAAACGGTAGTCGTAAATGGCGAGAATTAGGGCCTGTGACCAGGCGATTTGACATCGATTTAGATGCCGCGTAACTTTATCCAAGTCAGAGCGACACGGACACCGACCCGGGGCCCGGAGCGAGGCGGAAACGCCGAGCCGGAGGGACCAGGGAAACGAGGTAGGACGAGGAGCGCCTGGCGATCACACTGGCTCGACCGGGATGCCGATTTGCAATCGGGAAAACGGGTGAGCTAAGCTTAGGAAGTTGCCTCACGGATCGGACAGCGAATAGCTGCGAGATTGTGAGTGCGTGTGTTCTTTGAGAACTCAATAGTGTGTTGATGAATGTCAGTGCCAAATTTTTGATTTGGTTTCGGTTCTTCATGCCCCCGTGTGGAGGGCCGAACATTTATGTCAGCTAAATTCCAGCTGGCGATTGTTTTGCTAGGTTTTCGGACTCTAGTGTTTACTTTTGATTGCG
>NZ_JBVJHV010000004.1:0-653623 GCF_055586645.1 Nocardia sp. NPDC049935 | reverse complement strand
CGCAATCAAAAGTAAACACTAGAGTCCGAAAACCTAGCAAAACAATCGCCAGCTGGAATTTAGCTGACATAAATGTTCGGCCCTCCACACGGGGGTATGAAGAACCGAAACCAAATCAAAAATTTGGCACTGACATTCATCAACACACTATTGAGTTCTCAAAGAACACACGCACATGCTTCAGCGTCTGGGTTGAACCAGGGCTTCAGTAAGGCAGGTTTTCTAGCTTAACCGGCCAGTGGCTCAGAGTCAAACTCCGCATCTTCGGCCGATCCGCCAGGCGCTCATCGTACAACCTCGTTGTCCCTGGTCCCTCCGGCTCGGCGTTTCCGCCTCGCTCCGGGCCCCTGGTCGGTGTCCGTGTCGCTCTGACCTGGATTAAGTTACGCGGCGGAGAACGCTACGTCAAATCGCCACTTCGGCACCGCATCTGCCCAGCTCAGAGGCTCGCGGATGGACGATCCAGCGGGCCGGGCCACACAAATGTGACCCAGCCCACCAAGATCAATGCGCCGAACCGCGGTGAACCCCTGCGAAATTGCGCTTCCCGCGGCGCAGGACGAGCCACCGTCCATGCAGGTAATCGCTGCTTTCCGGAGTCCATTCGAGGTCCTTGACGCGCTCGTTGTTCACCGACGCGCCGCCTTCGTTCACGGTCCGGCGAGCCGCACCGCGGCTTTCACACAGACCGGAGGCGACGAGCAGGTCGACGATCGTGTCCCGACCCGGAACCACCTCGGCGACCTCGCCCTCGCCGGCGGCCTCGCGCAGCGCGGCCGCCAGTGTCGGCTCGTCGAGTTCCCGCAGTTCGGCGCGGCCGAAGAGGGCCTGGCTCGCCAGTTGCACGGCGTGGGTGTTGCGCTCGCCGTGCACCAGAGTGGTCATCTCGGCGGCGAGGCGGCGTTGCGCCTCGCGGGCATGGGGGCGTTCGGTGGTCGCTTCCTCCAGCTCCGCGAGTTCGTCGCGTTCGAGGAAGGTGAACCAGCGCAGGTACCGCACGACATCGGCGTCCGCGGTGTTCACGAAGTACTGGTACCAGGCGTACGGGCTGGTGAGTTCCGGGTCGAGCCACAGGCTGCCGCCGCCGGTGGATTTGCCGAACTTCTTACCGTCGGCCGAGGTCACCAGCGGGACGGTCAACGCGTGCACGGCCGCCCCGTCCACCCGGCGGTTGAGTTCCACCCCGGCGATGATGTTGCCCCACTGATCCGAACCGCCGACCTGCAGTACGCAATCGTGGGCGCGGCGCAGCTGCAGGTAGTCGTTGGCCTGCAGCAGCATGTAGCTGAACTCGGTGTAGGAGATCCCCTCGCCCTCCAGCCGTCGTTTGACGGTGTCGCGGGCGAGCATCACGTTCACCGAGAAGTGCTTGCCGAGGTCGCGCAGGAAATCGACCGCACTCAGCGAGGCGGTCCACTCCATGTTGTTCACGATGAGGGCACCGGTCGGCGAATCGTCGAGATCCACGAATCGCTCGAGCTGGCCCCGGATCCGCTCCGCCCACTGCGCGACGGTGTCGGCGGAGTTCATGGTGCGCTCGCCGACCTCGCGCGGGTCGCCGATCAGCCCGGTGGCGCCGCCGGCCAGCACGATGGGCCGGTGCCCCGCCCGCTGGAAACGTTTCAGCGCCAGCAGCGGAACCAGATGACCGGCGTGCAGGCTGGCCGCGGTGGGGTCGAACCCGGCATAGAGATTGCGCGGGCCCGCGGCCAGCACCTCCCGGAGCGCGTCGAGGTCGGTGGACTGCGCGATGAGACCGCGCCAGGTCAGTTCGTCGATGATGTCGCTGCTCACGGGTTCATCTTCGCGCACCGCCGCCCCGCGGCACGGCACTGCCCGCCCGGAGGGCACCGGCCGGGCGGGTTCCGGCGATGCCTCGCGCGCCGGATCGACCGGCGGTCCGGGCGGCGGCGGTCAGGCGGGCTTCTGGATACGCGGAGCCCGCGGACTGCGGCGATAGGCGGAGACGGCGGCGGAATCACGGAGCCAGACCCGCCACGGGCGGTCGGCCTCGGCGCTTACGCCCACCCGCGGCCCGCTGGCGATGAGGGCCGGATCGACCGGCGGACCGAGTTCGAGGCGGATCTCCGATTCGGGATCGAACAGATCGGTGCCGTAGTCGGCGAGTCCGATACCGAGCGCACTGCCCAGGTTGCCCGGCCCCCGGGCCAGGTCGTCGGCGCCGCGGGCGGCGGGTCGGCGGGCGCGGGCGAGGTCGTGCCCGGTGAGGATCTCCGCCGAACGGAGCAGGACCCCGCTGGCGACCCCGTCCGGCCCGCTGATGACGTTGACACAGGTATGCATCCCGTAGCTCAGATAGCAGTACAGATGCCCCGGCGGCCCGAACATCGCCGCGTTGCGCGGCGTCCGGCCGCGCCCGGAGTGGGCGGCCGGATCGTGCCAGGGTCCCGCCGGGTCACCGCCGTAGGCCTCGACCTCCACCAGCCGGGCGGTGACCGGGCCCGACCGCAATGTGGCGCCCAGCAGGCGGCGGGCGGCCGCCGGCGGATCGACGGCCAGCTCCTCTGCACTCACCCGCTGGATTGTCGCAGCCCGTCCGGACCTTTCGCGACCGGGCCGGGCCGCCGGGCAAGGGGGCCGGATCATCCGCACCGGAGTGGGGGTTGTGCCGCGGGCCCGGATGGCGAAGAATTCACCAAAGGGTGAATTCAACACGCGATGAATCGAGGCGGGCCATGTCCGATACCGGCGCGCAGGCCGCGGTGGATGTACGGGACCTCACCGTGCGACGCGGCAAACGCGAAGTGCTGCACAATATTTCGCTGACCATTCCGAAGGGGTCGATCACCGGTCTACTCGGGCCGTCCGGGTGCGGTAAGACGACCCTGATGCGCAGTATCGTCGGCACCCAGATCGTCGCCGGCGGTGAGATCACCGCCTTGGGCCTGCCCGCGGGCAGCGCCGGGCTGCGGCGCCGGATCGGGTACGTCACGCAGGCGCCGAGCATCTACTCCGATATCTCCGTCCGTGAGAACGTCGCGTATTTCGCGGCGCTCTACGGCGCCGAGCGGGAGTCGGTGGATACCGCACTCACGGCGGTCGGCCTGCTCGATCACGGCTCCCAGCGCGGAGACGAACTGTCCGGGGGGCAGCGGACCCGGGCTTCGCTGGCCTGTGCCCTGGTGGCCGCGCCGGATCTGCTGGTCCTCGACGAGCCCACGGTGGGATTGGACCCGGTCCTGCGGGTGGACCTGTGGAAGCAGTTCCGCGAACTGGCCGCCGCGGGGACCACGCTGGTGGTCTCCAGCCATGTGATGGACGAGGCCGAACACTGCGACCGGCTGCTGCTGATGCGCGACGGGCATCTGCTCGCCCAGCTCAGCCCCGCCGAACTCCGCGAACGCACCGGCGAGCAGAACCTCGAACAGGCCTTTCTCGCCCTCATCACGATCGGAGCGCCCGCATGAGCGAGCAGCGCACCGCGGCGGCCCCGGGGCACCCCGGCCCCGCCGCCCGGACCCCGGCCCCGGCCTCCGGACCCCGGCCGCTGCGGGCCTACCTGGCGACCACCGGCCGTATCCTGCGGCAGTTGCGCAACGACCGCCGGACCGTGGCCATGATCCTGGTCGTTCCGGCGCTGCTGATGACCCTGCTCTATTTCATCTATCAGAACACCCCGGCGGGGCCGCAGCAGACGCTGAGCCTGTTCGACCGTGTCGGGATCAGCATGCTGGGCATCCTGCCGTTCATCGTCATGTTCCTGATCACCGCGATCGCGATGCAGCGGGAACGCACCTCCGGCACGCTGGAGCGCCTGCTCACCACACCGCTGAGCAAACTCGACCTGCTGGCCGGTTACGGCACCGCGTTCTCGATCGCGGCCGCGGCGCAGGCCGCGGTGGCCTGCCTGGTGGCGTTCGGCCTGCTGGATCTCGACGCGGCCGGCAGCCCGGCGTGGGTGGTGCTGATCGCAATGGTGGACGCGGTGCTGGGTGTCGCGCTGGGTCTGCTGTGCAGCGCGTTCGCGCGGACGGAGTTCCAGGCGGTGCAGTTCATGCCGGTGGTGGCGGCCCCGCAGATCTTCCTGTGCGGGCTGCTGGTCCCCCGCGAGCAGCTGCCGGACTGGCTGCGCGTCATCAGCGATCTGCTGCCGTTGAGCTATGCGGTGGACGCCCTGCAGGAAGTATCGGTGCACACCGACCCCGGCGCCGCCATGTGGTGGGATCTGGCGGTTGTCGCGGCGTTCGCGGCCGTCGCGCTGGCGCTGGGTGCGGCGACGCTGCGCCGCCGCACCGCATGAGTCCCACCGGGCCCGGCGCCCGCCCGGCGGGCCGGTCCGGCCGCCGGTCGGGCCGGCCGGAGACGCGGGAGGCGATTCTGGCCGCGGCACGGGAACGGTTCGCCCGCAACGGATTCGACAAGACCTCGATCCGGTCGGTGGCCGCGGACGCCGGAGTCGATCCGGCACTCGTGCACCACTACTTCGGGACGAAACAGGATCTGTTCGGGGCGGTGGTGGAGCTACCGGTCGATCCGGAGGTGGTGCTGCGGCAGTTCGACGCCGCGCCGATGGACCGGCTCGGGGAGACCATCGTGCGCGCGGTGGTGGGGTTGTGGGATTCTCCGGCGGGCGCCGGCGCGGTGGCGCTGGTGCGCACCATGGTCGCGGGCGGCGACAGCTCACTGACCAGGGATTTCCTGCTATCGGTGATTCTGGAGCGGATACGGCAGCGGATCGCCACCGATACCGACGACGGGCGGGTCCGGGTGGGCCTGGTGGCATCGCAGATCACCGGGCTGGTGCTCACCCGCAAGATCCTGCACCTCGGCGCGATGGCGGAAATACCGCTGGACGACCTGGTCACCGCGGTGGGCCCCACGGTCCAGCGTTACCTCACCGGCGAGATCGGCCCGGACCCGCGGCCGCGCCGCGAGCCCTGACCCGGGTTCATTCGCCGTACTGCCGCGCGAAATCCGCGTGTTCGGCGTCGTCGACACTGCGCGCCTCGTCGGCCAGCAGCACCGGGATACCGCTGTCGATCGGGTAGGCCAGCCGCAGGCGCGGGTTGTAGAGCACATCCGCGCCGTCGGCCGTACGCACCAGATGCAGGGGGCCCTTGTCCTGCGGGCAGGCCAGCAGGGCGAGCAGGGTGGGATCCAGGATGGTTTCCTCCGACGACATGGGATCAACCTACCGGGCGGCGGAACGAGACGAACCGGTGGCCGAAGTAGGTGCCGACGGCCACCGCGCCCATCACCGCGACAGCGGCGGGAGCCCGCGGGAAACCCAGGCCCGTGACGGCGAATTCCAGCAGGCAGGCATTGGCGAGCAGGCCCCCGCCGTTCACCGCGGCGAATCCGAGGAAATCGCGCACCACCCGGCCGCGCACCCGGAACACCAACCGGCGATGCAGGACGAACGCGATGCCGATTCCGGTGAGATACGCGGCCACCACCCCGGCCGACGGCGGCACCGAAGGTCCCAGCACCTGCAGCCAGGCCACGGTGAGGCCGATACCCATCACCGTGTTCACGGCGCCGACCACCGCGAACGCGAGTTCCTGCCGGCGCAGCAGACGCAGGAGCGGGCCGGGGCGAGCGCCGGTTCCGGGCGGGGAATCCGGGTCGGCCGTGGAGGCGGCCCCCGCCGGGGTGGCGCCGGTACCGGCGGGACGGGAGGCGACGGCGGTCGGTACCGGATGTCCTCCGGCGCGGCCGGGGCGGTCCCGGTGGCGGGTCACGACCGGACGGCCAGCAGGTCGGGCCGCCCGGCCTCGGGCACCGGGCCGGGCACCTCGGACGGGTTGTCGCGGCGGCGGGTGGTGATCACGAAGAACACCTGCAGGATCAGCAGTCCGAGCAGGCCCAGGGCCGCACTCGCGGCCCCGATCTTCCAGCCCGGCGGGCGCCAGGTGAGGTCGAGTTCGCCGTCGCGGGTGCCGGGCGGTATGTCCACCGCGACGAAGCTGTCCGCCACCACGTCGATGGGCAGCGGCCGGCCGTCGAGATGAGCGCGGTACCCCGGCCAGCCCAGCCGGGCGAAGACGAGACGTCCGCCGGTGGGCGAATCCACCCGGACGCGGCTGGTGGTCGCGGCTTCCGCGGTGGCCCGCACCTCGACGCCTTCGCTGTGCGATACCCGCCCGGCCCGGCCGGATACCGGCCCGGACGCGCGTTCCAATACCGCGATGTAGTTCTCGTGGCCGGGATAGTCGACCCATTTCCAGCCGATCGGGGCCGGCTCGTCCCGGGCGCTGGGATACAGGGCGCGCTGCAGGACGACCCGGTCGATCAGCATCAGGTCCACCGGGGGCAGGCCGGTTTCCGGTTCCGGGGCGAAGGCGCGGCGGTAGGCGTCCGGGCAGACGCTGGTGTCCCAGCGCATACACAGCAGGTGACCGAAATGGAAATGGCCGTTGGGCGTGTAGCCGCCGACGTAGTCGAGCTCCAGGTTCTTGGCGTAGTTGCCGAATACCAGGGACCCGTAGGCGCCGGCGAGTGTCCGGTCACCGGCCGGGATCAGCGCGCGATCACCCAATTGCAGGGTGGTTCCGTCGAAATCGGGGAACGCGGCCTTCATCTCGGATCGTTTCGCGGGCAGTTCCCAGCTCATCGGGGTCGGTTGCGCGACGAGTACCTGGACATACGCGATCGGCGCCACGGCCGCCAGCGTCAGCAGGCAGGCCGCTGCCGGACCGCGGCGCCGGGCGAGCACCACCGCGGCCGCGCCCAGCGCACCGACCACCGCGGCCGCCGCCAGATGCCCCGTCGCCTCGTCCGGGGCCGCGCCCAGCGACCGCAACAGCAGCAGCACCACCAGCGCGCCCGCGGCGAGACCGCGGCGGCGGATCCCCGCCACCGTCCCGCATCTGCCGAGCAGTACACAGACCAGCACCAGCAGGGCCAGCGCGAGCATGGGTAGTACCCGGGCCGGCCAGCGCAGCGGTCCCATCGTCCCGGGACCGGCGGTCCACAGCAGCATCAGCACCGCGAACAGGGCGGGGCCGCTCAGTTCCCGGGCGAGCGCCCGCGCCCGCCGCCAATCGACGAACGCCAGCGCCGGCACCAGGAACCAGGCGATGTAGACCATCGGCAGCGGCTGTACGTAGCCCCACCACGAGGTGAACGCGGGCAATGTACTGGGCAGACTGGCGTTCAGGGATTCCGACCAGGGGACGGTGAGGAACTGGTCGTTGTGGATCTCCGAGGCGCCGCGCCAGGTGACATCGGCGGTGAGCAGACTCGGCAGATAGGTGGCCAGACCGGCCAGTCCGGCGCAGACCGACACCAGGGCGAGCCGGATCAGCGGCGCCCGCTCCCGGCGATACACGAACTCGCCCACCAGGACACAGCCGAACAGGACGGCGGCCTCCACCGCCGGGAACACGTACTGCACCGAGATCGTGAGGTACAGGAACACGAACACCGGGACCGGCCCGCCGCGCCCGCGCGCGTAGCGCACCCCGGACGCCCACGCGTGCACGAGCCAGGCCGTCCCGGTGAACGCGGTCATCCAGCTGGCGGCATCGAAGAACAGCAGAAAGCCACTGCAGGGGAAGGCCACTCCCGCCACCGCCGACCAGGCGGGACGCCCGCCGTACACCAGACACACCCGGTAGACGCCGAGGCCGAGAATCACCCCGAACACCATTTTTACCAGGGTCGCGTAGAGGGCCAGATCGTCGACGGTCACGGCCAGCAGATCGATCAGCAGTTGCGGCGGATTGAGCAGGCCCGCTTCCTCGATCGCGTAATTGCCCGCGAGCCAGTGCTCGGGCACCAGGACCGGGAACTTCCCCTCCCACAGGGAGCGGCCGGTCATCACCCACAGCGGCGCGTACTGGGCCTCGGTGTCGTCGGTGTAGAAATGCCGGGGATTCGCCAGGAGCACGGCCGCATACGCGGCGATCACCCCGGCCGCGCACACCAGAGCCCACCGAAGCACATCCCGCCGACCACCCGCTCGACCATCCGCCACGGATCCCAGACCCTACCGCCCCGATGCGCGGCCGCGGCCGGAACGACGCGCATCCGAATCCGTCGGCGACACACCGGGCGCACCTGCTAGAGTTCGCATTTCTCGGGCTCATCAGCGTCATCGAGACCCGGCAACGCGTTATCCTCCGTCGAAAGTCGATCTCGCCAATGCCGTTTTCGCCCAGCTCCGCTCCCGCCCGGGCCCGCCGGGCCCCGCGCACCGATCCCGCTGTCCCACCGGCGCCCGGCACCGGCGCCGCGGGCCCGGACACCGCCGCGAATCACGGTTCGCCCGAAGTGTGCCGGATTTCGGTGGTCGTACCGGTGTATCGCGGCGAACAGACCGTCACCCGGCTCATCCGGGAACTCGACGGACTGGCCGCGCCCACGACCACCACCGGCGGCCTACGCTTCCGGGTCGACGATATCGTCCTGGTCCACGACCACGGACCCGACCGCTCCGATCTGGTGCTGCAGCGTCTGGAGGCCGAATACCCACAGGTGCGGGTCATCTGGCTGAGCCGCAACTACGGTCAGGACGCGGCCACCATCGCGGGTCTGGCGGCGGCCGGCGGCCGCTGGGTGGTGACGATGGACGAGGACGGTCAGCACGATCCGGCCCATATCGCCGATTTCCTCGATACGGCCTATCGGGAACGCGCCGATCTGGTGTACTCCCGGCCCGTCAACACCCGGCCGCACGGGCCACTGCGCAACCTCACCTCACGCGGCGCGAAGCTGGTGCTGGCCACACTGTTCGCCTTTCCGGCCTCCACCCGGTTCGAGAGCTTCCGGCTCATCCGCGGCGATATCGGCCGCCGGCTCGCCGAGGTCGCCGCCAACGGCGCCTACCTCGATGTCGCCCTGACCTGGGTGGTGGGCCGAACCGCCACCGCACCGGTCCGGTTGCGCAGTGAGGGCCGCGCCGAATCGGGCTACGACTACCGGCGGCTGTTCTCACTGTTCTGGAAGATGGTGCTATGCTCGGGAACCCGCGGCCTGCGGGTGGTGAGCCTGCTCGGACTGACCCTGGCGCTGGCCGGGTCGGTTCTGGCGGCCGTGATCATCCACGCGGCGCTGACCGGCGACGACAACCCGGAGGGCTGGGCGTCGATCATCGTCGTACTGCTGCTGTGTTCGGGCGCGCTGCTGTTCTCGCTGGGGCTGATCGCCGAATACCTCGGTGTGGTGCTGCACATCCTGGTCGGCAAACCGCTGTATCTGACCGTCGATTCACCCACGCCCCGGCCCCCGGGCGAGGCGGCGCCGCATCGCGACCGGCCGCGCGCCGAGGTCGCGGCGAGGTGAGCGGCCGGATCATCTTCAGCCGGCCCTATCGTTCCGCGGCGGAACTGGCGAACGTCTCGGCCGTCCTGCACTCCGATCACTGTCACGGTGACGGCCCGTTCACCGCGGCGGCGACCGCGAAACTCGCCGCGATCACCGGCGCGCCCCATGTACTGCTCACCACCTCGTGCACACATGCGCTCGAATTGGCCGCACTCCTGCTGGAACTGGGGCCCGGCGACGAGGTGATCGTGCCGAGCTTCGCCTTCACCTCCGCCGCCACGGCGTTCGCGGTGCACGGCGCCACCTGTGTTTTCGTCGATATCGACCCGAGCACCGGCAATATCGACCCGCAGGCGGCCGCCGGGGCGATCACCGATCGCACCAAGGCGATCGTGGTCATGCACTACGGCGGGGTGGCCGCCGATATGGCGGCGCTGCTGGAGCTCGCGCACGGCCACGGCCTCGCCCTCATCGAGGACAATGCCCACGGCCTGGGCGGCACCTGGCGGGGGCGGGCGCTCGGCACCCTGGGCACCCTCGGAACCCAGAGTTTCCACGACACCAAGAACGTGCACTGCGGCGAGGGCGGAGCCCTGCTGCTCTCCGACGACATCCTGATGGGCCGGGCCGAGGTGATCCGGGAGAAGGGCACCGACCGGGCGCGTTTCCTGCGCGGACAGGTCGACAAGTACTCCTGGCAGGATATCGGTTCCAGCTATCTGCCCAGCGAGCTGAACGCGGCGGTCCTGGACGCCCAGCTGTCCGAGTTCCATGCCATCCAGCGGGCCCGGCACCGGGTCTGGCACACCTATGCGGCCGGACTCGCCGCGTGGGCCGCGGATCAGGGCGTGTCACCGATGACCGTGCCGCCGGACCGGCGGCATACCGCGCATCTGTTCTACCTGCGGATGCCCACCGAGGAGGCGCGCGACGGGCTGATCCGCCATCTCGCCGCGCGCGATATCGTCGCGCCGTTCCACTATGTGCCACTGGATTCCAGCGCCGCCGGGCTCAAATACGGCCGCACCCCGGTGCCCTGCACCCGCAGTGCCCGGTTCGCGGCGACCATCGTGCGGCTTCCCCTGTGGCCCATGCTCACCGGGGATCAGCTCGGCCGGGTGCTCGAGGCCGTCACCGCCTACCGGTGCCGGTAGCTTCGCCGGGTCAGGTGAGCAGCCCCAGCGAACCGATATCGGTGAGCATCTCGTAGCTCTCGGATTCCGGTTCGTACCACCAGGTGCGAGGTCCGGGCCGGGGTCCGCCGGCCTGCTGCACCGCCTGTGCCGACGGCCGGAACGAGGGGCTGCGCGGGATCTCGTCGACCACGTACACCACATCCGGGCGCTGATCGGGCGCCAGCGACCGCAGCGACTCGGTGAGATCGTCGGCGTCGAGCCGGAATCCCGGCCGCACGCTCACCGCCGCGACCGCCAGTGTCCGGTCCCGGGCGGCCAGGGGATACGCCACTTCCATATCCACCGCGGCGATATCGTTGAGCACATCCACGATCGGCTGGGTGAACACCGGGCCGCGGCGGGTCCGGATCACCGTATCGATGCGGTCCACCAGCCAGTAGTCGCCCTCGGTATCGCGGCGGAACAGGTTCTCGGTGGGCAGCCAGGAATCCTCGGCCTCGAATACACCGCGCAGTCCGCCACGCGAGAGATCTCCCGTGGAGCCGGTGGAGCCGATCAGCAGGCCCACCTCGTTATCGGCGCAGCGCCGCGCGAATCCGTTGTCGTCCACCATGATCTGCCCGGTGACGGGGTCGAAGGCCACCAGTTCCACCCGGGCGGTCCCCGGTACCGGACGGCCCTTGCAGCCGAACTTCACGCCGGGCACATTCGCCAGCACCACATCGCCCTCGATGGAGGCGTAGAACTCGAGCACCCGGGCCGGTGGGAACTGTTCGAGGGTGCGCCGCCACAACCCGGCGGGCATTCCGGAACCGATGAACAACCGCACCGGATGCGAATGCCCCTGCGGGAAGACCTCGGCGTCGAGAATATCGCGCAGCATCGTCCAGGTGTAGGTGACGACAGTGACCCCGTAGCGGTGCACCTCCTCGGCGAATCGCGCCGGGTCCAGCGACCGCGCCAGCGCGATCCGGCTCCCCCCGGCGATCGCCCCGCCGAGGCTCACCAGCAGCCCGGACGAATGGTGCAGCGGCGCCAGGCAGTACACGGTGTCCTTGTGGTCCAGATCCGCGGCCGAGGCGGTACCGAAGGCCGACAGCGCCCACCGGTGGTTGGTGATGTATTTGATGTCGAGGCGATCACCCACCCCCGACACCAGTACGAACGCGAGTTCGCGGGCCCGTCCCGGATTCGCCCGGTACCAGCCCGGTAACCGCACTTCCTCCGGGTCCACCTGCTCGAGGTCGACCAGATCGGTGCCCGCGGGAACGGCCAGGCCGCGCGTATCGCCGCCGCCGAGCACCAGCACCCGGGCGCCGGTGGCCACCGCAAGGCGGACGTTCTCCGGATCCGATACCAGCACCGCCGTCCCGGTCCGCTCCAGCGCCGAGGTCAGTTCGCTCTCCGGAGCCAGCAGCACGGCCACCGCCCCGATCCGCGACAGCGCCGCCAGCGTCACCAGCGCGCTGGGCCGGGTCTCCATGACGACACCGACCCGGGTCGCCGGGCGGATACCGACCGAGATCAGCCCGCGCACCACATTGTCGATCCGGGCGTCCACCGCCGCATTGGTGTGCACGCGGTCGTCGAAGAGGAAGCATTCCCCCTTCGGGGAGCGTCTCGCCTGTTCGGCCAGGAGCCGGCCGATCGAGATCCGGGTATCGGACTGGATCATGCCGAGCCGGGTCAGCCGGGGCAGGGTGCGGGCCGCGCCCTCCACCACCCCGACCGAACCACGCACGGTGTTGGCGGCCAGATGTTCGAAGGTCCGGCCGATCTCCGCGCCCGCCTCGGCCAGCGCGGCGGCGGTATGCACGGCCCGGAGCAGCGCCGAACGGGGGAGATCCGTCGGGACGTGATCGGTCATGGGGACGATCTCCTCGGGCAGCGCGTTGCCGCCGTCGACCCAGCCGACCCATTCGCGCACCTGCGGCCAGGTGGACCGGGTCGCGACCGACCCCGCGACCAACCCGAAATGCCCGGAGACCACGGTGGATTCGTAGACCTCGGCGCGCGGCGCGGCGCGCACGATGCCGCGCACGGCCGCCGGCTGACCGATTTCGTCGACCTCGCCGACGAACGCCAGGATCGGGCATTTCAGATCGGCCAGCGAGATCGGCTGATCACGGATGACGAACCCGCCGAGCATCATCCGGTTGTGGACGACGAACTGTTTGAGCAGATCCGCGGCCGCGGGACCGGCGTACCCGATCCAGCCCTCGTTCGACAGGAACCGGCGCTGCCGCTCCTTGGGCAGCAGTGCCTCACGATCGTGCAGCTGACGCAGGAAATCGATACGCGCCTTCGCGGTTTTCACCGGGTCCAGCATCTGGAACCCGATGCGGACCATCCGGTCGGTGATGGGGAGCCGGGGCACCACGTGATCGGCCGCGAAATCCACCAGATCGCTCACCGCCGCGTGCGGGAGGCCCAGCGGCATCCCGGCGACGATATCCACCGGACTTCCGAAGGTGACGATACTGGCGATGCCCTTGCCGGACCGGTACGCGGCGGCCTGGTAGGCGAACATCCCGCCCTGCGAATACCCCATGAGATGCACGCTGCGGCCGGTCGCCGCGCAGACGCTGTCGATGGCGCTGTTCACCGCGAGCACATGATCGGCCAGATCCCGCTTCCAGCCGCCCTCCTCCGAGGACGGCGACCCGAAATCGACGACCCAGCAATCGATTCCGCCGCGATGCAGGATTCCCACCGCGCCGTCGTCGCCGTTGACATCCCAGATATCGGCGCTGACCATGAGCGGCGGCACGAACAGGGCTACCGGGCCGCCGCCGGATTCACCGGGGAAATAGCGCCGGAGCCGGTACATGGGTCGCCGTTCGACGACCTCGAACGGCGAGGAATCGGTATCGCGTCCGAGTCCGCCGAAGCGGATCACCTCGAGACCGTTGTGCGCGGTGGCCATCACCCGCTGCGCCGATCCCGCCAAACCTCGCACACTCAACTTCACGTTCCGCTCCCAGCCCTACACGTGGCGTGGCACACCTCACACCCCGAGGTATGCACAAGCCTGCCATATCCCACGCCGGACCCGAGGGTCCGTTGTGACATCTACATCATGTACCCGTCACCGGCGCGGAACCTCGCGGCGCGCGCCGATAGGGTGGGGATCGTGACCGACGCGACCCCCACACCGACCCCCGCGGGCCCGTCGCCGGGCCCGGATCGGGAATCGATGCTCGTCGAGCTCGTGGACACGGCCGGCGAGACGGTCGGCTCGTGCCCGGTCGCGCAGGCCCACCGCGCGCCCGGCGTCCCGCATCGGGCGTTCTCGGTCCTGATCTTCGACACCGCCGGCCGGACGCTGCTGCAACAGCGCGCGGCCGGCAAGACCCGGTTCCCGGCCCGCTGGTCCAACACCTGCTGTGGTCACCCGGCGCCCGGGGTTCCGGTCGGCGAGGCGGCCGGTATCCGGCTCGCGGAGGAAATGGGCCTGCGGGTCCCGCTGACCGAGGTGGGCGTGTACCGGTATCGCGCCGAGGATCCGCGGACGGGGTACGTGGAACACGAATGGGATCACGTACTGGTGGGGCGGCTGGACGATGCCGACCCGGTACCGGACCCCGCGGAGGTCGCGGCCTACCGCTGGGCCGACCCGTCGACGCTGCGCGCCGAACTGCGCGCCCGTCCCGACGAGTTCAGTCCCTGGTTCCCGGGCGTCCTCGACGTGGCCGGCGAGTTCCGACCGCCCGCCGGCTGACCCCGACCCGGCAGCGATTACTTCCCTCCGCCCTCCTTGCCGGGTGGGAGGGTTCGATGTTCCCGGTCGGAGGCATGCCGGTCGCGATCGATAGTTGGATGCGCATATCCGCGTATGCACATCCGGAGTGCTCATGACCCGGCCGCGTCGTCTCCGACACCGACCGGCCCTCGGGCCGGGCCCTTGCCGGACCCGGCCCAGCTGCTCTCAGCTCAACCAGGCACGGATCTCGTCGGTCGCCTGCCGGACCTCCGCCAGCTGTTCACGCACCCGCTCCCCCGCGGTCCCGCCGCGGGCATCACGCGAGGCCACCGAACCGCCCACCGTCAGTACTTCCCGGACCCGCGGCGTGAGCGCCGGGTCGATCGCCGCGAACTCCGCGTCGGTCAGCTCGTCGAGCCCCACCCCCCGGGTCTCCGCGGCCCGGACGCAGGCACCGGCGGCCTCGTGCGCCACCCGGAACGGCACCCCGTGGCGCACCATCCACTCGGCGATATCGGTGGCCAGCGTGAATCCGGCGGGCGCGAGTTCGGCCATCCGATCGGTGTGGAAGGTCAGAGTCGACACCAGTCCGGCGATGGCGGGCAACAACAGTTCCAGCTGCGCCACCGAATCGAACAGCGGCTCCTTGTCCTCCTGGAGATCACGGTTGTAGGCCAGCGGCTGCGCCTTGAGGGTCGCGAGCAGACCGGTGAGGTTACCGATCAGCCGGCCCGCCTTACCGCGGGTGAGTTCGGAGACGTCGGGGTTCTTCTTCTGCGGCATGATCGACGAGCCCGTGGACCAGGCGTCGGCGAGCGTGATGTACCCGAATTCGGCGGTGCTCCAGACGATGATCTCCTCGGCCATCCGGCTCAGGTCCACCCCGATCATCGCCAGCACGAACGCCGCCTCGGCCGCGAAATCACGCGACGAGGTGGCGTCGATGGAATTGGCGGCGGCGGCCGTGAAATCCAGTTCGGCCGCGATGGCCTCCGGATCGAGGCCGAGCGAGGACCCCGCGAGCGCACCCGAACCGTACGGGGACACGGCGGCGCGCCGGTCGAAATCACGCAGCCGGTCGATATCGCGCAGTAGCGGATGGGCGTGCGCCAGCAGATGATGGGCCAGCAGTACCGGCTGCGCGGCCTGCAGATGGGTTTTACCGGGCATCACCGCGTCCGGGTGCGCGGCCGATTGGGCGACCAGCGCGTCCACCACGGTGACCAGACCGGCCGCGATCCGCCGCACCGCATCGCGCAGCCACATCCGGAAAAGGGTCGCGACCTGGTCGTTACGTGACCGCCCGGCCCGCAAGCGGCCGCCGAGTTCCGCGCCGACCCGTTCGATCAGGCCGCGCTCCAGGGCGCCGTGCACATCCTCGTCGGATTCCGCCGGTGCGAAGGCCCCGGATTCGACGTCGGCGGCGAGATCGTCGAGACCGGCCAGCATCCCGGTCAGATCGCTCTCCGACAGCAGCCCCGCCTTGTTCAGTACGCGGGCGTGCGCTTTGGAGGCGCGGATATCGTAGGGCGCGAGCACCCAGTCGAACTGGGTGGATTTACTGAGCGCCGCCATCGCCTCGGCGGGACCCGAGGCGAACCGCCCGCCCCACAACGCGCCTTCGTTGGTGCCCACTGCCTCTCCCACGTGTCGATGTGCCGCGCGGATCGTCGTCCCCACGGTATTGGCCCGGGCCGGTCTCGCGCCGGCCCGGGTGGCTATCGGTTCGTCGCGACTACTTCTGGTTCAGATCGCGTTTGGCGGCGACCTTCGAGGACAGGCCGTGGATCTGCACGAAGCCCTTGGCGAGGGACTGGTCGAAGGTATCGCCCTCGTCGTAGGTCGCCAGATTGAAGTCGTAGAGCGACTGTTCGCTGCGCCGGCCGTTGACCACGACATTGCCGGCGTGCAGCACCATGCGGATATCGCCGGTGACATGCTGCTGGGTTTCGGCGACGAACGCGTCCAGCGCCCGCTTGAGCGGCGAGAACCAGAGACCGTCGTAGGCCAGCTCGCCCCAGCGCTGCTCGACCTGCCGCTTGTACCGGCCGAGTTCGCGTTCCAGCGTGACGGCCTCGAGCGCGCGGTGCGCGGTGATCAGCGCGATGGCGCCGGGCGCCTCGTAGATCTCGCGGCTCTTGATACCGACGAGGCGGTCCTCGACCATATCGAGCCGGCCGACACCCTGACGGCCCGCGCGGGTGTTCAGTTCGGTGATCGCCTCCAGAACGCTGACCTGCCGGCCGTCGATGGCGACGGGCACGCCCTTGTCGAAGGTGACGATCAGTTCGTCGGGCGCCTCGAAGTTGACGGTCGGGTCGGTGGTGTAGTCGTAGACGTCCTTGGTGGGCGCGTTCCACAGATCCTCGAGGAATCCGGTCTCGACGGCCCGGCCCCAGACGTTCTGGTCGATGGAGAACGGCGACTTCTTGGTGACGTTGATCGGGAGTTTGTTCTCCTCGGCGAAGGCGATGGCCTTCTCCCGGGTCCAAGCGTAGTCGCGGACCGGGGCGATCACATTCAGATCGGGGGCCAGCGCGCCGATGCCGACCTCGAACCGGACCTGGTCGTTACCCTTACCGGTGCAGCCGTGCGCGACGGTGGAAGCGCCGTGGAACTTGGCGGCCTCCACCAGATGCTTGACGATGAGCGGCCGGCTGATCGCCGAGACCAGCGGGTATTCCGCCTGGTAGAGCGCATTGGCCTGAATGGTGGGCAGGCAGTATTCGTCGGCGAACTCGTCGCGGGCGTCGACCACCACGGCCTCGACGGCGCCGCAGTCCAGGGCGCGCTGACGCACCACGTTCATATCCTCGCCGCCCTGCCCCAGATCGATGGCCACGGCCACGACCTCGGCGCCGGTCTCCTTGCCGATCCAGCTGATGGCCACGGAGGTGTCCAGCCCACCGGAGTAGGCGAGTACGACGCGATCGGACATGTTCTTGGTGCTCCTCGGATGAGTTCGTACGTCTGCTGTCTTCGCGGGCAGCCGGTCGCCCGGGTTCGGCGCGTGATCTCCAGCAGTATGCTGGCCCGTTGCCGGTCCGGCTCGCTCCGCCGCCACAAATGATTATGCACGACTGTGCAATCTCATTCACAGCCGGGGTCGGGGCCCGGGACCACCTGCGCGAACGATAGCCCGCCCGGGTGCCGGGGTGAAGAATCAACCGTTGGCCGCGGCCCCCGATTATGAGACGCTGATCACACCACTCGCGCTCGTGAACCGGAGAGGAGTGAGACCGTGCAGACCTTGCAGCAATGGGCGATGGACAACTACGACACCATCGGCGTCATCGTCGTGACCCTGGGAAACGCGGCTCTGACCGTGGGAACGCTGGGCCTGGACCTCGCCACACCGCTTCTGCAGCAGCTGGTCAACAACCACTGACCGGGGCGTGATCCACCGCCGGTCGGCCAAACCTCGTAGCCGCCCTGCGTAATTCGACGCATCGATGTCCTACTAAAGTTGCCCGGGTGCGATTTCTGGGAGCTCCCGAACGCGCCGGGGGCAAGATCACGAACACCGACCGCATCCGGACCGGACACCGCGGTACCCGGTTACCCGATACCGGGGCCGGATACACCTGGGCGCCATCCGACCAGGTCCTGTCTCTCTCGTCCAGACGGAGCGCGCGGTGACCGCGCGCCTGTCGAGGCGGGCCTTCGTCCGGTCCGCCGGCGCCGGGCTGCTGGCCGCCGCCGCGGGTCCGGCACTCCTCGCCCGGGCCGACCCGCTCGCGCTACCCGACCCCGCCGGTATCGCCGCCACCGACCCGGCCCTGCTGTCGGCGGTCGACGCGGCGTCACTGCTGCAGTCCGGGCGATTGCATCCCCGGGAACTCCTCGACGCCTGCCTGCGCCGCAGCGCCGCCTTCGACGGCCCCATCAACGCCTGGATCCGGACCTACCCGGAGATCGCGTACGCACAGGCGGAACAGGCCGGACAGCGGCTGGCCGCGGGCGGCGCCCCGCTGCTGTGCGGACTACCGCTGGCGCTCAAGGATCTGTTCGCCGTCTCCGGGCTACCGGTCACCGCGTCCAGCCGGGTCCTGGCCGGCAATATCGCCGCCGGCGACGCCACCGTCTGGCGCCGGCTGCGCGATCAGGGCGTCGTACTGCTGGGTCATACCCATACCGACGAGTTCGCTCTGGGGCTCATCTGCCCGCAGGTCGGCAACCCGTGGGATACCGCCGCCCTGGTCGGCGGCTCCTCCGGCGGGAACGCGGCCGCGCTGGCCGCGCGGTTCACTCCCCTCGCGCTGGGCACCGATACCGGGGGTTCGCTGCGGATCCCGTCCTCGCGCGCGGGCGTCAGCGCGATCAAACCGACCTACGGTCAGGTGAGCCAGTACGGCGTGATCCCCTCGACCGCCTCCCGGGACCATATCGGCCCGATGGCCCGCAGCGTCGCGGACGCGGCGCTGCTGCTGTCGGCGATATCGGGCGCCGACCCCCGCGACCGGGCGACCGCCACGGCGGCGCCGGTGCCCGGCGGCGGCTATCCGCTGGTCGCGTCGGGCGGCGCGAAACCACTGGCGGCCACCCGCTTCGGGGTCGACCGGGACATGCTGGCGAAACTGCCGGAGGCCCTCGGCACGCTGGCGTCGCGCTTTCTCGACCTCGTCACCCGGCTCGGGGGAACCCTCCGCGACATCACCGTGCCGACCCTGCCGTCGAGCCGGTTCGGCGACAGTCTCGAGGTCGGGCGGTACCACCGGCAGTGGGCCGATCAGCTCTCCCTGTACCGGCCGGATACCGCGGTGATGGTCGGCAACGGGCTGGCCAGCCTGTCCGCGCCCGACGACTACCTGGTGTTCGAGCGCGACCGCACCCGGTTCCAGCACGACTACAACCGGCTGCTCGAGGAGAACGGCCTGGATGCGATCATCCTGCCCGCGGTGGTCCGGGACCGGCAGGCCCGCACCGATGTCCTCGACAATCTGTTCGATATCAGCGCACCGGTGACCTGGGCCAATTACGCCGGGGCGCCGGTCGTCTCGCTACCGGTGGGCCGGTCTCCCGCGACCGCGCTGCCGTTCGGTATGCAACTCGGCGGAATGCCCTGGTCGGAACCGGAACTCATCGCCATCGCCCTGGAACTGCAGGCCGCGGAACCGGCGTGGCAGGAGATGCCGGAACTGGTTCCCGGACCGCGGGCGCTCCCGGATACCGGCCCGCGTGCCCCCGGGCCCGGACCCGATCCCACCGGCACCGTCGTCGAGCCGCCGCCCGCGGCGTTCACGCCGACCACCGGCACCGGCTGAGCCGCACGTCCGGGGTGCGGCGACCGGCCTCGCTCCCGCGCCCCGGGGCACGAGAACTGCGGTACCGTCGCGGCATTCGCGGCGGACGAAAGGAGCGGTGGTGTTGGGGGTGGGTGCGACCTTCGCCGGCCATCACATCGAGGGGATCCTCGGCCAGGGCGGTATGGGCACGGTCTATCTGGCCCGCCATCCCCGGCTGCCGCGCAGCGTGGCACTGAAGCTGCTGAACCGGGAGGTGTCCACCGACCACGAACTGGTCCGGCGGTTCGAACGCGAGGCCGACGTGGTCGCCCGCCTCGAACATCCCGGGATCGTCGGGGTTTTCGACCGCGGCACCGATGACGGGCATCTGTGGATCGCCATGCAGTACATCCGCGGCGGCGACGCGGCATCCTGGCACGCCGCATCGCATCCGGCCTCGACCGCGGTGCGGTTACTGGGTGACACCGCGGCGGCGCTGGACTACGCGCACAGCCGCGGAGTCCTGCACCGCGACGTCAAACCGGCGAACATCCTGATCGCGGACGCCGACGCGCACCGTGGATCACGGGCGGTGCTGACCGATTTCGGTATCGCGCGGCTCACCGACAGCAATACGAAGATGACCGCCACCGGGACCTTCACCGCCACCCTGGCCTATGGTTCGCCCGAACAGCTGTCCGGGACGCGGGTCGACCACCGCAGCGATCAGTACTCGCTGGCCTGCACGCTGTTCGCCATGCTGGCGGGCCGGCCGCCGTACGCGTCGACCAATCCCGGCCAGGTGGTCATGGGGCATATCGCCCAGCCGGTGCCCCACCTCACCGATACGCGCCGGGACCTGCCGCCGGCGATCGACGCGGTGCTGGAGCGGGCCATGGCCAAGGCGCCGGGCGATCGGTTCGCCACCTGCGGCGAATTCACCTCCGCGGCGCACGACGCGCTCGAGGGGCGGCATATCTCGGCTCCGGCACCGGTGGTCGCGGCACCCGTGGATCCCGCGCCGCCGGCTCCCCGCCCGGCGCCGCGCGCAACCCCCACTCCGGCTCCCGCGACCGCGGCCCGGCCCGGCGACGGCCCGCCGGCGGGCGGCTATCCGCCGCGCGACCACGCCCGGGGGTCCGGTCTCCCGCCCGGCGGCTTCACTCCGGCGGCGCCCCGCCACCCTCGGCCCGCGGCCGGACCGGCTCCGTCGGCGGGCACCGCCGTCACGGCGGGGATTCTCACCCTGATCATCGGCGCCATGCCGACCTTGCTGTTCGCCTTCGGAGCGGTCGAGACGATCGGCGTGCTGCGGGACGGGCCCGCCGGCGAGCTGGCGGCCTCGGTGGTCGCCCTGGCGCTCCTGGGCGCCGCGATGCTGCTGTGGGACGGCGCGGCCCTGCTGCTGTTGTTCGGGCGGCGGGCCGGGCGCGCGCTCACGGTCCTCTGTTCGGTCCTCGGCGGGTCGGCCGCGCTCATCGGGGCGGCAGCGGCGGTGTACGCGCGGGAATTCGCGGGCCTGGCCTTCGCCGGGCCGGTGGCCGTCGTATCCGCGGTCGCGCTGGTATGCGCCGGCTCGGCCGGCACGGGACGCTGGATCGCGTACCGGACGGCGAGCCGCGCCGCCCGGCGCCGCTTCTGACCCCGCCCGCCGGTCAGGCCAGCTGCTCGATCTTGGCCGCGACCTCGGCGCCGGTGAGCGGTTCGCGCGCGATCACCGCGATGGTGTCGTCGCCGGCGATCGTGCCGACGATATAGGGCAGCGAGGCGCGGTCCAGGGCGCTGGCCAGGAAATGCGCCGCGCCGGGCGGGGTGCGCAGCACCGCGATATTGCCGCTGGAATCGGTGGAGACCAGCAGGTCGCCCAGTAATTTGGCCAGACGCCCGGTACCGCCGGTGACCCCGCGTACCGGGCTGCCGTCCTCGGGCACGATGTAGACGCCCGCACCGCCGTCGGCCGCCCGCAGTTTCACCGCGCCCAGTTCGTCCAGATCGCGCGACAGGGTCGCCTGGGTGGTCTCGATCCCCTCCGCGGCGAGCAGGCCGGCCAGTTCGGTCTGGCTGCGGACCGGATGAGCGGCCAGCAGCGCGATGATCCGGGACTGGCGCCCGGCCCGGGTGGCGGCGGTGATCGGGCCGGTGGGATGGATCCGGGCCTCACTCATCGCCGGTGCGCGCCTTCACGGTCCAGCAACCACACCAGCAGCGCCTTCTGCGCGTGCAGCCGGTTCTCGGCCTCGTCCCACACCACGCTGCGTGGGCCGTCGATCACCTCGTCGGTGATCTCCTCGCCGCGATGCGCGGGCAGGCAGTGCAGGACCACCGCGTCGGCGGCCGCGCGGGCCAGCAGCTCGGTGTTCACCTGGTAGGGCCGGAACGGCGCCACCCGGTCCAGGCCGTCGCTCTCCTGTCCCATCGAGGTCCAGGTATCGGTGACCAGGACGTCGGCCTCCGCGGCCGCCGCGGCCGGATCCTCGGTGACGGTGACCGTACCGCCGGTCTCCGCGGCCCGGGTCTCGGCGGCCGCCACGACCTCCGGCGCCGGCAGGAATCCGGCCGGGGCGGCGATGCGCACATGCAGTCCGGCCGTGACCCCGCCGAGCAGCAGCGAATGCGCCATATTGTTGGCGCCGTCACCGAAGTAGGCCAGCCGCAGACCCTTCAACCCGCCCTTGTGCTCGGTGATGGTGAGCAGGTCCGCCAGCACCTGGCACGGATGGAACTCGTCGGACAGCGCGTTGACCACCGGAATAGAGGCCCCCGCGGCCATCTCCTCGAGCCGTCGCTGGCCGAAGGTGCGCCACACGACCGCCTCGACGTAGCGGGACAGCACCCGGCCGGTATCGGCGAGGGTTTCGTCGCGACCCAGCTGGGTCGTCTGCCCGTCCACCACCACCGCGTGTCCGCCGAGCTGGGCGATACCCAGTTCGAAGGAGAACCGGGTGCGGGTGGAGTTCTTGTCGAAGATCACGCCCACTCCGCGCGGCCCCTCCAGCGGCCGCCGCGAGAACGGGTTCTTCTTGAGTTCGGCGGCCAGGGCCAGCACTTCGGCCTGTTCGGCGGGAGTGAGATCGTCGTCGCGTAGGAAATGCCGGACGGCGGTGTCCGGCCGGATCGAGGTGGTCATCCCCGGGTTCCTTTCGTTTCGGCCAGGACATCGTCGAGGATCACCGGAAGATCCAGGACCAGGTTGTCGGCCTGGGTTTCGGTGAGCACCAGCGGCGGCGCCAGCCGGATCACATCGGGTTTGGCGGGGTTCACCAGATAACCGGCCGCCCGGGCCCGGGCCTCCACCCGTGGCGCCACCGGATGGGTGAGCTCGATACCGATCAGCAGCCCGGATCCGCGCACCTCCGAGATCAGCGGATGTTCGAGCACCGCGATCCCGTCACTCAGCCGCTTGCCCACCTGTTCGACGTGTCCGAGCAGGCCCTCCTCCTCGATGGTGCGCAACACCGCCAGCGCCGCGGCCGCGGAGACCGGGTTCCCGCCGAAGGTGGTGCCGTGCAGACCCGGGGTGAACAGTTCGGCGGCGTGCCCGGTGGCCAGGACGGCGCCGATCGGGAGCCCGGCACCCAGTCCCTTCGCGAGGGTCATCACATCGGGCGTGATGCCGAAGGACTGGTGGGCGAACATCTTCCCGGTCCTGCCGATACCCGTCTGCACCTCGTCCAGGATCAGCAGCGCCCCGTGGCGGGCGGTGATCTCCCGCGCCCGGACCAGATAGTCCATCGGGGGCACCACCACCCCGCTCTCACCGAGCATCGGTTCCAGGAACACCGCGGCGGTATCGGAGTCGACGGCCCGCTCCAGGATCCGGGTATCGCCGTAGGGGATGTGCACGACACCGGGCGGCATGGGTTCGAACGGGGCCCGCTTGGAGGGCTGGCCGGTGAGCGCGAGCGCACCCATGGTGCGGCCGTGGAAGGCCTCGTCACACGCGATGATCTTGCGGCGGCCCGTCAGCCGCGCGAGTTTGAACGCGGCCTCGTTGGCCTCGGTGCCGGAGTTGCAGAAGAACGCGCGGCCGTCGCCGTCACCGAAATGCGCGAGCAGCCGCTCGGCGAGTTCGATCACCGGTTCGCTGCCGTAGAGGTTCGACACATGACCGAGCGTGCCGAGCTGATCCATCACCGCGCTCAGGATCGCCTGGTGCGCGTGGCCCAGGCTGTTGACCGCGATACCGCCCACGAAATCGATATAGCGGTTGCCGTCGGCGTCGTACACCACCGCGCCGGTGCCCCGGGTCAGGACGACCTCCGGGGTGGCGTAGTTGCGCATCATGACGTTCGACCACCGTTGCCGCAGTTCCGCAGTGTTCATGCTCTGGCTCCGTTTTCCTCGTCCGCCGGCGGTGTGACCATCGTCCCGATGCCCTCCCCGGTGAAAAGTTCCAGCAGTACCGAATGGGGCACCCGGCCGTCGATGACATGCGCACCCGGGACCCCGCCCCGGACGGCGCGCAGACATGCCTCCATTTTGGGCACCATGCCCGCGTCCAGCGACGGCAGCAGGTCGGCCAGCGCGTCGGTATCGATCACGCTGGTCAGCGACGACCGGTCCGGCCAGTTCGTGTACAGGCCCTCGACATCGGTGAGCACCACCAGTTTCTCCGCCCCGATCCCCTCCGCCAGCGCGGCGGCGGCGGTATCGGCGTTGATGTTGTGCACCACGCCGTCGGCGTCGGGGGCGATGGTCGAGACGACCGGGATCCGGCCCGCCCGGATGAGGTCGAGGACCGAATCCGGGTGCACATCGGTGACATCGCCGACCAGGCCGATATCGGTGGCCGCGCCGTCGACGACAACGGTGCGGCGGGTCGCGGTGAACAGGCGGGCGTCCTCACCGGAGATCCCGACCGCGTACGGCCCATGCGCGTTGATCAATCCGACCAGTTCCCGGCCGACCTGCCCGAACAGCACCATCCGCACCACATCCATCACCTCGGGCGTGGTGACCCGGAATCCGCCCCGGAACTCACCGGTCAGTCCGAGGCGTTTCAGCATGGCCGAGATCTGCGGGCCGCCGCCGTGCACCACCACCGGATGCACACCGACGGTCCGCAGAAAGGCCATATCGGCCGCGAAGGCGCGTTTGAGACCGTCGTCGATCATGGCGTTGCCGCCGTATTTGACGACCACCACCTTGTCGCGGAACTTCTGCAACCAGGGCAGCGCGCCGGCGAGGATATGCGCCTTGTCCAGCGCGGACAGTTCGTGGATCGCCTCGGTCATGAGCTGTAGGCCGAATTCTCTTCGACGTAGCCGTGCGACAGATCGGTGGTCCGTACGGTGGCCGAACCGTCGCCGAGGCGCAGATCGACCACCACCGCGATATCGGCGCCGCTCAGATCCACATCGCGGGCCCCGGGCGCGCCCGTACCGTCGACGCAGACCGGTGCTCCGTTGAACGACACCGAGATCAGGTCCGGGTCCAGATCGATGGGCGCGGTGCCCACCGCCGCCAGCACCCGGCCCCAGTTGGGGTCGGAGCCGAACATGGCGGTTTTGACGAGACTGTCGCGGGCGACGACACGCGCCGCGACGAGAGCGTCGTCCTCGGTACGGGCGCCCTGCACGGTCACCAGGACTCGCTTGGTGACACCTTCGGCGTCCGCCATCAGCTGCCCGGCCAGATCGTCGCAGACCGCGAGCACGGCGGCGTCGAGTTCGTCCTGGGTGGGGGCGACCTCGCTGGCGCCGTTGGCCAGCAGCAGCACGGTGTCGTTGGTGGACATCGAACCGTCTACGTCGAGCCGGTCGAAGGTCAGCCGGGTGGCTTTGCGCAGCGCGCTGTCCAGCTGATCGGCGGTGGCGACGGCGTCGGTGGTGAGCACCACGAGCATGGTCGCCAGCGAGGGCGCCATCATGCCCGCGCCCTTGGCCATACCGCCGATATTCCATTTCCCGGCGTGATGCAGGGAGGCCTCTTTCGGCACGGTATCGGTGGTCATGATGGCATGCGCGGCATCACTGCCCCCGGACATCCCGCCACCCATCTCGCGCACGATCTCGGTGACCCCGGGCAGCAGTTTGTCCATCGGCAACCGGTCGCCGATCAGGCCGGTGGAGCAGATCGCGATCTCCCCGGCACCGGTCTCGGTACCCCAGTTGCTCAGCGCGGTCGCCAGCTCCTCGGCGGTGCGGTGGGTGTCCTGGAAACCCAGCGGTCCGGTGCAGGCGTTCGCGCCGCCGGAGTTGAGCAGCACCGCGCGCAGCCGTCCGGACTTCAGGACCTGCTGGGACCACAGCACGGGCGCGGCCTTGACCTTGTTGCTCGTGAACACTCCGGCCGCGGCGTATTCGGGCCCTTCGTTGAAGACCAGGGCCAGATCGGGCCTGCCGCTGGCCTTGATCCCGGCGGCGATACCCGCGGCGCGGAATCCGAGCGGGGCGGTGACGCCCTGGTTGTGCACGAGAGTGCCGGAGGTCTCAGCGGTCACGGTGCCACTCCTACATTGGACAGCCCGGCGGTCTCGTCGAGGCCGAGCGCGAGATTCATGGACTGCACCGCGCCACCGGCGGTGCCTTTGGTCAGATTGTCGATCGCCCCGATGACCACCAGCACGGCAGCGTCGGGATCCACGGTGACCTGCAGGGTCACCGCGTTGGCGCCGAGTACGGCGCCGGTCTGCGGCAGTACACCCTCGGGCAGCAGATGCACGAACGGCTCGTCGGCGTAGGCCTTCTCGTAGACGGTGCGGGCCTGCGCCGCGTCCACTCGCACCGGCGCGGTGCAGGTGGCGAGGATTCCGCGCGGCATGGGCGCGAGCACCGGCGTGAACGACACCCGGACCGGCGATCCGGCCACCGCGGACAGGTTCTGCGCGATCTCCGGGGTGTGCCGGTGCGCCCCGGCGATTCCGTAGGCCCGCGCCGAACCCATGACCTCCGATCCGAGCAGGCCGACGTCCAGTTTGCGGCCCGCGCCGGAGGTGCCGCTGACGGCGACGACGCTCACATCCGGTTCGACGATTCCGGCGGCCACCGCGGGCGCCAGCGCGAGGCTGGCGACGGTCGGGTAGCAGCCCGGGACCGCGATCCGGGTCGCGCCGCGCAGCGCGGCCCGCCCACCGGGCAGTTCCGGCAGGCCGTAGGGCCAGCTGCCGGCGTGCGGACCGCCGTAGTACCGGTCCCAGGCCGCCGGATCCGTGAGGCGGAAATCGGCGCCGCAGTCGATGATCACCGTCGAGTCCGGGAGTTCGGCCGCCAGCGCCGCCGACTGCCCGTGCGGCAGACCCAGGAAGACGACATCGTGACCGGCGAGTTCGGCGGCCGTGGTGGGGGCGAGGATCCGGTCGGCCAGCGGCAGCAACTGCGGCTGCAGCGCGCCCAGGGCGGTTCCCGCGTTGTTACCGGCGGTCAGCGCCCCGATCTCGAGGCGCCCGGCTCGGTACTCCGGATGGGCCAGCAGCAGGCGCAGCACTTCGCCGCCCGCGTATCCACTGGCACCGGCGACGGCCACCCGCAGGGGTGCGGTCCGGTCGGGCATATCCGTGAGATCAGCCATGTGATGATTATGCATGACTGTGCAAGCTCATTCATCAAGCGGGTTTCCCTCTGCCGTCGAAACCCTCGGCGGATGTCGCCCGGAAACCGGCGCGGCCATCCGATATGATTAGAACATGTGTTCGAATCACGAGCTCCGGGACCAGGTCGGCGCCCTGGAGCAGGTGGTGGGGGCATTGCTCGCCCTCGACCTCACCGAGGTCTCCGCATCCGAACTCGGCGACACCCTGCTGCGCGTCGAGGCCCGGACCCGCAATCTCGCCGGATACTCCGCACGACTCACCCGCGAACTCGCGCACCGCGCCACACCCGCCGCCCCGGACACCGATCCCCCCGCGACAACACCGAACCCCACCTCGGGCCCGCGGCGGCGACTCCGATCGGGCAATGTGTGCGGTGACACCCGCAGCACCGTGGCCCGAGGAGCATCCGTGACCGCACCCGTTCGCGTCGAGCGCACCGGCGATATCGTCGTCTGGACCATCGACAATCCCGGCCAGCGCAATCCCATCTCCGACGAGGCCACCATCGACGCCCTGGAGAGCGCGGTCCACGAGGTCAACCGCGACCACACCGTCCGGGTCGCCATCCTCACCGGTGCGGGCAGCGCGTTCAGCGCGGGCGGCAATATCAAGCACATGCGCGATAAGGCCGGTATGTTCGGCGGCGCTCCCGCGGATCTGCGCCAGGGCTACCGGCACGGCATCCAGCGGATCCCGAAGGCCCTCTACCACTGCGAGATCCCCACCATCGCCGCGGTGAACGGCCCGGCCATCGGCGCGGGCTGCGATCTGGCGCTGATGTGCGATATGCGGATCGCCGCCACCACCGCGACCTTCGCCGAGAGCTTCGTGAAACTCGGACTGATCCCCGGCGACGGCGGCGCCTGGCTGCTGCCCCGGGCCGTCGGTACGGCCCGGGCGAATCAGCTGGCGTTCACCGGCGCCGCGATCGACGCGGCCACGGCGCTGGACTGGGGGATGGTCAACGAGGTCGTCGAGCCGGACCGGCTGCTGGACAGCGCGCACCGCCTGGCCGCCGAGATCGCCGCGAATCCGCCGCATGCGCTGCGGATGACCAAACGACTGCTCCGCGAGGGTCAGCACCAGAGCCTGGAAACCCTGCTGGAACTGTCCGCGGCCATGCAGGCGATCACCCATCACACCGCCGACCACGACGAAGCCGTCGCGGCCATGCTGGAACGCCGCGAACCCCGGTTCAGCGGCGACTGACGCCCGCGCCCGCCCGGGTCAGGCGTATTCGGAGATCAGCATCGCCGCGGTACCCGGGACCAGCGCCTCGAACACATGCGGAAGATCTCCGGGGTACACGATGTAATCGCCCGCTTCCAGCTCCACCGCCTCGCCGGCGGTACCGACCAGGGCCCGGCCCGCGCCGAGCAGGACGTGCTCGATCACACCGGGCATATGCGGTTGCGATTCCCGGCGGTGGCCGGGTTCGGCGATCACCCGGTAGAGATCACGGCGGGCGCCCGGTGGGCTCGCCGCGAGCAGTGTCGCGTGATAGTCGGCCTGCCCCGAATGCACCGCGGGTCCCTCCCCGGCGCGGATCACCCGCTGTTGCGGGCGCGGCGGGTCGAGCAGGCGCGAGAACGGGATATCCAGCGCGACACACAAGGCCCAGAGGGTCTCCAGGCTCGGATTCCCGGACCCCGATTCCAGCTGGGACAGCGTGGATTTGGCGATGCCCGCCCGCTTGGCGATCTCGGTGAGCGAGTGCCCGGCCCGGGCGCGTTCCCGGCGCAGCGACGCGGCGATCGCCGCTTGCGGCGCGGTGTGGTGGCCACGGTCGGTCATATTCGCTCCATAAGTCCATCGTTCGATTTGACGAACACCTCGGGGGTGTTCACCATACTAGTCATGCGTTCGTTATGGCGAACAGTCGATCCGGGAACCCGCGCGACGATCGGACTCCTGTGTGCCGCGGTGGGCGTGATCGGCGTGTCCTACGGCGCCACCGCCACCGCCGCCGGATTTCCGGTCTGGCTGCCCCCGATACTCGGAATCCTGGTCCTCGCCGCCGGTTCGGAGATGTTGTTCCTCGGCATTCTCGCGACCGGCGGCAGCGCGGGCGCGGCGCTGGCGGCCGGACTGCTGGTGAACGCCCGCCACCTCACCTACGGCCTGTCGATTCCCACGGTGCTGGGCACCGGATGGCGGACGGCCGGGCGCGCCCATCTGCTCAACGACGAAACGGTCGCCCTCGCACTCGCCCAGCCGACCCCCTTCCGCGGCCGGGCGGCCTATACGGTCTGCGGCGTCGGCATCCTGCTCACCTGGCCGCTCGGCGCCCTGGCCGGCGCGCGGCTCGGCACCCTGCTCCCCGACCCCGGCGCGTTCGGCCTGGACGCCGTGTTCCCGGCCGTCCTGGCGGCACTGGTACTGCCCGCCCTGCGCGAGCCCGCCGTCCGGCGGCCCGCGCTCACCGGCGCCGCGCTCGCCCTGGCCACGACCCCGTTCCTGCCCGGCGGCCTGCCCGTCCTGCTCGCCGTGGCGGGATCGGCGGCCGCGATCCCGCGACGAGACCGGCGATGAGCGCCACCGGACCGCTGCTCGCCGCCGTCGCGGCACTCGCGGTGGGGACCTTCGCCTTCCGCATCGCCGGACCGCTGCTCGGCGCCCGGGCGACCCTCGGCCCGCGGACGAACACCGTGCTGCGGACCGCCTCGGTGACCGTGCTGGCCGCGCTCCTGGTGACCACCACCCTCACCGAAGGTCACGGCGCCGCGGGCTTCGCCCGGCCGGCCGGGGTCCTCGTCGGCGGCGTTCTCGTCTGGCGGCGGGTCCCCCTCCCGGTGACCCTGCTGGCCGCCGCCGGAACCACGGCGGGGCTCCGGTTCCTGGGTGTGCCCTGAGCCCTCGCCGTCCCGTCCGGCGCGCCCGGTTACCGCTTCTCCACCACCCGCTCCCCCTCGCCCGGCTTCCAGATGGTGACCTTCAGCAGATCGTCACCGACCTCCACCGCCGACGCGGACGTGAGATCCGCGACGAAGAAGTGCTCGAAGGGCTGGTCGCGCAGATCCATACCGCTGTCCTCGAACAGGTGCTGGGCGAAACGGGCGTGCAGCGCGGTATCCGGATCGTCGATCACCGTGCCGAACAGTTTCGCGTCGCCTTCGGCCACCATCGTGTCGACCGTGGCGGTATGCAGGCAGAAGCGGGCGTCGCGGGCGAGGTCGAGGAATTTGGTGGTGCCGGGCATTCCGACGATCACCAGCTTCTCCTCGAAGATGATCGGTTCGACCGGGCTGATCCGGGGATAGCCGTCGGAACGCAGCGTGGCGAGCATGCACAGATTGCTGGTCGCGATATGACGGCGCCGGAAGATCTCACTGATGCGCGGCGCCTCCGCGGTGAAGTCGCTCCAAGTGGTCATAGTGCCGAACCTACGACGCCCGGGTGACATCGTGGGCCATCCCGGGCCGGAATCGGCCTACCGGTCCCCTCGTCCCGCCGGTTCGAGCCCCAGCGCCGCGCACGACGCGTCGAGCGCGGCCGCGCGCAGTTCGGCGACCGGCGTATCGGCCAGCAGGACGAGGCAGTCGCCGAGACCGCCCAGCGCGACGATGGCCCGCGCCCGCGCCGCGATACCGGCGTCCGCCCCCACCAGCAGCGCGGTGAGGCGCCGGCGCCAATCCACCACATTCCGGAGGAACCCCAGTTCACCCAGCGGGGCGGCGTCGCGCAACAGGAGCGCCGTGACGGCACGGTGCTCGTAGGAGATATCGAAATACCGCCCCAGCAGGCTCCGGGCGTCCACCGGCGTATCACCGGACCGGGCCTCGTCGGCGGCGATCATGGTCTCGATATCGTCCACCAGCGGCTGCATCAGGCTGCGCAGCAGATCCTCGCGCGACGAGAAGTGGTAGTAGAGCGCGGGTTTGCTCAGTTCGAGCCGTTCGGCGATCTGGCGCAGGCTCGTTTCCTTGATCCCGCGTTCGGCGAACAGCGCCAGAGCGGCGGCCTGGATGCGCTCGCGGGTTTCGGTGGATCGCGGTCGGGGCACGGTCCTCACTCTAGCGCGCCGACCGCCCGGTAAGTAAGATAACTTACCGACCGATAAGTAAACGAACGGCGGGGTGCGGGTGTGAAAATCTTGATATCGGGCGCGAGTGTGGCCGGTCCGGTGCTGGCCTACTGGCTGGACCGCTTCGGTTTCGATCCCGTGGTGGTGGAGCGGACCCCGCGACCCCGGCTGGGTGTCGGCGGCCACGCGGTCGACCTCTTCGCGCCGGCCACCGAGGTCATGGACCGGATGGGACTGGTGCCGCGACTGCGGGAGGCGAGCACCGAGGCGACGGTGCTGCGCTACGAGCGGCCGGGCCGGTCCGCGATCGAGGTGGATCTCCGCGATTTCTCCGAGGCCTTCGCCGACGAACGGCATCTGGAGATCATGCGCGGGGAACTGGCGGCGATCCTGCACGAGGCCACCAGCGGTATCGAATACCGCTTCGGCGATTCGATCGCGACTCTCATCCAGGATCCCGAGGGCGTCGATATCACCTTCGACAGCGGGCGCACCGGCCGGTTCGATCTCGTGATCGGCGCCGACGGCCTGCATTCCACGGTGCGCGGGCTCGTCTTCGGACCCGAAGACCGGCTCCGGCACGATCTGGGCGGCTACCTGGCGGTGGGCACCCTGCCGAACTATCGCGACCTCTCCGAACTGACGGTGCTGTACAACGCGGTGGACCGGATCGCGGCGATGTACCCGGTATGGCAGACCGGCGAGGCACGCGCGGTATTCCTGTTCCGCCGGCCCGGCGAACCCGGCTTCGATCACCGGGATATCGACTCCCAGCGGCGCCTGCTGCGGGCGGAGTACGCGAACGAGGGCTGGGAGATCCCCCGGCTTCTCGACGAGATGGATCACGCCGCGGACTTCTATCTGGATTCGATCGGCCAGATCCGGCTCGACTCGTGGTCGCGGGGCCGGGTCTCGCTCGTCGGCGACGCCGGATACGCACCCGGGCCGGCCGTCGGCGGAGGAACCACCCTCGCCGTCGTCGGGGCCTACATCCTGGCACGGGCCCTCGCCGACACCGGCGGCGCACCCGAGGCGGCGTTCGCGTCCTACCAGCAACAGCTCGGCGAGTACGCCCGGCGCTGCGCCGAGGTGGCTCCGGCCGTACTGCGCCGCGGTGTTCCCCGTTCCCGCGCGCAGTTGCGGTTCAGCGAGACGGCGCTGCGAGTGCTGCCGCGCCTGCCTGCGGGTCTGCGCCGCCGGATCATGTCCGGGAGTCCCAGCGCGAAACTCGCCGACTTCACCGTGCCGGCCGCGCAGACCGACCCTTCCCCGGAGCAGCGCACGGCGGGATGAGACTCGGCGTCGTCTCCGGGGGAGGGCGCGGCTCAGCCGGAGTTGCGCAGTGCCGTGGCCAGACCGTTCATGGTCAGCAGGATGCCGCGTTTCACCAGTTCGGAGTCGTCACCGCCGCGCAGCCGCCGCAGCAGTTCGACCTGCATGCGGTTCAGCGGTTCGAGATACGGGAACCGGTTGCGAATCGATTCGGCCAGCGACGGGTTGTCGGCGAGCAGATGGTCGTTACCGGTGATCGCGGCGTGCATGGCCACGGTGCGGGCGTGTTCGTCCTCGATCATCGCGAAGATCCGCTCCCGCAACTCGATATCGTCGACCAGTTCGGCGTAACGGGCCGCGATGGCCAGATCGCTCTTGGCCATCACCTGCGCCAGGTTCGACAGCACGGTCCGGAAGAACGGCCAGCGCCGGTACAGGTCCGACAGCCGCGCCAGCCGGTCCGGATCGCCGCCGACCCACTCCTCGAGGGCAGTACCGGTGCCGTACCAGCCGGGCAGCATCACCCGGGCCTGGCTCCACGCCATCACCCACGGAATGGCCCGCAGATCCGATACCGAGCTCGTCGGTTTCCGGGAGGCGGGCCGGCTGCCGATATTGAGGTCGCCGACCTCCGCCACCGGCGTGGACTGCCGGAAATAGTCGACGAACCCGGGGGTTTCGTGCACCAGCCGGGCGTAGGCCGCCCGGGCGCGAGACGCCAGATCGTCCATGAGCGCGTACGAGGGCTCGGCATCGGCGCCGAGTCCTTCCACATCGAGCAGGGTCGATTCGAGGGTGCCCGCGATCAGCGATTCCAGATTGCGATGCGCCGAACCGCGTTCGGCGTATTTCGCGGCGATCACCTCCCCCTGCTCGGTGAGCCGCAACGAGCCCCGGACCGCGCCGGCCGGCTGGGCCAGGATCGCGTCGTAGCTGCGGCCGCCGCCGCGGCCGACGGTGCCGCCGCGACCGTGGAAGAGCCGCAACCGGATTCCGTGCTCCCGGGCCAGTTCCACCAGTTCCAGTTCCGCCCGGTAGAGCGCCCAGTTGGCGGCGAGGTACCCACCGTCCTTGTTGGAATCGGAATACCCGAGCATCACCTCCTGGCGCATTCCGCGCGCGGCCACCAGATCCCGGTACTCCGGAACCCGCAGCGCCGCGCCGAGAGTCGCCGCGCCCGCCGCCAGATCCTCGATCGTCTCGAACAGCGGAACGATCCCGGCCGGGCAGAACGGCGCGCTACCGGCGTCGCCGGGATCCAGTAGACCGCCTTCCTTCAGCAGCAGCGCCGCCTCCAGCAGATCACTCACCGACGTGCACATGGAAATGATGTAGTTCGGGACCGCTTCCGGGCCGAGCGCTCCCACCACCTCGGCGGCGGCCTCGATGATGCCCAGTTCCTTGGTGGCCAGGTCACTCAACCGCGCGTGCGGGCCCAGCAGCGGGCGGCGCGTCCGCAGTTCGGCGGTGAGCAGCGCGACCCGCTCGGCTTCGTCCAGTCCCGCGTAGTCGGGGTGCACCCCCGCCCAGGCCAGCAGTTCGGCGACCACCTGTTCGTGGGTTTCGGAGTTCTGCCGCATATCCAGGCCCTGCAGATGGAACCCGAAGGTCTCCACCGAATGGCGCAGCGCGGCGAGACGGTCGTCGGCGAGCAGCCCGTCACCGCTGTCGCGGAGCGAGGAGTCCACGGCGTCGAGATCGTGCAGGAGTTCCTGAGGGGTCGCGTAGATCCGGGCGCCCGCCGCGGCGCCCGGGGCCGCGAATTCCCGCAGCGGCGCACCCGCCGCCGCCCCCGAGAGATCGGCGGTGGATCCGGGCACCGGCACCCCCGCCGCGATCGCCGCCTCCGGCCCCAGCGCGGTCAGCGCATGCAACGCCGTGGCGGTGAGCCGGGACCGGATACCGTACAGGGCCCGCCGATACGGTTCGTCGGCGTAGGCGTCCGGGTCCGGGTAGCCGCGGTCGGACAGGGCACGCAGCGCCGGGGAGACCGCCACCAGCCGGGCCGAGAGCGCGAGGGTCTTCTCCAGGCCCACCAGTTCGCGCAGGTAGCGTCCGAAGGCCACACCGGCGGCCTGCCCGGCCGCTGTGCGCACCACTTCGGCGGTGACGAAGGGATTGCCGTCCCGGTCGCCGCCGATCCACGAACCCGGCCGCAGAATGGGTTTCGGCAGCAGTGTCCGCCCGGGCCAGCGTGATCCCAGCGCCTCCCGGACCCCGGCGTTGATCGCGGGGATCACCTCGAGCAGGGTGAGTTCGTAGTAGCGCAGCCCGACCGCGATCTCGTCCTGGATCCGCAGCCGGGACAGGCGGATCAGCGCGGTCCGCCACAGCGTGAGCACCTGGCGGCGGATCTCGTGCTCGATCTCGGCGGCTTCGGCGCCGTCGGCGCGCCGGCGCCGACGCATCAGTTCGGTGATCCGGCTCTGGGTGTCGAACACCGTGCGCCGGCGGGTCTCGGTGGGGTGGGCCGTGATCACCGGCGAGACCAGGGCGTCGGAGAGCAGTTCGGCGACCCGCTCCCCCGTGACCCCCGCCGCGTCGAGTTTCCGGTAGGTGGCGGCCAGCGAGGAATCCTGGGGCGCCTCGCCCGCCGACTCGTGTGCCGCGCGGCGCCGGTCACGCTGGATGTCCTCGGCGAGGTTGGCCAGCAGGACGAAATAGCTGAAGGCGCGGATCAGTGGCAGTGCCACCGCGATATCCACCCCCGCCAGCATTTCGCCGACCGCGCTGCGCTCCACCTCCTCGCGCCGGACCCGGAAGGCCTCCACCCGCACCCGCTCGACGAGATCGAACACCTCCGCGCCCTCGTGGTCGCGAATCGTATCGCCGAGTACGCCGCCGAGGAACCGGATGTCCTCGCGCAGCGGCCGGGTCGCGTCGTTTCCTGTACCGGTCTGCGCATCGCCCATGATCGGACAGTATGGTCGGCCGCGGCCGGAACGGCTGTGATGACGCACACGAGGGCCGGGGTGCGTCGGTCGCGGCGACGCCGCTGCCGCGACCGGGCCCGGATACCCGGGTCAGCCCAGCGGCTGTGAGAAGCGCAGGAAATTGCCCCAGGGATCGGCGAACCCGCAATCACGGACACCGTAGACGCGGTCCTCCGGTTCCTGGGTGACCCGGGCACCGGCGTCCCGCAGCCGTGCGAAGGTCTCGTCGACGGATTCGGTGAGCAGGATCAGGGTGCCGTGCGCACCCGCGTCCAGACGGCGCCGCGCCTCCTGCCGGGCCGCCTCGTCGGGCACCATATCCGGCGTCTCCAGGATGAATTCGATTCCCGGCTGCCCCGCCGGCCCCACGGTGACCCACCGGATCGGCCCCAGCGGGGTATCCGCGCGCACCTCGAGTCCCACGACGTCGCGGTAGAACTCGAGTGCCGCCTGCTGATCGCCGACCAGCAGCGCCACATGCGAGAGTGCGAGATCCTTGCCAGTACTCATATTCGCTCCTTCATCGGGTGGGGCCGGGTCCGTCCCGGCGGGGCTCGACGCCGTACCCGGCCGGCGCGAACATACGTGCAGACGGCTTCGCGGACACGAACTCATCGCCGCGGGCGGCCCGCTTCCGAGGGGTCGCGGTCGTCCGCCTGTTCCCGGGCCGCGCCCGACAGCCGGAGCGCGGTCGCGACGATTCCCGCCATGAACAGCAGTTCCGCGCAGTTGGTCAGCAGCATCGGCGGCATAGCGCCCGCCACCAGGAGCATTGTCACCGTGGTCACCGTCCAGAGCCGGTATCCGCGCGCCCGCCACACCGCGACGGCCGCTACCAGCACCACGAGCACGGTGACGATCACCGGCAGCACCCCCGCGAGCGAGGACTCGCGGGCCGTGTACCGCACGGTCCCCGCCCATTCCACCGGCATCAGATCCAGGTGGATCAGTTCACCGAACACCCCCAGGGCGATGACCGCGGCGGTCACCGCGTAGGCCGCCGTCCGCACACCCGCCCGGCTAGCCCCGCCGACTCCGGCGCGCGCGGCGGCAGCGGCGGACCACGGAATGAGCAGCGGCGTCAGCACGATATGCGCCACGAACCGGGGCACCGACCACAGCTCGAGTACCTCGCCCGCCCCCAGCAGGCGTCCCGCGGCGAGCACCCCGTTGTCGTAGACGAGGGCCGCGGCCACCAGGGCGGGCACGAGCAGTATCGGATCACGGGTGACCGCGCCACGGCGGCCGCAGAGGCAGACCAGCACGAGATGGCCGGCCGCGAGCAGGGCGAACACCGACGAGGCGAGCACGACGCTCCTTTCCGCCCGGCGGCCCGGGATCGCGCCCACGATACTTCCGTCTCGCCTCCGGTCCGGCGCGCGGCCGAGTTCACCGAATCGGATCGGCCACCCGGCCGGCCCTCATCGCGCCCGGCGCGATCCCGAACGCAGAACCGCCGACGCCCGTACGAGCCCCGGGCGTTCCGGAGTATGCAGCGCCTTCTCGAACCGGAACCGGCGTCCCCGCCGCCCCGCGGTCGCGGGACCCGATTCGGTGTATCCGGCGGCCGTGTACAGGCCGCGGGCCTCCGGCTGCCGGTCGCCGGTGTCCGCGAGCACCTGCCGGTAACCGAGCCGGATCATCTCGGCCTCGAGTTCGGCGAGCACCCGGCTCGCCAGTCCGCGACGGCGCTGTGCGCGCTCGGTCCAGACCCGCTTCACTTCGGCTGTGATCCCGTCCACGCGCCGGAAGCCGCCGCCGGCCACCGGCTCCCCGTGCTCGACGAGGACGAGCAGATCACCGTGCGGCGCGATGAATTCGGCGGGCGGGCGTTCCCGCATCCGCCGGTGGATCGCACCGGCGGTACCGCCGTATCGCGCGCTGTATTCGATCGCCAGTTCGGCCAGTACCGCCGCGGCCAGCGGATGGTCCGCTCCCACGTGGTAGACCCGTGGGCCGCGCGCCCGTTCATCGATCGCCACCGGTGTGCTCACACTCGTACCTCCATCACCCCTGGCCGCAGTGCCACACCACTCGGCCGTACCGGATGGTGAGATCGAGATTATCGAAAGCCGACCGCCGGGGCACCGATTCGAGTCACGTTTCGTTCAAGACTGGACACCGTTACGTACCGTTCACACCATCGTCCGTTTACCGGACGGTCACCTACGGCCATCGGTCCGCGGCCGGCGACGGTCGGCGCCGGCCGCGGACCGGTCTCCTACCGTCGCGCCGGCAGCGACGTGTCCGGCGTCGGCAGCGCGGCGGCGGAGAACACGCCGCGGGAGGCGACCACGACCATCAGCGCCCCGGCCACCAGCACACCGGCGACCCACAGCGGGCCGGTGACGCCGAGCCAGGAACCGTACGCCGCCGCGGCCGTCACCGGTCCCACGGCCGCGCCGATGTTCAGCGCCGCGGTCGCGTAGGAGCCGCTCATCGTCGGCGCGTCCGCGGCCTCGTGGAGGACCCGCGCGATGAGCGTGCTACCCAGCGCGAAGGACAGCGCGCCCGCCGCGCAGACAAGCGCCAGCAGCGGCGCGGGCGATCCGGTGGTGAGCGCGGCGCCGGCCCATCCCGCGCAGAGCACCGGTCCGGTGACCGCGACCACGAGCCCCGGCCGGCGATCGGAGAAACGCCCGGCGGCCGTGACTCCCACGAAGGAGCCGGCGCCGAACAGCATCAGCGCTACCGGCACCCACAACTCCCCCAGCCCGGCGGCCTCGGTGAGCACCGGAGCCAGGAAGGTGAAGGCGCCGAAGGTGGCCGCGTTGACCGTCGCCGCCGACACCGCCACCACGAGCAGCCGTGGCCGGATCAGCACGGCCAGTTCCGACCTCAGGGCCGGCGCCGCGCCGGCGATCCGGGGCCGGGCGGGCAGACCGCGCAGCACACCGGCCGCCGCGGGGACACAGATCAGCGCGACCGCCCAGAAGGCGGCCCGCCAGCCGAGCAGCGCACCCACCAGCGCACCGCCGGGTACGCCCGCGACGGTCGCCACCGTCGTCCCGGACAGCAGCACGGCCAGGGCCCGGCCCTGTTTACCCGGCGGGACCAGTGCGACCGCGGCGGTGAGCGCGAGTGCCAGGAAACCGGCGTTCGCGACGGCGGCCACCACGCGGGTGGCGACCAGCACCGGGAAACCGGTGGTGACCGCGCCGGCGATATGGGCCGCCAGGAACAGGCCCACGAATCCCACCAGCCCCGACCGCTGCGGCCAGCGGCGGGCCAGGGCCGCGGCCAGCGGTGCGCCGACGACCATTCCGAGGGCGTACGCCGAGGTCAGCCACCCGGCGGTGGGGACACTCACGCCGAGATCGGCGGCGATATCCGGCAGCAGGCCGGCCAGCATGAATTCCGAGGTTCCCATGGCGAACACCGCCACGGCGAGTAGATACAGAGACAGAGGCATCGAACGGCTCCGAGGTGAGGAGAGACAGGAGAATTCGTCTCGTCACCCCGGTCGGCCGGCGCGCCGTACGGCACGACAGCGCACTGTCACGCGGTAGCGCGGCGCGAGATCACGCGCACCACGGCGCGCACGGCGACACCGCGGAGAACGCGGGGATCGGTTTCAGGGACCGACGGGGGTGACCGGCGGTCCCACTCTGGATGCTTCCGGGCTCGACACGACGGTCAACGTACCGGCTCGGCACCGCGACCGCACCGGGTTTTTCCGGCGGACCGCCGCCGGCGGCCGTCAGGCCGGATCGTCGAGCCGGACCCGCACCGTGACCCGGCCCTTCTCGTCCCGCCCCGACACGGCGTGACCGCGGCGCGCACCGTCGCGGAAATGCAGCAGGATCGGCGCGCCGTCGCCGCCGAAATTACGCCACCAGGTCTTCTTGTCGGGCATGGCGACGCCGATCACGAACTCGTCGCCCTTCTTCACGTAGTTCACGGGAGTCCGGAACACCCGGCCCGACCGCCGGCCCACGTACTCGACCTCCACGAACCCCTTGCCCAGCAGCGGCCCCAGGACGGGGGCGCCCATCAGGGCCACCACCGCCGCGTTGAAACCCCGCACGGCCCGGCCCACCAGCGTCGTCGATTGCATGGATTCCTCCTGGTCGGTAGCCGGTCGGCCGGGACGGATCCGACCCTAGCGGGTCGGCGGCGGGTTCGCCTGTCACCCCGGGCCGGGGCACCGGAGGGCGCCGACCTGCACCACCCCGGGTTTGCGAACCGGTCTCCCGGCTGCGACCATCACCTGCGGCGTGGCCGGGAGCAGGTCGGCGGGCACCGCTCACCTTCCCGCCGCCGGGGCCGACCGTCGGAAATATCGTTCGATACGGAGTGACGCTGATGCTCAAGGGTTTCAAGGACTTCCTCATGCGGGGGAACGTCATCGATCTGGCCGTCGCGGTGGTGATGGGCACCGCGTTCACCGCCATCGTGACGTCGGTCACCAAGGGCGTGCTGGAACCACTGCTGGCCGTACTCGGCAGCAACGGCCAGCTCGGCTTCGGGATCACCCTGGTCTCGGGCAAACCCGCGACCTTCATCGCGCTGGGCCCGATCATCAGTGCCGCCATCAATTTCGTCATGGTCGCCGCCGTGCTGTACTTCGTGCTGATCCTGCCGATGAAGACCATGCAGAAACGCTTCTACGCGCGCAACAACGTCGAGGCCGAACCGTCCACGCCGGCCGATATCGCGCTGCTCACCGAGATCCGCGATCTGCTGGCCGAACGGGCGGCGGCCGAAGGCAAGGACGCCGGAACCGACCGGGTGCGTACTCCGGTCACCTGATTCGCGGGCCGCTGCCGACGGCGCGAAATCCGGGAATCAGCCCGCGGGCGCGAGGATTTCCAGGACCTCGTCGGAGTAGTAGAACGGCTGCAGGCGTTCGCGGATGAGCTTGTCCAGCACCCCGTCCCGTTTCGCGGCCTCCACCACCGCCGGACCGTAGCGCAGGATCTCGGTGACGATGTCCTCGCCGGTCAGGCCCAGTTCGGCCAGGACCTCCGCCAGGGTGTGGTCCCGGTACTTCTCGTGGAACACCTGGACGCATTCGTCCACCAGCAGGCCGAAGTACTCCTTCTCCCGCGTGGTCACCGCGATGTGATAGCACAGCCGGACCAGTTCGCCGAGATCCTGTTTGGTGAGGTATTCACGCAGACCGCTGATCGGCTCGTCGGCGTGCAGATCCCAGAACTCCATGGTGGCGTCGTGGACCGGGGCGTCACGCAGCATCTCGCGGATGGCGTTGTTGGTGCGCTTCAACGCGTAGAGCGCGCCCTTGCCGGCGATATCGCCCAGGATGGTGTTGCTCTCGGCGACCTTGCGGGCGCGGTCGGCGGCGGACTGCCCGATGGACATGAGCGTGCCCATCCCGGGGATCTTCTCCGCGCGCTGCCGGTTGGCCTCGACGAAATCGCCGACCAGTTTGTCCACGAATTTGGAGGCGACGGTCGCCACCAGCGGGCTGTCGGTGAGCCGTTCCAGGACCCGCTCCTGGGTCTGGTGCATATCGACGATCTTCTGCAGCAGCGCCTCGACCGGAACACGTTCGACCAACTCGCCGAGCGTGTGGTCCTCGTTGGCGGCGATGCTGTCGTAGATCGCGTCGGCGAACAGGCCGACGGTATCGGCGAGCGCGGCACTGCCGCCGACCTTGTCGATCACGATGGCCACGGTGCGTTCGGCCTGCTCGGCCTGCACCACGTCACCGGCGGGCACGGTCGCGGCGATCTCCAGTACGGCCGCCACGTCACGGGCCACGACCTCGGCGAACCGGTCCCCGCTGACCTCGTCGAGCAGCCACCGCACCTGGGCGTCGAGGAGTCGATCGGCGACGGCACGCGCCGCGGTCTTATCGGTCATCGGGTCCATCCCTTGTCGCTCCGGCGCGGGCCGGGCGGGATCACGACCCTTCGCCCTCGTGCAGGGAGGTGCGGATCTGTTCCAGACGTTCCCGCGCGGCCTGTTCACGCGCTTCCCACTGTTCGTCGGCACCGCGTCCGGCCGGGCTCGTCCGGTCGAGTTCCCGGCCGCCGTGGGCGGTGCCGATTCGTCGCTCGACCTTATCGCGAACCGCATCGAACGTCGGCACACCGTTTCCGGTGTACCCGCCCACCCCGGCGCCGGTACCGGACACCAGCCCGGACAGCCCGCCGGTACCGCCACCGACCTGCGTGGATGCGCCCGCACCCGGGGACACCCCATAGCCGGAGGGCATACCGGTGCCCGGAATCACAGACTGCCCCGGACCGCTCTGCCCGGTTTCGGACAGCAACCGGGTCGCGGTTTCGTACAGCGGGGCCAAGTTCTCCCGGCCCGCGGTGGCGACGATCAGGACGGCCAGCAACTGCTCGTCGGGCAGGGCCGCCAGCCGCGCGGCGAGCGCGCCCGGATCTCCGGCGCTCGGATCACTCATACGACCAGCCTACGACGTCCGGCCCGACGCGTCGGGCGGACCGGACGACCCCGGCGACTCTCCTGTCTAGGAACGGATCACGGCGCCCACCGCGGCCGCCGCCGCGGCCACCGCGGCATCCCGCGCGGCGCTCGCCTCGTCCTCGGTGAGCGTGCGGTCGGGCGCGCGGAACCGCAGCGCGTAGGTGAACGAGGTGCGTCCCTCCCCGGCCTGGGCGCCTTCGTAGACGTCGAACAGGGCGATGTCCTCGAGCAGGTCACCGCCGCCGGAGCGCAGCGCCTCCTCCACCGCCGCCGCCGGAACGTCCTTCGCGACACTCACCGAGACGTCCTGCAGGACCGCGGGGAACGGGGAGATCGACGGCGCGGGACGGGACTCGACCAGCGGCAGCGCGTCCAGGTCCAATTCGAGCGCACAGGTGCGCGGCGGCAATCCGGACCGTTCCAGGACCCCGGGATGCAGCTCGCCCGCATGGCCCACGACCACACCGTCCACCACCAGTTCGGCGCAGCGGCCCGGATGCCACGGCAGGTACGCGCCGGGCCGGCGTTCGACGCGGACCCCGGCGGTTTCGGCGATCACATCGGCCAAGGCGAACGCGTCCGCCGCCTCCGCCGCGCGGCCCGCGCCCCACGGCCCGCGCGGTTCGCGCCGGCCGGTGAGCACCACCGCCACATGCTGCGGCTGTTCGGGCAGCGAGGCCAGCAGTTCGCTGATCTCGCCCTCGGTGGGCCGCCGATCCACGGGCAGCGGATCGACCGCGCGGGTGTCCGGACCGGGCAGCACCACCTGGGCGATGCCGTACAGCGCGAGATCCCGGGAACCGCGCGAGATATTGCGGGCGGCGATCTCGAGCAGGCCCGGCAGCAGGGTGGTGGCGAGTTCGGCCCGCTCGACATCGAGCGGGTTCAGCACCCGGGTGGTGGTCCGGCGCGGATCGTCGTCGTCGAGACCCCAGGTGTCGAACACCTCCGCCGGCAGGAACACCGGCGGCGGTACCTCGACGCAACCCGCGAAGGCCAGCGCCCGGCTCACGGCACGGCGGCGCCGCTGCACGGCGGTCAGCCCGCGCCCGGCCGGCGCCTGCGGCAGCACCAGCGGAATCTGTTCCAGGCCCTCGAGCCGGAGCACCTCCTCCACCAGGTCGGCGGGCTGGGCCAGATCCGGCCGCCAGCTGGGCGGTGTGACCACCAGCTGTCCGTGGCCCGTGGTCTCGTCGACGTCCACCTCGACTTGGCAGCCGATCTGGGTGAGCCGGCGCGCCGAGGTCCCGGGCGCGTAGTGCACTCCGGCCACCCGGTCGGGCAGGTCGATATCCAGGCGAATCGGTTCGGTGGGGTCCAGCGCGACGCGGATATCGGTGAGGGCGGTTTCGACCGTGCCCCCGGCGATCTCGGCGAGCAGCGAGGCGGCCCGGTCGAGGGCGGCCAGATTCAGTTCCGGGTCGACGACGCGCTCGTAGCGTTTACTCGCCTCCGACACCAGTTTGTGCCGGCGGGCGGTGCGGTAGATGAGCAGCGGATCCCAGGTCGCCGCCTCCAGCACCACATCGGTGGTCTCCGCGCCGACTTCGGTGGACGCGCCGCCCATCACCCCCGCCAGCGAGATCACCCCGGTGTCGTCGGCGATCACCACATCCTCTTCGTCGAGTTCGCGTTCGGCCTCGTCGAGGGTGCGCAGCGTTTCACCGGCCCGCGCCCGCCGCACCACCAGCCCGCCGGCGACCTTCGCCGCGTCGAAGGCGTGCAGCGGCTGACCCAGTTCGAGCATCACGTAGTTGGTGACATCGACGGCGGGCGAGATCGGGCGCACCCCGGCCAGCAGCAGTCGCCGCTGCAGCCACCACGGGCTCACCGCGTGCGGATCGATCCCGGTGACCCGGCGCACCCCGAAACGGGTGCACTGTGATTCCGGTTCCACCCGCACCTGCCACGCGTCGGGCCCGCCGGGCAGGGTGCGCACGGCGGGATCGGCGTATTCGAGATCGAAGCCGCAGGCCAGTTCCCGCGCGAGACCGCGTACCGAGAAGCAGTAGCCCCGGTCCGGGGTGATGTTCAGTTCGATGACCGTATCGTCGAGACCCAGCAGCGCATTCGCGTCGGTACCGGGTTCGGCGGTGCCGGGTTCCAGCACCAGGATGCCCGAATGGTCCTTGCCGATACCGAGTTCGGCGACCGAGCAGATCATCCCGTTGGAGGTGTGCCCGTAGGTCTTGCGCGAGGAGATCGCGAATCCGCCCGGCAGCACACCGCCGGGCAGCACCACGACCACCAGATCGCCGACGGCGAAATTGCTCGCGCCGCAGACGATCTCCTGGGGTTCGGCGGCGCCGATATCGACCTTGCAGAACCGGATGGGTTTCTTGAACTCGGTGAGTTCGGTGATCTCGGCGACCCGCCCGACCACGAGCGGGTGTTCGATCTCCCCGCCGACCCGTTCGAGGCTGTCGACCTCCTCGACCTCGAGCCCGACCCGGACGAATCCGGCGTCGAGTTCCTCGGCCGTCACCTCCCAGTCGGGGACGGTGCGGCGGATCGTTTCGGTCAGCCAGGACTGCGCTACTCGCACTGTGAGGTTCGCTCTCTCGATCGGGGGGTCAGGACCGGATACCGAAGGGCAGGGTGAAGCGCACGTCACCCTCCACGATGTCGCGCATATCGGGGATGCCGTTGCGGAACTGCAGGGTGCGCTCGAGGCCCATCCCGAAAGCGAAACCGCTGTACTCGTCGGGATCGATACCGCTGGCGATCAGCACTTTCGGATTGACCATGCCGCAGCCGCCCCATTCAACCCAGCCCGCGCCGCCCTTCTTGTCCGGGAACCACACGTCGACCTCGGCCGAGGGTTCGGTGAACGGGAAGTAGTTGGGCCGGATCCGGGTGGTGGTCTCGGGCCCGAACAGGGCGCGCGCGAACGCGTCGAGGGTGCCGCGCAGATGGGCCATGGTCAGCCCCTTGTCGATGGCCAGGCCCTCGACCTGGGAGAACACCGGCGTATGGGTGGCGTCCAGTTCGTCGGTGCGGAAGGTGCGTCCCGGGCAGACGACATAGATCGGCAGATCCCGTTCCAGCATGGAGCGCACCTGCACCGGGGAGGTGTGGGTGCGCAGCACCTGACGCGACCCGGCCGGGGCGATGTGGAAGGTGTCCTGCATGGTGCGGGCGGGGTGGTCGGGCAGGAAGTTGAGCGCGTCGAAGTTGAAATGCTCGGTCTCCACCTCCGGTCCTTCGGCGACCTCCCAGCCCATCCCGACGAAAACATCGGCGATCTGCTCGGAGATCACCGTGATGGGGTGGCGCGCGCCCACCGGGCCGCGATTCGCGGGCAGCGTGACATCGATGGCCTCGGCGACCAGTACGGCGGCGTCGCGTTCGGCGAGCAGTGCCCGCTGGCGTTCCTCGAAGACCTCCGACACCCGCTTGCGGGCCACGTTCACCCGTTTGCCGGCATCGGCCTTCTCGGACTTCGGCAGCGACCCCAGCGCGCGCTGCGCGAGTGCGATAGGAGATTTCCCACCCATATGCTCGGTTTTCGCGGCGGCGAGCGCGTCGAGATCCGCCGCGGCCGCGAAGGCCTTCTCGGCGTCCGCCGCCGCGGCGGCCAGAGCCTCTTCGGTGAGCGCGGATTCCTGCCCGCCGGTCGCTGCGCCTGCGTCGGTGTCGTCGGCCACGGTCTACTCGTCTCTCCCCTAGGCATCGGTGAGCGGGCCCCGGTCGGCCCCGGCGCCCGTATTGCTGCTGGTGGAATCGTATTCGATGACCGTTGCCCGGTTCACGCCGATATCCCCCGGCGATCACTGCCCGGTACGTGTACACCTCGAACCGGTAAAGTGCCCTCCGATGACGAACGCCCCGACCCGCACCGAGACGCTCGCCGGACGTGCCCGCCAGCAGGCTATCTGGCTGCTACCGCTATTGGCGGTGATCGTGACGTGGGTCTGTATGTCGAGACCCATCGATCCGTTCCATGTGATCAGCGGCCGGTACATCGATCTCGAGGTGTACCGGCTGGGAGTGGAGGAATGGCGATCCGGCGGCGATCTCTACGGGCATCTCCCGGAGACGGCCGCCGATATCAGCCTGCCGTTCATCTATCCGCCGTTCGCGGCGCTGGCGCTGGGTGTCTACGCGCTGCTGCCGTGGACCGCGGCGGTCACCGCCTATCTGGTGGTCTCGGTCGGCGCGCTGGCGCTGACGCTGTTCCTGGTGGCGCGCCAGATCTGGCCGCGCCCCGACCAGCGCCGGACGGCCCTGGTGATCTGCGCCACCGTCACCCCGCTGGCACTGCTGCTGGAGCCGGTCTGGGGAACGCTGGACTTCGGCCAGGTCAACCTGATCCTGATGGGGCTGGTGGCCGCCGACTGCCTCACCCGTAATCCGCGCTGGCCGCGCGGCATGCTGCTGGGTATCGCGGCCGCGATCAAACTGACTCCCGCCGCGTTCGTGCTGTATTTCATCATCCGCAAGGACTACAAGGCCGCGGTGACGGCCGCGATCAGCGGCGCGGTCGCCACGATCATCGGTTTCGCGGTGATGCCCGATGAATCCGTGCGGTACTGGTTCGGCGGTTTCGGCAATGTCGGCGGGCTGAGCGGGTCGGAGTTCCAGACCAACCAGTCGATCCAGGCCGTCCTGGCCCGGTTCGAGATCACCGGGGCGCTGTCCACGGCACTGTGGCTGCTGGCCGCGGTGGCGCTGGTGGCCGTGGCGGTGGCGGCGATGCGCCGGCCGGGGCCACCCCCGATGATCGCGCTGGCGGTCAACGCGGTGGTCGCGCTACTGGTCTCGCCGATCTCCTGGTCGCATCACTGGGTCTGGGTGGCTCCGGCGCTGCTGGCGATGGCCGGTTACGCCACGACGCTGCCGTGGTCGCGGGCGCGCAGCTGGTACGCGGCCGCGGTGGCCACCGCGATCGTCTACGTCCTCGGCGAGCACAACGACCTGCCCGGTAACGACGGCCGCGAACTGGAGTGGTCGGCCTGGGAGAAGGTCATCGGCAACGGCTACGTCTGGTTCAGCATGCTGCTGGTGGTGCTCTATGCCTGCGCCGCACGGCGCCAGCGCGGCCTGCCCTGGGCCTCGGCCACGCGGTCCGGCGGCGAACTGGTCTCGGTACGCGAGAACTGACCGGCGGCGCGGACGCCGCCCCGCCGGTCCACGCGTCAGGCCCGGGTCCGGCCGGGCAGCAGCGCGGCGATGAGCGCACCGGCCGCCACGATCGCCGCGCCCACCCGGACCGCGGGCACCAGTCCGGCGACATAACCCGCCGGGTCGGTGTAGGCCCCGTACGAGGCGAACACCGAGGCCAGGACCGCGATACCCATGGCCACACCGACCTCCCGGACGGTGTTGTTGGTGCCGGAGGCAACGGCCCGGTCGGCCTCGGGAACCGCGTCCATCACCACGGTGGCCAGCGGCGCGAAGGTCAGGCCCATCCCGATCCCGGCCAGCAACAGCGGGGCCACGAAGGAGCCGTAGTCCAGGTCCACCGCGGTGACCGCGGCGATCCAGGCCAATGCGGTGGCCAAGAACGTCTGCCCGGTCACCAGCAGCACCCGGGCGCCGACCCGGTCGATCACCAGCCCCGCCAGCGGCGCCACCACCATGGGCGCCATGGTCCACGGCATGGTCCGGATACCGGATTCCAGCGGGCTGTACCCCTGCGCCACCTGGAAGAACTGGGCGAGTAGGAAAATCGACCCGAACACCCCGACAGAGAACGCGAAGGCGACCAGGTTCGCCACCCCGAAGGCCCGGACGCGGAACAGCCGCGGCGCCAGCATCGGCGCGGCCGCGCGGCGTTCCCAGCCGATCAGCGCGACCAGGAGCACCGCCGACGCGGCCAGTGCGGCCAGCACCCCGCGGGAGGTCCAGCCATCCTCCGCGCCGTGCACGATCCCCCAGACCAGGGCGAGCACGCCACCGGAGGCCAGGACGAGGCCGAGCGGGTCGAGCCGGCCGTCGCCGCCGCGGGAGTCACGCAGCGCCCACAGCACCAGCGGCACCACCAGCACCCCGATGGGCACATTCACCCAGAAGATCCACTGCCAGCTCAGGCCGTCCACCACCGCGCCGCCGAGCAGCGGCCCGAGGGCGACCCCGAGTCCGGCGATACCGCCCCAGATCCCGATGGCGGCACTGCGGAGCCGTTCCGGTACGGCGTCGGAGAGCAGGGTCAGCGACAGCGGCATCACCGCCGCGCCCCCGAAACCCTGCACGATCCGGGCGGCGACCAGCATCGCCGGATCGGTGGCGAGCGCACACGCCGCGGAGGCCAGGGTGAATACCGTGATTCCGGTGACGAAGACCCGCCGCCGGCCGATTCTGTCGCCGAGCGCGGAGGCGGTGAGCAGCAGCCCCGCGAACGCGAGGGTGTAGGCGTTGACGAACCACTGCAGCTCACTGAGCGAGGCGCCGAGTTCGGTGCGGATCACCGGGAGCGCGTTGGTGACGACGAGGTTGTCCAGCGTGACCATGAACATCGGGATCCCGACCGCGGCGAGCACGGCCGCCAGGGGCCGGCGCGGTGTCCGGTCCACCGGCACGTGACCGGCCGGTGTCGCCGCGGGTGGGCGGGGACGGGTGAGAGATATCGGCGGAGGCAGTGTCTCGGTCATATCCGGTCCTTGTTGTAATCGACTGATAACTAGTGTGGATTTCACGGTATGCATCGACTGATAACCTTGTCAAGAGCCCGTCACCACCCCGAGGAGGACCATGCCGGAGTCGAGCAGGATCAGGATGACCGCCGAGGAACGCGGCGCCCAGGTACTGGACGCGGCGGTGTCGGCCTTCGCCGAATCCGGTTACACCGCCACCCGCACCGACGAGATCGCCCGGCGGGCGGGCGTCTCCCAGCCCTACGTCATCCGGCTCTTCGGATCCAAACAGCGACTCTTCCTGGCCGCGGTCGGGCAGGTATGCGATCGGATCGAGGCCATCTTCACCGCGGCCGCCACCGCGGCCGGTGACGAGGAACCGCTGGACGCCATGTCGCGCGCCTACGACCAGTTCCTGTCCGAACGGACACCGCTGCAGTTGCTGCTGCACGCCTTCGCCGCGGCCGGCGACCCCGAAATCGGGCCGATGGTCCGCGACCGCTACGGCCGCATCTACCGGGTGATCCGCGATCTCGGCGGCGCGCCGATCACCGAGACCCGCCGTTTCCTGTCGACCGGGATGCTGCTCACCGTGATGGCGTCGCTGCAGGTGGCCGGGCCCGAGGCCATCCCCGCCGACTGGGCCGGCGAAATCCTCGACGACCTGATCGAGCAGGGCGTCTAGCCGCGACACCGACGGCGGGGATCACCCGCGGCCGAACCGGATCCGGGAATTCGCGTACAGGCAGATGGCGGCCGCACCGGCCAGGTTGAGGCTTTCCGCCCGGCCCCGGATCGGGATCCGGACCCGATAGGCAGCCCGCCGCGCCACCGCCGGGTCCAGTCCGTGGGCCTCGTTGCCGAACAACCACGCCACCGGCCGGGTGAACAACTCGTCGGCGTCGTCGAGATCGATCTCCCCGTCGGCCGCGGTGGCGAGGGTGAGGATCCCGGCGGTCTCGAATCTGGCCAGAACCGCCCGGGTATCACGTTCCCGGGCGATCGGCACGTGGAAGAGACTGCCCGCGGCCGAGCGCACACATTTGCCGTTGTGCGGGTCCACGCTGTCACCGGCGAGGACCACACCGTCGGCGCCCACGGCATCGGCGACCCGGATGAGGGTGCCCGCGTTACCGGGGTCGGCGATCCCGACCGGCACGGCCGTGATCCGCGGCAGCCGCGAGCCCTGCCGCGGCACCACCCGGTCCAGTCCCACATCGACCGGATCGCAGACCGCCACCAGGCCCGGCGGCGTGACGGTATCCCCCAGCGCCGCGGCGGCCCGATCGGTGACCAGGGTGGTGCGCACCCCGTCCGCCTCGGCCCCGGCGATCAGCGCGTGTTCGCGAGCGGCACCCTCCGGCGAGTAGAACAGCTCGCGCACCCGGCCGGTCGCCAGCGCGGCGGCCACGGAGTTGGCGCCCTCGGCCAGGAACCTGCCCGCTTTCTTCCGCGCGGCGCCGCGATGCAGTTTCACCGCGGCGACCACTCGCGGATTCCGCCAGTCGGTCGCTTCTCGTGGGTCGGGCACCAGGAGATCCTAGTGCGGGCCTCATACCCGCACCTCGCCGGCGACGAATTCGGCGAGCTGGTCGGTCACCGTTCCCCACCCGTCCGCGAATCCGAGGTCTTCGTGACGGGCCCGGACGGCCGGGTCACCGTGCCGGACGAGGACGTCGTAGCCGGTACCGTCCGGGTGCTCGCTCAGGGTGATCTCGGCGGTCATCGGGATCTCCGCACCGGAGGCCGGGCGCAGGTCGCTGTCGAGGGCGGTGGTGAAGATCAGGCGCTCGTTCTCCTCGGCGACGAGGAAGCAGGCGTCGAGGTGCGGAACGAAGGTGACGCCGTCCTCGCTCATGCTGGTCACGAACGCGCCGCCGGGGCGGACCTCCAGTCGCCGCACCCGGCACCGGGCCGGGGCCGGCAGCCACCACCGGGCCAGGCTGCCGGGGTCGGTCCAGGCCTGCCATACCCGCGCCCGGGGCGCCCGGATGACGCGATGCAGGGTGAGATCGAGATCAGGGTTCATCGGAGGTCTCCTGTGTGTCGGCGAGGAATTGTTCGAGACGGTCGGTGCGGGATTCCCAGACGCGCCGCTGCGCGGAAAGCCAGTCGTCGAGCTGGTCGAATCGTTCGCGATCGAGCTCGCAATACCGGACGCGTCCGGTTTTGGCGGTACGGATCAGACCGCTGTCCTCCAGCACCCGGATGTGCTTCATGAACGACGGCAGAGTGACCGGTACGTCCCGGGCCAGTTCACCGACGCTGGCGGGCCCGGCACCGAGCCGTTGGACGACCGCCCGGCGTGAGGGGTCCGCGAGGGCGGCGAACACTCGGTCCAGCGTCTGCGAATACTTTGCCATATGGCTAAGTATTAACCCGGCCGGCGGCGGACGCAAGCGCTCCGCGCCGTTCTTCCGAAAAGCACGAAGGCCCCCTCCCGGAGGAGGGGGCCTTCGTGACGGTTCGGGCGTCCGAACCGGAAACGACTCAGGCGGCGGGCGCGTTCACATCGGCCGGCAGCGCGGCCTTGGCGACGGCGACCAGGCCGGCGAACGCCTCGGCATCGGAGACGGCCAGCTCGGCGAGGTTCTTACGGTCGACCTCGACCCCGGCGGCCTTCAGACCCTGCACGAAGCGGTTGTAGGTGATGTCGTTGGCGCGGGCCGCGGCGTTGATACGGGCGATCCACAGCTTGCGGAAATCACCCTTGCGGGCACGGCGGTCCCGGTAGGCGTAGGTGAGCGAGTGCAGCTGCTGTTCCTTGGCCTTGCGGTACAGGCGCGAGCGCTGCCCGCGGTAGCCCTTGGAGGCCTCGAGGATGGAACGGCGCTTCTTCTGAGCGTTGACGGCCCTCTTGACGCGTGCCACTGGTCAGTCCTAATCGATCTTGGGGGTGCCCGGTCGAGCGCACCCGAGTGGGTCGGTTCTTCGGCGTCCGGTCGCGGTTGCGGTACCGGACGGTATCTGCCCCGGAAAGGGGATCAGATACCCAGCAGCTTCTTCACACGGCGGACGTCGGGCGCGGCGACCGACTCCGTGCCGTCCAGACGACGAGTCCGGCGGGAGGACTTGTGCTCGAGCAGGTGGCGGCGGTTGGCCTGCTGACGGCGCAGCTTGCCCTTACCGGTCACCTTGAAACGCTTCGAAGCGCCGCTGTGGCTCTTCATCTTCGGCATGGAAACCTCAATCTGTGTCGTGCCCGCGCAGGGGCGGACCAGGTGTACTGATCAGCGTTATTGCAGGCTCGACGCAATAGCGCTGCGGCGTACGCCGCGGTGTGTGCGGATCGGCGCCGCGGTATGCGGCGGCTACGCCGTTGTCATTGCGCGACCGGCCGACTGGAGTTCGGTGCCGCGCCGCCGGGCTGCGACCGGACCGAATCCTCCGCGGCCTTGGCCCGCGTCTTCGCACCCTTGTGCGGGGCGAGGACCATCGTCATGTTGCGGCCGTCCTGCTTGGCCGAGGTCTCGACGAAACCCAAATCCGCCACATCGGAGGCCAGCCGCTGCAGCAGCCGGAAACCGAGTTCGGGCCGGGACTGCTCGCGCCCCCGGAACATGATGGTGACCTTGACCTTCGACCCCGCCTCCAGGAAGCGCACCACATTGCGCTTCTTGGTCTCGTAGTCGTGATCGTCGATCTTGGGCCGCAGCTTCTGTTCCTTGATCACGGTCTGGACCTGGTTCTTCCGGGACTCGCGCGCCTTCTGCGCGGTCTCGTACTTGAACTTGCCGTAGTCCATGATCTTGCAGACCGGCGGACGAGCGTCCGGTGCGACCTCTACGAGGTCCAGATCTGCTTCCAGGGCGACGCGTAATGCATCTTCAACACGCACGATCCCAACCTGTTCACCGCCGGGTCCGATGAGCCGGACCTCGGGAACACGGATGCGATCGTTGATGCGGGTCTCAGTGCTGATGGGGCCTCCTAGGTCTAGCGGTGTCATCCGACGACCGCTCGAAATGAACCCCTGGTTCAACACGAAGGCCCCGTCGCGGTATTTCGCCGCCACGAGGCCCGATGTCGACCGGTCCGCGCAGGTAGACCACCTGCCGCACGATCACGAGTCACCGTGATCGTGAACCCGCCGTTCGAGGCGGATGACCGGACCGTTTGACCAGGTGATCGCTCACCGGCAACGGTGGGAGTCGGGCTCCACTTGTCTGCCCCGGACAGGACCGGGGCGGTCGTCGCCGAAAAGTTTAACAGCCTACCGCCCGATCACCGAATCGGCGGGGGAACGACGGCGGCAAAATGCGTTTGCCGGCGCCGGAACGGCTGTGCCAGGCTCGACGCCCGTGAGCACCCGCCGTGGCCTCCTGCGCTGGCAGTTCGACCTCGTCTGGTCGCTGTCGCAGCTGCATTTCGACGCCCTGACCGACGACGACAGCCACTGGGCGCCCGCCGAGGTGATCTGGACGGTCCATCGCGGCGCCGACGGCCGCTGGCGGCCCGATTTCGCGGAGACCGAGCCCGACCCCGTGCCCGCGACCACCGTCGGCTGGCTCACCTGGCATATCGGCTGGTGGTGGAGTTCGGCGATCGCCCACGCACAGGGCCACCCGATCCCCGAGCGTACCGAGGTGTACTGGCCCGGCGATACCGCCGCCGCCCTGGCCTGGCTCGGTGAGCTGCGGGATCGCTGGCTCGACGTTCTCGACCGGCTGGGCGACGCGGAACTGGAGCGCGCCACCTCGTATCCGTGGCCGGCCGAAGCAGGGCTCACGGTCGCCCATCTGGCGGCCTGGGTCAACGCGGAACTGATGAAGAACGCCGCCGAGATCGGTCAGCTGCGGATTCTGCGCGCGGCCGGTCCGGTGCGCTGAGACCGGCGGGCGCACCTCGGCCCGGCAGCCCGATCGCACCCCGATCCGCGCCGACCTTAGGGTGAGGCAATGACCGAACAGCCCGACGCCGAGGTGCGCGAACTGGCCGAGATCCCCGCGGTGGAGGTGATCAGCCGCGCCGCCGTGATGCTGATGAGTTCCGCCGCGGAGAAACTCGGGCTCGCCGACGACGACCCCGAGAACAGCCCGCGGCGGGATATGGACGAGGCCCGCCGGGTCATCACCGCGCTGGCCGGGCTCATCACCGCCTCGGTCGAATACCTCGGTCCGCACGCGGGCCCCCTGCGCGAGGGCCTGCAATCGCTGCAGAAGGCCTTCCGGGAGAGTTCGTCGGTGCCCGATGCGCCCGGCGCCGGACCCGGCGAGAAATACACCGGCCCGGTGCACTGACCGGCCCCCGGCCGGCGGGCGCCGGCCGGGCGCGGTCTCAGCCCTGGGCGCGTGCGACGAGATCGCCGAGGAACTTCTCATCGGCTGCCGACAGCGTGGTCAGGGCGAATGCCGTCGGCCATACGGCACCGTCGTCGAGCCGGGCGGAATCGTTGAAACCGAGGGTCGCGTACCGGGCCTTGAATTTCGCCGCGGACTGGAAGAAGCAGACGACCTTGCCGTCGCGGGCATACGCGGGCATGCCGTACCAGAGCTTCGGAGACAGATTCGGCGCGTTGCGCGTGACCAGGGCATGAATACGTTCGGCCAGGGCGCGGTCGGCGTCCGGCATCTCGGCGATCTTGGCCAGCACATCGGCCGCGCCGTCGGCCGCGGCGCGGGCGCCACGCCGGGCGGCCGTCTTCAGTTCCCGGGCGTGCTCTTTCATCGCGGCGCGTTCCTCGGCGCTGAAAGCCACCGCCGAGGAGGTCTTCGTGGCGGCGCGGGTAGCGGTTCTGCGGGTGGTGGTCATGATGCTGGTTCCTTCGTCTCGGTCGGGAGCCGGCGCTCGCGAGGCGCTGCGCCGGGGAGTGCGTGGCGTCAGCGGTCCTGGAGCAGGCCCAGGACGTTGCCGTCGAGATCGGTGACGGTGGCGACACGCCGCCCCTCGCCGACCTCGCGTACGGGTTCGCGCACCGTCGCACCGGCGGCGACGACCTCGGCGAGGGTGGCCTCGATATCGGGCACGTGCCAGTACGCGACCGGACCGGTCATCTGCTGCGGGCCGCCACCGGGCACGAGCCCGATGTGCTGGCCCGCGACGTCGAAGCCGACGTAGTAGGTGCCCTCGGTCTGCGGCGGGGTCCCCAGCAGGGCGGCGTAGACGCCCTTCGCCTTCTCGAGGTCGGTGACCGGGTGCAGCACGGTCTTGATGGCGGGGATCGAGTCGGTGGTCATGGGAAGAACGGTATTCCCGGCCGGGCGGTATGCCATCCGTGCCGACCACGGAACCCACCACGGAGAAAACACCTAACGCCGGGCCCGCACCGGGACCGGCAGGTGCGCGAAGATGAGGGCGTGTCGAAACAGAAGGTCGCCGGTGCCATCTCCGGCCGGGAGGCCGAGGTCCTGGCGCTGGTGGGCCGCCATCGCAGCAACGCCGAGATCGGCGCCGAACTGTTCATCTCGGTGCGCACGGTGGAAACCCATGTGTCCTCGCTGCTGCGTAAGGTCGGCGTCCCGGACCGGCGCGCCCTCGCCGATCGCGCGGCCGCGCTCACCGGACCCGAACCCACGGACCGGCCCGCGGCCGTCCTGCCGATGCCGCTCACCTCGTTCGTCGGGCGCGCCCGGGAGCGGACCGCGCTGCGGGAGGCCGTCACGACCCGGCGGCTGGTGACCGCGTCGGGGCCCGGTGGTGTCGGTAAGACCCGGCTGGCCCTGGCCGTGGCCACCGATCTCACCGCCGATTTCGCCGACGGCGCCTGGTTCGTCGATCTCGTGCCGGTAACCGACGAAGCGCTCATCGGCTCGGCCGTCGCCCGGGCACTCGGCCTCGGCGAACAGCAGGGTCGCACGCTCGACGATTCCGTCCTGACCGCACTCGCCGACCGGCACACCCTGCTGGTCCTGGACAACTGCGAACAAGTGCGCGAGGGAGCCGCGCCGTTCATCGAACGTCTCCTGGCGCGCTGCCCGCGGGTGACCGTCCTGGTGACCAGCCGCGCCCGCCTCATGGTGCCGTTCGAGCACGTCTACCCGGTCCCTCCGATGATCCTCGACCCCGAGGAAGGCGCTGCCGGCACCGGCGGCGCCTCCGATGCCGTGGCGCTGTTCCTGGACCGGGCCGCCGCGCTCGGCTGGCCGATCGAACCCGGCCAGACCGGCCGGGTCGACGAGATCTGCCGGCGCCTGGACGGGCTCGCGCTGGCCATCGAACTCGCGGTGGCCCGGCTGCCGACGCTGGGCCTGGACGGGCTCACCGCGAGCCTGGCCGATCCGCTGCGGCTGCTGGTCGGCGGCCGGCGCGCCGACGACCGGCACCGGTCCGTACGCGCGATGCTCGACTGGAGCCAGACGCTGCTCGACGATGCCGACCGGCGGCTGCTGCGCCGGATCGCGGTGTTCGTCGCGCCGTTCGGCGCCGCCGACGCCGCCGCGGTGACCGGGTATCCCCCGCTGGATCCCGGAGCGGTACCGGACGGCCTGGCCCGGCTCGCCGAGCACAGCCTGCTCACCGCCGTCCCGACCGCGACCGGCACCCGTTACCGGGCACTCGAGACCATCCGGCAGTACGAGACCGAGCAATTGGCCGAGACCGGCGAACTCGCCGAGGCACGTATCCACCATCTGCGGTGGTGCACGGCGACCGCGGCCGAACTCGCCACGGAACTGCCGGTCACCGGCGACCGGTGGCGCGACCGTTTCGCGGCGACGATCGACGATCTGCGTGCCGCGCTGGCCTGGGCCGCCGAGAATCCGGACCACCGCGCGGCGGCGCACGACCTGGCCGCGGCACTGGCCCGGACGACATTCGCCCGGAACCTGACCGGCGAGGCCCAGCACCGGTACGAACAGGCGGCCGGACTCACCGACGACCCGGTCCGCGCCGCCGCCGCGCTGCGCCACGCGGCCGCGGTGGCCGGCTGCCGGATGCGCGGAGAGGATATGTACCGCCTGTACCGCCGCGCCGCCGAAACCGCCGGGCCCACACAGCCGGCGGCCGCCGCCCGGGATCTCGCGACCGCCGCGATCACCGTGTTCCGCCTCTCCGATACGTTCTCGCAACCACCCGAACCGGGAGCGGCCGCCGCCCTGCTGGCCGAGGCGCGCGCGCTCGCCGGCTCCGACCCGGCCGCGGCCGCGGCGATCGCGCTGGCCGAATGCGGAGTACGCGCCCACACCGGCGAAGACGGATACGAACCGCAGGCCGGGGAGGCCGCCGCGGTCGCCCTGGCCGAGCACGCGGTGGCGCTGGCGGACGCGACGGGCGATCCGCTGGCCCGCAGCGCGGCACTGGACGCGCTGGCCGCCGCGCAATGCTGGATCGGCGATACCTTCGCCGCCGCCCGGACCACCCGGCGGCGGGTCGATCTGCTGACCGCCGCGCCGCATACCCCGGCGGCCGCCCTCGAGCAGGTCAACGCGCTGGCCGAAGCCGCCGAGACCTGCCTCGGGGTAGGTGATCTCGCCGGAGCCCGGCACTGGGGTGCGCGGTTACGCGAACTGCCGCTGCTGGCCGAACGCGGTGATTTCGCCACGTCCCGCCTGCTGGTGGCGGATGCGCTGGCGGGCAATACCGCCGAGGTGTCGGCCGGCAGCGGGCGGTTCGCCGACGCGTGGGAATTGTCCGGGCGTCCGCAGGCGCCACATCTCGCGCCGGCGGCGGCCGCGGTCGCGCTGGTCCACGGTCTGCGCGGTGACGACGAGGCGCGGGCGCGGTGGCGGGAGATCGCCGGCGCGCTGGACGGCACGCCCGGGCATCGAACGGCCTACGGCGCGGTATTCGACGCCCTCGTTCTGCTGCACCGCGGACAGGCCGCCCTCGCCGCCGCCGAGCTGGCCACCGACCCGGAACAGATGGATGTCCGCGACGTCTGGGTCTATCGCCACTGCTACCACGCGCTCCGGGCCGAGGCCGCGGTGCTCGCCGCCGCCCCCGATGCCGCGGACCGGCTCGCCTCGGCTCGGACGGAGGTGTCCGGTGACCCGTTCGCGGAGGCGATCGTCGACAGGGCGGCGGCGCTGCACACCGGCGAGCACTCACGGCTCACCGCCGTCGCGGCGGCGTTCGCCGCGGCCGGTTGCCCGTATCAGCGCGCCCGGACCCTGGTGCTGGCCGGCGGCGACGCGACCGCCGAGGGGCACCGGGCTCTCGTCGAACTCGGTTTCACGGCACCACCGCCGAATATATTTGCCCGATAGGCAAACTTGCCCAATGGGCAAGTTTGTTGTTAGTCTCGGATATGCCCAACGAACCCCGGCTCGGCCTGCGTGAGCGCAAGAAACTGGACACCCGGCGTGCTCTCAGCGACGCGGCGCTGGCGCTGGTGTTCGAACGGGGCCTGGACAACGTCACCCGAGAGGACATCGCCACCCGCGCCGGGGTCTCGCCGCGGACCTTCACCAACTATTTCGCCGGTAAGTACGAAGCTCTCGTCTACCGGCAGACCGAACGAATGCTGCGCGGGGCCGCGCTATTGCGGCAACGCCCGGCCACCGAACCCCTGTGGACCGCGGTGGCCGAAACCCTGCACACCGTGTTCGCCGAGGATATGGACAGGGAAGGGCTCCCCACCGCCGCCCAGCAGACCGAGATCCGCGGTCTGCTGGGGGCGCGGCAGACCCGTACCGCACTACCACCCGACCTCTTCGACGCCTGGTCGTCGGCGATAGCCGAACGCACCGGCACCGACCCGCACCGGGACCTGTACCCGCGGCTCGCGGCGGGAGTTGTCGGCGCGGTCCTCGAGGCCGTGGCCCACTGCTACGCCGAAGCCGACCCGCCGATCGCTTTCCTCCCGTTGCTCCGGCGCGGCTTCACCGATATCGCCGCCGGACTCCCCCGGCCCTCCACCCACTGACCGACCCACTCCAGCGATCCTCCGAGAAGGGGGCTGTTCGTCATGCCCGAAAACTCCACCGCGACCCGCAGCACCGAGCACCACGACGTGGTGATCGCGGGTGCCGGCCCCAACGGTTTGATGCTCGCCGGTGAACTCGCGCTCGCCGGCCACCACCCGGTGGTGCTGGAATCCCTCGCCGAACCCGGCACCGAACCGAAGGCCAACGGGCTCATCGGCCAAGTGGTCCGGCTACTCGATATGCGCGGCCTGTACCGCGATTTCACCGGCTCCGCGGAACCGCCGCGCCCACTGCCCGCGTATATGTTCAGCGGCCTGCCGCTGTCCCTCACCGGCGTTCCCGATAATCCGCTGCACGGATGGGGAATCCCGCAACCCCGGCTGGTGCGTCTGCTGCACCGGTGGGCGGAGGGGCTCGGCGTCGAGGTCCGCTGGCGGCACCGCCTCGCCGACCTGGTTCCGGGCCCGGACGGGGTGGCGCTCACCGTCGAGGGCCCGGACGGTGTCCACAGCCTCACGACCCGGTTCCTCGTCGGCGCGGACGGCGGCCACAGCACCGTCCGCAAACTGGCCGGGATCGGATTTCCCGGTATCACCATGACGGACAAGGTCACCCGGATCGCCCATATCTCCCTGGCCGATGACCTCCGCGGCCCCGACGCCGGGCTCCGGGTCCCCGGTCTGGGCCCGGTGCCGTTCGGGCACAGCCGTCACGAGGGCGGCACCTTCGCGTTCGCCGAACTCGAGCCCGGGCGTCCACTCATCGTGACCACCGAGTACCGCGAGCCGGACGAATCGGCGGCAGAGCCCATGACACTGCCGGAGATTCGGGCCAGCGTACGTCGCGTGCTGGGCGCCGATCTCCCCTTCGGCGCGCCCGCCGGGCCGGGGCCACACGCCCTGCGCCGCACGGTCGGCCAGAACACCCGGCAGGCCGAGCGCTACCGCACGGACCGCGTCTTCCTGGTGGGTGACGCCGCGCACGTGCATTCGGCCATGGGTGGGCCCGGGCTCAACCTCGGGCTCCAGGACGCGATGAACCTCGGCTGGAAACTCGCCGCCGAACTCGACGGCCGGGCACCGGCCGATCTCCTGGACACCTATCACGCGGAACGCCACCCCGTCGGTGCGCGGGTCATGATGAGTTCGCTGGCACAGACGGCATTACAGCGCCCCGGTCCCGAGGTCACGGCTCTGCGGAGCCTGCTGACCGAACTCCTCGCCCAGCCCGGCACCACCGCCCGGATCGCCGGTCTGCTGGCCGGCGCCGATACCCGCTACGACGTCGGCGACGACCATCCGCTGGCAGGCCATCTGGTACCGGATGCCGCGCTCGTCACGGCCGCGGGCCCGGGCCGGGTCGCCGACCTGATGCACGCCGCCCGGCCGGTCCTGCTCGACTTCGGTGACGGCGGCACCGCCGCGGCGGCGACAGGGTGGCGCGACCGCGTCGACCTGGTCCACGCCACCGCGGACACGCCACCGGCACGCGCCCTGCTGATCCGCCCGGACGGCTATGTGGCGTGGGCGACCGATGACCCGGAGCCCGGCGTCGCGGGCCTGACGGCCGCGCTGACCCGCTGGTTCGGCCCGGCGTCCACCGGGGCGGACGTGACGCCGGCCCCGATGGCCCGGTCCGGGCGGTAGCGCCGCGTCCGGTCAGCGGAGGGAGGCGGCCTTGCGCGCCAGCCGTTTCGCCTTCTGCGGATCCGGAGCCTTCGCGGCCGCGCCCGCGGACTCCGCCGGCGCCGCGGCGGCCTTCTTCGCGGGGCTCTTGCGGGCCGGCGCCTTCTTCGCGGGTGCGGCGCCGGTGGTCCGGGCGGATTTCGCGCCGGAACCCGCGGCGGTGACCGCGGGCCGGTCCAGCACCTCCTTCAGGAACTGCCCGGTGTAGCTGTCCGGGTTGTCGGCGATATCCTCCGGCGTCCCCTCGCCCACGACCGTGCCGCCGCCGGAGCCGCCCTCGGGGCCCATATCCACGATCCAGTCCGCGGTTTTGATCACGTCCAGGTTGTGCTCGATGACGATCACCGAATTGCCCTTGTCCACCAGGCCGTTGATCACCGCGAGGAGTTTGCGGATGTCCTCGAAATGCAGGCCGGTGGTGGGCTCGTCGAGAATGTAGACGGTCCGGCCGTTGGACCGCTTCTGCAGTTCGGCGGCCAGTTTCACACGCTGCGCCTCACCGCCGGACAGTGTGGTGGCGGCCTGCCCGAGCCGCACATAGCCGAGCCCGACGTCGACCAGAGTCGAGAGATACCGGTGGATCGAGGTGACCGGTTCGAAGAACTCCGCGGCCTCCTCGATCGGCATATCGAGCACCTCGGCGATGGTCTTGCCCTTGTAGTGGACCTCCAGGGTCTCCCGGTTGTAGCGGGCCCCGTGGCATACCTCGCACGGTACGTAGACATCCGGCAGGAAGTTCATTTCGATCTTGAGCGTGCCGTCGCCGGAGCAGGCCTCGCAGCGGCCGCCCTTCACATTGAACGAGAACCGTCCGGGCTGGTAGCCGCGGACCTTGGCCTCGGTGGTGGCGGCGAACAGGCTGCGGATCTTGTCGAAGACACCGGTGTAGGTGGCGGGATTGGATCGCGGGGTACGGCCGATCGGTGACTGGTCCACCCGCACCAGTTTGTCCAGCTGGTCGAGACCGTTGACCCGGGTGTGCCGCCCCGGGACCTTGCGCGCGCCGTTGAGCTTATTGGCCATCACGGTCGCCAGGATGTCGTTGACCAGCGTGGACTTCCCGGATCCGGATACTCCGGTGACAGCGGTGAGCACGCCCAGCGGGAACGCCACATCGATACCCCGGAGGTTGTTCTCGGTGGCGCCCACCACGGTGACGCGCCGCTTCTTGCTCACCGGGCGCCGCATCAGCGGGACCTCGATCCGCTCCCGGCCGGAGAGATACGCACCGGTCAGCGAATTCGGATCGGCGAGCAGGTCTGAGTAGGTCCCGCTGTGCACCACCTGGCCGCCGTGCTCACCGGCGAGCGGGCCGATATCGACCACCCAGTCCGAGGCACGGATGGTGTCCTCGTCGTGTTCCACGACGATCAGGGTGTTGCCCAGGTTCTTCAGCCTGGTCAGCGTTTCGATGAGACGGCGGTTATCACGCTGGTGCAGGCCGATGGAGGGCTCGTCCAGGACGTAGAGCACGCCCACCAGGCCCGATCCGATCTGGGTGGCCAGCCGGATCCGCTGCGCCTCACCGCCGGACAGGGTGGCCGCCGCCCGGGACAGCGTCAGATAGTCCAGGCCCACATCGAGCAGGAAGCCGAGCCGGGCCTGTACCTCCTTGAGGACCTGCCCGGCGATCGCCGCCTGCCGCTCCCCGAGGGTGAGCGCGTTCAGGAACCGTGAGCATTCCCGGATGGACAGCTCGCTGACCTCGGCGATGGATTTCCGCGCCGAATCCGCGGTCAGGGTGACCGCCAGGATCTCCGGCCGCAGCCGGGCACCGTGGCAGACCGGGCACGGGACATCCCGCATATAGCCCTCGTAGTGCTCCTTCATCTGCTCGGATTCGGTGGAGTCCAGCCGCCGCTGCAGGAACGGCATGACCCCCTCGAAATCGGCGTAGTACGAGCGCTTCCGGCCGTAGCGGTTGGTGTAGACGATATGCACCTGATCCGAACTGCCCTCCAGCACCGCTTTGCGGGCGCGAGGCGGCAGATCCTGCCACGGGGTGTCCAGATCGAAGCCCTGCGCCGCCGCCAGCCCGGCGAGCAGCCGCAGGAAGTACTCGGCGCTCTGCCCGCGCGACCAGGGCGCGATGGCGCCGTCGGCGAGGCTCAGCTCGGCATCGGGGACGACGAGTTCCGGATCGACCTCTTTCCGGATACCGAGGCCGGTGCAGTCGGGGCAGGCACCGTAGGGCGAGTTGAAGGAGAAGGACCGGGGTTCCAGATCCTCGATATCGAGCGGGTGGCCGTTGGGGCAGGCGAGCTTCTCGGAGAAGCGCCGCTCGCGGTCGTGGGCGTGTTCGTCGCGGTCCACGAAATCGAGCACCACGATCCCGTCGGCGAGACGCAACGCGGTTTCGATGGAATCGGTGAGCCGCTGCTTGGCGGTGGGTTTGACGGCGAGCCGGTCCACCACCACCTCGACATCGTGCTTCTCCTGCTTCTTCAGTTTCGGCGGATCGGTGAGCGGATACACCACGCCGTCGACCCGGACGCGGGCATAACCCTGCGCGTGCAGCTGGTCGAAGAGGTCGACGAATTCACCCTTGCGGGTGCGCACCACCGGGGCCAGCACCTGGAACCGGATTCCCGTCTCCATCGCCAGTACCTGATCGACGATCTGCTGGGGTGTCTGCTTGGCGATGAGCTCCGAGCACACCGGGCAGTGCGGAACGCCCGCGCGCGCGTAGAGCAGCCGCAGGTAGTCGTGCACCTCGGTGATGGTGCCGACGGTGGAGCGGGGGTTGCGGTTGGTGGACTTCTGGTCGATCGAGACGGCCGGCGAGAGTCCCTCGATGAAATCCACATCGGGTTTGTCCATCTGCCCGAGGAACTGCCGCGCGTAGGCCGACAGCGATTCCACGTACCGGCGCTGACCCTCCGCGAAGATCGTGTCGAACGCGAGGCTGGATTTTCCCGACCCCGACAGACCGGTGAAGACGATCAGACTGTCGCGGGGCAGATCGAGGTCGACCCCCTTCAGGTTGTGCTCCCGCGCGCCGCGCACAGTCAGGCGTTCCGCCACCAGGTCGGTCCCTTCTCGTTTCGTTCGCCGCGCCGGAGGCGCGCCGTGCATGCAGTTGCAGTGGAGCCGCCGCGGCCGGCCCACGGGTGTGGGTGGCAACGCGGAAGACGGCCCGATCGGGCTCATCGGTCATGTCGCGGCTCGGGCCACGGATGGGCCCGCGCCGATGCTAGGACGGACCACCGACAAGTTTCACCGAACGGCCGGTCACCGGCGGAAGACGTGCGCACCCGGTCTCACAGTGGTGCGCTCGCCGCGGGTCGGCGGGACACCCCGCGACCGCACGGCCGACGCCCGGCCGGTGGCGCGGGCTCACCCCTCCAGCCTAGGTCACCCGGCCCGGTCGCCGGGGCGTGTCACCGGTCACCCGCCTTGACCGCACGGCCGGACCGAGCACGACCATCGAATTGTTCCCGCCCATCCCCAGCGACAACTTGGCCGTGAGCCCCGGACCGGCCGGCGTCGCACCGTCGAGCAGGCGCGGATGGGCCGGGGCCACGATCGGCGGCGCCGGGATGACGCCCCGCTCGTAGCCGAGGGCGGCCGCCGCGAGTTCCACCGCGCCCGACGCGGCCTGGCAGTGACCCACCAGCGGTTTCAGCGAGTACACCGCCGGACGGTCGGCGAAGACGCGGCGCAGCAGATCACGTTCGGCACGGTCGCACTGGGCGGTGCCGGTCCCGTGCGCGTTGAGATAGCCGATATCCGCGGCCGTGACCCCGGCATCGGCGAGGGCCTGCCGCGCGCAGTCCACGATCCGGTCGTGGCTCGGTTCCACCGACACCACATGATGGGCCTCGCTGTTCATCGCGCCGCCGAGCACCGAGGCGTACGCCCGGGCCGGGCCGCGGGTGAGCACCAGCCCGACCGCCGCCTCCCCCACACCGAACCCGCGACTGCCCTCCTGGAAGGGCCGGCACCCCCGCAGCGATTCCACCTCGACGACCGCCGCCCCCAGCGCGGCGAACTGCCGGACGAGTTCGGGAGTGGCCGACAGATCGGAGGCCACGCACAGCACATCGTCCACCAGCCCGGCGGCGAACCAGAGTTTCGCCTGGAGCAGGGCGACGTTGCCGGAACTGCAGGCCGCCGAGATCCCGGCGACCGGCCCGGTGAAACCGAACTCCTGGCCGATCACCGATACCGGCGTCGACGGCAGCAGCCGCAGGAAGTCCCGGCCGCCGAACCCGTCGCCCGCGGACTCGGAGAACGCCCGCCGGTGCCGGACATCACCCAGCACGGCCGCGTGAACCAGCCCCACCCGCGACCCCGGCCGCCAGCCTCGTTCCCGGGCGTCCGCGACCGCTTCGGCCGCGGCGGCGAACATCGCCCTCCCGTATCGGGTGCCACCGGGCCCCGGCGCGCCCTCGGGAACCAGCGCCGCCCAGCCGCCGGTCGCGGGATCCATCCCGTAACCGGGTTCGAACCGCGCCGCCGACGCGCCGCTGCGCAGACCCTCCCAGAGAGATTCCCGGCCCCAGCCGTACCCGGTGACCGCACCGATCCCGGCAATCGACATAAAATGGCCACTGATCCCGGTACCCGCCATGACGGCTCCCTCCCCGGCCCCCGGTCGATTCCCGCACCGGAAACCACCGAGAACGCGCCGTGAACGTGGTCACCGATCAATCACGTCCACGAAATCGATTCTAAGCGTGTGGATACCGGGGTACCGCCGTGTTTGAATGTCCGGGTCAGCCGATTATGGGGGTTGGTATGGGAGATCACAGGGCCTCCGCCGCCGAGCAGCTAGCGCATCGGTACCGGTCCCTGGTCGAACATTCCCCGGATGGAATCTGTGTCCACGAACGCGGCATCGTGGTGTACGCCAACCCCGCGGCGCTCCGGATCATGGGCGCACAGAATCTGGCCACCGTCCTCGGCCAGAACATCGCGCGGTTCGTCCATCCCGATTCGCGCGAGGCCATGTTCGAGCGGATCGCGGGTCTCACCGCGACCGGCGTCGCCACCGAACCCACCGAGATGACCCTGCTCACGCTGGACGGCCGCGAGATCCCGGTGGAAACCGTCTCGGTCCTCACCGCCTGGCACGATCGCCTCGCCTATCAGGTCGTCATCCACGATCTGTCCGCACAGCGTTCCGCCGAACGCGCCCAGCGCCGCGCCGAACAGCATTTCACCACCGTGGTCTCCCAGCTCGAGGAGGGCGTCGCGGTGATCTACCAGGACGGCACCGTCGCCTCCGCCAACCCGGCCGCGCGCCGGATCTTCGGGATCGACGACCAGGTCCAGCTCGTCGGCTCCAATATCACCGAACTGCCCCTGGAACTGCTGGACGCCAACGGCCGGCCGCTACCGCGGGCGCGTCATCCGGTCGCCCGCACCCTCGCCACCGGTGAGACCATCAGCTCGTTCGTCTTCGCGGTGGTCCGCCCGGACGGCCAGCGCCGCTGGCTGGCCCTGTCCAGCCGCCTGCTCAACCCGGACGATCGGGGCGCGGCCGCGGTGTGCTCGTTCACCGATATCACCGAGTATCTGGCCGGCCGGCGCCAGCTCGAGTACCAGGCCACCCACGATCCGCTCACCGGGCTGGCCAACCGGTCGCTGATCCTGTCCCAGCTGTCGGGGGCACTGGCCGCGAGCGGCGCGTACCGCAGTATCTCCACGGTCATGTTCATCGATCTGGACGGTTTCAAATCGATCAACGACACCATGGGCCACGCCATCGGTGACACCGTGTTGCGGATCGTGGCGCAACGACTGCAGCGCGCGTTGCGCGCCGAGGATATGGTGGGCCGCCTCGGCGGCGACGAGTTCCTGGTCCTGCTGGCCGGACGGCCCGGCGACGACGAACTCGAACCGCTGGTGCGGCGGCTGCGGTCGGCGATGGCCGAACCGATCGTGGCCCGCGGCCACCGGATCGCGGTGCACGCCTCCATCGGGGTCACCACTCTCGAGCCCGGCGATCCCCGCACTCCGGAGGCGGTGCTGCACGATGCCGATCTGGCCATGTACGAGGCCAAGGGGCCGGGTAAACGTGGCGGGCCCCTCGGCCCGGGACTGCGTGGTGACAACTCCCACGTCTCCTGACGCCGCCCGCCTGCCTGCGGAAACAACGGCCCCGGATTCGCGGCAGTAGAATCGACAACTCTGTGCACGTCACCGTGCCGTGTCTTGCCGTGCCCTGTCCCGACGTGGGTGAGAAGGAGCCAGAACTTGCCCGACAATCGCACCGAGGAACGCCTCACCGTCCAAGAACCCGTGGAGGGGGACGCGGCCGCGGTGACACGAACCATCGATCAGGAACAGGCGCACCTGTCGGTGCTCTACGACCGGCTGGACGAGATGCGGGCCTACGCCGACAACCGCCTGCGCACCGTGCTGCTGGAGACCGGGGGCACACCGCAGGCACGGACCGAACGCGAATCCTTCACCCAGCTCTATACCGAGGACCTCGCCAAATACGATGCCGCCGAACACGGCCTCTGCTTCGGCCGTATCGATCTCGCCGAGGACCACGAGGAACCGGAACCCCGCTATATCGGCCGCCTCGGCATTCTCGACGAGGACAACGACTACGAACCCCTCTTACTGGACTGGCGCGCACCCCTGGCCCGCCCGTTCTATCTGGCCACCACCGCCACCCCGGACGGCGTCGTGCGGCGGCGCCACATCCGGTCCCGCAATCGCCGGGTCACCGCCGTCAACGACGAGTACCTGGATCTGGAGGCGGCCCGGGCCGCCGGCGTCACCGCCTCCGACGGCGGGGTCGGCAGCGAGAGCGCGCTGCTGTCCGCGCTGAACGCGGCCCGCACCGGGCAGATGTCCGACATCGTGGAAACCATCCAGAGCGAGCAGGACGCGATCATCCGCGCCGAGCACAAGAGCGTGCTGGTGGTGCAGGGCGGGCCGGGTACCGGGAAGACCGCGGTCGCGCTGCATCGCGCCGCCTACCTGCTCTACACCTATCGTCAGCAGCTGGCCAAGAGCGGTGTGCTGATCATCGGCCCCAATGCCACCTTCCTCGACTACATCGGCCAGGTGCTGCCCTCTCTCGGTGAGACCGGCGTGCTGCTGTCCACCATCGGCGACCTGTACCCGGGTGTGAAGGCCACCCTCGCCGATTCCCTGCGCGCGGGCGAGATCAAGGGCTCGCCGACCGTGCTCGACGTCCTGAAGAACGCGGTCCGCGACCGGCAGCAGGTCCCGCGTGAACCGATCGAGCTGACCTTCGACGGCTATCCGCTGACACTGGACCGCAAGATCGTCACCCGGGCCCGCGGCCGGGCCCGCAGTTCCCGGCGACCGCATAATCTGGCCCGCCCGATCTTCGCGTCGATGGTGATCGAAGCGCTGACCGATCAGCTGGCGCACACGATGGGCGCCGACCCCGCGGGTGGCGGCCGCAGCCTGCTCAGCGCGGCGGATCTCAGCGAGATCAGTGACGAACTGCGCGCCGACCCCAAGATCCAGCGCGTCCTCGGCGAGCTGTGGCCGCTGCTGACACCGCAGCAGGTGCTCGGGGAGTTGTTCGCCGAACCGGAACGCCTCGACAGCGCCGCCGGCAAGGTTCTCGACCCGCAGGACCGGGCCGAACTGCTGCGTCCGGGCACCGGGGAGTTCAGCGCCGCCGACGCCCCGCTGCTCGACGAACTGGCCGAACTGCTGGGCACCGACGACGCGGAGGAACGCGAACGCGCCCGGCGGCGCTGGCGCGCGCAACTGGCCGAAGCGCAGGACGCCCTGGATATCCTCACCGGTTCGGCCCCGCAGGATCTGGAGGACGATCTCGATCCCGAGATCCTCATGGCCTACGACCTCATCGACGCCGGCCAGCTCGCCGAACGTCAGCAGGTGCGTAACCGGCAGACCACCGCGGAACGCGCCGCGGGCGACCGCACCTGGACCTACGGGCATGTGATCGTGGACGAGGCGCAGGAACTCTCCGAAATGGCCTGGCGCATGGTGATGCGCCGGATTCCCAACCGGTGGATCACCGTGGTGGGCGATATCGCGCAGACCGGTGATCCGGCCGGGGCGCGCTCGTGGTCGCAGATGCTGGAACCGTATGTCGCCAAACGCTGGAAGCGCACCGAACTGAGCGTGAACTACCGCACCCCGGCGGAGATCATGGCCGTCGCCGCCGATGTGCTGGCCGTGATCGATCCGGCCGCCCGGACGCCGCGGTCGGTCCGGGAAACCGGGCGGCCGCCGCGGGCGCATCGGGTCGCGGCGGCGGAGATCGGGACGGTGCTGGCGGAGCTGCTCGCCGCGGAGCACGGCCCGGGAACGGCGGCGGTGCTCGGACCGGCCGACCGGGTGGCCGAGTTGTCGGGCCTGGCCGGCGAATCCGTCCGCGTCCTCACGGTGACCGAGGCCAAGGGCCTGGAATTCGACGCGGTGTACCTGGTGGAGCCCGCCGCGGTGATCGCGGAATCACCCCGCGGCCGCAACGACCTCTACGTCGCTCTCACCCGGGCCACCCAGCGCCTCACCGTGGTGCACAGTACGGATCTGCCACCCGAACTGCGTCGCCTCACGACGCCCTGACGCGGGGCGTTACGACGACGACCGCCCCTGCCGGAATCATCTGTCCGGGCAGGGGCGGTCGTCGACCGGCCGCGTGTCAGCGCACGGTGTGCACGATCAGCACATCGGATTTCGACTTACGCGCCACATCCGACGGCACCGAACCCAGCAGGCGGCCGGCCAGCGTATTGAGGCCCCGGTTACCGACCACGAGCAGATCCGCCTGGGTCTCGCGCACCAGATCCAGCAGGGATTCGACGGGTTCGCCGACGATCGGCTTCTCGACGATCTCCTTCGCGCCCGCCGCCGTCGCCCGGTCCCGCGCGACGCGCAGGATCTCGTTGGTGGGCGCCGAGCCGCGGACCTGGTACGCCTCGTCCTTGAGCATATCGCTCGCGGCGGCGACATCACGGTCGTCGGTCGGGTAGTAGGCGCAGGCCACGATCAACGTCGAGCCCGCGGCTCCGGCCAGGGCGGCGGCCTTCTCCACGGCGACATACGACGAGTCCGAGCCGTCGGTACCGACGACAATGGTCCGGTAGGCGGTCATCTCTCCTCCAACTGTGCGGGGTATAAACGCAACTGCGGCTGTGCTCGATGCTCGCGAAATCGGGCAACGGCGCAGCGACTGCGTAGACCTTATCCGCAACCACGGCCCGATCGACGGGATTCGTTGCACATCACACGTACCGACGATGACCGGGCACGTTTCACATTCCGTTCCACCGGGCCACTCACGCCCCGCCTACCTGCTGATTCCCCGGCCCGCACGAACAAACCTGTGATCCGTCACAGGAAATACGAACAGTATTGGCGCCCTGGGATTTTCCTCACACGGTGCCGCACTCCGGCGGTTCCGGGGCGCGGATTATTCCGCTGTGCCCTACAGCGAGAACAGTGGCCCGGTAATCGTCAGGCCCAATTCCTCGGTATGCGCGAAAAAAGCGAACAGCATGACGAGCGCACCCGCGAGCGCCAGGTCCTTGTTGAACTGAATCATTTCCGACTGGGTGGCCTCGGCGTCGGTTTCCTTCCAGAAACTGTGCATCATGATCATGGTGGGCACGATCATGACGAGCAGCAGCAGACAGCCCAGGTCGGCCCAGATACCCAGCAGGATGCTGAGGCTGCCCAGCAGCATGAGCGCGCCGGAGGCCTGGACGGCCAACTCCGGCATCGGCACCCCCTTGCTCTGCGCGTAGCCGGCCATGGCCTTGGTCTGGGTGAAATGCCCCAGCGCCGAACTCAGGAACAAAATGACGAACATCACGCGGCCGATCAACACCACGACATCCATACCGAGCTCCTCATCTGTCGCCGACGGGTACCGCCTACCTGCGAGGTCGCTGTCGATTATGACGCCGGCAGCACCTTCGAGGTCACCTCGTCGCGCGAGCGTAACGAATTCTTGGCATATTCCAGCGGTGCCATTCCGACTTCCGCGGTGAACTCCCGGGTGAAATGCGCCTGATCGAAATAACCGAGTTCGGCGGCCAGTGCGGCCAGATCGTCGATCCGCCCCCGGGCCAGCAGATCGGCCCCGTCCTGCAGCCGATACCGGCGTAACACCCATTTCGGACCGGCGCCGATATAACGCCGGAACAACCGCTGCAGGGTGCGCACCGGTATACCGAATCGGCCGGTCACCTGGTCCACCCGGGTGAGTTCCGGATCATCGGCCATGGCCGCGACGATCTCGCGGACCAGACGGTAGTGCGGGTCGGCCGGCGGCCGGGCGCGGGCGGCGAGGTAGTCCTCGACCACCCGCCGGCGGCCGGGATCGGTGGGTTCGGCGAGCACCCGGTCGACCAGATCGCCCGTATCGGGCAGCACCGTGTCCATCGGGACCGCGCGATCCCGCAGGGCGCCCACGTCCCGGCCGGTGAAGGCCCCGAATCCGCCCGGCCGGAATCGCACGCCGAAGGTTTCCCCCTGCCCGGTGAGTTCCCGGGTGAATTTCCTGGTGCACACGCCGTTGACGAATCCGCCGTACCGGCCGGTTTCGCGCTCGAAGGTGAGGTGGACGCACGGGAACGGCAATACCTGGGCGAGATAGGGCGCCCGCCCCCGCATATCCCAGCGCACCGACCAGTACCACTCCACGTACCCCTCGGCACCGGCCCCCGGCGGAAGCCGGTTCAGCGTGCGGAACCGTTCCTGTTCGTAGGGGTACAGAATCGCCTTGCGGTCGTTCTCCGGTGGAACGCCGCCGGCGCCGGTCACGGCCGCCTCGATCGCGCCCGGCCCGGCGGGAGGTGTCGCTTTCTTACAAGATCCGCGCGACCGGAAGGAGCAGAGTCGAACCCATGAGCGAAACAGTGAATCCGATCCCCGAGGGCTACCACTCCATCACCGTCTTCATCGCGGTCGCCGACGGCAACGCCGCCATCGACTTCTACAGCGCGGTGTTCGGCGCCGAGGTGCTCTCCCGCAACGATATGCCCGACGGTCAGCCCGCCCATGCCGAACTGAAGATCGGCGATTCCACGATCCAGCTGGGATTGCCGGTCCCGGAGCAGAACGTGCTCGCACCCGGCGGCGACTGGGTGCACACCTCGCTGGTCCACTACTGCCCGGATGTGGACGGAGTGCTCACCCGCGCCCGCGCCCACGGCGCGAAGGTCGCCGAGGATGCCGCCACCTTCGTCACCGGTGACCGCTACGGCGCCCTGCTCGACCCGTCCGGGCATCGCTGGGTGGTGATGACCCGCGTCGAGGACGTATCCCGGGAGGAGGCCGAACGCCGGGTGAACGAGTGGATGGCCACCCAGGGCTGATCCCCGGAACCCGCGCGGGGCGGACCGGCTCATTGCAGACCGGCCGCGTCCATACCGCGCAGTTCCTTCTTGAGATCGGCGATCTCGTCGCGGAGCCGGCCCGCGAGCTCGAACTGCAGCTCGCGGGCCGCGTTCATCATCTGAGCGGTGAGTTCGGAGACCAGATCGGCCAGTTCGGCGCGCGGCATCGACTTGATATCGCGACCCTCGACGATGCCCGCGCTCACCGCCCGGCCGGGCTCGCCCTGGGCACGGCGGCCGCGGCTGGCATTGCGGCCGGACCCGCCGACCTCGACCTCGTCGTCGGCCTCGGAGTAGACCTGATCGAGGATATCGGCGATCTTCTTGCGCAACGGCTGCGGATCGATCCCCTTCTCCTCGTTGTAGGCGATCTGCTTGGCCCGCCGCCGCTCGGTTTCGTCGATCGCCTGGCGCATGGAATCGGTGATCTTGTCCGCGTACATGTGGACCTCGCCCGAGACATTGCGGGCGGCGCGGCCGATGGTCTGGATCAGGCTCTTCGCACTGCGCAGGAAGCCTTCCTTGTCGGCGTCCAGGATGGCGACCAGCGAGACCTCGGGCAGGTCGAGCCCCTCACGCAGCAGGTTGATCCCGACCAGCACATCGTATTCACCGAGACGCAACTGCCGGAGCAGTTCGACGCGGCGCAGCGTATCGATCTCCGAATGCAGGTACCGCACCCGCAGGCCCAGCCCGAGCAGATAGTCGGTCAGGTCCTCGGCCATCTTCTTGGTGAGGGTGGTGACCAGGACGCGTTCGTCGCGTTCCACCCGCAACCGGACCTCGTGCACGAGATCGTCGATCTGCCCCCTGGTGGGTTTGACCACGACCCGCGGGTCCACCAGACCAGTCGGGCGGATGACCTGCTCCACGACCTCACCACCGGTGCGGCCCAGTTCGTAATCGCCCGGGGTGGCCGACAGGTACACCGCCTGCCCGATCCGCTCGGCGAACTCCTCCCAGGTGAGCGGGCGGTTGTCCACCGCCGACGGCAGCCGGAAGCCGTATTCGACGAGGTTGCGCTTACGCGACATATCCCCCTCGTACATCCCGCCGATCTGCGGCACCGTCACATGGGATTCGTCGATGACGAGCAGGAAATCGTCCGGGAAATAGTCCAGGAGGGTGGCCGGTGCCGAGCCGGCGGGCCGGCCGTCGATATGGCGCGAATAGTTCTCGATTCCCGAGCAGAATCCGACCTGCCGGATCATCTCCAGGTCGTACTGGGTGCGCATACGCAGCCGCTGCGCCTCGAGCAGTTTGCCCTTGCCCTCCAGCTCGGCCAGCCGTTGTTCGAGTTCGGCCTCGATATCGACGACCGCGCGCGCCATCCGCTCCGGCCCGGCGACATAGTGGGTCGCGGGGAAGATCCGCACCATATCGACCTTGCGCACCACATCGCCGGTGAGCGGGTGCAGGTAGTACAGCTCTTCGATCTCGTCGCCGAAGAACTCGATCCGCACGGCCAGTTCCTCGTAGGACGGGATGATCTCGACCGTATCGCCGCGTACCCGGAACGAGCCCCGGGTGAAGGACATATCGTTGCGCGTGTACTGGACGTCGACCAGCATGCGCAGGAAGGCGTCCCGATCGACCTCGGCGCCCACCTCCAGCATCACCGACCGGTCCAGATACGACTGCGGGGTGCCCAGACCGTAGATACACGACACCGAGGCCACCACCACGACATCGCGCCGGGACAACAGCGCCGAGGTGGCCGAATGGCGCAACCGCTCGACATCGTCGTTGATCGAGCTGTCCTTCTCGATATAGGTATCGGTCTGCGCGATATACGCCTCGGGCTGGTAGTAGTCGTAGTACGAGACGAAGTACTCCACCGCGTTGTGCGGCAGCATCTCACGCAATTCGTTGGCCAGCTGGGCCGCCAGCGTCTTGTTCGGCGCCATCACCAGCGTGGGCCGCTGGAGCCGCTCCACGAGCCAGGCCGTGGTCGCCGATTTACCGGTGCCGGTCGCGCCGAGCAGAACCACATCCGGCTCCCCCGCCCGGACCCGGCGTTCCAGTTCCTCGATGGCGGCCGGTTGGTCACCGGCCGGTTGATACGGACTGACGACCTCGAACCGGCCGCCGGTGCGTTCGATCTCGCCCACCGGGCGGAACTCCGATTTCGCCAGCGGCGTCTCTCCGTCGGCCTCGGTTCCGGTGACACCGGCCGCACGGAGTTCGGTTGCGAATGCCATAACCCCCAGACTAAGCGCGCCCACCGACAGAATCCCGCCCCGGAGGTCCACGGTGAACGCCGTCACCCGTGGTGACCGGGCCGCGCCGGATGCCACCGGCGGCGCCGGACCGTCGCAGTGGGTAGATTCGGCAGCCGTGACCGAAGCACCCGGCGTCCACGTCCACCGGCCCAAGGTGGAGTACTTCGATATCGCGGAACTGACCAATACGGATCCGAAAGGCTTCGTACGCGAGGTGCAGCGCTACCACCTCGAGCCCTGGGGGCTGTACATGGCCAGAACCGCCGATCACCCGCAGTTCCACTACATGGAATCCTGGTTGCTCCCGGATCTGAAACTGCGGGCCACGGTATTCCATTTCCATCCCGCCCATATGCGCGACCAGGACCATTACCTCGATATCGGGGAATTCGGCGAGGTCGAGCCGAAGAAATGGCGTTCGGTGGATCACTATCTGGATCTGGTCTGCCGCACGGGCCGGGAAACCCTGCTGCTGGACGTCGACGAATTGCTCGCCGCCCACCACACCGGCCTGCTCGACGCGAAAGCCGCCGAGCAGGCCATGGCGACCGCGGCCCGCGCGATCGACGGTATCGCCGCGCACGGCCACGACTTCGAAGCCTGGACCGCGTCGCTGGGTATGCCCCTGACCTGGATGTGAATCGCGACCGGCGATCCCTACCAGGGAATTCCCGGCGCGGGTGGCTGCCGGGTTCCGTCTCCTAGTCGCGGTGCCCGGCCTGCCGGGCGGTCACCCCGGGAAACACCTCGTCGAACCAGGGTTGCGCCACCGCCCGGTAGGCATCCGCGGCCGCGGCACCCTCGAGCCCCGCCGACGCCGCCTCCGCCTTCTCGGCGAGCGCCGCGTATTCGCGGCGGCCGCCCGCGTCGGCACGTAACCAATCGCGTAAGGACAGGGCGAACTCCTGGGCCGGGCTGCCCGCCACCCGGACGTGCACGTAGGCGGGGCGCCCGGGATCGGCGTTCCCGTGGGTCGGCGCCCCGCCGCCGTCCACGGCGGTCACCGCGGACGGTTCGGGGTCGGTCCGAACAGGCTCGCCGACAGCCGGGAAACCCGCACCGGCCAGCGCCTCGCCCAGCCCGTCGGCGGCCGCCCGATCGGCCACGGTGATCTGCAGGTCGAGCACATCGCGGGCGGTGAGACCGGCGACGGCGGTAGGCCCGATATGGTCGATCCGGACCGCGGCGGCGCCCGCCGCGACCCGCAACCGGGCGATGAGACGCTGAGCCTGCGCGTCCCACCGGGGATCGGGGTCGTGGATCCCCGGGCGCGGCGCCGCGGCCGTCCCGGACCGGATATTCGCCTCGAACGGCACCAGCCGCTCGTCCCAGAGCCGGCGCACCTGCTTCTCCACCTCGCCGGCGGCGCCGTTGTTGTCCAGGAGAACGTCGGCCGCGGCGTAGCGCTGCTCATCGGTGGCCTGCGCCGCGATCCGGGCGCGCGCGTCGGCCTCCGGCACCCCGCGGAACTCCACCAGCCGCCGCAGCCTCGTCTCGGCGGCGACGTCGACGATCACCACCAGGTTGACCAGCGGGCCCATTCCGTTCTCCACCAGCAGCGGCACATCCTGCACCACGACGGCGTCCGGCGCGGCCGCCGCCAGCAGTTCGGCCGTACGCTGTCCGACCAGCGGATGCGTGATCGAGTTCAGCGTGGTGCGGGATTCGTCGTCGCGAAAGGCCTTGGCCGCCAGGGCCGGGCGGTCGAGACTGCCGTCCGCGGCCAGGATGTCCTCGCCGAACGCCTCGACCAGCCGGGCCAGTCCGGGCGTACCCACGGCCACCACTTCCCGTGCGATCAGGTCCGAGTCGATGATCACCGCCCCGAGTTCCGCGAGCGCCCGCGCCACCGTCGATTTACCCGCACCCATACCTCCGGTGAGGCCGATTCGTAACATTCGCTCAGTCTCGCATCCGCGGGAATTCGAGGCCGGATCAGGGCGCGGCCCCGGCATCTCCGACACGCCCGCCGCCGCCCGGACCGCAGAAATATCCTGGTAATCCGCATTCCTCCGATAATCTGCGCGTGCGTGCAACACCGACCGGAATTGCCCTTTTTCCGATAGCACTTGTTACGAACAAGCGGAGGAAAGAGTATGCGCATCAGGGAAAACAGTTCGGGCCGCCACCGGCTGGGTTCGGCCGGACGCGTGCATTGCCTGCTTATTCCGGCCGTCGCGAATTATCTGGAGAAACACCGGCGTTCCTGGTTCACCGCGCTGACACTTCCCGCGCAGCACAGTCTCTCGGCCGCACGCCGCCGGACGGTGGTGCCGCGGGTCCGGATGCGCTGGATTCCCGCGCCCGCCGGCTGACGCGCGGTACCGCCGCCACGGACACGCGACGGTCCGGCCGGACGGGAAGCGGGTGAACAGACGAAGACCCCGGTCCTGAATCAGGACCGGGGTCTTCGTTCGATCGGCTACTTCAGCGCCGCGGGTATCTCTCAGGCGTTGCCGGAGAGCTTCTCCCGCAGGGCCGCGAGCTGCGCGTCGCTGGCCAGCGAGCCACCGGCGGACTCGGTCTGGCCGCCACCGCTGGTCTGCGCGCCGCTCTCGGAGGAGTAGTTCGACGACCCGCCACCGTTGACGGCCTCGGCCGCGGCGTCGGCCGCCATCTTCTCCATCTGGGCGGTGTGCATCTTGTGCCGGCGCTCCGCCTCGGCGTAGCGGCCTTCCCACTCTTCCCGCTGCTTGTCGAAGCCCTCGAGCCATTCGTTGGTCTCGGGATCGAAGCCCTCGGGGAAGATGTAGTTGCCCTGCTCGTCGTAGCTGTCGGCCATACCGTACTTCGACGGATCGAACTCGGCGCTGTAGTCCTCGTTGGCCTGCTTGAGGCTCAGCGAGATCCGGCGACGCTCCAGGTCGATGTCGATGACCTTGACCATCGCGTCGTCGCCCACGACCACGACCTGGTCCGGGACCTCGACGTGGCGCTCGGCCAGCTCGGAGATGTGTACCAGGCCCTCGATGCCCTCTTCGACGCGGACGAACGCACCGAACGGAACCAGCTTGGTGACCTTGCCCGGCACGATCTGGCCGATGGCGTGGGTGCGGGCGAACTGCCGCCAGGGATCTTCCTGGGTGGCCTTCAGCGACAGCGAGACCCGCTCGCGGTCCAGATCGACGTCGAGGACCTCGACGGTGACCTCGTTGCCCACCTCGACCACCTCGGACGGGTGATCGATGTGCTTCCAGGACAGTTCGGAGACGTGCACCAGACCGTCGACACCGCCGAGGTCGACGAAGGCGCCGAAGTTGACGATGGAGGAGACCACACCCTTGCGGACCTGGCCCTTCTGCAGCTGGTGCAGGAACTCGCTGCGCACCTCGGACTGGGTCTGCTCCAGCCACGCCCGGCGCGACAGAACCACGTTGTTGCGGTTCTTGTCGAGCTCGATGATCTTGGCCTCGATCTCCTTGCCGACGTACGGCTGCAGATCGCGGACGCGGCGCATCTCGACCAGCGACGCCGGCAGGAAGCCGCGCAGCCCGATATCGAGGATCAGACCGCCCTTGACGACCTCGATCACGGTGCCGCGAACGGCCTCGTCCTTCTCCTTGAGCTCCTCGATCGTGCCCCAGGCGCGCTCGTACTGAGCCCGCTTCTTGGACAGGATCAGGCGACCCTCTTTGTCCTCTTTCGTGAGGACAAGAGCCTCCACCTCATCGCCCACGGAAACGACCTCGTTCGGGTCGACATCGTGTTTGATGGAGAGCTCGCGAGACGGGATGACGCCTTCGGTCTTGTAACCGATGTCGAGCAGGACCTCGTCGCGGTCGACTTTGACGATGGTTCCTTCGACGATATCGCCGTCGTTGAAGTACTTGATCGTGGCGTCGATGGCGGCGAGGAAGTCCTCGGCGGAGCCGATATCGTTGACGGCTACCTGCGGCGAGGTGACGGTGGTGGGCATGTGGCGGTTTGCTCCGGACGGATTGTGATCGGTTGCGGACATTGAGACTTTCGGTACGCTGCGATACACCCAGCGGCTCCGGGTGTGATCACTTGCGCGTTCAGCGTACGCGACCCCCGTCCAGCCGGGCAAACGACCCCCCGGGGCGAATCTATAGGCTTCGCGTCGTGTCCGACGACCTCGTTCAAGATCGCCACGCTCAGGCCACCGCCGTACTGGGAACCACGGGCGCCGCACGCTCCCGGATCGGTTCGACCGAGAGCGAACGCGCGAGCCGGCGCTGGTGGGATGCCGACGCCGGCCAGTACCACGATACCCACGGGGAATTCCTGGGCACCGACAGCCCCGCCGGGGAATTCGTCTGGTGCCCGGAGGGCCTGCACGAAGGCGATATGCACCTGCTCGGCGACGACCTCGCCGGAAAGCGGATCCTGGAGGTCGGCTGCGGGTCGGCGCCCTGCGCGCGGTGGCTGGCCGGGCAGGGGGCACACCCCGTGGGGCTCGATATCTCGCGCGGGATGCTGTCACGGGGCCTTGCCGCGATGGCCGCCGGCGGGCCCCGGGTTCCGCTGGTCCAGGCGGGCGCCGAGGCATTGCCGTTCGCCGGCGAATCCTTCGACCTGGCGTGCTCGGCCTTCGGCGCGGTGCCCTTCGTCGCCGATTCGGCGCGGGTGATGCGGGAGGTGGCCCGGGTGCTGCGTCCGGGCGGGTTGTGGGTGTTCGCGGTCAACCACCCGATGCGCTGGATCTTCCGCGACGATCCGGGCCCGGCCGGTATGGAGGCCGTCATTCCGTATTTCGACCGCACTCCCTATACCGAATACGACGACGAGGGCCGGTGCACCTACGTCGAACACCACCGGACCCTGGGCGACCGCGTCCGGGAAATAGGGGCGGCCGGGTTGATCCTCGATGATCTCGTCGAACCCGATTGGCCGGAATGGCTCGACCGCGAATGGGGGCAGTGGAGCCCGCTACGCGGCCGGATATTCCCCGGCACGGCCATCTTCGTCTGCCGCAAACCCGGCCGCCGCGAATAGTTCCCTCCTCGGCCCGCTGCCGCGGCCACAGCCGGGCCCCGCGGAGGATTCCTCGGCGGGGCCCGTTCCGGAACTGTTCAGGAGTCGTCGCCGTGGGTACGGCGCGCCGGGCGCCCGGCCTGCTCCAGTGCCCGCCGGAGGGCGAACTCGATCTGCGCGTTGACACTGCGCAGATCGTCGGCCGCCCATTTCGCGACCGCGTCGTACACCGCCGGGTCGAGCCGGAGCAGGACCTTCTTGCGTTCGACCATCAGTTGTACAGCGATCCCGTATTGACCACCGGCTGCGTCGGCCGGTCTCCGCACAGCACCACCAGCAGGTTCGACACCATGGCCGCCTTGCGTTCCTCGTCCAGTTCGACCATCCCCTCGGCGGTGAGCCGTTCCAGCGCCAGCCCGACCATCCCGACCGCGCCCTCCACGATCCGGGTCCGCGCGGCGACGACCTGGTTGGCCTGCTGCCGGACCAGCATCGCCTGGGCGATCTCCGGGGCGTAGGCGAGATGGGTGATCCGGGCCTCGATGACGTCGATACCGGCGGTGGCGGTCCGTTCCCGCAACTCGACGGTGAGTTCCTCGGCGACCTCGGCGCCGTCGCGCAGGCTGATGCGGTCGGCGTCGTGGGCGTCGTAGGGGTGGGTGGTGGCCAGGTGCCGCACGGCGGCCTCGGACTGGGTCTCGACGTATTCCTCGTAGTCGTCGACGGCGAAGGCGGCCTTGAAACTGTCCACGACCTTGTAGACCACCACGGCCGCGATCTCCACCGGATTACCGTCGGCGTCGTTGACCTTGAGTTTCTGGGTTTCGAAGTTGCGTACCCGCAGCGAGATACTGCGCCGGTCGGTCAGCGGCAGGACCGAGAAGAAACCCGGATCGCTCACCGATCCGATGTAGCGGCCGAAGAACTGGACGACCTTGGCCTCGTTCGGGTTCACCACCGTCAAACCGGTGATGCCGAGCAGCAGCAGTCCGGCGAGCACACAGGCGACGATCGCCCCGATCAGGCCGACGGTGTTCTGGTCCTGCGCGGCCGCGACGAATCCCGCGACGGCGACGGCCGCCAGCGCGACGGTCAGGATCAGCCAGATCAGCAAGACGACGAACCCGTTGACCCGAACGGCGTTCCGGAATGTCATGACATCCTCCCTCTATCAAAGTGATATCACCAAGATAGCATCTTGCCTCAGATCCGGACAACCCACCCGAACCGGCGGTACCGGAATCCCGGCCCGCCCGGCCCGCCTCCGCGGTGAACCCTCCGGTCCTGCGACCATGACCGGATGGATCGGACGGAACCCGGCGAGCCGCTGCGGCTCGGAATCGTCGACGGCGACGGAATCGGCCCCGAAGTGGTGGCCTCGGCCCGGCGGGTGGTGGACGAGGCCGTCGCGGTGGAGGGGCTCACACCGGTCGCGTGGGTGGCACTTCCCATGGGCCGCGACGCCATCGCCGAATACGGCACGGCCCTACCGGAATCCACGCTCGCGGGCCTGGGCGGGACCGACGGCTGGATCCTCGGCCCCCACGACAACGCCTCCTATCCCCCGGAGCACCGCATCGCCCCCGGCGGCGCCATCCGCCGGCATTTCGGGCTGCATGCCAATATCCGGCCCGTCAAAGCCTTTCCGGGCGTCGGCGCGGCGGCGCCCGATATCGATCTGGTCGTGGTCCGGGAGAACAGCGAGGGCTTCTACGCCGACCGGAACATGGCCGTCGGATCCGGCGAATTCTGCCCCACCCCCGATATCGCACTCTCCGTCGGAATGGTGACCCGGGCGGCCACCGAGCGGATAGCGCACGAGGCGTTCCGGCTGGCCGCCGCCCGGCGCGGCCGGGTGACCATCGTGCACAAGGCGAATGTGCTGCCGCTGACCATGGGCCTGTTCCGCGATACCTGCTACGCCGTGGCGCCGGAGTATCCCGGGGTCCGCGTCGACGACGAGCATGTCGACGCGGCCGCCGCCCATCTGGTCCGGGCCCCGGCCGATTACGACGTGCTGGTCACCGAGAACCTGTTCGGCGATATCCTCTCCGACCTCGCCGCCCAACTCGGCGGGTCACTGGGTATCGCGGCCTCGCTGAACTGCTCCGGCACCCGGGCCATGGCCCAGGCCGTGCACGGCGCCGCGCCCGATCTGGCCGGGCGCAACCGGGCCGATCCGGTGGCATTGCAACTGTCGTCCGCCATGCTGCTGCGCTGGCTGGCGACCCGGCACGACCGGCCCGCGCTCGCCCGCGCCGCCGACCGCATCGACCGGGCCGTCGCAGCCACCTTCGCCGCCGGTATAGCCACGGCCGATCTCGGCGGACTGGCCTCCACCGGCGAATTCACCGAGCAGGTGGCCGCCCGGATCCACTTCCGCTGACCGGCCGGTTCACAGCAACCGCGACAGGAACGCCTTGGTGCGATCGTGGCGGGGAGCGGTCAGCAGTTCCGTGGGCGGCCCCGACTCCACCACGACACCCTGATCCATGAACACCAGTTCGTCGGCCACCTCACGGGCGAATCCCATCTCATGGGTCACCACGACCATGGTCATCCCCGATTCCGCCAGTTCCCGCATCACCGCGAGCACCTCGCCCACGAGTTCGGGGTCCAGCGCGGAGGTCGGCTCGTCGAACAGCATCAGTTTCGGGTCCATGGCCAGGGCCCGGGCGATGGCGACCCGCTGCTGCTGACCTCCGGACAGTTGCGCGGGGTACGCGTTCGCCTTCTCCGCCAATCCCACTCGTTCGAGCAGCTCCCCGGCGCGTTCGCGGGCCTCGGCCCGGGACTGTTTCTTGACCTGCGTCGGCGCCTCCACGATATTGCCCAGGACGGTGCGGTGCGGAAACAGATTGAAATGCTGGAACACCATGCCGATATCGCGGCGCTGGCGGGCCGCTTCCCGCGGATGCAATTCGTAGAGACGGCCGTTGCGTTCGCGGTAGCCGACCAGTTCGCCGTCGACATAGAGCCGCCCGGCGTCCACCTGTTCCAGGTGATTGATACACCGCAGAAATGTCGACTTCCCCGATCCGGAAGGGCCGATCAGGCACAGCACCTGTCCCCGGGTGACCTCCAGCGAGATGCCCTCCAGCACCTTCAGCGCGCCGAAACTCTTACAGACCCGGTCCGCCCGGATCATGGGTACCGCCGTCTCGCTCATTTCGCCCGCACCTCACCCCGCGCGTCGGCCAATTCCCGCAACTGCTTCGCCGTCAGTTGCCGGGATATGCCCCGCGAATAGTATTTCTCCAGGTAGTACTGCCCGATCATCAGCACGCTGGTGATCGCGAGATACCAGGTCGCGGTGACCAGCAGCAGCGGTATCGGCAGGAAATTCACCCCGTAGATATCGCGGGCGCGGCCGAACAGATCGGTACTCAGCGGAATGGCGGCCACCAGCGAGGTCGTTTTCAGCATGCTGATGAGCTGGTTGCCGGTCGGCGGAATGATCACCCGCATCGCCTGCGGCAGCACCGTCCGGCGCATCGTCTGCGACCAGGACATCCCGAGTGCGACGGAGGCCTCCCGCTGGCCCTCCCCGACCGAGTTGATCCCGGCCCGCACGATCTCGGCCATATACGCGGCCTCGTTGAGCGCCAGCCCGATCATCGCGAAGAAGAAGGCCGCCCGCAGGCCCTGCACATCGATCTCGAACAACCGCGGACCGAACGGCACCCCGAACGCCACCTGCTGGTAGAGCGAGGGCACCAGCCCCCAGAACACCAATTGCACATAGACCGGCGTCCCGCGGAAAATCCACAGGTACACCCAGGAGGCGGCGCGCAGCACCGGATTCGGGGACAACCGCATCACCGCGAGCACGGCGCCGAGCACGACGGCGATCGCCATCGCGAGCACCGTGAGCTCCAGGGTGACCACGGCGCCCGCGGCGATCCGCGTATCCCGCAGATAGTCCCAGTACACATCCCACCGATAGGCGGGGTTGGTGGCCGCGCCGTAGACGAACAACCCGGCCAGCAGCAGGATGACGACCGCGGAGATCCAGCGCCCGGGCCGGCGCAGCGGGACCGCCCGGATGGCTTCGGGTGGATCCTTCTCGGTGGACACGCGCGGATCGGCGGTCATGGCGTCAACTCCTCGCGCCGTTGATCACGGAGGTGCCCAGCGCACCCTCCTGGACACCCCAGTTCTCGGTGATCTGCCGGTACCGGCCGTCGTCCATCAGATACTGCACCGCGTCCCGGAGCACGGGGGCCAGCGGCGATCCCTTGGCCAGGGCCCATCCGTACGGCGCGGCGTCGAACACCGGGCCCGCGGGTTCGATCTTGCCGTCGGTTTGCCTGACGGCGTAGGCGGTGACCGGGGAATCCGCCGACATCGCGTCGACCTGGCCCAATACCAGCGCGTTCGTCACCGCGCTCTGCTCGTCGAAGGCCTGGATGATGATGGGATCGCGGCCCGCGGCGACACACGCCTCGCTCTTGGCCGGGACCTCCTCGATATGCTCGACCGTCGTCGCCTGCACCGCCACCCGCTTCCCGCAGGCGTTCTCCGGATCCACCTCGTCACCGGTGCGCTGCGCCCACTGCACCCCCGCGGTGAAATAGGTGACGAAATCCACCTGCTCCTCGCGCTCCGCCGAATCGGTGATCGACGACATGCCGATGTCATAGGTACCGGCCTGAACCGCCGGAATGATCTTCTCGAACGCCGATTCGGTGTAGCGGGCCCGGATACCCAGCACCGCGGTCACCGCGTCCATGAGATCGATATCGAACCCGACGATCGCACCGTGCCGGTCGCGGTACTCGTTGGGCTGATACGGCACATTCACCCCCACGACCACCTCGCCCGCCGCTCTGATCCCGGGCGGTACCCGTTCGGCGAGAGCGGGCACGGGCTGTACGGCGACCTTCGGCGGGACCGGACCGGTGTCCTCGATATTGGTCACGCAACCGGCCGTCAGCAGAACCCCCGCCAGCCCGCACAACACCCGGCGCCGCCGGATCCCGGATCGATCAGCCACCTCCACCACCTGCCGCTCGCGAGGAACCGTGGGACTCCGCCACACGTCGACGTTGCCAGGGACAGTAGGCCACCGCGGCACCCGACACAGCCGGTGTAACCGAGAATTGATCTCGGGCGCGGCGGCCCCGGCCATAGTCCGGTGGCCCGGCCCGCCGAGGAGTTACCGTCTGAGGATCATGGTGCAGTCGGTGGAATTGCTGCTCGACGAGGCAGCGGAGCAGCGGATCCGGCGACAGTGGGAACTGCTCGCCGAAGCGGGCCTGCCCGGGCTCGGACATGGCCGGCGGACCGGCGGCGATATCGACACCCACCGGCCGCACATCACCGTCGCGGTCGCCCGGCAGATCTGGCCGCGGATCGAACAGGAACTCGACCGATTGCCGTTCCGCCCCTTCCCGATACGTCTCGGCGGTGTGCTGGTCTTCGGCGCCCGGCGCCCGATCCTGGTACGCGCCGTGACTCCGTCGGAACAACTGCTCGCCTGGCACCGCCGGGTGCATCAGGTGGTCTCACCGTGCCCCGATATCCCGGCGAATCTGCGGCCCGGTCACTGGACACCACACGTCACGCTGGCCCGCCGGGTGCTGCCCCAGCGGATCGGTGACGCGGTCACGGCCGTCGCCACCGATAAGGACATCACCGCGACGGTGGTCGGAATCCGCCGCTGGGACGGCGACGCGCGACGGGCCTGGACAATCGCCGAACACGGCTGAGGACGCGCGCCCCGCGACGCCCGGTGACGGCACGTAGGGTGGGGTCCGGTGGCGTACGACACCGTCGCGGAACAACCGCGGCCGGGGCCGGCGTTGCAGCCTGTATACCGACCACGAGAGGACGTCATGGCCACCCAGACACTGACGCAGCAGAACTTCGACGAGGTAGTCACCAGCAATGACGTGGTGCTGGTCGATTTCTGGGCTTCCTGGTGCGGACCGTGCCGCAGCTTCGCCCCGACCTACGAGGCGTCGTCGGATCAGCATCCCGACGTCGTGCACGGCAAGGTCGACACCGAGGCCGAACAGGGCCTCGCCGCGGCCGCCAATATCCAGTCCATTCCGACCATCATGGCCTTCCGCGAAGGCGTCCTGGTCTTCGCGCAGCCCGGCGCGCTGCCGCCCGCCGCGCTCGAAGACCTGGTCTCCCAGGTGAAAGCCCTCGATATGGACGAGGTCCGCAAACAACTCGCCGAACAGCAGGCGGCCAACGGCCAAGCGGCCGAATAGAATCGAACGACGACGGCGGGCTCCGCACTTTCCGGGGATGGTGCGGAGCCCGCCGTCGGTGTATTCGCTAACCCAGCCGGTTGACGCCGGCGATCATCGCCCGCACCGAGGATTCCGCACCGTCGGTGGCGAGCGCGGCGCCCCAGCCCCGGCGGCCGTCGGATTCACACTGCACGAACGTGGCGGTACCCGCCGGAGTGCGCCGCTGGTGGAATCGGAGAATCTCCACCGGATATCCCGCCTCGTACAGCGCGGAGGTCATCGCGGCGATCGGATTACCGGCGGCCACAACCGACCGGGACCAGCCCGGGAACTCGAGCGTCGCGGTGAAGGCGCCGCCGCGCGCCCCCGTCGACGACCAGCCCGCCAGCCGTATCGGCCCGGCGCACTCGCCGTAGCGGTCGTTGAATTGGGCCGCGGTCAGCTCGGCGCATTCGGTGCGCAGGCTGCGTGGCGCGGCCGTGGTCAGAGGGTCGTTTTCCAGAATCACAGTGGTCATGAGCACGTAGGTCTTCCCAGAGAAGGTCGGCAGGTTTCAGGGGGACCAGCAAAAGCCAGGAAAAAAAGGGGGCCCGCAGCGAGGGGGCCGGTCCGAATCAGACCCCGCTACGGCGGGTTACTACTACGGCAAGTAGCCGACGTGCCCGCTCCGCAGTGCGCGCGAGAAGCGCCGCGCCGTCGCGATCAGCGACCATCGGCGCGGCACAGAGGCCGTCGGCAGGGAAATGCACGTGCTCGACAATAAAGACTCCCTGCGCGGTTGGCAACCATATTCGCCCGCCGTTTCTCCTACCGACGAGTACTGTTTCCCCAGGTCACCGCCCCGCCACCGACAATCCCCACCCCGTTATGTGATTTGGAGCAGCTCCGCTGCTCGAGGTTCGGCCCTCCTGAGCGTCTGTCGTCAGCCCTCGAGACTCGTGGCTTCGCCACATGCGCTTCGAGGGCTGACGACAGACGCGGGCCGAACCCGGTCCGGGGACTCGCTTGGACGCCCGAACCCGGTCGGAGGCCTCGGTCGGACGCCGAACCCTGCTGGAGGTCTGGCTGGAGTCGGTGGTGGTGTTCGGCGGGACGGGGCGGCAGGTGTCAGACTCGGCGAGTGCCTGTATCGACCGGAGTAACCGTTGTCGCGCACCGGGGACTCGCGCCCGGTCTCCCGGAGAACACCTTGGCCGCCTTCCGCGGCGCGATCACACTCGACGTCGACGCGATCGAGATCGACCTCCGGGTCACCGCCGACGGGCACCTCGTCGTCATGCACGACGATACGGTGGATCGGACCACCGACGGCCACGGCCGAGTCGCCGACCTGACCCTGGCCGAGATCAAGGCTCTCGACGCGGGCCGGCTCGCCGGTTCGGCATTCACCGGGGAGCGGATACCGACCTACCGCGAAGTACTCGAGGTGCTTCAGGGACATCGGGTACACCTGCTCCTCGACATCAAGGACTGCCCACCCGAAGCCAAGGCGGAAATCGTCGAGCTGACAGAGCACTTCGATGCCTCGCACACGGTGATCCTCGGTCCGCGCACGGTCGCCGATCTGCACGAATTCACCCGGCTCGATCCACGCCTGCGCACGTTGGCGCTCGTACCCGGACGAACCGACCTCCCGCCGGACCCCTCCGATATCGCGGCCTTCGTCGACGCCGGTGCACACCTCGTGCGCCTCTGGCCGTCCTGGCTGCTACCCGACCCCGGCATCGGCGCCCGGCTCGTCGAAAGCGTCATCGCGCGCGGAGTGCCGGTATGGACCTGCGCGGACACTCTCTACGGTGATATCAGCGCCGACACCCCCGAACACGACCTCCGGCAACTCGTCGACATCGGCGTGACCGGCATCCTCACCGACCGGCCGGAACTGCTGCTGGAAATCCTGCGCCGATAACGAATCCCCCGTGCCTTCCAGCGACCACGCGCGGTAACCGCCGGCACGGACGACCACCCCACCCCCGCGCCGAATACCCCGAAATGGTTCGGCCCGCGTCTGTCGTCAGCCCTCGAAGCGCATGTGGCGAAGCCACGAGTCTCGAGGGCTGACGACAGACGCTCAGGAGGGCCGAACCTCGAGCAGCGGAGCTGCTCCAATATTTCAGTGCGCGGCCGCGTCCCAGCTGCGGCCCACGCCGACCGAGACGCTCAGCGGGACCGAGAGTTCGATGGCGGAGGACATCTTGTCCAGGACCAGTTCGCGCAGCTGGGCCTCTTCGCCGGGGGCGACATCGAAGACGAGTTCGTCGTGGATCTGCAGCAGCATGCGGGAGCGCAGGCCGGAGTCGGAGAGGGCCCGGTGCACGTTGATCATGGCGACCTTGATGATGTCGGCCGCGGTGCCCTGGATGGGGGCGTTGAGGGCCATGCGTTCGGCGGCTTCGCGGCGCTGGCGGTTGCTGTGGTCGAGGTCGGGCAGGTAGCGGCGGCGGCCGAAGAGGGTTTGCGTGTAGCCGACCTTGCGGGCCTGTTCGACGACTGCCTGCAGGTAGTCGCGGATACCGCCGAAGCGGGCGAAGTAGATGTCCATCTGCTCCTTCGCCTCCTGGGTGCTGATCTTCAGCTGGGCGGACAGGCCGTAGGAGCTGAGCCCGTAGGCCAGGCCGTAGGACATGGCCTTGATGCGGCGGCGCAGTTCCGGGGACACCTCGCCGATCGGGATGTCGAAGGCTTTGGAGGCGACGAAGCTGTGCAGGTCTTCGCCGGAGTTGAAGGCCTCGATCAGGCCTTCGTCGCCGGAGAGGTGGGCCATGATGCGCATTTCGATCTGGCTGTAGTCGGCGGTCATCAGCGATTCGTAGCCGGCGCCGACGACGAAGGTATCGCGGATCATCCGGCCGGTATCGGTGCGGATCGGGATGTTCTGCAGATTCGGTTCGGTGGAGGAGAGCCGGCCGGTGGCGGCGATGGTCTGGTTGAAGGTGGTGTGGATGCGGCCGTCGTCGGCGACGGCTTTGAGCAGGCCGTCGACGGTGACCTTGAGCCGGGTGGCGTCCCGGTGGGCGAGCAGATGCTGCAGGAATGGATGCTCGGTCTTCTCGTAGAGCGATTCGAGCGCGTCGGCGTCGGTGGTGTAGCCGGTCTTGGTGCGTTTGGTCTTGGGCATATCGAGTTCGTCGAACAGCACCACCTGTAGCTGTTTGGGTGAGCCCAGGTTGATCTGTTTGCCGATGACCCCGTACGCGGCTTCGGCGGCTTCGGCGACCTTGTCGGCGAATTGCCGCTGCAGTTCGCCGAGGCGGTCGGTGTCGACGCCGATACCGGCGTCCTCGAGTTCGGCGAGCACGCCCAGCAGCGGCAGTTCCATCTCGTCGAGCAGCGGCGTGGATTCGATCTTCGCGAGTTCGGTGTCGAGGGCGTCGGCCAGATCGGCGACGGCACGGGCTCGCAGCATCTCGTTCTGGGCGAGTTCGGCGTCGACGGAATCCTCGGCGTCCAGCAGCGACAGCTGCGGGGTGGCGTCGGTTTCGCTGCGCAGTTCACGGTGCAGGTAGCGCAGGGAGAGGTCGTCGAGGTTGAAACTGCGCTGCCCCGGCCGCACCAGATACGCCGCGAGCGCGGTATCGCTGGTGAGTCCGGCGAGGGTCCAGCCGCGACCGCGCAGGGCGTGGATCGCGCTCTTGGCCTCGTGCAGCGCCTTGTACCGGGTGGGGTCGGCCAGCCAGGCGCCGAGCGCGGCCTCGTCCTCGGCGGTGAGTGCGGTGACGTCGATATAGCCGGATTCCCCGTCGGCGCCGGCGATGGCGAGGGCCCGGACGTCACCGGCGGCGGGTGCGCCGTTTCCGGAGAGGGAGAGCCCGTGCCGGGACTCCGCTTTCGCGTGTTCGGCGAGCCAATCGGCGACGCTTCCGGGTTCCAGTGTGCTGCCGCTGATCTCGAATCCGGCCTCGGCCTCGGTGGTCGGGGGCGCCAGCGTCTCGAAGAGCCGGTCGCGCAGCACCCGGAATTCCAGGTCGTCGAACAGCTGGTGGATCCGCTCGCGGTTCCACGCGCCCTGGGCCAGCTGATCCGGTGTGTACGGCAGGGGTACGTCGCGGACCATTTCGGTGAGCTGACGGTTGAGGACCACGCTGCTGAGGTTCGCGCGCAGCGCGTCGCCGACCTTGCCGCGCACCTCGTCGACCTTGTCGACGAGGGTGTTCAGATCGCCGTATTCGCGGATCCATTTCGCGGCGGTCTTCTCCCCCACACCCGGGATACCGGGCAGGTTGTCGCTGGGATCGCCGCGCAGCGCCGCGTAGTCCGGGTACTGGGTGGGACCGAGCCCGTATTTGACCTCGACCTCCTCGGGTGTGAAGCGGGTGAGGTCGGAGACGCCCTTCTTCGGGTACAGAACGGTGACGTCGTCGTTGACCAGCTGGATCGCGTCGCGGTCGCCGGTGACGATGAAGACCCGGAAGCCCTGGGGTACGGCCTGGGTGGTGAGGGTGGCGATGATGTCGTCGGCCTCGTAGCCCTCGATCGCCATCACCGGTACGCCGAGCGCGCCCAGCACCTCTTTGGTGAGTTCGACCTGGCCGCGGAACTCGTCGGGCGTTTTGGCGCGGTTCGCCTTGTATTCGGGATAGGCGTCCACGCGGAAGGTCTGGCGGGAAACGTCGAAGGCCGCCGCGATATGCGTGGGCTTCTCGTCGCGCAGCAGGTTGATGAGCATGGCGGTGAACCCGTATACCGCGTTGGTGGTCTGGCCGGTGACCGTCTGGAAGTTCTCCGCCGGCAGTGCGTAGAACGCCCGGTACGCCAGGGAGTGCCCGTCCAGTAGCAGCAGCGTGGGCCGCTCCCCCGAGGATCCGGAGGCATCGGCGGAGGCGGGGGCGGTCGGCTGCGCGGTGGTCGGTGGGGTCACACTCCGAGAGTCTAGGGACTCCCCCCGACAACCGGGCAGGCCGTCGGGGCGACGGGCCGCGCCGACGCCTTTTCGTCCGGGCGGGCCCGCCGCCGCTCGTCAGCCGACGCCGAGGTAGGCGGCCTGGACGGCCGGATCGTCGAGCAGTTCCCGGCCGGGCCCGGTCTTGGTGACCTCGCCCGTCTCCATGATGTAGCCCCGATCGCTGCGCGCCAGGGCCTGCCGGGCGTTCTGTTCCACCAGCAGCACGGTCGTACCCGTGGCGTTGATCTCGGCGATGATCCGGAAGATCTGCTGGATGACCATCGGCGCCAGACCCATGGACGGCTCGTCGAGCAGCAGCAGCCGGGGCCGCGCCATCAGGGCGCGGCCGATGGCCAGCATCTGCTGTTCGCCGCCGGACAGGGTGCCGCCGACCTGTTTCTGCCGTTCCCGCAGGCGCGGGAACAGCTCGAACGCCCGTTCCAGGGCCGCGTCGTGATCGGCCTTCTTCTTGAACGGCCTTGCGTAACAGCCCATATCGAGGTTCTCGCGCACGGTCATCCCGGGGAACACGCCCCGGCCCTCGGGCGCCTGGACCAGCCCGGCCAGTACCCGTTCGTGCGCTTTCAACCGGCTGATATCGCGACCCTCGAACAGGATCCGCCCACCGCTGAGCGGCAGCAGACCCGACAGCGCGCGCATCGTGGTGGTCTTCCCGGCGCCGTTGGCGCCGAGCAGGGTCACCAGTTCGCCCTCGCCGACCTGCAGCGAGATCCCGTGCAGGGCCTGGATTCTGCCGTATCGCACGACGATATCGTCGACCTCGAGCAGCGGTTCGCCGCCGAATTTCTCGTCCCGGGCGCCCGTCGCGCTCATCGCCGCTCCTCCGCTCCGCCGGATCGATCGTCCTGTTCCGCGCGCGCCGCGACGGTGGACGCCGAGACGTCCGCGTCGGTCAGTTCGTCGTCGGGCACCCCCAGGTACGCCGCGATCACCGCCGGATCGGTGCGGATCTCGGCGGGCAGGCCGTCGGCGATCTTGCGGCCGAACTCCAGGACCACGATGCGGTCGGTGACACCCATCACCAGCCGCATATCGTGCTCGATCAGCAATACGGTGAACCCGTCGTCGCGGATCTTGCGGATCAGATCCATGAGCGCGGACTTCTCACTCGGATTGAATCCGGCGGCCGGTTCGTCCAGGCACAGCAGTTTCGGCTCGGTCGCCAGGGCCCGCGCGATCTCGAGCCGGCGCTGATCGCCGTAGGAGAGATTGCGCGCCTTCTCGACCGCGCGCGGCGCGATACCCACGAATTCCAGCAGCGCCATACCGCGTTCGACGGCGTCGCGTTCCTCGCGCCGATGCCGCGCTGTCCGCAGGATGGCCCCCGCCACCGAGGTGCGATGGCGGGCGTCGGTGCCCACGACCACGTTCTCCAGGGCGGTCATCTCCCCGAACAACCGGACGTTCTGGAAGGTCCGGGCGATACCGAGCCGGGTGATGGCGTTGCGTTTGGTCTTGGTCAGCGGTTTGCCGTCGAAATACACGGTCCCCGCGGCCGGCCGGTACACCCCGGTGATCGCGTTGAAGCAGGTGGTCTTGCCCGCGCCGTTGGGGCCGATGAGACCCAGGATCTCGCCGCGGCGGATCTCGAAACTCACCGAATCCAGCGCGGTGAGCCCACCGAAGCGCACCGTGAGATCCTCCGTGCTCAGCAGCGGCGCACCCACCTCGGTGCGGATCTCCCGGTGCGCGGCCACCACTTCGGCGACGGCATCGGCATCGGCCAGCGCCGGATCGACGGCGGTGACATCCACGACCCCCGCCGATCTCGGTGTGGCCTCGGCCGCGGTGTATCCCGCGGCCATATCCTCGTTGTCGAACAGGGCGTCGCCCGCATGCGGTCCGGTCACGACGCCGCCTCCGCACTCGCGCCGCCCACCGGACGGCGCACGGCCCGCACGATCTGCCTGCCGTAGGCGAGTAGTTTCTGCCGGACCGGGAACAGGCCCTGGGGTCGCAGGATCATCATCACCACCAGTGCGATACCGAAATACAGATACTTCAGGTCACCGAGACTCTTCGCGCCGCCGGCGAAGGTCATGAGCACACTGCTCAGCAGCAGCACCGCGTACACCGCCGCGAGCACCGACACCGCGAGATAGGCCCAGCGCGGCAGGCCGGTGAGGTTGCGGGCCCACAGCCGCCAGCCGGCCAGCAGCGCCACGAACAGCACCGCCACGATCGCCAGCTGTACATATCCGGTGGTCCCGTCGTCGGCGATCTCCACCGACATCAGCCGGTTCGGCAGATACACCACCAGGAAGGCGCCGACGATCACCCCGAGTTTGTTACCCGACCCGCCGATCACCACCGCGCAGACGAACAGCATCGAGTTGATGATGTTGAAACCGGTGGGGTTGATGAACTGCACCTGCCCGGCGAACAGGGCGCCCGACAGGCCACCGATTCCCGCGCCGATCATGAACGCCCACAATTTGAATTTGAACGTGGGCACACCCATGATCTCGGCGGCGTCCTCGTCCTCGCGGATGGCCACCCACGCCCGGCCGACCCGGCTGCGTTCCAGATTGCCGACCAGGAGCAGGACCGCGACCACCGCGATCATGCCGACCCAGTACCACCAGGTACCGGAATTGGCGCGTTCCAGCAGATCGGAGCTCTCCGGGTTGCCGACATTGCCGGCGGAGAACACCCCGTTGGGATGGCTCTCGGATTCGCCGACTCGCGGATAGGCGATTCCCGACAGACCCAGGCTCCCGTTGGTCAGCTCGCCGAGATTGTCGGCCAGCAGCCGCACGATCTCACCGAAACCGAGGGTGACGATGGCCAGATAGTCGCCGCGTAGCCGCAGGGTCGGCGAACCCAGGATCAATCCGGCGACCGCGGTCACCAGAATCGCCAGCGGAACGCAGGCCAGCCAGGCCCAATCGGAATTCAGCCAGCCGCCGTCGGTCTGGTTCCACGGGCTGTTCGGGCTGGTCAGCAGGCCGACGGTATACGCGCCGACCGCGTAGAAGCCGACGTACCCGAGGTCCAGCAGCCCGGCCTGCCCCACCACGACGTTGAGACCGATGGCGATCAGCGCGTACATGGCGAACTGGGCCATCACCCCGCCGAAACTGGTGCCCGGGGTGTCCAGCAGCGGGGGCGGGAACAGCGGCAGCAGGGCCAGCAGCAGCAGCGCCGGCACCCCCACCGCCCATTGCGCGGGCCGGCTCAACCCGGCCCACCAGGCGCGGATCTCGTCACCCAGGCCGCGCCGGGTCTCGGTTTTCGCTGTACTCATGTGCGCGCCCTCCCGAGACTTTCACCGAGAATGCCGGTCGGCCGGAAGAACAGCACGAGCACCAGCACCACGAACGCCACCACATCGCGCCATTCGGTGCCGAAGAACATCTGCCCGTAGCTCTCCACCACTCCGAGCACCAGCCCGCCGAGCAGCGCGCCCCGCAGATTCCCGATACCGCCGAGGACGGCGGCGCAGAAGGCTTTGATACCGAGGATGAAACCGCCGGAATAGATGATGCCGTTGGGAATCTTCAGCACGAACAGCATCGCGGCGGCACCGGCCAGCAGACCGCCGATGAGGAAGGTCAGCATGATGATCCGCTCCCGCGAGACACCCATCAGGGTCGCGGTATCGGGATCCTGTGCCACCGCCCGGATTCCGAGCCCGAAGCGGGTGCGGTTGACCAGCACATCGGCCAGCACCGCCAGCGCCACCGCCGACACCACGATCACCAGGGTCACATTGGTGACCTCGGCGCCGCCGATGGTGAACTGCACCGTGGGCTCCACCAGCATGATCGGCTGCTGCGCGTTGGTGCCGCCGAGATCCGGCCACAGTTTCGGCAGGATGAAATGCACGAACTCCTGCAGCACGAACGACATACCGATCGCGGTGATCAGGAAGGTCAGCGGTCTGGCGCCGCGGCGGCGCAGGGGCCGGTAGGCCACGCGTTCGAGCCCGACCGCGGTCGCGCCCGAGACCGCCATACCGAAGACCATGGCCAGCGCCAGATAGGTGACCGTGAGGACGACACCCTCGCTGTAGACGTTGCCGCTCGGTGAGAATCCCAGCAGCATCAGCCCCACGTACTGCCCGAACATACCGAGCATGAACACCTCGGAATGCGCGAAGTTGATCAACCGCAGCACCCCGTAAACCAGGGTGTAGCCCACGGCCACCAGTGCGTAGATCGCCCCGTAGGACAGGCCGTCGACCGTCAGTCTCCAGAACTGATCGATCACGCCCTCGTAGTTGAAATCGATCGATCCCTGCGCCCAGACGGCCACCTCGGCCGGCATGGATGCTGTCATTCGTAATCCGCCCTCATCATCATCGGCCCTGCTCGGCGCAGCGCGCGGTACGCGCCCCCGGCACCCCCGGGTGCGCGTACCGCGCGCCGAGCGTTATCCGACCTCGTAGATCCAGATCAGCGCGGACGACAGTTCGCCGTCGGCGTTCCACTGGTAGTGCCGCGCCAGCCCGTCACCGCTGTAGCCGCGCACGTACTCCAGCAGATCGGGGCGGGTCAGTTTCCCGTCGTCGATACCGGTCGCGAGAATGGTCGCCAAGTCGTAGGCCTCGACCGAGTACACGCCGGGCGCCTGCTTGTTGAGTTCCTGGTAGGCGGTCGCGAATTCGCCGGGCGCCGGACCACAGGGGCAGGACAGCACCGCGCCCTCCGACGAACCTCCGGCCTGCGAGACGAACTGCGGATCATTGGTGCCGTCGGCGGAGACGAAGGTGGCGTCCACGCCGCCGGAGCGCAACTGCTGTACCAGCGGAGCGGCCTCGGCGTAATAGCCGGAGTAGAAGATGGCGTCCGGCTGGGCACCCGAGATCTTGGTGACCGTGGCGGAGAAGTCCTTGTCACCCTTCTTGATGCTCGCCGCGCAGGCGGGATCCGCCGCCGCGCCCAGTCCTTCGGTGATGCTGGCGGCCAGGCCGACACCGTAATCGGTGTTGTCCTGGATCACGCACACCTTCTTGTACCCGGCATTGTCCACCAGGTACTTCGCCACCGACGGACCCTGCACGTCGTCGTTGGCCAGACCGCGGAAGAAGGACTTCCAGCCGTTCTTGGTCAGCGTGGCGTTGGTGGCCGAGGAACTCACCGAGACGAGTCCGGCATCGCTGAGGATCTGGCCGGTGGCCTTGGTCTCCCCGGAGAACGCTGGTCCGACCAGGCCGATCACCGACGGATCGTTGACGATCTGCGGGATCACCTGGCTGGCCTTCTGCGGATCGCCTTCGGTATCGAATTCCTTCAACTGGATCTGGCAGCCCGGATTGGCCTTGTTGTGCTGGTCCAGCGCCAGCTTCACACCGTTGACGATATTGATGCCCAGCGCCGCGTCCGGGCCGGTCAGCGCGCCGGCCATGGCGATCGAGGTGGTGGGCGGGCAGGTCGCGGAACCGTCGCCGGCCGGATCGGCGGCGGCAGCGGCATCGGCGGCCGGGACCTCCTTACCGGCGTCGTCGACCTGCATCACCGGTTTGATGGACAGCCCGCCGGTATCGGCCGCACCCGAATCACCGGTGGTCTTCTCGCTACATCCGGTCAGCACCAGCGCCGCCGCGGCGGTGACACCCATGAGCGCCCGCGCCGTGCGGCCGCGGCGAGACACCCCCGACAGCCATATCGAACCAAGCACGATCTTCCCCTATGTTCCTCATCAAAACCCCGGCCGGCCGAGGGAGCCGGCAACGCCGACTCGTGAGAAACATAGCCTCGCCATGTTGATCCCGCGTCACATTCGGATCATCGGGATGATGTCGTCGCAAATTGTTTTCCGGCTTGTGTTTCGGCGAGGTAAAAACACGACCGGTCGCGGCGACAAAGGCGAACGCGCGGACTATAGGGCCTACTGCGGGGTGAGGTTCTCCAGCACCACCTCGGCCACCGCCTTCATCGTGGTGCGGCGATCCATCGCGGTGCGCTGAATCCATTTGAAGGCCTGCGGCTCGCTCAGCCCCTGGGTCTGCATCAGCACACCCTTGGCCCGCTCCACCAGCTTGCGGGTCTCCAGCCGCTCCGACAGGCCCGCCACCTCGCTCTCCAGCGCGGTGATCTCGTGGAAGCGGCTCGCCGCCAATTCGATGGCCGGCACCAGATCCGATTTGGTGAACGGTTTGACCAGATAGGCCATCGCACCCGCGTCGCGGGCGCGCTCCACCAGATCCCGCTGACTGAACGCGGTCAGGATCACCACGGGCGCAACCCGTTTCGACGCGATCTCGGCGGCCGCGTCGATACCGTCACGGCGCGGCATCTTCACATCCATGATCACCAGATCCGGCCGGTGCTCCACCGCGAGGTCCACCGCCTGCTGGCCGTCACCGGCCTCCCCCACCACGCGATACCCCTCTTCGGTCAGCATCTCGACCAGATCCATCCGGATCAACGCCTCGTCCTCGGCGACGACCACGCGTTTCGCCGCGGCGTCCGCACTAGTGCTCATAAACGACCCCTCTGGTTCCGATGCCTCGTCCCGATACACCGACGGCGGATCCGGCCGGGCCACGGCCGTCGATCCGCCGTCACGCGATCGGGTGTTGTAAAGACTACCTTTCACCCCCGCCACCAGTGCCCGTACCCTGCGCAAAGTGGCCAACCGGGGGATCGGGGACCCCGGCATTCGGTAAACGGGGCACCGAGGGGATATCATGTGCACCCGGTGCGCCGAGTTGGCGGAACTGGCAGACGCGACGGTCTCAAAAACCGTTGTCCGGAAGGACGTGTGGGTTCGAGTCCCACACTCGGCACTGTATTTTTGGAGCAGCTCCGCTGCTCGAGGTTCGGCCCTCTTTTGCGTCTGCTGTCGGCCCTCGAGACTCGTGGCTTCGCCACATGCGCTTCGAGGGCCGACAGCAGACGCGGGCCGAACCCGTTTATCGTCTCGCGGGGCTCGACGTCATGCCGGATCCGTTGACGGGAACGGGCGTGGTCGGGCTGTTCGCGGTCGGCTGGGAGCGGGCGGCGGCGGGGGGCGGATGAATTGAAATCATGGCGGGGCAATGTATTTCGAATCTCGAATACGGCGAATTGTCACGGAAACAAAATGCGTACCGCGGGAAAATCCTCGGGCGGTCCGTGTACGGGATGCTACGCGCAGATGAATTAACCGTACGGTGGTGTGATATTGAACAGACTGCGCTTCTGAAGGGGCCTGTGCCCGATTTAGCGTAGCGCTATGCACATCCTGTTCGTCTGCAATGGCAATGTGTGCCGGTCGGTCATCGCCGAACGGCTCACCCGCTCCATCGCGGTCGAATACCGGCTCGGCGGGATCACCGCCGAGAGTGCGGGGACCCGCGCGCTGGTGGGGTTCCCGGTCGAGCCGCGGGCCGCCGAGGCGATCACGGGGCTCGGTGGAGATCCCGCGAACTTCCGGGCCCGCAAACTCAAACCAGAGCATATCGACCGCGCGGATCTGGTCCTCACCATGACCGAGAACATCCGCGACGAGGTGGGCGAGCTGGCCTTCGGGGCGGGATCCCGTACGTTCACACTGCTCGAGGCCTACCGGATCGCACGAGTCACCGGATCGCGCACGATCGAGCACCTGCACCGCAGCCGGCACAATCTGTCCCGGGTGGGACGGGAGAACATCGCCGACCCGGTGGGGCTGTCGGCCAAGGCGTACTGCGAGGTGGGCGACAAGATCGCGGACGCGCTGGTGCCGCTGCTGGTGGCGCTGGCGCCGACCGCCACGCCCGGTGATCACTCCCGGGGCCGGCCGCCGCTGGTGGTCGGGCCGCCGGTGACGCAGACCCGGCTCTCACCGCTGGTGGCCGCCCAGCACACGGGCTGGTACGCCTGAGCGCGCCGCCGCCGTATCCGGCCGGGAACGACTATCCGGCGCGAAAACGCACCCGCCTCCCGATAATCCGCCGCAAGGGCACTACACTCGCGGTCCGGAACACGATCCGAGATCCACTCCCGTTGAAGGTTCGACACACGACAGGAATCAGGCATGCCGAAACGCATTTCGGATGTTTCGCTTCATGTTTATGTGACGCCGGAATCCCTGGATCGCCTCGTCGAGACGGTTCGGGCGGAGCTGGACGACCATCTGGACGACGGTGACGTCTGCGCCTGGCGTTTCACCCTCCCGGTCGCCGACGACGATTCGCGCCACCGGGAGTTCGACAGCCGCTGGCGGGCCGGGAATCCGGGCGTGGAGCCGCACGGGCACGCGACCTTCGAAATAGCGCTGAGCCTGGTCGGCGATCCCGCGGAACTCACCGACGGCTATATCGGCGCGCTGGAGAACCGGCTGCTCCGGAGCCTGGATACGCTCGGCCCCGGAGCCCCGTTCACCTTCAGCGCCGAACAGCGCACCGATGTCGGTATCGAGCCGCTCCCGGCGGAACGGCTGTAGGAACCGCCGCGGTCAGCGACGCGACGGGAAGTGCCGGATCACGCCCTCCTGCACGGTGGTGGCCAGCAGGTCACCCTCGCGCGAGTAGAAACGCCCGGTCGCCAGGCCACGCGAACCCGCGGCCACCGGGGATTCGGTGGCATACAGCGCCCACTCGTCGAACCGGAACGGCCGGTGGAACCAGATGGAATGGTTCACGGTGGCCGCCACGATCCGGTCCAGACCCCAGGACAGGCCGTGGGTGGTGATGATCGAATCCAGCACGGTCGTATCGGAGGAGTAACTCAACGCGGCCACGTGGATCAGCGGATCATCGGGCAGGGTGCCGTCGGCGCGCATCCACACCCGGTTGTGGTTGAGCTTCTCGCCGGTGCCCTTGAGGATCCAGGCCGGATCGTTCGTGTACCGCATATCGATCGGATGCGGGGCGTTGACGAACATCTCCAGTTTGTCTTCGTAGCCCGCGAAGGTCTCCTGGATCCGGGGCAGGTTCTCCGGATCGGGCACCTCCGGCCGTTCGTGCGCGTGTTCCAGCCCCTTGCCCCATTCCTGGAACGAGGCCAGCATGACGAACAGCTCCTGGCCGTCCTGGGTGGCGGTCACCGTCCGGTTGGCGAAGGCGCGACCGTCGCGGTGGCGCTCCACATGGAATTCGATCGGCTTCTTCACATCGCCGCCGCGTACGAAATGGGCGTTGAGCGCATGGATCGGGCGCTCGCCCGCCGTGCGGCCCGCCGCGACGACCGCCTGGGACACCAGCTGACCGCCGAAGGTCCGGCTGGCGACCTTCTCGGGATGCCGTCCGAGGAATACATCCTCGGAGATCGCCTCGAGGTCCAGCAGCTCGAGCAGGGTGTCGAGATCGGTGTGCCGGCCGGTCCTGTCGTCCACCGGCGCGCTCATCGGGCGGTTCCGCGGAGCTGGGTCATTCAGTGGTCCTCCTCGCCGATACGGTGCACGTGGATGAGATTGGTGGAACCGACGGTACCCGGCGGGGAGCCCGCCACGATGACCACCAGATCGCCCTTGCGGTACCGGGTCATGCTGAGCAGGGCCTGATCGACCTGCTGGATCATGGCGTCGGTGCTGTCGACGGTGGGCACGATGAAGGTTTCGGTACCCCAGGTCAGCGCCAGCTGGCTGCGCACCTCCGGCAGCGGGGTGAACGCCAGCAGCGGCAGCGGCGTATGCAGCCGGGCCAGGCGGCGCACCGTATCGCCGGACTGGGTGAAGGCGACCAGCGCCTTGGCGTTGAGGCGTTCGCCGATATCGCGGGCCGCATAGGAGATGACACCGCGTTTGGTGCGCGGCGTATGGGTCAGCGGCGGCACACTCGTGGATTCGGATTCCACCGCGTGCACGATGCGGGCCATGGTGCGCACGGTCTCGATCGGATACTTACCGACCGAGGTCTCACCGGAGAGCATCACCGCGTCCGCGCCGTCGAGCACGGCATTGGCCACATCGGAGGCCTCCGCGCGGGTGGGCCGCGAGTTCTCGATCATGGATTCCAGCATCTGGGTGGCCACGATGACCGGCTTGGCGTTCTCCCGGGCCATCTGGATGGCCCGCTTCTGCACGATCGGGACCTGCTCCAGCGGCAGCTCCACGCCGAGGTCGCCACGGGCCACCATCACCGCGTCGAAGGCCAGCACGACGGCCTCGAGATTGTCGATGGCCTCGGGCTTCTCCAATTTCCCGATCACCGGCACCCGCCGGCCGACCCGGTCCATCACATCGTGCACGAGCTCGATATCCGACGGCGAGCGCACGAACGACAGTGCGATGAAATCCACGCCCAGGTTGAGGGCGAATTCCAGATCCTCGATGTCCTTGTCCGAGAGGGCGGGCACCGAGACGTCCATCCCCGGCAGCGAAACACCCTTGTTGTTGCTGACCGGTCCGCCCTCGGTGACCTCGCAGACCACGTCGTTGCCCTCGACGCGAACGACCTCCAGCCCGACCTTGCCGTCGTCGACGAGCAGGCGGTCACCGGACTTGGCGTCCTGGGCGAGCTGTTTATAGGTGGTGGAGACGCGATCGTGGGTGCCCTCGATCTCGTCGACGGTGATCCGGACGACCTCACCGGTCGCCCAGTAGGTCCGATCCTCGGCGAAACGGCCCAGCCGGATCTTGGGGCCTTGCAGATCGGCGAGTATGCCGACGGCGCGGCCGAGATCGTCGCAGGCCTGCCGCACCTTCTTGTAGTTTTCGGCGTGGTCGGAGTGCTCGCCGTGGCTGAAGTTCAGCCGGGCCACATCCATACCACTCTCGACGAGCTCTCGAATACGTTCCTCGGTGGCAGTGGCCGGGCCGAGGGTGCACACAATCTTCGTCCGTCGCATCACGTGTCGAGCCTAATCCTGCCGGGATGTCCCGTCCCGCCCGCCCCGCGGGGTGGGCGATACCGGTAACACGAGGGTGAACCGCTACGCGGCACTGCGTGAATCAGGGTGAACCGCCGGGTTGATCGCCCTGTTACTTCTCGATGAATTCCACAGTGCGCGATACGTCCGGTTCCGCACGGCGACACCGTCGGTGCCGCCGGAATTCCCGCTGATCACAACCCCGTAACGACGAAACGGACCCCCGGCGCACCGGGGGTCCGCGCAGTCGTTACCGCGTCAGTTCTCGCGCAGCGGGCGGCCGTGGGTGTCCTGCACGCTGCCGGTGAGCATCATGATCCCGTCGATGAGCGGCCAGATACCGCCGATACCGCAGGTCAGCCAGGTGGCCGCGATCTGGGCGATCGCGATACCGGTATCACCGATGTAGAACCGCCCGGCGCCGAACGAACCCAGGAAGATCTGCAGCAGGCCGGCGGTCAGCTTCTGCTTGTCCGAGTACGGTACGCCGTTCATATCCCGGCCGTACGGCGCTTCGGGATCCATCGGGTTGTACATCCCCGGACCACCCATCGGGGCGCCGTAACCCGCGGGCGGCTGGCCGTACCCGGGCGCGGCGCCGTACTGCGGCTGCGACGGGTAGGGCTGCCCACCCGACGGATACGGCTGCCCGCCGGACGGATACTGCTGCGGCTGTGACGGGTACCCCGGCGCCCCGCCCGATTTGCTCAGGTCCGGTCCGGTCCCCGGCGGGCCGTACTGCGGTCCACCCTGCTGGTACGGATCGGTCATTGTTCCTCCTTGTATGGTGCCCCCGGCAGTGGAGGACATCCGATTTCGTGGCCTCCCCTGCGGGAGATGCTGCCAGACGACCGCCGCGGCCGCCGGGCGGCACCCTATTTCGCTCGCGGGGAGGCGGATTCGGCGTTCTCGCCGTCCGCCTCGGCCTTCTCGTCCTCGGATGTTCCCGCGGGCGTACCCGCGGATTCCGGCCCGGTGGTATCCCCGGCCGATCCGGACTCCGGCTCCGCCGCCGCTGCGGCACCCGGCTTTTCGCCGGTTTCCGCGTCCGGCTCCGCCGCCGCGCCGCCCTCCTCGCTACCGGTGACCTCGGTCTTTTCCGTGTCATCGGATTCGGCCGGGGTATCGCCGCTCTCGGCGTCGGTGTTATCACCGGCGCCGTCCGCGGACTCCCCGGCGTCGTCGCTGTCACCGCTGTCCACGGTCGTTTTCGCAGCGTCGGCGCTCGTGGCGGTGCCGGCGGCGCGCAACGCGCCCAGCTGCCACGGCCACGGGCGCGGTCCGGCGTCGGGGCTCAGTTGCGCGGGGGTCTCCCGCCCCTTGGTGGCGAACAGGAAGTACGCGAGCGCCGCGAAGAAGACCAGCGCGGAGGTGAACGAGTTGATCCGGATACCGGCGATCTGGGTGGCCTCGTCATCGCGCATGAGCTCGACGAAGAACCGGCCGAAGCAGTAGCCGGCCACATACAGCGCGAAGAGCCGGCCGTGGCCGATCCGGAAGCGGCGGTCGAGGTAGACCAGGGCGAGTACCACCGCGACGTTCCACACCAGTTCGTAGAGGAACGTCGGATGCACGACCGAATGCACCTCACCGGAGGAGACGCCGTTCATCATGTCCAGCCGGCCCGCGTCGTCGAAACGCAGATAGATCTCCAGGCCCCACGGCAGATCCGTTTCCCGGCCGTAGAGCTCCTGGTTGAAGTAGTTGCCGAGACGTCCGATGGCCTGGGCGAGCAGGATCGGCGGGGCGATGGCGTCACCGAGAGCCGGTAGCGGGACCTTGTAGATACGGCAGGCGATCCAGGCGCCGATACCGCCGAAGAACACCGCCCCCCAGATACCGAGACCGCCCTGGTAGATCTTCAGCGCGTCCATCGGGTTGCCGTCGGCGCCGAAGTACTTCTGCCAGTCGGTGGCCACGTGATAGATACGGCCGCCGATGAGGCCGAAGGGAACCGCGAACACCGCGACGTCGAGCACGGTGCCCGCCTCGCCGCCCCGGGCCCGCCAGCGTTTCTCGCCCCACCAGATGGCGACGACGATGCCGATGATGATGCAGACCGCGTACGCGCGCAGCGGGAACGGGCCGATATCCCAGACGCCCTGCGGCGGGCTGGGCAGATAGGCCAGCAGATCGGCGGCGTGCGGTACGGCGCCTCCGGAGTTTCCGGCGGCGGGGACAGTATCCGGTGCGGCTTGAACGGTCACGGGGCAACCGTAGCGGAGACCCCGGAGATCGCACGCCCGGCCTCGGGCCGTGTGTCCGTGAGCCCGGGCGTCGTAGGTCTCCGCGGGCCCGGGCGCCGGATGCCTAGGAGACGGCGGCCGCCGCGCGCACCCCGTCCGACAGTTCCCGGGTGAGGGTGCGCACCGCGTCGAGCCCCTCGCCCGCGGCGGAAACCAGCGCCGAACCGACGATCACGCCGTCGGCGTAGGCGGCGATCTCCGCGGCCTGCGCGCCCGAGCGCACCCCGAGCCCGACTCCGATGGGGATATCGCCGTGCGTCCGGATCCGGGCGCACAGGGCGGGCGCCGCGGTCGATACCGCGTCCCGCGCGCCGGTGACACCCATCGTGGACGCGGCGTAGACGAATCCGGAACTGGCCTCGATGGTGGTGGCCAGGCGTTCCTCGGTGGAGGACGGGGCGACCAGGAAGATCCGGTCGAGACGGTGGGCCTCGGACGCGGCGATCCATTCCCCGGCCTCGTCCGGGATCAGGTTCGGCGTGATGATCCCGGCACCGCCGGCGGCGGCGAGATCCCGGGCGAACCGGTCGACGCCGTACTGCAGCACCGGATTCCAGTAGCTCATCACCACGGCCTGCGCGCCCGCCTCGGTGACGGCCTCGACCACGGAGAAGACATCGCGGACCCGTACCCCGCCACGCAGCGCCTGTTCCGCGGCGGCCTGGATCGTGGGCCCGTCCATCACCGGATCGGAGTAGGCGACGCCGACTTCGACGATATCGCAACCGGATTCGACCATGGCCCGCACGACCGCACGGGACCCCGCCAGGTCCGGATATCCGGCGGGCAGGTAGCCGATCAGCGCCGCGCGGTTATCGGCCCGGCAGGCCGCGAAGGTGGCGCCGAGACGCGAATCGGAACTCACTGACCGTTCTCCTTGCCGCTGTCCGGGTCGTCGAAGAGCCCGAACCAGCGGGCCGCGGTGTCCATATCCTTGTCACCGCGACCGGACAGGTTCACCAGGATGATCGCGCCTTCGCCGAGCTCACGGCCCAGTTCCAGCGCCCCCGCGACCGCGTGCGCGGATTCGATGGCCGGGATGATGCCCTCGGCGCGGCTGAGCAGCAGCAGGGCGTCCATCGCGGCGCCGTCGGTGATCGGCAGGTATTCGGCGCGGCCGATATCGCGCAGCAGCGCGTGTTCGGGACCCACTCCGGGATAGTCCAGACCCGCGGAGATGGAATGCGATTCGATGGTCTGGCCGTCCTCGTCCTGCAGCAGGTACGAGTAGGCGCCCTGGAACGCGCCCGGCGTGCCGCCGGTGAAGGTGGCGGCGTGCCGGCCGGTTTCCACACCGTCACCGGCCGCCTCGTAGCCGATCAGCCGGACGCCGGGGTCGTCGATGAAGGCGTGGAAGATACCGATGGCATTGGAGCCGCCGCCCACGCACGCGGTGACGGCGTCGGGCAGCCGGCCGGTGAGTTCGCGCACCTGGGCGCGGGCCTCCATCCCGATGACGCGCTGGAAATCGCGGACCATCATCGGGAACGGGTGCGGACCGGCGGCGGTGCCGAAGCAGTAGTAGGTGTCCTCGGCGTTGGTGACCCAATCGCGCAGGGCCTCGTTGATCGCGTCCTTGAGGGTCTGCGAGCCGGTGGTCACCGAGACGACCTCGGCGCCGAGCAGCCGCATCCGCGCCACGTTCAGCGCCTGCCGGGCGGTATCGACCGCACCCATATAGACGATGCAGTCGAGCCCGAGCAGCGCGCAGGCGGTGGCGGTGGCGACCCCGTGCTGGCCGGCCCCGGTTTCGGCGATGATCCGGGTCTTGCCCATCCGTTTGGCCAGCAACGCCTGGCCCAGCACGTTGTTGATCTTGTGCGATCCGGTGTGGTTGAGATCCTCGCGTTTGAGCAGGATCCGCGCGCCACCGGCGTGTTCGGCCAGCCGGGCACATTCGAACACCGGAGACGGCCGGCCGGTGTAGTCGCGCTGCAACCGGTCGAGTTCGCCGAGGAAGTCCGGGTCCAGGCGGACCTTGTCGTATTCGGCGGTGACCTCCTCGATCACCGCCATCAGCGCCTCGGGCACATGGCGGCCGCCGTAGACGCCGAAATGACCGCCCTCGTCGGGTTCGTGGGCGCTGCGCTGCGCCACCCCCCGGCTGGCGGTGGGCAGCGGCCCGCTGGTGGAGGACACGCCGGACCCGGCCATCACCGGCCCCGCCGCGCCGGCTTCGGGCAGGACGGATGGGTGCCGGCGGTCACCAGCTCCGATACCGCGGCGCGGGGGTCACCGCTGGTGACCAGACCCTCGCCGACCAGGACCGCGTCCGCCCCCGCGCCCGCGTAGGCCAGCAGGTCGGCGGTGCCGCGCACACCGGATTCGGCGATCCGGACCACCTCGGTGGGCAGACCGGGCGCGATCCGCGAGAAGCAGTCGCGGTCGACCTCGAGCGTTTTCAGGTTGCGAGCGTTGACCCCGATGACGGAGGCCCCGGCGGTCAGCGCGCGATCGGCCTCCTCCTCGGTATGCACCTCGACCAGCGCGGTCATCCCGAGCGATTCGGTGCGGTCGATCAACGAGGACAGGGTGTCCTGTTCGAGCGCGGCGACGATCAGCAGGATCACATCCGCGCCGTGCGCCCGCGCCTCGTGGATCTGGTAGGGCCCGACCACGAAATCCTTGCGCAGGACCGGGATGTTCACCGTCGCGCGGACGGCGTCGAGATCGTCGAGCGATCCGTGGAAACGCCGCTCCTCGGTGAGGACACTGATGATCCGGGCCCCGCCGTCCTCGTAGGCCTTGGCGAGGCTGGCCGGGTCGATGATCTCGGCGAGGGCCCCCTTCGAGGGGCTGGCCCGCTTCACCTCGGCGATGACGCCGATACCGTCCTCGAGCAGTGCGGCCTTCGCGTCGAACGGCGGTGGGGCGGCGGCGGCCGCCGCCTTCACCGCGGGAAAGTCCAGCACCGCTTCCCGAGCGGCTACATCCGAGCGGACCCCGTCGAGAATCGAGTCGAGTACCGTCATCTGGCTCGAATCCTTTCTGGGGAGACGCGTGTTACTGCCTGCAGGATTCCCCCAGGCGGTGTCTCACCGATGCTGAACAAGAGTAAATGGGAGCATGCGGCGCGGTGACGCCGGGGGCGGGTCATCGCGCCCCGGCCGACCTGCTAGGGCGCATCGCCGGCCTCCGGCGGACGCGATTTCCCGGGCGTGCCCGGCTCGTCGTGCTCGTCCGTTCCCGGACCGGCGGCCGATTCCCGGTCCGTACCGCGGCCCGGCGCCGCCGCGTCCGCGGCGGGTGTCCGCCCGGTGTCCGGATCGCCGCCCCCGGGATCGGTCGGATCGGCACCGGCGTCCAGCGCGTCCCACAGCACGCGTTCGGGCAGCGGTCCCCCGTCCGCGCCCTGTTCGACGGCCCGGGTCGCCGCGAGCTTGCGGGCCGCCGGATTGTCGTATTTGCCGGAGAGCGGTTTGGCCGCGGCCGGCATCCGCGCCAGCAGCAGTCCGGCGCCGAACGCCGCCAGCGCACCGCACATGGTGAGCACGGCGGGCGCCGCCGCGGTCACCACCTCCTGCACCTGCGCGCGGCCCGGCAGCCCGGCCAGATCCGCGGCCCGCTGCTCGGTGGCCCCCGACCCGGTGAGCAGGGCCAGCGCGGGCACCGCGGTGACCGCGGCGATCAACGCCACCACCACTCCGACCAGTCGGCGCATCCAGCCCCGGGTCGCCAGCACCGCGGCGATGGCGGCCAGCAGGACCAGGGCCAGCGGGGTGAGCGCGCCGAACCAGACCCCGCCGTTCAGTTCGTCGGTACGGGGCTCGGTGAGTCCGTCCGCGGAGGTCACGGTGACCCAGGTGAGTCGCGAGGAGCCCCACAGCGCGGCCGCGCCGAAGGCCAGCAGTGCCAGCGCGGCCACCGGATACCGGCCGCGGGTGGGGGCCGGCGGGGCGGTCTCGGGCTCGTCGTCGCCCCAATCGGCGGGCCGGGGCCGTAGCGCGCCGGGACCGGGCGCGGCCTCGCCGGCGGGGCGTTCGGCGTCGCCGGCGGTCACGATCCGCCCCCGGCCGCCGAGGCGGCCGATTCGCGCAGGGCGCGGCTACCGGCCTCTTCGGGCGCGGCGCCGTCGAAGGCGCGCACGGTCTCGGCGGCCGCGACGGCGCGCAGCACCGCCATCGCCTTGTTCCGCGATTCGGTGTCCTCGTATTCGGCCTCGGAATCGGCCACCACTCCGGCGCCCGCCTGCACGTAGGCGATGCCGTCCTTCAGCAGCGCGGTGCGGATGGCGATGGCGGTATCGGCGTCACCGGCGAAATCGAGGTATCCCACCACTCCGCCGTACACGCCGCGCCGGGTCGGTTCGAGTTCCTCGATGAGCTGCATGGCCCGGACCTTGGGCGCCCCCGACAGCGTGCCGGCCGGGAAACAGGCCCGTACGGCGTCCAGCGCGATCTTGCCCGGGGCGAGCCGCCCGGTGACGGTGGAGACCAGGTGCATCACATGGCTGTACCGCTCGACATGGCGGTACTCGGTGACCCGCACCGTCCCCGGCATACAGACCCGGCCCAGATCGTTGCGGCCCAGATCCACCAGCATCAGATGCTCGGCGTTCTCCTTGTCGTCGGCCAGCAGCCCCTTCTCCAGCAGGAGGTCGTCCTCCTCGGTGGCGCCGCGCCAGCGGGTACCCGCGATCGGATGGGTGGTCGCCACCCCGTCCTGCACCGCCACCAGGGCCTCCGGGCTGGACCCCACGATCGAGAAGGCGGTCTCCCCGGCGCCGTCGGGGATATGCAGCAGGAACATGTACGGGCTCGGGTTGGCCGCGCGCAGCATCCGGTAGAGGTCGATCGGCGCGCCGCCGTAGTCCATCTCGAAACGCTGCGACAGCACCACCTGGAACGCCTCACCGGCCTCGATCTCCGAGACCAGCCGGCGCACCCCGGCGCCGTATTCGTCGGGAGTGCGGGCGCGGCGGAAATCGGGTTCGGGCTGGTCGAAGACGGAGACGGTGGAGGCGGCGGGCGCGGCCAGCGCGGCGGTCATCCGGTCCAGCCGGGCCACCGCGTCGTCGTAGGCATCGTCCACGTTGTCGGAGGTGCCGTTCCAGTTCACCGCGTTGGCGATGAGGGTGATCGCGCCCTCGTGATGGTCGAAGGCGGCCAGATCGGTAGCCAGCAGCAGCACCATCTCCGGCAGCTGCAGATCGTCGATCGTCTGCTCGGGCAGCCGTTCCATCCGGCGGACCGCGTCGTAGCCCAGGTAGCCGACCATGCCCCCGGTCAGCGGGGGCAGGCCGGGCAGCCGTTCGGTGCGCAGCAACTCGAGGGTCTCGCGCAGCGCGTCGAGCGGATCGCCGCCCGACGGGGCGTCGGCGGGCGTGGTGCCCAGCCAGGTCGCCGCGCCGTCCACCGAGGTGAGCGCCGACGGGCTGCCCGCGCCGATGAACGACCAGCGCGACCAGGACCGCCCGTTCTCGGCGGATTCGAAAAGGAAGGTGCCCGCGCGGTCACCGCCCAGCTTCCGATAGGCCGAGAGCGGGGTTTCCGAATCGGCCAGCACCTTCCGGGTCACCGGGACGACCCGGTGTTCGGCGGCCAGTTCACGGAATCGGTCGCGGGTGGTAGTCGCGGGAGTGTGCGCGCCGTGCATTCGTATCATCATTCCAGCCGATCCCGGCGAACTCGTGACGCACCCCGTCCGACGCGCCATCGGAGGTAGTGTCCGGGTATGAAGATCGGCCAGCTCGCCCCGGCGTTCGAACTCCCGGATCAGACCGGCACCCCGCGTTCCCTCGATTCCCTGCTGGCCGACGGCCCGCTCGTTCTCTTCTTCTATCCGGCGGCCAACACTCCGGTGTGCACCGCCGAGGCCTGCCATTTCCGTGACCTCACCGCCGAATTCGCCGCGCTCGGCGCGAGTTGCGCCGGGATCTCCGCCGACGCGGTGGATGTCCAGGCCGGCTTCGCCGGTTCGCAGCGGCTGGAGTACCCGCTGCTCTCGGACGCCGACGGATCGGTGGCCGAGGAGTACGGCGTGAAACGCGGTCTGCTGGGCAAACTCATGCCGGTCAAACGACACACCTTCGTGCTCGGCCCCGACCGCCGCGTCCTCGAGGTGATCAGCAGCGAACTGCGTGCGAATGTGCACGCCGACCGGGCGCTGGAGTTCCTGCGCGCACGCGCGGAGGCGTAACCGTAACGGCCGCTACGGTTGTGAATGACCTCACCATAGTTTCGTAGTTGCCACATGATCGAGCGAAGTCGTGGCAAACTCTCTGTAACCGGGTGACCACTGCCGCTGTCGTCACCGGGCCGGAGAGAAGGCGGACCAGTGACCGAGTGGCTGAACCCGATCGAAGGACGCGCCTGGCGCGCGGTGGTCGCACTTTTGAACCGCTTGCCGGGGGCTCTCGACACCGACCTGCAGCGGGAATCCGGGGTCACCCATTTCGAGTTCTGGGTGCTCACGCTCCTCTCGGAGGCCCCGGACCGCCGGCTGCAGATGAGCGAGCTCGCCCATCGAGCTAATTCATCGCTATCCAGACTTTCCCACGTGGTGTCCAAACTGGAGCGGATGGGCTGGGCCACCCGCATGGCGACCACCGGCCGCCGCGGCGTGCTGGCCCTGCTCACCGACGAGGGACACCAGAAGGTGGTGGAGGCCGCGCCCGGCTATATGGATGTGGTGCGGCGGCTGGTCTTCGACGGCTTGGACGCCGGCCAGACCGAGGCGCTGGCCGATCTCGGTGAAACCCTCACCACCCACCTGGGCACGGTGCTGGGCGGGGCCGGGCAACCGGCGCCGACGGATTCCCCGCGCTGATCGCACCGTTGCGGACCCGGTAGGCCGGCTCCCGTATCAGGGCTCCGGCGCCGGCTCGGCGGCCAGCAGCACATCGCTGTCGAAACAGGTATGCGTACCGGTGTGGCAGGCGGCGCCCACCTGATCGACCACCAGCAACAGGGTGTCGCCGTCGCAGTCCAGCCGGACCTCGTGCACGTACTGGGTGTGCCCGGAGGTCTCCCCCTTGACCCAGTACTGCTGCCGCGACCGGGAGTAGTACGTGGCGCGGCGCGTGGCCAGGGTCCGGGCCAGGGCCTCGTCGTCCATCCACGCCATCATCAGGACCGCGCCGGTCTCCCGTTCCTGCGCGACGGCGGCCACCAGACCGTCCGCGGTGCGTTTGAGCCGGGCCGCGACGGCCGGATCCAGCGCCGGCATCAGCGCACCACCAGATCCGACGCCCGCAGCGCGTCCTTGACCTGCGCGATGGTCAGATCACCGAAGTGGAACACACTGGCCGCCAGTACCGCGTCGGCGCCCGCGCGCACCGCGGGCGGGAAATGCTCGACCGCGCCCGCGCCGCCGGAGGCGATCACCGGGATCGAGACTGCGGCCCGGACCGCCGTGATCATGGGCAGGTCGAAACCCGTTTTGGTGCCGTCGGCGTCCATCGAGTTGAGCAGGATCTCGCCCACGCCCAGTTCGGCGCCGCGTTCGGCCCATTCCACCGCGTCGATCCCGGTGCCCCGGCGACCGCCGTGCGTGGTGACCTCCCAGCCCGACGCGGTATCGGGCTCGCCGTCGGGCACTGTGCGGGCGTCCACCGACAACACGATGCACTGCGACCCGAACCGCTGCGACATCTCGTGCAGCACCTCGGGCCGGGCGATGGCGGCGGTGTTCACCGAGACCTTGTCCGCGCCCGCGCGCAGCAACCGGTCCACGTCCTCGACGGTGCGGACCCCGCCGCCGACGGTGAGCGGGATGAAGATCTGCTCCGCGGTCCGGGTCACCACGTCGAGCATGGTGCCGCGATCTCCGCTGGAGGCGGTGACGTCGAGGAAGGTGAGTTCGTCGGCGCCCTGGGCGTCGTAGGCGGCGGCCAGTTCGACCGGGTCGCCGGCGTCGCGCAGGTTCTGGAAATTCACGCCCTTCACCACACGCCCGGCATCGACGTCCAGGCAGGGAATGACGCGGGTGGCGAGTGTCATCGGGTCTCCTCCGCGCCGCCGGCCGCGGGGGCCTGGACGGCGCCACGGGTCGCGGCGATCATATCGAGCAGTTCGGCGTGCACGCCGGGCGCGGCCGCCAGCACCGACCCGGATTCGATAGTCCAGTCCCGGCCCTCGAGGTCGGTGACCACCCCGCCGGCACAGCGCACCATGAGCGCGCCCGCCGCGTTGTCCCACGGGTGGTGGCCGAACACGATGGCGCCGCCCAGGGTGCCGTCGGCGGTGAACGCCAGATCGATTCCGGTGGACCCGTGCATCCGGACCCGCGACGACAGACTGCTGAGCGCGCCGAGCACCCGGTGCCGGAACAGGCCCGGCACCCGTCCGGTGGATTCGATGTTGAAGGCGCCGAATCCGATCATCGCCTCGTCGAGGACACCCTGGTCCAGCGGCGGCCGGGCCACCCCGTCGAGCAGTAGCGGGCCGCCCGCGACGGCGGCGTAGCGACGGTCCAGCGGCGGGAACCAGGCCAGCCCGATCACCGGTTCGCCGTCGCGCACCAGGGCCAGCAGGGTGCCGGTGAGGGGATGGCCGTTGGAGTAGTTGAAGGTGCCGTCGATGGGGTCGAGCACCCAGGCCGTGCCGTCGGTGAGCGCCGGGCCCCCGAATTCCTCGCCGTGCACCTCGATACCGGTGCGGTCGAGGAGTTGCCCGGAGATGGTGCGTTCGAGTTCGAGGTCGAGTTCGGTGGCGAAATCCTTGGACCCCTTGGCGACCGCGCTGGGTGCGCCGCGCCCCTCGAGGAACCGCGCGCTCACACCGTCGAGCACCTCGGCGGCGGTGGCCATCAGGGTGGCCAGTTCGGTATCTGCCCTGGTCATCGCCTCAGCGTTTCCTTCGGGGTTACGGTTCGGGCGCCGGTCAGCGGACGGCGGCCAAGGCCTCGGGCAGCGTGAAGCGGCCCGCGTAGAGGGCCTTGCCGACAATGGCGCCCTCCACTCCCTCGGGCACCAGTTCGGCGATCGCGGTGAGGTCGGCCAGGGCCGAGACCCCGCCCGAGGCGATCACGGGCGCCTCGGTGGCCATCGTCACCTCGCGCAGCAGATCCAGGTTCGGGCCGGTGAGGGTGCCGTCCTTGGTGACATCGGTGACGACGTAGCGGGAGCAGCCGTCGCGCTCCAGCCGTTCGAGCACCTCCCACAGATCGCCGCCGTCGCTGACCCAGCCCCGGCCGCGCAGCCGGTATTCGCCGTCGACGATCTGCACGTCCAGGCCGACCGCGACCCGTTCGCCGTATTCCGCGATGGCCCGGGCGCACCACTGCGGATCCTCGAGCGCGGCGGTACCCAGGTTGACCCGGGCGCAGCCGGTGGCCATGGCGGCCTTCAGCGATTCGTCGTCACGGATACCGCCGGACAGTTCGACGGCCACATCGAGTTCGCCGACGACCCGGGCGAGCAGCTCCCGGTTGGATCCGCGGCCGAACGCCGCGTCCAGATCCACCAGATGCACCCATTCGGCGCCGTCCTGCTGCCAGGCGAGGGCGGCGTCGCGCGGCGACCCGTAACTGGTTTCACTGCCCGCCGCGCCCTGTACCAGGCGCACGGCCTCTCCATTGGCGACATCGACAGCGGGCAGCAGCACAAGACTCACTCGGAACAGCCTAGTTGGTGCGGTTCGGCGACCCCCATTCGCAGTCCGCGCGCCGCGCCCGGCGAGCCGGGTAGCCGGGCGTTCGCCCATCCGGCCCGGCGTGGTTTCCGCCCCGCCCCGCCGCCGTCGGCGCCACCGCGGCGGCCCGCTAAAGTGACATCACCCACTGGGGCGGTCGAGGTGCCCGCTACACTCGTCCCGAACGCGTGAGTGGTCAAGTACGCGGTATGTCACGATTTCGAGAAGGTTCGGAGTAGGCGCCATCGATACCGGTCAGTTGATCGCGGATCACTACCGCCTGGTCGAGCAGATTGGTAGCGGCGGCACAGGCGTGGTCTGGCGTGCCGTCGACGAGCGTCTGCAACGGTCGGTGGCGATCAAGCAGATCCACATCAAGCCCAGTCTGCCGCCCGCGGAGCGCGATGTGCTCCGCCAGCGCGCGACCCGGGAGGCCCGCAACGCGGCCCGGTTCCAGCATCCGAATGCCATCGTGGTCTTCGATATCACCGAGCACGGTGGCGATCCGTGCCTGGTGATGGAGTACATGAAGTCGCGGAGCCTGGCGATGGTGCTCTCGGCGCAGGGCCCGCTGCCGCTACCCCAGGTGGCCCGGATCGGCGAACAGGTGGCCTCGGCGCTGATCGCCGCCCACCAGGCCGGGATCGTGCACCGCGATGTGAAACCGGGCAATGTGCTGCTCGACGATCACGGCACGGTCAAGATCACCGACTTCGGGATCTCGCGGGCCACCGGTGATGTGACCCTCACCGAAACCGGCCTGATCTGCGGTACCGCCGCCTATCTGGCCCCGGAGGTGGCCCGCGGCGCGGACCCGACGCCCGCCGCCGATGTGTTCGCGCTCGGCGCGACGCTGTTCCACGCCCTGGAGGGTGAGCCTCCGTTCGGATCCGGCAACCCTCTGAAGGTGCTGTACGCCGCGGCGAACGGTCAGGTCAGCGACCCGCAGAACGCCGGCCCGGCCACCGACTTCCTGCTCGACCTGCTCGAGGCCGACCCCCGGCTGCGGCCCACCATGCGTGAGGCGCGCGAACAGCTGGCCCGGTTCGCCTACGACGATTCCGCCGCCGAGCACGCCGGATTCGTGCCGGCGCGGGAGGCGTTCGACCGCAACGGCAACCACAACGGACACGGCGGCGGCGCGGTCAGCACCATGGAATCGCCCGCGCCCGTCCGGCCCCGGGGCGCGGCCGAGGCCGGTCCCGCCCGGCGCCGGCCCGAACCGCGCACGGCGGGACGCGATCCGCACGACACCCGCCCGCCGCGGCACGCGGCCGGCCATCCCCCGACCACCACGCAGCCGGTACAGGGCAAGGGCGGTTCCGGTGGCGGCGTCAAACGCGCGGTCATCATCGGCGGTATCGCCGGAGCCGCGGTGGTCGGCGGGGTGCTGTTCTTCAACTCCTCCGATTCCGGCGACGGCGGTTCCGCGCAGGCGCAGACCTCCGCCACCTCCACCGCGCCGCAATCGCCGGGGAGCACCGCCACCAGCAGTGCCGCGCTGGGGTCCACTCCCAGCAACGGTCAGGTGGAGTGGGTGCCGGCCGGTCAGATGATCGAGCAGTTCTATCTCGACCCCACCGGATCGTGGGCGCTGCTGACCCCCGCCGCGCAGCAGGTGTACGGCAGTCAGCAGGAGTTCCAGACCTACTGGTCGACGCGCACGGTGCAGAGTTTCAACCGGATCGAGGCCTTCAAGGGCAACAATCCGGACGGCTCGGTGGATATGCGGGTCAACAACCTCAGCTACGGCGGGCAGACCCGCAATCCCACGCTGCGGGTCGTGAACTCCGGCGGCGCGCTGCTCATCGACAGCGATACGCGCTGAGCCCGGCTTCCGGGCGAACTTCGTCACGCCGGGATTGCGATCGGATCAAGTCTGCGGCCGCAGCGACCACCGGTCGCGGCGGCGCGCCCGGCACGGCCGGAACAGGCCGTACCGTGGTCACCGGCGACACCCGCGGTGGCGGAAGCGGCCGACGGCCCACGTCGCCGAGGTTCCTGACGCACCGAGCGATGGGAGACACCGATGACCGATTCGCCACTGGGTGAGCTCACGAAGATGGTCGGCGATTGGGAGGTCACCAGCCCGCAGATTCCGGACCGTACCGGCCGCTCCTCGGTGCGCTGGCTCAACGGTGAATCGTTTCTGGTGCTCACCACGACACTTCCGGAGGCCGACGCGGACCGGACCTGGGTGATCGGCGCCGACGACGGGGATTCGCACTCGCTGGCGATCCTGCAGCACGGCCGGGACGGGAGCCGCCGTGTCTACCACGGGTTCTTCGACGGCCCCCTGTGGCGGGTCTGGCGCAATGCCACCGGCGCGTCACAACGCCTGACCGCGACCATGGACGAATCGGGAAATACTTTCCGGGCGACCTGGGAACGCTCCGATTCCCCGACCGATCCACGCGACTGGGAACACGAATTCGATCTCGTCTACACCCGGATTTCCTGAGCCCCTCCCGCGGCCCACTGTGACTCGGACAGCCGGTGCCGGTGATCCCACCGGCGGGACCGGACGCCGGGTTAGGCTGCGTGGCATGGATATCCGGGGGATGCTCGCCGACGAGCGCGCGGAAATGACCGCCCTGCTGCGGGACCTGTCCGAGGCGGACTGGGACGCACCGACACTGTGCGAGGGGTGGCGGGTCCGCGAGATCGTCGGGCATCTGCGCTACGACGCCATCTCGCTGGGCGAATACACCCGGATCGCGGTAGCGCACCGGCTCTCGATCGACGGCGTGAACAACGCGATGGCCGCCGAAGGCACGCATCGGACGCCCGCGGATCTCCTGGCGGAATTCGCGGGCGCACCACGTACCGTCTCACGGCTGTGGCCGCGGCTCGGGCTGGCCGACCTGTTCGTCCACCAGCAGGACATCCGGCGGCCCCTGGGCCGGGATCGCGAGATTCCCGCCGACCGGCTGCGGGCCGTGCTCGACCGGCCCGATCCGTTCGCCCGGCCGTGGCGGCTGACCCGGGGGTTACGGTTCGTCGCGACAGATCTCGACTGGGTCACCGGCACCGGACCTGAGGTACGTGGCCGCGGTGAGGCGCTAGCGTTGGCCATGGTGGGCCGTCCGGTGGTGCTCGGCGAACTCGAGGGCGACGGTGTCCCGGAGCTGCGCCGCCGCTGTACGTGAGATGCCCCGTGGATCCACCCCCGTAGTTGCCGGACTCCGAGTACGCCGTACCGATGGGAGACGCGCAGATGACCGAAACGGCACTCGAGGCGTTGGCCAGGATGGTCGGCGACTGGACGACGACCTCCGATCTCTACCCCGGCATGACCGGCCACACCACGATCGAATGGCTGCCCGATGCCCGGTTCCTGACGGTCCGCTACACGGCGCCGGAGCCCGGTCTCGGCCGGACCTGGATCGTCGGCGCCGACGACCTCTACCAGGACCAGCTGGTGATCCTGCAGTACGACCAGCGTGGCGAGCACCGCGTCTACCAGGGCTCGTTCGACGGTCCGCTGTGGCGGGTGTGGCGCGACGCCCCCGGTAACTCCCAGCGTTTCACCGGCAGCCTGGACGAGACCGGGAACACCTTGCGGGCCACCTGGGAGCGCTCCGAATCGGAATTGGATCCGCGCAACTGGGAGCACGAACTCGATATCGTCTACACCCGCATCCCCTGATCCGGGGACCGGTCGCGGCGGCGGGGCACGCGAGTACTCCGGCCGGACGCGCGCCGCGTACCACCGCATTCGCCCCGGCCGTGCGCGGGCTGGGGCGAAATCGGCTCGACGGCACCTACTAGGCTGGTAGCGCACCCAGTGCGTATCAACCCAGGCCTCCGGACAAGGATCGACACCACCATGACATCCCGTATCGAGCTCGCCCGCGTCGATCTACGCGGTCGCACTCCGACCACCGCGCAATTGCGCACCGCGCTGCCGCGCGGTGGGGTCGATGTGGATTCGGTACTGCATCAGGTGCGGCCGGTGGTGGAAGCGGTCCGGGATCGCGGCGCGGCCGCGGCGCTGGAATTCGGCGCGAAATTCGATCAGGTCACCCCGGCGACGGTACGGGTGCCCGCGGCGGAGCTGGACGCGGCGCTCGCGGCGCTGGACCCCGCGGTGCGCGCCGCGCTGGAGGTGGCGATCGATCGCACCCGCAAGGTGCACGCCGACCAGCGGCGCACCGATACCACCACCGAGGTGGTGCCCGGCGGAACCGTGACCGAGCGCTGGGTCCCGGTGGAACGGGTCGGTCTCTACGTGCCCGGCGGTAACGCCGTCTACCCGTCCAGTGTCGTGATGAACGTGGTTCCGGCGCAGGCCGCCGGAGTCGAATCGCTGGTCGTGACCTCACCGCCCCAGGCGCGGTTCGGCGGGCTCCCGCATCCCACCATCCTGGCCGCCGCGAAACTGCTGGGTGTCGAGGAGGTCTGGGCGGTCGGCGGCGCCCAGGCGGTGGCACTGCTGTCCTACGGCGGTACCGATACCGACGGCGCCGCGCTCGCCCCGGTCGACCTGATCACCGGTCCAGGCAATATCTATGTGACCGCCGCCAAACGGCTGTGCCGCGGGCTGGTCGGTATCGACGCCGAGGCGGGTCCCACCGAGATCGCCATCCTGGCCGATTCCGGCGCCGATCCGGTCCACGTGGCCGCCGACCTGATCAGCCAGGCCGAACACGATGTGCTGGCCGCCAGCGTGCTGGTCACCGATTCGCCCGCGCTGGCCGACGCGGTGGACACCGCCCTCACCACTCAGCTGAGCGTGGTGAAGCATGCCGCGCGTGTCACCGCGGCGCTCACCGGCGCGCAGTCCGGAACCGTGCTGGTGGACGATATCGACCAGGGGCTGCGGGTGGTGAACGCCTACGCCGCCGAACACCTGGAGATCCAGACCGCCGACGCCGCGGCCGTGGCGGCGCGGGTGCGCAGCGCGGGCGCGATCTTCGTCGGCCCCTACGCCCCGGTGAGTCTCGGCGACTACTGCGCCGGATCGAACCATGTGCTGCCGACCGCGGGCTGCGCCCGGCATTCCTCGGGGCTCAGCGTGCAGACCTTCCTGCGCGGTATCCATATCGTCGACTACACCGAGGCCGCGCTGAAGGATGTCGCCGGCCATGTGGTGGCCCTGGCCGAGGCCGAGGATCTGCCCGCCCACGGGCAGGCGGTGCGCGCGCGTTTCGAGACGCTGTCGTGAGCGGGCGCGGCACCGAGGCGGCCACCGGCGCCGCCGCGGCCGTCCCGGGTTCCGGTATCGGGCTGGACGCGCTGCCGTTGCGGGAGAACCTGCGCGGTAAATCCCCCTACGGGGCGCCGCAGCTGAAGGTCCCGGTCCAGCTCAACACCAACGAGAATCCGCATCCGCCGACGCGGGCGCTGGTGGAGGATGTGGCCGGCGCGGTGCGCGCGGCGGCCGCGGACCTGCACCGCTACCCGGACCGCGACGCGGTCGGCCTGCGCGGTGACCTCGCGGCCTACCTCACCCGGCAGACCGGCGTCCCGGTCGATACCGCGAATGTGTGGGCGGCCAACGGATCCAACGAGATCCTGCAGCAGCTGCTGCAGGCGTTCGGCGGGCCCGGGCGGCGGGCACTCGGATTCGTCCCGTCCTATTCGATGCACCCGATCATCTCCGAGGGCATCGATACCGAATGGGTCGAGGCGAAACGCGCCGGAGATTTCACCATCGATATCGACGCCGCCCTCGCGGCGATCGCCGAACGCCACCCCGATGTGGTGTTCGTGACCAGCCCGAACAACCCCACCGGGCACAGCATCCCGGACGCCGAACTGGCCCGGATCCTCGACGCCGCCCCCGGAATCGTCATCGTGGACGAGGCATACGGCGAGTTCTCCGCCCGGCCCAGCGCGATCGGTCTCATCGACCGCTATCCCGCCAAACTGGTGGTCAGCCGGACCATGAGCAAGGCGTTCGCGTTCGCGGGCGGCCGGCTCGGCTATCTCGTGGCCGCGCCCGCGGTGATCGACGCGCTGCTGCTGGTGCGTTTGCCCTACCACCTGTCGGTGGTCACCCAGGCCGCGGCGCGGGCGGCGCTGCGGCACGCGGACGAAACCCTCGGCAGTGTCGCGGAATTGGCGGCGCAGCGCGATCGGGTGGCCGCGGCGCTCACCGGACTCGGTTTCGAGGTGGTGCCCAGCGACGCGAATTTCCTGCTGTTCGGCAGGTTCGCCGACGCGCCGCGGGCCTGGCAGCACTACCTCGACGAGGGTGTGCTCATCCGCGATGTCGGTATCCCCGGACATCTGCGCGCCACCATCGGGCTGGCCGCCGAGAACGACGAATTCCTGCGGGTGAGCGCGAAACTGGCGGCCACCGAACTGATCGCGCTCCGGTGAGCGCCGAGACGGAAGTGAGTATGAACCGAACCGCGCGAGTGGAGCGCACCACCAAGGAATCCAGCATCGTGGTGGAGCTGAACCTGGACGGCACCGGGCAGACCGATATCGCCACCGGCGTCCCCTTCTACGACCATATGCTCACCGCGCTCGGCGCCCACGCCAGTTTCGACCTGACCGTCCGCGCCGACGGGGATATCGAGATCGAGGCACATCACACCGTCGAGGACACCGCCATCGTGTTCGGGCAGGCGCTGGGGCAGGCCCTCGGCGACAAGAAAGGTATCCGCCGCTTCGGTGACGCCTACATCCCGATGGACGAAACACTGGCGCACGCGGCGGTGGACGTTTCGGGCCGCCCGTACTGCGTGCACACCGGAGAACCGGACCATCTGCTGCACGCCGTGATCCCGGGCTCCCCGGTTCGCGGCCGCAACGCTCCCGGCGCGCCGTATTCGACGGTGCTGAACCGGCACGTCTTCGAGTCCATCGCCCTCAACGCCCGGATCGCGCTGCATGTGCGGGTGCTCTACGGCCGCGACCAGCACCATGTGACCGAAGCCGAGTACAAGGCGGTGGCCCGCGCGCTGCGCGCCGCGGTCGAACCGGATCCCCGGGTACAGGGTGTGCCCTCGACGAAGGGCGCACTGTGATGCGATACCTCCGGCTCGGCTCCGGCCTCCGCGGACAGCATCCGGCCGCCGGGGAAGGAGCACTGTGACCAGCGTGGTTCTGCTGGACTACGGGTCCGGCAATCTGCATTCCGCCGAACGCGCCCTGGTCCGGGCCGGTGCGACCGTGGAGGTGACCGCCGACCCGGAGGCCGCGCTCGCCGCCGACGGTCTGGTGGTGCCCGGGGTCGGCGCCTTCGCCGCCTGTATGGAGGGCCTGCGGGCGGTGCGCGGGGAGCGCATCATCGGACAGCGCCTGGCGGGCGGGCGGCCGGTGCTGGGGATCTGCGTGGGCATGCAGATCCTGTTCGACCGGGGCGTGGAGTTCGGGGTGGAAACCGAGGGCTGCGGGGAATGGCCCGGCACGGTCGACAAACTGCGGGCCCCGGTCCTGCCGCATATGGGCTGGAACACCGTGGACGCCCCGCCGGACAGCGTGCTGTTCGCGGGTATGGACCCGGGCACCCGCTTCTATTTCGTGCACACCTACGCGGCCCGCTCCTGGGAACTGCCGCCGAGCGAGCATCTGGCCGCACCCCGGCTCACCTGGGCCGACCACGGTGGACGGTTCCTGGCCGCGGTGGAGAACGGCGCGCTGTCGGCCACCCAGTTCCATCCCGAGAAATCGGGCGACGCGGGCGCCCAGCTGCTCGCCAACTGGATCAAGTCACTCTGAGCCGGCGGGCCCGGGGCCCGTCACGTACCGCTCACGCGGCGCATTTGGCGTTCGGCGGCGGGGGCGGCGCGGCGACGATTCCGCGCGCGACGTCCACGACGTAGTCGCGGTTGCCGTCCACCGGTTCGGTTCCCAGCGCCAGCCGTTCCACCACGCACCCCGCCTCGAACAGGACCGGGCCGACGTTGTGGCGGCCCGGTTCGATCACCCCGTTCAGCGTGCGCCCGCTGACCACGGAGTAGAGGGTGCTCGGTTTGCCGGTGAGCATCAGCGCGGCCCGCATCTGCACGCTGGCGGTATAGGGCACCACCTCGTCGGCGGTGCCGTGGACCAGGAAGGCGTGCCGCAGGTTCATCCGCCCGGCCTGCAGGGCGGGCGAGCGGTCGGCGTAGGCGAGCGGGCACGCGAGGGGGTCGCAGCCGCCGGCGTCGCGCCGGATCTGGGCCTGCAGCGCCGGATAGTCGGCGGCCGGGCCCTGGTAGTGCGTGAACAGGTTCGACGGCCCGAAAGTGTCGACCCAGTAGTCGAACAATCCCGGCGGGCCGTACGCGGCGGCCAGCCCCGTGGTCATGGCGCCCTGGCTCCAGCCCCACAGGATGGTGCGCGCGATTCCGGGCCGGGAGCCCTTGATCCACTGGGTCGCGGCGACCAGGTCCCGCCAGCCCGCCCACAGGTTCCATTCCCCGGTGCGCCACTGCGGGCTGCCGCGCAGGTCCATGGACAGGATGGGGGTGGCGGTGCGCGCCGCGATCGAGGTCAGGTACTCGGAGTACTGGGCGGCGGAGCCGTTGTGCCCGTGCGCGGCCACCACCAGCGCGTTGCCGGTGGCGCAGCCCTGCGGCTGGAAGAGCAGGCCGGTGGCCTGTTCGCCGTCGACCGGGACCGCGACGGGGCGGGTCTGCACCGCGCATCCCTGGGTCGCGGCCGCGGGGCCCGCGGCCAGCAGGGTCGCCGCCAATACCGGGAGAAGCGCCCCGGCCAGATAGCTCACCGCACGTCTGCTCATCCTTCGAATATTCCACGGCGGAGGCCGCCGGAGCGGGAACCTCGGTGGGCCGGTCGGCAATTCGCGTCCGACACGCCGCCTGTCGGAGCCCGCGGCTAGCATCCGCGGCATGGAAAGCATCACGGTGGCCCAGCGCCGGGCCCGGCTCGGGGTCCGGCACCGGCTGGCCGGCGCCGACCGCTGCGACGACGTGGCCGAGATCGCGCGTTCCCTGGTGGTCCTGCACGCCACCGATCCGGCGACCGTACATCTGTCGGTGGTGGCCCGGGGTGTGGGACTGGGCCCGGCACAGGTCGAGCAGGCCCTGTACGACGACCGCAGCCTGTTGCGCATGCTGGCGATGCGGCGCACCATGTTCGTCGCCCCCGTGGACCTGGTGCCGATACTGCACGCCTCCTGCGCGGGGGATCTCGCCACCAGGCAACACCGCACCTACGCGAAACTGCTGAGCGACGCCGGTATCGGGGACGGCGACGCCGCGAGCTGGCTCACCGAGGTCGCGGATCGGACGCACCGCGCGCTGCTGGCCCGGGGCAGTGCCACCGGCGCCCAGCTGGGCAAGGATGTACCCGCGCTGCGCACCACCCGGATCGACCCCAGCCCGGGAAAGGCGTATTCGCGGCCGACCGGTATCACCACCTGGGTCCTGGTATTGCTCGGCACCGAGGGCCGGATCGTGCGCGGCCGCCCCAACGGGAGCTGGTCCAGCAGTCAGTACTCGTGGGCGCCGGTGGAATCCTGGCTACCCGGGGGCATCGCCGATCTCGACGCGGCGCAGGCCCGCCGTGAACTGGTGCGGCACTACCTGCACGCCTTCGGCCCGGTCCCGCCCGGCGATATCGCCTGGTGGACCGGCTGGACCCGAACCCGGGTCCGGGAGGCGCTGGCCACCCTGGACACCGTGGAGGTCGATCTGGACGGCACCCCGGGCCTGCTGCTCGCCGACGATCTGGAACCGGTGGCGCCACCGCAACCCTGGGCCGCCCTGCTACCCGCGCTCGATCCCACGCCGATGGGATGGCAGTCCCGCGACTGGTATCTCGGCCCCCACAAATCGCAGCTGTTCGACCGCAACGGCAATATCGGGCCCAGTATCTGGTACGACGGCCGGATCGTCGGTGGATGGGCCCAGCGCGCCGACGGCGAGATCGTCACCCGGCTGCTCGAGGACGTCGGCGCGGAGGCCACGGCGCTGATCACGGCCGAGACCGAACGCGCCGCCGGCTGGTTCGGCGGCGTGCGCCCGATTCCGCGGTTCCGTACTCCCCTGGAGCGAGAACTCACGGCCTGACGGCGGCCGGAACCCACGTAGATTGTCGGATATGCAGATTCGGGCTTTCGACGATTCCGACCGCGACGCCCTGCGGCGACTCTTCGTCCGGGCGGGCCAGGGGTCGCCGACCGAAACCCTGTGGGGTCACCCGGAATCCGAGGCGATGATCTATCTCGAACCGTATATGGAGCTGGAGCCGGAGTCCCTGCTGCTGGCCGAGACCGACGGCGAATTGGTCGGCTACCTCACCGGTTGTGTGGACACCGAATCCTTTCCGAGCGAGGAGAAACGGATCGAGAACGCCATTCGCCGGTACCGGCTGATCCTGCGGCGCGCACCGGCCCTGTTCTTCGCGCGCAGCGCGCTGGACGCCGCCTCGGCCGCCCTGCGCCGCGAATCCGCCGCCGGGGAGATCCACGATCCGCGCTGGCCCGCGCACCTGCACATCAATGTCGCGCCGGAGGCGCGCGGCACCGGCGCGGCCGAGGCGCTGATGCGCGGGTGGTTCGACCGGCTCGAGGCGGCCGGAGCCGCGGGCTGCCATCTGCAGACCCTGGTCGAGAACGGGCGCGCTGTCCGATTTTTCGAGCGGATGGGGTTCACCCCGTACGGGCCGACCCCTGTTGTACCCGGCCTGCGGTATCAGGGCGGCCGGGTGCATCAGCGGACCATGGTGCGCGACTGCTGATCCCACCCCTCGGTCGGTGGTTCCGGTATACGCCGGCCGGGGCGGCCCTCGGCCACACCGGTCAGTTCGCGGCCCAGGGGGCCCGCAGCAGGGCCGCGATATCGTCCTCCGGGAGTTCGATATCGAACACCTCGGTGAGCACTTTGGGCAGTTCCGCGAGGTCGAGCTCCCGGGAATCGGCCGAACCGTCGGGATACTCGGTGGTCAGCGTGCGGCCGTCCAGGATGTGGTGCGCCCCGGGCAGGAACCGCTGGACGAACGGGCGCTGCGTGAACGGCGACCGCGGGGAGGTCGAGACGAAATGGTTGCCGACTTCGTAGTCCACCCGGTACTGCGGTTCGAGGGTGAAGGTGTACCGGTCCACCCAGCCGTTACCCGCGAACTGGTGCAGTACCCATTCCGCCTCGCCGAGTTCGCCGGTGCCCCGCGCCAGCCGGAACCGCCACCCGCCGAGGGTGAACTCGTCGGGACTGTCGGCCAGGGCGTACGGTTCGCTCGGCCCGGCCCCGAATCCGACATCCGCCAGCCAGATCCGGTCGTCGTCGGTGGTCGTGATCCGCAGCAGCGCGTGTGTGGCGGGGCGCAGCCCGCCCGATCCCATGGTGACCCGCCCGCTGAGCCCCGTGACCCCGAACCCGAGCCGTTCCAGGGCCGCGGCGAAAACGGTGACGTTCTCGTAGCAGTACCCGCCCCGGCGCCGGTGCAGCAGCTTGTCCTGCAGTGATTCCAGGTCCAGCGGTATCGGGCGGCCGAGTACGGCCTCGAGGTTCTCGAACGGGATGGCGGTGGTGTGCGCGGCCACCAGATCACGGAGCACGCCCAGGGTGGGGACGCGCGGCCCCCGGTAGCCGATCCGGTCCAGGTAACGGTCCAGGTCCAGGTCCGCACCGTTCCAGTGGTAGGCGGGGTCGGCCGGTTTCGGCATGGCTTCCTCGTTTCTCCGGGGTCGTCACGAGCAACCGTGCCGGTAACGCGGATGTTCCCCCGGACCCCTCCCGGACCTCACCGGACCAGCAGTGCCCTGGTGTGCGTGGTGCCGGGGTCGGCGAGGACCGCCGCCGTCGCGCCGTGTTCGGCGACGACACCGTCGGCGAGGACGACGATACGGGGGCAGTACCGGGCGACCAGCGCCATATCGTGGCTGATGACCAGGACGCCGATCCCGTGCGCGAGCCGGGCGCGTTCGATCTGTTCCATCACCGTATGGGCGGTGGCGTCGTCGAGCGCGGAGGTGATCTCGTCGCAGATGAGCACATCGGGCGCGGCGGCCAGGGCCCGGGCGATCGCCACCCGCTGCCGCTGGCCACCGGACAGTTCACCGGGATAGCGGGACAGCAGACCGGTGTCCAGCCCGACATCGTCCAGCAGCGCCGCGGCGCGTTCGGTGATCTGCGCCCGCGCCCGCATACCGCCGAGCCGCAGCGGACGTGACAGCGCTTCCCGCACCGTCCGCCGGGGATTGAGCGTGGACAACGGATCCTGCGGCACCAGTTGCACGCGCCGCCGGTCACGCCGGGACCGGCGCGCCCGCCCGACCGGCAGGGCCCGGCCGTTCACCTCCAGCGTTCCCGAGGCCGCCGTATGAATACCTGTCAGCACCCGCGCCAGGGTGGTCTTCCCGGCGCCCGACGGTCCGGCGAGCGCGACCGCTTCCCCGGCCTCCACGCCGATATCGATCGCCCGCAGCAGTACCTTGCCGCCCGCCGTCGCGGAGATCGCCCCGGCACGCAGCGCCGGTGGACCGGGCACCGCAGCCGGCGCGGGCACCGCAGCCGGGGCCGGCACCCGGCGCCGCGGCGGTTCGCCCAGCACCACGACCCGGTCGGCGAGCCGGTGGATCAGCTCGGTGTCGTGCCCGGACACGACGACGGCCCGTCCGTCCTCGACCGCGATCGACCGCAGCAGGTCGGCGATCCCGCTGCGCAGTTCGCCGTGCAACCCCGCGAGCGGTTCGTCGACGACGAGGACACCGGCGTTCCGGACCAGCGCCGTCGCGAGCGCGAGGCGCCGCTGTTCGCCGCCGGAGAGTTCGCCGGGGCGCCGCCGCAGATAGTGCTCCGGCAGCCCGACCCGCGCCAGCGCCGCCCGCATGGCGGCCGCGCCGATCCGGGGGGCGGACTCGGTGAGCAGCGATCCGGTGCGGTACGCCGGATTCAGCGCGGCGCCCGGGTCCTGGCTCACATAGGCGAGATGCTCGCGGCGGAAGGTCTGCAGTGCGGGCCGATCCAGGGCGAAGACATCGTGACCGGCGACCCGCACCGACCCCCCCGACCGGACCAGGCCCGGCGCCAGCCGGCCGAACAGGGCGCGCATCAGGGTGGTCTTCCCGGCGCCGGACGGACCGGTCACCGCGGTGACCGAACCGGGCGGGACCGAGAGCGAGGTCGGCGCCAGCACCGCGGCACCGGAGCCGGACCGGATACACAATTCGTCTACCGTCACACCGCCGGTCACAGGCCGCGCCGTCCTTTCCCGAAAGCCGCGACCGCGGTGTTCACGCTGACCGCCAGCAGCCCGATCGCCAGGCTCGGCGCCAGCACCGCGGCCGGGTTGAGCAGGATCCCCGGCGCGTTCTCCCGCACCATCACCGCCCAGTTGGCGTCACCGAGGGTGGTCGGCAGTTGCAGGAACGAGGCGGTGCTGACCAGGTACATGGCTTCGACGAACCGCAGGCCCAGCTGCGTGAGCAGGGTTTCGCGCAGATTCGGCAACAACTCGCGGAACACCAGATAGCCGGGATGTTCCCCCCGGGCCCGGGCTGCTTCGATGAATCCCGCGGCCGCCACCCCCGCGGCGGCCGCGGCGAATACCCGGGCGGTATAGGGCGTACCGGCGAGCACCGCGACTGCCACCAGCCCGACGGCCCCCGATTCCGGCCAGGACAGCATGAACAGCAGGATCGCGAGCACGGGCGGGAGCATCATGCCGAGATCGGCGGTCCGTTCGATCCAGGCCCCGGTTCCCGGGTACAGGGCGGCGACCGCGCCGAGCACCGCCGCGAACCCGGTGACCAGCACCGCGATCACCGCGCTGATCAGCAGCAGTCCCCAGCCGCCGTGCAGCAGCTGGCTCAGCACATCGCGGCCCAGCCGATCACCGCCCAGCCAGGCCGCGCCGCCGGGTTCGGCGAAGGTGATACCCACCGCGTGGTCGACCGGATGCGGGGCGAACGCCGGCCCCACCGCCGCGACCGCGACGATCACTCCGGCGGGAATCAGGGCGGGCCACAGCCGCCGGGGGACGGTCAGGGTGCTCATCGCCGGCCCCTGTTTGCCCAGAGCCGGATACCGTCGGCCAGCAGCAGGACACCCAGGATGGTCGTACCGGTCACCGTGACCACCGCCGCGACCAGCGCGGTATCGCGGTCGGAGACCGATCCGGCGATCATGGCGCCCATTCCCGGGTAGTTGAAGATGGTCTCGACCACCAGCGCCCCACCGAACAGGGTGCCCACCGAGGTGGCGAACGAGGCCGCGATGGTCGGCAGCGCGAAGGGCAGCACATGCCGGATCAGCACGGTCCGTTCCGGAAGCCCGTTGAGGACCGCGTTGTCCACATGGGGAGCCGCGGCGGCGTCGGCCAGCGCCCCGCGCACCACCCGCAGGTTCCAGCCCGCCTGCGGTATCGCCAGCGCGACCACCGGCAGGATCAGCATCTGCGGACCGGCCGGGAATCCGGACCGGCCGGTGAAGGTCACCGCGGGCAGCAGGTCCAGCCACAGCGAGAACACCAGCACCAGCAGCGTCGCCACGACGAACTCCGGAACCGCGATCACGAAGGCCGAACCCGGCCGCAGGATCCGGGCGGCGAACCCGTCGGGGCGCGCCGCCCACCACACCCCGGCCAGCAACGCGATCACCACCGTGACAGCCATCGCGATCGATGCGAGCAGGAGCGTCTGCGGAAATTTGCCGGCGAGCAGAGCGTTCACCGATTGCCCCCGGGCCGTGGTACCGAAATCCCCGGTGAGCGCCCCGCCGAGCCAATCGGCGAACCGCACGGCCAGCGGCCGGTCCAATCCGAGTTCGTGTTCCTTGGCGGCGATCCGATCGGCGGTGGCGTCGCGGCCCAGGACGGCGCGCGCCGCGTTACCGGGCAGCAGATCCACCACCACGAACACCAGCGCGAGCAGGGCGAGCAGCAGGCCGAGCCGCCGGACCACCAGGCCGGCGACGGCTTTCACTGCGACAGCCAGACTCGTTCGAGCTGGACGCGGCCGTAGCCGCCGAGTTCGGGAAGATCACGGACGGCGGTGGCCGCGACGTCGATTCCGTCGGCCATACCCCAGACGATGTAACCGCCGCGCTCGTGCTGGATCCGCTGCAGGTCGCGACTGGCCGCGACGAACTCCGGACCCGCCGGAGCCGCCAGCGCCGTGGTGTAGGCCCGGTCGAAGGCCTGGTCCCGGAAGCCGGTCTCGTTCCATTTCGTCCGCGAGTACATGACCTTGCTGGCGAAGAACACGACCGAATCGTTGGTTCCCCAGTTCACGGTGTAGAAGGGCGCCTGGAGCCAGGTGTCGTCGTAGAAGACGTTCGACTCCTGGACGGCCACCTCGATCCGGACGCCGATGTCCTCGGCCTGGGTCGCGAACACCTTGGCCGATTCGACCTCGCCGGCGGCCTCCTGTTTGGTCACCAGACGGTAGGTCTTCGACGTATCGAACTTCGCCTCCGCCAGCAGCTGTTTCGCCCGATCGATATCGCGCGTGCGCTGCGGGATCGCCGTATCGAAGGACGGGTCGGCCGTGCCGAGCACATCATTGGCGACCGAGCCGTACCCCGACAGCACCTGGTCCACCATCGCCTCGCGATCCACCGCGAGCCGCAACGCCTCGCGCACCCGGGGGTCGGCGAACGGGCCGTCGGACGTGCGCATCGCGACGGCGACGGCGATATCGTCCGGGCGCCGGACCACTTTCAGATCGCCGCGGGTCTCGGCGGTGCGGCCGGCGATCGCGCCGACATTGGACGCCAGGTCGATCTGCCCGGCCAGGACGGCGTTCGACATCGACTCCGGGCTGTCGAACAGCGTCACCTCGATCGCGTCGAGAAGCGGCGGCCCGCCGTGCCAGTCCTCGTTGCGCACCAGCCGGGCGTTGCCGCCGTCGTAGCTCTCCAGCCGGAACGGGCCGCTGCCGACGGCCGCGGCGAAATCGGTGGTGCCCTCGGGCACCGTGAAGGTCATCAACCGCAGTAGCAGCGGCAACTGGCTGTTCGGCCCGGCGCAGGTCAGCACCACCGAATTCGGCCCCGCGGCGGTGATATCGGCGGCCGAGGCCACGGGAACCTTGGTCTCCCCGGCGATCTCACGCAGGCGGCGCAACGACCAGACGACATCGGCGGAGGTCACCGGCCGTCCGTCGTGGAACCGGGCGCCGTCGGCGAGGGTGAATGTCCACTTCCGCTGTTGCGCGTCGGATTCCCAGCGTGACGCCAGCCGGGGCGCGACGTTCGGATCGTTCCCGGGCACCGTCAGCGGATCGTAGACCAGCGAAATGATGAGGAAATCGCTGTCGTTGCTCAACGTCGCATGCGGATCCCGCTCGATCTTCGACGCTTTCCCCAGCGCACCGACCCGCAACGTACCCCCGGGCCGCGGCGGCCCGGCGTCGCCGCCCGCGCCGGAGGACCCGTCCCCGCACGCGGCCAGCGCCAGTAGTCCGGCGACTCCGAGCCCGGCATGGAAGAGTTGACGCCTGTTGATATCCACCGCTCGCCCCGATCGTCGCTGGAGGTTAGCCTCCACTAACTCGAACGAGGTTAACCCCGGTCCGGTGGGCTGAGCAATATCGAATCGGCTTCCGTTCCACCGGGAATCGGCTACCTCAGCCCGCCGACACCGATCGCGCACGCGGCTCCGAACGATCACACCAGCGCTTCGGGCATGCGGTGTCGGCGGATGAAATCGATAGCACTGTGCGAGAAGCGATCACCAGCACCGAATCCGATGCTGGATGATCGTGCCCGCGACCCGAGCGTCGGGCTTCAGAGTCGCAGTGCTGTCCGAATCTCTCCGGCCAGCGCAGTGTTCCCGGCGGCGATGAACTTCTGGCGTCTACCCATCGCCCTGTCGATATCGGCCAGGGTGTGCAGGTCGTAGTCCAGCGAGAGCGGTGAACCGTCGAGGTCCGTCACCGTGCCACCGGCAGCCCGCAGGATGTAATGCCCCGGGGACAGATCCCATATCGCGAACCCCTTGGCGAATTCGACCATCGCGTCGGAGAATCCCGCCGCCACATGGCATAGGCCGATGGACCCGAAATCGACTCCGATCCGGCCGCGTGCCTTCCCATCGTTCGACACGACGCTCAACGCGTCGATCAGATCGTCCTGCCGCGCGAGGGGGCGGAATCGCTGTTCGGGGCGCATGAGGTAGTTCGTCAGCAGAGCGTCGGCCAAGCAAGCGGTCGAAGGCCTGGCCAGCGGGTGTTCCGCTCCGTCCGCGGTGACGATGAACGCACGGTCCCGGCCTTCGGCATCCCGGGCGGCCGCGAAGATCTGCACATGATGGAAGAAATCTCCCACCACGGCCACGATCGGCCGGCCGAGTGCCCGCGAATAGACCAGGACATGGGTATAGCCGTGCAACGCCCGAACGGCCAGTTCACTGGTATCGAGCGGATCCACCAGGACGCAGAGATCCGGGTCGCCGTCCGCTCCGATGACCTCCGGATCGGCCTCCTCCGACGCGTAGACGAACGATGGAATGAATTCGGCGAGCAGCTCTCTGTACCGCCGGTGCATCCAGAGGTCGTGATCGGAGAGGAAGTTGTCACGGTGGCGCAGATTCTCGTTCTCACCGCGGCGGCCGGACAGCGCGGCAGCTATCAAGCGCGGCCGCATTTCGAGCATGATCCGCCGGACGAGGCCGACAAGAGGTCCCGCGATTCGAGGCAGCTCGGCATACCCGCTGCTCACGTGGTTGTACTTTCCAGGTCGATCATCGCAACTCCAAGGGAAGCTCGATTCCGGGTGGGCTCATCGCTGGTACGGACCGTAGTTTGCGGAGGGACCTCGGGCGTACCATGGCGGCCGTGTACCGGGCTGTGACCGACCTGTTGGCTCCGCTGACCGAATCGCGTCGGGCTCACTCGGTCGCAGTGGGGCGTCGAATGGAATCCGTAGTGCACCGGCTCCCGGCTGATCTTCGTGAGGACGCGGTCATGGCCGCTTATTTGCACGACGTCGGCTACGGGCATCCCGACCTCGGGTTTCACCCGGTAGACGGTGCACGGTTGCTGCGATCCTGCGGCTACTCGTCGGTCGTGTGCCATCTGGTCGCGTTTCACACGGCAGCGGAGGTCGAGGCAGGCGTGAGAGGCTTGGACGCCGGGGTATTCGATGAGTTCCGGCTTTCGCGTGTGACCGGCCTCGAAAAGGCCGAAGATTTCCTGTGGTGGTCCGACCTGTCGACCGGTCCGAACGGGGAATCCTTCACGGTGGACGAGCGGCTGACCGAAATCTTGCGGCGGTACGACCCGGGCAGTGTCGTTCACACCGCGATCACGAGGGCCGAACCGCGACTGCGGGCAGCGGCTCAGCGCGCATCGGGATCGATGTAGGGCTGGTTCTCGTTCAGCGCCCAGTCGATGCGTTTACGCTGGCTGCGGTCCATCACCAAGCCGGGGATCTGCTCGAGCGGCACCCATTCGACGCGCGTGCTCTCGCTGCTCGTCCTGGGTTTGCCACCGATCGGCTCACCCCTGTAGACAACCGTGAATTCCTGACGGACCTCGTCGTTGCTCGTGTAGTGGATGACGTGGGTCGGATCGGTGAAGATGCCGACAATGCCGGTGACATGAATATCCACTCCCGTCTCTTCTCGGGTCTCGCGAACAGCGGTGCGACTGAGGGATTCGCCTGGGTCGTGCGCGCCTCCCGGCATGGACCAGTTGCCGTTGTCCGACCTGCGAATCAGCAGGATCTCCCCGTCCTTCTGGACGAATGCGGCTGCGCTCGGGCGGACACTGTTCGCGGCCGGCGCGTGGGGGTCCTGGTGGTAGTCGATTCGCTGTCCCATGAGGTCAGGTTACGGTGCGGCCTGTCTTCCAGACGGCCTCGAACGAATCCATGTAGTAGGTGAACAGCCGTCCTCCGGGAACCTTCTGGAGGTGCTGAACCGGGGATTTCGCCGCGTACGCACCGTAGCTGTGATTGTTTACCAGCAGCGAGTCACCGAAGCGGTAGATGCTGTTGTACAGCATGGTGCGATGCGTCCGGATATCGACCATCGGCAGCTCCATCGTTTCCCGGAGATACTCCAGCGTCGACTCACACCGCTGCGGCAGCGAGGGCAGGCCTTCTTCGCGCCCGCGCGCTATGACCTGCGGTGAGTCGCTTTCGCCCAGGAGGATCCGAATCCGAACACCGGCACCCGCCTTGGCGCGGACGACGTTCACGAAGTCCAGTGACTCGACCAGAAAGCCGCCCGCATAGACCAAGACATCGATGCGGTCACCGGCTTGCTTCATGAGCGAGCGCCATACCTCATGGGGCACTTCGGGCCGGGTCGGCCAAATCTGCACCAGCTCAGAGAGTGAAGCGGCCGCGGACCTGCTGCCGGCAAGCAACTCGGGCCACAGGTAGGTTTCGTCCCGATCGAGTACTCGCGCCGCCTTCAGGCGCAGGCCGGGGTGCGGACATCGGTCCTGAGTGATCCACCGTTCGACAGTTTTCGTGCTGACGTCGAGCCGCTCCGCCAGAGCATGTTTCGTCAGGTTCGCGGTGGCCATTGCACCCCGCAGCCGTTCGTTCGCCATGTCGGGGTTCTAGCCGAAAGCGTCCCTATGTGTCCCAGTTTTTGGGTTATTTCGTCCCTGTATGTCGCGGGACTCTTGTTGCGCCGGAGATTACATCGGTTCCCGGCTCATGTAATCCCACCCAACACAAAGGGTTTCGATGAAGTCCCTCATTGAACAGGTCGCCGCTGGACAACGCGCACTACACGGCATTCACCCGACAGCCTCCGTCCGGGCCGACATCCCATTCCGTGACAACGAGCTGCCCGGCCAGGTGGCGCCATGAACCACTCGATCGCGCTCGGCTGGATCGACTACGACATCAGCCTCGCACCCGAATGGGATCGTGCCCAGGTGCGCCGCCTGGCGGACCGACTCGGATACCGCGTCGTGTGGCCCTGCGAACGATCGGTGCTCCGATTGTCCGACCAGGTACGCAACTCCCGGGCCGATCTGGTGATTCTGCCCGCACCCGACCATCTGAGCCCACTCGATCTCAATGCGGTGATGGACGTGGCCGATGTGGAAACTGTGGCACCACGACTGAGCTTCGCCCGCTGGTCATCGACGCAGGTGACACCATGAGCGGCCTGGTGACGGTCGGTTTCGCCATCGCAATCGGACTACCGCTGCTGGTGATCGCGGCGACGATCTGGTGGCCGTGATGATCGCAGCACCGAACCACTTCGGCCACGCGATCAGATCGAACCGATCTCACCCAGGCACAAACGGCGCTACATATCCAGGCCCAGGTCCAACACCCGGACCGAATGGGTGAGCGCGCCGACCGCGAGGTAGTCGACGCCGGTGCGGGCGTACTCGGCGGCCTGGTCGAGGGTGAGGCCGCCGGAGGATTCCAGTTTCGTGGCGGGGGCGACGGCGTTGCGGCGCTGTACCGCGGCCTGCGTCTGCCAGAGCGGGAAGTTGTCCAGCAGCACCAGTTGTACGTTCTCGGCGAGTACCGCGTCCAGCTGTTCGAGCGTGTCGACCTCGACCTCGCATTCGATCTCGGGCGCGGCGGCGCGCACCGCCCGCAGCGCGGCGACCACCGACCCCGCGGCGACCACGTGGTTGTCCTTGATGAGCGCGGCATCGCCCAGACCCATCCGGTGGTTCACCCCGCCGCCGGCGCGGACCGCGTATTTCTGCAGGGCGCGCAGGCCGGGCAGGGTTTTGCGGCTGTCCCGGATCCGGCAGCCGGTGCCGGCGACCGCGTCCACCCAGGCGGCGGTGGCGGTGGCGATACCGGACAGATGGCACATCAGGTTGAGCATGGTGCGTTCGGCGGTCAGCAGGCCGCGGGTCGGGGCGAGGAGCCCGAGTACCGCCTCGCCGGGCACGATCCGGGAACCGTCGGCCACCCGTTCGGTGATCTCGTATCCGCCTTCGCCGAGCACCTCGTCCAGGACGAGCAGGCCGATATCGATTCCGGCGACCGTCCCCGGCTGCCGCGCCACCACGGACGCCTTGACCACGGCCTCGGCCGGGACGGTGGCCGTCGTGGTGATATCGGGGCCGTAGCGCAGATCCTCGTCCAGTGCGGTGCGGATGAGTCCGCGGACCGCGTCGGGATCCAGGCCGGTATCCACAGTCATCGTCGTTCTCCTCGTCTCGTCCGCCGGGGCGACCGGCGGCCGGGCCGCGTGACGCGCGGCCGGGCGGGGTGGTTCGGTGGGCCGCCGGTCACGACGGCGCCGGGAGGGCCGCCGGTGCGGCGACCACGCGCGGTGCCCCCGACCGGTCCAGGCACACCGCGATATCGCGGGCCCGCGCCGGATCGGCGGCGGGATGGTCCGAGCGGGTGTGGCAGCCGCGGCTCTCGGTCCGGGTCCGGGCGGCCAGCAGCAGCGCCCGGGCGGTCACGGTGAGCGCCGCGTCCTCGAACCGGGGCACCGGATCGGCGGCCGCGGGATCGGTTCCGGTCTCCAGGATGCGGGCGGCCGCGTCCAGGCCCGCGCCGTCGCGGACCACCGCGGCGTGTTCGGTCATGGTCCGCTGCAGCAGGTCACGGGCGACGGCCGGACGCTGCGGCGGGGACCACTCCCGGACCCGCGCCGGTTCGCCCAGGCGTTCCACGGCGGCCACCCCGGCACGTTCGCCCATCACCAGACCTTCGAGCAGGCTGTTGGAGGCGAGCCGGTTCGCCCCGTGCAGCCCCGTGCGCGCGACCTCTCCGGCCGCGTAGAGCCCGCGGACCGCGGTACGGCCCTGCAGATCGGTCACCACGCCACCGCACTGGTAGTGCGCCGCGGGCGCCACCGGCACCAGATCGTGGCGCGGATCGAGACCGGCCGCCCGGCAGGAGGCGGTGATGGTCGGGAAGCGGCGGGTGAAATCGGGAACGGCGCGGGCGTCGAGGTAGACGTGATCGGTGCCGAGCTCCCGCATCCGGGCCGCGATCGCGCGCGACACCACATCCCGGGGCGCCAGATCACCGCGCGGATGCACCCCGGCGGTCACCGAATCGCCCCGCGCGTCGACGAGAACGGCGCCCTCCCCCCGCACCGCCTCGCTGATCAGCGGCCGGCGGCCGACACCGTCCGGTGAGTGCAGCACGGTGGGGTGGAACTGCACGAACTCCAGATCGGCCACCGCGGCCCCGGCCCACAGCGCCAGGGCAACTCCGTCGGCGGTGGCGCCGGCCGGATTGGTGCTCAGCGCGTACAGCCGGCCGAATCCGCCGGTGGCCAGCAGTACCGCCGGCGCGTGCACGACTCCCGGGCCGCGCGCGGAGACCGCGAGCACACCCTGGACACCGGTGGGACCGGTGACCACCTCGAGCACCGCCGTACCGAACCGCACCGGCAGCCCCGCCGCCGACAGCGCGCGCTGCACCTCCGCCCCGGTCGCGTCGCCACCGGCGTGGATGATGCGGCGGGTGCTGTGCCCGCCTTCCCGGGTGCGCGAGACCTGACCGTCGCGGCCCAGATCGAAGACCGCGCCGAGATCGGTGAGCGCCGCGACCGCGTCGGGCCCGCTCTCGACGATGGACCGCACCGCGCCGGGATCGCACAGCCCGCCGCCGGCCGCCAGGGTGTCGGCGACATGGGAATCGACCGAATCCCCGTGCGGCGCCACGACGGCGATACCGCCCTGCGCGTACTGGGTGGCGGTATCGGTGGGCCCGCCCTTGCTCAGGATGAGCACCCGCAGCCCGCGCAGCGAGGCCGCGCGCGCCGCGGTGAGGCCGGCCACGCCACCGCCGATGACCACCAGGTCGGCGTGGTCCTCCCACACCGCGGCATCCTGCCGGTCACCGTGCGGTGACGGTGTCATTCCCCGCCGCCGGGATTACCGATTTCGATCATGCGCTGTACCGAATTCCGGGCCCGGGCCGCGGTTTCCGCGTCGACGTGCACTTCGTCGCGGTTATCGGTGAGGCAGCGCAGCAGCGCGGCGGGGGTGATCATCTTCATGTACTGGCAGGCGGCGCGGTCGTTCACGGCCTGGAAATCGATACCGGGGGCGGCCTTGCGCAGCTGGTGCAGCATGCCGACCTCGGTCGCGACCAGCACCTGCGACGATTTCGCCGCGCGGGCGGCGTCGATCATGCCGCCGGTGGACAGGATGTGCACCCGGTCGGCCGGGAACTCGCCCTCACCCGCGAGGTACAGCGCGGAGGTGGCGCAACCGCATTCGGGGTGGACGAAGAGTTCGGCGTCGGGGTGGGTGCGGGCCTGTTCGTTGAGCTCGTCACCGTTGATCCCGGCGTGGACATGGCATTCGCCCATCCAGATGTGCATGTTCTCGCGACCGGTCTCCCGCTTCACATGCGCGCCGAGGAACTGGTCGGGCAGGAACAGCACCTCCCGGCCGGGGTCGATGGAGGCCACCACGTCGACGGCGTTGGACGAGGTGCAGCAGATATCGGTGAGTCCCTTCACCGCGGCCGTGGTGTTGACATACGACACCACCAGCGCGCCGGGATGCTCGGCCTTCCAGTCCCGCAGTTCCTCCGCAGTGATGGAATCGGCCAGCGAACAGCCCGCCCGCTGGTCGGGGATGAGCACGGTTTTCTCCGGGCTCAGGATCTTGGCCGTCTCGGCCATGAAATGCACACCGCAGAACACGATGGTGTCCTCGGCCGCCTCGGCGGCGATCCGGGACAGCGCCAGCGAATCGCCCACATGATCGGCCACGTCCTGGATCTCGGGCAGCTGATAGTTGTGCGCGAGAATGGTCGCGTTGCGCTGTCGCGCCAGCCGTTTCACCTCGGCGGCCCATTCCGGTGTCGCCTCGACCCCGGTATAGCCCGACGGCCCGTCGCTGATCCGCTCCCGCAGTGCGGTACCCGGCGCCGGGGCCAATTCTGCTCCCATCGTCGCCATGGTCGCTCCTTCCTCCGTGCGACCGGCAACCCCGCCGATTCGCACTCACCAGGTTTTCGACTTATGATCGAAAACGTGGACCAGTTTAGCACCATCCATGAATCGCTCACCGCGGTGTTCCAGGTTCGCCACTTCCCGGCCACCATCACCCCAGGTGAGGGCGCTCACAAGGGGGCGGGCGGGCGCCGGGCGGGCGCCGGGCGCCGCGAACTCGCGGTCCTGCTGTGGCAGCGCGCGCTGGACCCGCAACAGGGCACCTGGTCCCTGCCCGGCGGCCGGTTACGCAACGACGAGGATCTCGACGCCTCCGCCCGGCGCCAGCTCGCCGAGAAGGTCGACGTCCGCGAGGTGAACCACCTCGAACAGCTGTCGGTGTTCAGCGCCCCGGACCGGGTCCCCGGACCGCGCCGGATCGCCTCGGCCTATCTGGGCCTGGTCCCGCTCACCGTGGACCCCCGACTGCCATCGGACACCTCCTGGCACCGGGTCTCGGCGCTACCGGAGATGTCGTTCGACCACGGCACGGTGGTCGAACACGCCCGCGCCCGGCTGGCCGCCAAACTCTCCTACACCAATATCTCCTTCGCCCTGGCGCCGGAACGGTTCACCATGTCGACGCTGCGCGAGATCTACTGCGCGGCACTGGGTTACGATGTCGATACGACGAACCTGCAGCGCGTGCTCACCCGGCGCAAGGTCATCACCCCCACCGGCGACACCGCCGCTCCCGGCCGGGCCGGCGGGCGACCGGCCTCGGTGTACCGGTTCTCCGATTCCGGTCTGCGGGTCACCGACGAATTCGCCGCCCTGCGCCCCCGCGCCTGACCCACTCAGATCTTCATCTCCGGCCGCGGTACCCGTGCCGGGCTCTCGTGCGGCAGCACCTTCACCACGGCCCACGCGATCACCTCGATGAACCAGAACAGCACCAGGAACACCGCGACCACGACGGTCGGAATCGCCAGGAACAGAATCGACAGCACCGCGACCACGGTGAACACCGCCAAGGCCGGCGGCGTGATGCCCTTCAACCGGCTGCCGAACCGCACCGCCGTCCACATCATCCACTGCCGGGGCACCGAGACATCGCATTCGCGCAGCGCCCGCCGGAATATCCCGTCGGCGTCGACCGCGCTGACCACCTCCGACCGCAGCAGGTAGTCGTGCAGGATCGCCGCGCGGGTGTACACCCCGTAGCGCGGCACCAGCCAGACCACCGGACGCGGGACCGACGCGAAATCGGTGCGGAACCCCGCGGGCACTTCGAATTCTTCCTGTGAACCCGCGTAGCGCAGCGGCTCCCGCGTCTTCCAGAACGTCCCGTCGATCTCCTCGACTACGAGCGCACTGGTGAACCCCACCGAACCATCTCCCCTGTCGTCCCGTCGATTTCGCTCAGCCTACGACCGGACTACGGGATTACGCGCGCGGGACCGGCGCGGCGGTCCCGATGACCGGGAACAGGGGCCGAGCCGGGACGCGGAGTTCAGTTCGGCGGGGTCGTGGCGGGCGAATCCCGGGGGGATGGGCCGTCTTCCGGTACCGGGGCCGCCGGGCTCGTCCCGCCCACCGGGGCCGGATCGGGCGGCACCTGCTCGTACGGCACGGCACCCGGTTCCGGATCCGCGTACGGCTGACGCCGGGACTCACCGAACGGGCTCAGGAATCCGCTGCCGAGATCCTCGGTCGTACTCAGACCGGCGAGCAGCAGGATCACCAGTGACGCGAGCAGGGGCTGGGCCAGCAGGGCCATCGAACCGTCCAGATCGACCGGGAGCGCCACGATCTGCCCCACCGGCGGGTCCACCGGGCGCGGGTTGTCCCAGTGGTTGACCGCGTGCCCGGACCAGGACATCACCCAGGCCCCCGCCACCGACCCGAGCAGCAGTCCGGCGAACTGGATCGGCCCGCGCATCCGGCGCTGCCGCCACGCCACCACCGCCGACAGCAGGCCCGTGACGGCGCCCGCGGCGGTGAACAGGGCCATCGCGTCGAAACGGTGCAGGCTCTCCCCGACCAGTCCCGCACCCCGGCCCGGTTCGACCACCAGAAGCCGTTCGGTCGGCGCCAGCAGGCCCCACAGACCACCGACGACCAGGCTCACCACCACCACGGCGACCAGCAGAACACCCGCGGCCCGGAGTTCCCGGCCCGCGCCGGCGAAACGTGTACCCGGCACCGCTACCGCGCCTCGGCGGCGGTGGAATCGCTGACGCCGTGCCGCGAGCAGGTCGCCGACCAGCCGTCCGGGTTCACCTGCACGACCATCCGGCGGCCGCAGTGCTCGCAGAACCGGGGCGGTTCCAGGCCGAGCGCGACGGCCCGGGATACCGGTTCGTCGTACCCGGGCGCGATCGGCCGGCCCGTGAACGGGTTGTAGCGCTCGTCCATAGGGCCGACAGTACTCACGGGTCGCGCGGTTGCCCGGTTGACGCCGCCGATCGGCTCGTCCCGGCGCTCAGAAGGTCTCATTGAGGGCTTTGATCGGCATCTGCAGTTCGCCGAGCAGGTCGAGATCCTGTTCGGCGGGGCGGCCGAGGGTGGTGAGGTAGTTACCGACGATCACCGCGTTGATCCCGCCGAGGATGCCCTGCCGGGCCCCGAGGTCGCCGAGGGTGATCTCCCGGCCGCCCGCGAAACGCAGGATGGTGCGGGGCAGTGCCAGCCGGAACGCCGCCACGGCCCGCAGTGCGTCCGCCGCCGACAGCACCTCGAGATCCCCGAACGGGGTGCCCGGGCGCGGGTTGAGGAAGTTCAGCGGGACCTCGTCGGGTTCGAGAGCGGCCAGGTCGGCGGCGAATTCGGCGCGCTGCTCCAGGGTTTCGCCCATCCCGAGGATGCCGCCACAGCAGACCTCCATCCCCGCCGCGCGCACCATCCGCAGGGTGTCCCAGCGTTCCTCCCAGGTATGAGTGGTGACCACATTCGGGAAGTACGAGCGCGAGGTCTCGAGATTGTGGTTGTAGCGGTGCACACCCATCGCGGCCAGGCGGTCCACCTGATCCTGGGTGAGCATCCCCAGCGAGCACGCGACCTGGATGTCCACCTCGTTGCGGATGGCCTCCACCCCGGCGGCCACCTGTGCCATCAGCCGCTCGTCGGGCCCGCGCACCGCGGCCACGATGCAGAATTCGGTGGCGCCGGTCTTGGCGGTCTGTTTCGCCGCCTCCACCAGGCTCGGGATATCGAGCCAGGCCGCCCGCACCGGCGACTGGAACAGTCCGGACTGCGAGCAGAAATGGCAGTCCTCGGGGCAGCCGCCCGTTTTGAGGCTGATGATGCCCTCGACCTCGACCTCTGGTCCGCACCAGCGCAACCGCACCTCGTGCGCGAGCTGGAGCAGTTCTTCGAGGTGGTCGTCGCCGAGGCGCAGCACCGCGAGCGTCTGCTCCCGGGTGAGTCCGATTCCGCGCTCGAGTACCTGCTCCCGCGCGTGGGTGAGTACCTCGGCGGCGGCCGGCGTGGCGGCGGTGTCGACAGATGCCCGGTTCACTGGCTGGTCCCTTCGTCGTGCGGGTGTCGCTGGTCCCGGACTCCCCCGGACCCAGAACTTGAACGGTGTTCAGGACAGGCTAGCGCCCCGGATTGAACAGCGTTCAGGCCGGTGTAGCGTTTATCCCGAGTCGCAGCGCCAGCGGGAGGACCGAATCGTGCAGTTACACCGGGACGACGTCGTGGACGGCGCCCTCGCCATCCTCGACCAGTACGGTCTCGCCGACCTCACGATGCGCCGGCTGGCCGGTACGCTGAGCGTCCAGCCCGGCGCCCTGTACTGGCATTTCCCCAACAAACAGGCGCTCCTCGGCGCGGTGGCCGACCGGATCCTGGCACCGATGGAACAGCCCGTGACCGCCGCGGACTGGTCGGGCGCGCTCACCGAACTCGCCCACCGCCTGCGCGACTGCCTGCTCACCTATCGCGACGGCGCGGAACTGGTCTCGTCCACCTACGCCTCCCGCCTCACCACGAACAAGGGCCGCGAGCGTTTCAGCGGCGCCGTGATCCGTGCCGGGATGCCGCGCGAGGAGGCCGAACTCGCCGCCTACACCCTGCTCTACTACGTCCTCGGCCATACCGTGGACGAGCAGTCCCGGATGCAGATGGACTCCGCCGGAGCGCTGTCCGATACGGCCGGCGAACCCGCCGGCGCGGCCGATCCGACGGCCCGCTTCGATTTCGGCCTGCAACTGTTCACCGCCGGTATCCGCCACCGCCTGGGCGCCGACGTCCGCTGAGATCACCGGCGCGGGATTCCACCTTGAACGGTGTTCAAGTATGGTGCCCCTCGTGACCTCCGATCCCCTGGCCTGGCTCGACGAACGCGCCGACGCGCGGGAAACCGCCGGACTGCGGCGCCGCCTGCGCCCGCGGACGCCGGACTCCGCGCTCCTGGATCTCGCGTCCAACGACTACCTCGGGCTGACCCGCCACCCCGAGGTGATCGCCGGAGCCGTCGAGGGGGTGCGCCGCTGGGGCGCGGGCTCCACCGGCTCGCGGCTGGTCACCGGGACCACCACCGATCACGAACTGCTCGAAACCGAATTGGCCGAATTCACCGGATTCGCCGCCGGGCTGGTCTTCGCCTCCGGGTACGCCGCCAACCTGGGCGCGGTCACCGCTCTCGCCGGACGGGGCACGCTGATCGTCTCCGACGCCGGCTGCCACGCCTCCCTGGTCGACGCCTGCCGCCTCTCCCGGGCCCGGGTCGCCGTCGCGCCGCATCGCGATACCGCCGCGGTGGCCCGGCTACTGGCCGAACGGACCGAGGAACGCGCCCTGGTACTCACCGATTCGGTGTTCAGCGCCGACGGCGATCTCGCCCCGCTGGCCGAATTGCATCGCCTCACCCGGGCGCACGGCGCGGTCCTGCTGGTCGACGAGGCGCACGGGCTCGGTGTGCGGGGCGCGGGCGGTCGCGGCCTGGTGCACGAACTGGGGTTGTCCGGCGAACCGGATCTGGTGGTCACCGCGACCCTGTCCAAGGCCCTGGCCGCGCAGGGCGGTGTCGTACTCGGCGCCGAACGGATCCGCGCCCATCTGGTCGACAGCGCGCGCACCCTGATCTTCGATACCGGCCTGGCGCCCGCGGCGGTCGGCGCGGCCCGTGCCGCGCTGCGGGTGCTGCGCCGCGACCCCGGACTCGCCGGGCGCGTGCTCACGAACGCCGCCGGTATCGCCCGGATCGCCGGCGTGCCGGCGCCCGAATCGGCGGTGGTCCCGGTGATCCTCGGCGACCCGGTGATCGCCTACGAGACCGCGGAGACCTGCCGCGGGCGCGGGGTGCGGGTGGGCTGCTTCCGGCCGCCGTCGGTGCCCGAGGGCACCTCCCGGCTGCGGCTCACCGCCCGCGCCGACCTCTCCCCCGCCGACCTCGACACCCTGGCCGCGGTACTGCGTCCGCTGCTGACCCGGGCCCGGGACACCGTGGGGGTCGCGGGATGACACCGGGCCGGGCCGCCGGGACCCCGCTGCTGATCACCGGAACCTCCACCGAGGTCGGCAAAACCGTCGTCACCGCCGCGCTGGCCGCCACCGCCCGCGCCGCCGGGCGCACGGTCGCGGTGTGCAAACCCGCTCAGACCGGAATCGCACCGGGCGAACCCGGCGATCTCGCGGTGATCTCCCGGCTGACCGGAGTGACCCGGACCGTGGAACCGGCGCGTTACCCCGACCCCCTGGCCCCCGATACCGCGGCCCGCCGATGCGGTGCCCCGCTGCTCACCCTGGCCGAGACCACCTCGGCCGTGGCCGGTCTCGCGGACGCCGACGTGGTGCTGGTGGAGGGCGCCGGCGGACTGCTGGTGCGGCTCGGCGAATTCACGCTGGTGGATCTCGCCCGCGCACTGGCCGCACCGGTGCTGGTGGTCACCGCGCCCGGTCTCGGCACCCTCAACCACACCGAACTCACCACCCGGGAACTGAAGCGGGCCGGGGTGCGCTGCGCGGGTCTGGTGGTGGGTTCGTGGCCCGCGCAACCGGATCTGGCCTGCCGCACCAACCGCACCGATCTGCCGCGGGTCACCGGCGCCGAACTGGTCGGCGCCGTCCCGGCCGGTGCGGGGTCGTGGGCGCCGGGCCGGTTCGCGGCGGCGGCACCGGGGTGGTTCGCACCGGAATGGGCCCGGCGCTACCTGGGGGCCGGCGATTCCGATCGGAGTGTTCGCCCGGTGGCCGCGGACGCCACTGCCTAGAGTTCGGGTATGCCCGCGGACCATCCGGCCCGGCCGGATCCGGCCGATGCCGCCACCGCCCCGCTGTGGCGGGCGGTACAGGCCTTCCGGCTGGTCACCCTGCTCTACGCGGTGGGCCAGCAGATCGCATCGGTGCAGTACTACCAGAATCAGCGGCTCAGCTGGGTGTTCATCGCGCTCATGGTGATCTGGTCCGGTGTCTCGGCGCTGCTGCTGGCCCGCTGGCCCACGCCCGATACCGCGCGTATCCGCAGCCTGGTGGTGGTCGGCGACCATCTCGTCGTCATCGGACTCATCGCGGCGACCCCGCTGGTGGCCGATTTCGACTGGTACCACGGACATCAGCCGCTGCCCACCACGATGTGGTCGGCGAACGCGGTGATCTCGGCGGCGATCCTGCGCGGCCCGGTCGCGGGTGTGACCTCGGGCCTGGTGGTCGCGGCGGCGATCATCACCATGCGGCAGCAGTGGGGTGAGGACGTCTGGGCCGACGCCACCGCGCCGGTGCTGGTCTCGGTGGGGCTGGCGCTCGGGCTGGCCGCGAGCACCGCCCGCCGCGCCCAGGAACAATTGCAGCACGCGGTCCGGCTCACCGCCGCCGCCGAGGAACGCGAACGGCTGGCCCGGCAGGTCCACGACGGGGTGTTGCAGATCCTCGCCTACATCAAACGGCGGGGCACCGAAATAGGCGGCCCGGCAACGGAACTGGCGCAGCGCGCGGGCGAGCAGGAGATCGCCCTGCGGCGGTTGATCTCCGAACAGGGCGGCGGCGCCGATACCGGCGAGACGACGGTGGACCTGCGCCCGCTGCTCACCGCGCACGCCGCCCCGCGCGTGGTGGTGTCGACCCCCGGTGATCCGGTGCGGATCGGCCGGTGGCGGGCCCAGGAGATCGCCGCCGCGGTGGCCGCCGCGCTCACCAATGTGGAACTGCACGCCGGTACCGGAGCGCGCGCGTATGTGCTGCTGGAGGACACCGGCGCCGAACTCATCGTGAGCGTCCGCGACGACGGCGCCGGGATAGCGCCGGGCCGGCTGGCCGAAGCCGAGAACGAGGGCCGGATGGGGGTGTCACGCTCCATCACCGGGCGCATCGCCGCGCTGGAGGGCCGGGCGGACCTGCTGACGGCCGGGATCGTCGGGGAGGGAACCGAATGGGAGTTCCGGATTCCCCGCCGGTGAGGTGCGCGATCAGCTGTCGGCGTGGGTGGTCGCCCGACCGGCGGCCCGCGGCCGGACCGCTCTGGCACGATGGGGGCAACGCCCTGATCCGGAAGGAGCGGCCACGGTGACCGACGAGCCGGCGGAGACGATTTCGGTGATGGTGGTCGACGACCACCCGATCTGGCGCGAGGGCGTCTCGCGGGATCTCGGCGAAGCCGGTTTCGAGGTGGCCGCCACCGCCGAGAACGCCGCCGCCGCGGTGCGCCGCGCCGCCGCGACCCGGCCGCGGGTGGTGCTGATGGATATGCAGTTGCCCGACGGCAACGGCGCCGGGGCCACCGCCGAGGTGCTGCGGGTATCACCGGACAGCCGGGTACTGGTGCTCTCCGCCTCCGGCGAACGCGACGATGTGCTGGAAGCGGTGAAGGCCGGGGCGTCCGGCTATCTGGTCAAGAGCGCGTCGGCCGACGAACTCATCGCCGCGGTACGCGCCACCGCCGCCGGACAGGCCGTGTTCACACCGGGACTGGCCGGCCTGGTCCTGGGCGAATACCGCCGGATGGCCGCCGCGCCCGCCGATCCGGCCGCCCCACACCGGCCCGCGCTGACCGACCGGGAGACCGAGGTGCTGCGCCTGGTGGCGAAGGGCCTGTCCGCACGGCAGATCGCCACCCGGCTCGATCTCAGTCACCGGACGGTCGAGAACCACGTACAGGCCACCCTCCGCAAACTCCAGCTCGCCAACCGGGTGGAACTGACCCGCTACGTGATCGAGCAGGGCCTGGAGAGCTAGACGGGGTAGGACCCACCCCGCCGAATCGGGTATATCCCGGCGGGTCGACCGAGTAGTCCTACTCATCTCTTCCGGCCCCCGGCCGCCGACCATCGAGGTATGACGCCTTCGATCGACCCGGCGCTGATCGCCCGCCTCTCCGGCGCGCTGACCACTGCCGCCGGCGAATTCAGCACTCTCGGCGACCGGCTGAGCGTCCTCGGCCGGGATCTGGACACCCTCCGCGAGCAGGTCACGGCGAGCGATGAGACGCCCCCGGTCCGCGCGGCGGATACCGGTGAGCCGGATACGACCACGGCCTCGCCCACCGGCTCCGCGCCGGACGCGGCGCCGTCACCCGGTGTGCGCGTCGGCGGGGTGCACACACCGGGCACCCCGGACGCGGCCGTACCGGATTCCGGTGCGGCCGCGTCCGAGCGGCCCGGCTCCGCAACCGGCCGACCGGCCCGGCCGCCTGCCGCACCGCCACCCCCACCCGCCCCGGCGCCGTGGGGAATACCCCAGCCCTCCTGGTCCCCGGGGGAAGTGCCGCCGCAGCCCCATCTGCCGCGCTCCGGCTCGCGGCAGCCCGTATCCGCGTCCACCGGCCGCCCACATCCGCACACTCCCCCGCCACGTCCGTCGCGGGCACGCTACGCGGCGGCAACAGCCATGCCACCGCCCCCGCCCGGACCGCCCGCCGCCGCGACCGGATCACCCGCGACCCCGTGGTGGCAGCGGGAAGGGGTGATCAGCCGGATCCTCGCGGTGGCCGGGGTGGGCGTGACCCTGATCGGAGTGGTCATGCTGCTCGTACTGGCCGCGCAGGCCGGGATCTTCGGGCCGATCCCCCGGGTCGTGGCGGGCGGCGTTCTGGCCGCCGCGCTGGTGGGCGCCGGGATGCGGGTGTACGGACGCGCCGGCGGACGGGTCGGCGGGATCGCGCTCGCGGCCACCGGATTCGCCGGCACCTATCTCGATGTGATCGCGATGACCACGATCTACGAATGGCTGGATCCCGTTCCGGGATTCGCGGCGGCGCTCGGTATCGCGGCGGCCGGGGTCGGGCTGGCGATGCAGTGGCGTTCGCAACCGCTGGCGGTGCTGGTGGTCACGGGAGCGGCGGTGCTGGCACCGATCGTCACCGTCGAATTGGCCCTGCTCGCCTTCCTGATCGTGCTCCAGCTGGCCTGTATCCCGGTGCAGTACCGCTTCGACTGGCCCTTCCTGCACGTCGTACGGACGGCGCCGGCCGTCCTCGCGGTCCATATCGCGATCGTCGCCGCGGTGATCGACTCCGCCGGCGGCGGCCGGGCCGGACTCGTTCTCGCCGCCGCGGTGGCCGTCGCGGCTGTCGGGCTGGCGGGCACGCTCGTGGCCGATCGGCACCGCCCCGGCGATATCGTATCGGCGATGGCCTTCGCGCTGGCCGCCACACCGCTGCTCGCCGCGCCCGCGCTCTTCGATCGTCCGGTCTCGGTTGTCGTCTCCGCGGTCTACGCGGCCGTACTACTCACGGTGACGGCCGCCGCCCTGATCCCCGGAATCCGGGAAATCGTGCGAATCCCGGGTCCTGTCACGGCCGTCGCCGCGATCGCCGGGTCCTTCGCGCTCCTGGAGACCTGCCTGACCGTCACCACCGAATCGACACTGCCGCTGGCCTTGTTCCTGGTGGCCGCCTGCTGTCTGGCGATCGCGGGACAGACCGGTCACAGGGTCGCCGCGATCATCGGCGCGTGCTTCGCGGTTCCGGGTGGGCTCGCCTTCCTCGCGATCGCCGGGCCGCACACCTTGACGACCGAATCGTCGGCGGTCCGCCAACTGGGCTCCGGGACAACGGCGTCCGCGCTCGCCGGGCTCGCGCTCGTGGCGGTGGCCCTGTGGGCGCTGCTGCGGCCGCTCACCGGGCGGCGCGACGAGTTCGCGACCACGCTGTCCTGGATCGTATTCGGTATCGCCGGGCTCTACCTGGTCACCGCGGTGACGGTCTCGATCGGGGTGGCCGCTCACGCGGACGGATTCCTCATCGGGCACAGCGTCGCCACCATCGTGTGGATGGCCGCGGCCCTGGCCGCTCTGCTGTTCGGGCTCCGGGCGATGAAGGGGGCGTCGGCGCCGACCGCGAAAGCCGCGCTGATATCGGGCCTGCTGCTCACCGCGGCGGCCCTGGCCAAACTGTTCCTGTTCGATCTGGCCACCCTCGGGGGTGTGGTCCGGGTCGCGGCGTTCCTGGTGGTCGGCATCCTGCTGCTGGTCGCCGGAACCCGCTACGCCCGGGCCTTCGCCGAAAACGATCCCCGCGGTAGCGAGAATCCCGCCCCGGACGCCTCCCGCTGACCCTCCGGCGCGACCCGGTAGCCGTCCCCTCCGGCGGCTACCGGGTCGCGTCGGGTGGGTGCGCCGGATCGGAACCGGTGCGGGCCGCCGCCACCATGGCCCGGGTGACGGTGGCGATATCGGCGGTATCGGCGATGAACGGCGGCATGGTGTAGATCAGTTCGCGGAACGGCCGCAACCAGGCGCCGGCCCCGATCGCCGCGTCCGTGGCCGCGCGCATATCGACCGGACCGGTCAGCTGGATCACCCCGACCGCGCCCAGTACCCGGACATCGGCCACCCCGGGCAGATCGCGCGCCGGCGCGAGACCCGCGCGCAATTCGGTTTCGATGCGCCGCACCTCGCCCTGCCAGTCGCGCGACAGCAGCAGTTCCACGGAGGCCACCGCCACCGCGCAGGCCAGTGGGTTGCCCATGAAGGTGGGACCGTGCATGAGCCCGCCGTGCGCGGCGCTCACGGTCGCGGCGATCCGGTCGGTGCACAGCGTCGCGGCCAGGGTCAGATAGCCGCCGGTGAGCGCCTTGCCCACGCAGAGGACATCCGGCGCCACCCCCGCCTGTTCACAGGCGAAAAGGCTTCCGGTGCGGCCGAATCCGGTGGCGATCTCGTCGAAGATCAGCAGCACCCCGTGTTCATCGCACAGCCGGCGCAGATCGGCGAGATAGCGGGGGTCGTGCCAGCGCATCCCGCCCGCGCCCTGGACCACCGGTTCCACCACGATCGCCGCCAGTTCGGCCGCGTGCCGGGCCACCGCCGATTCCAGTTCGCGCACATAGTCGTCGCGGTATTCGCGGGGCGGCGCGGAAACGAAGACCTGCTCGGCCAGGACATCGGTCCACAGCGCGTGCATCCCGCCCTCGGGATCGCACACGCTCATGGGCGTGAAGGTGTCGCCGTGGTACCCGCCGCGCCAGGTGAGCAGACGCCGTTTACCGGGCCGGCCCAGCGCACGCCAGTACTGCAGGCACATCTTCACCCCGACCTCCACCGATACCGAGCCGGAATCGCAGAGGAACACCTTGTCCAGGCCACCGGGAGTGTGGCGCACCAGCAGATCGCACAGCCGCGCGGCGGGTTCGTGGGTGAGCCCGCCGAACATCACATGGCTCATCCGCCCGGCCTGCGCCAGCAGGGCCGCGTCGAGTACCGGATGCCGGTACCCGTGGATCGCGGCCCACCACGAGCTCATCCCGTCGACGAGTTCCCGGCCGTCGGCCAGGGTGAGCCTGGTTCCGGACGCGGCGGCCACGACGAGGGGTTCGGTGGTGGCGGGAAATCCACCGTAGGGATGCCAGACGTGGCGGGCGTCGAGCGCGGAGATCTGCGCGGCGGTGAGGGGCGCGGGGGCTGTGGTCACCGGTGCTCCTCCTCTCGCGGGCCGCGCGGGGAGCACGGCGTATTGAACGGCGTTCAAGTTACCAATCACGCGGGCCCGGCGCACATCGGGGTCGCCGATCGGGAATCACCGGCCACCGCGTCACCGGCCCGGCGTGGCATCGCCGCCGCCGGACACCCCGGCGACCCGCCCGAGCAGTGCGCGCAGGCGCGCCACATCGTCCGCACCCACCTCGCCACGCACCCGCGCCTCGATCGCCGCGAGCCGCTCCCCCGCCAGGCGCAGCGCCGCGTCGCCGGCCGGGGTGCACACCACCCGCCGGGCCCGGCGGTCACCGGGATCCACCTCCCGGCGCACCAGCCCCGCCGATTCGAGGCGGCCGACGAGTTCCCCCATGGACTGCTGGGTCATCCCGGCCGCCTCCGCCAGATCTCCGATCCGCGAACCGGCGGGATCCAGATAACGGAAGACGGCGTAGTGCGCGGGCCGCAGATCGCCCGGCAACCGGGCGCGCAACTCGGCGTTCAGCTCGTCCTCGACCGCCCGGGTGGCCAGGACCAGCAGTTTCAGCAGCGACGGCGTGGTTGACATTTTATGAAGGTTACCTTTCTAATTGAAGAATGACAGCCCGGGCCCTCACGTTCCGCAACGGCCACCGCATCACGGTGCTCGATCAGGGCACCGACGAGTCCGGCCCCTTCCTGAGACTGCGGCACGAATTGCCCACCCCCGGTCGCCAGGCCGGTCCGCACTGGCATCCGGTTCTCACCGAGCGGTGGACGGTCCGCCGCGGCGCGCTGCGGTTCCGTATCGACGGACGCGATATCGAGGCCCACCCCGGCGATACCGTCCACGCCCCGGCCCGCGCGGTGCACGAGTTCTGGAACCTGGCCGCCGATACCGTGCTCGACCACGAGATCCGGCCGCCGCTGCGGCACTGGCAGATGTTCACCCTGTGGAGCGCCCTCGACGAATCCGGGGCGACCCTGGGCAGCGGTATCCCGCGCAATCCGCTGGCACTGGGCCTGCTCTGGGAACTGCAGGACGGCTACCTGGCCGGGATACCGCCCGTGCTGCAGCGATGGATATTCGGCGGCCTGGCCGCAATCGCCCGGCGAACCGGATGCGCACGCCGCTGGGCCGGATGACGCGACACCAACTGAACGCCTGACCAACAGCCACTGACCGATCGGCGCCGGAATCGCGCTAGGGTCATGGCCATGCACGCGTCCGATCCACGGCCCGGGGAAGCGGCACCGCCGGGAATCGCACCGGCCCGAACCCGGCCACCGGAGACCGACCGGCACCCACCCCGACCCCGGTAGTCCCGTTACCCGGCCCGCCCGCCCGGGCGTTCACCACCACCGCCGAGCCACCTCAGGACCGCACCGAGAAACCGTATGCCCGCAGACCCGCCGAGCCTCCGCCGCCCACCGCGCGCCACTCCGGTCCGCAGCACCTACCGGCTGCAGCTGCGACCGGACGGACTCCCCTTCGTCCAAGCCGCGGCCATCGCGGAATACCTTCAGCAACTGGGTGTCTCACACCTCTACCTCTCCCCGGTGATGACGGCCGCGCGCGGCTCGGCACACGGCTACGACGTCACCGATCCCACCACCGTCTCCCCGGCGCTCGGCGGCCCGCTGGGCCTGAAATCGCTGGCCGACGAGGTGCGCAATCGCGGGATGGGACTGATCATGGATCTGGTGCCCAACCATGTGGGCGTCGCCGATCCGCAGCAGAACCTCTGGTGGTGGCATGTGCTGCAGTACGGCCGCAAATCCCAGTTCGCCTCGTTCTTCGATATCGACTGGAGTCCCGGTAACGGCGTCGGCGGACGCCTCGCACTACCGGTCCTGCGCAGCGAGAACGATCCGGCCGCGCTCACCGTGGACCGGTCCGGCCCGGAACCCCGGCTGGCCCTGCACGAGATGCGCTTCCCGATCGCTCCGGGCACCGACGGCGACAACGCGCTGCGTATCCACGACAAACAGCACTACCGGCTGGTCAGCTGGCGGTCCGGGATGTGTGGATACCGCCGGTTCCTGGCGGTCAACGGACTGGCCGCGCTGCGGCAGGAGGAACCGCAGGTCTTCGAGGCCACCCACCGGGAACTGGCCGCCTGGTGCGAACACGATCTGATCGACGGTGTCCGGGTCGACCATCCCGACGGCCTCACCGACCCCGCCGGCTACCTCCAGCGCCTGCGCCAGGTGATCGGCCCCAACCGGCTGCTGCTGGTGGAGAAGACCCTGGCCAACCGCGAACCCCTCGATCCGACCCTGCCCATCGACGGCACCACCGGATACGACAGCATCGCCGATTTCGGCGGGGTGCTGCTGGAACCGGCGGGTGAACCGGTCCTGACCGAACTGTCCCGCCACATCACCGGTCACGGCAGCGACCGCATCTGGGTCGGGGAGAAGGAACACCGCATCAAACGCGCGGTGGCCGAGAGCATTCTGGGCCCCGAGATCCGCCGTCTGGTCGCCGCGATCAAACAGGACGCCCGGGCCGAGGATTTCGACACCATGGCGCTCACCAACGCCACCATCGAAGTGCTGTCGTTCCTGCCGGTCGCCCGGGCCGACTACGCGCCACTGGCCGGCATGATCAGCGCGGTGCTCGCCGAAGTGGAGAAACGCAACGCCGAACTGCGGGTGCCACTGTCCATCCTGGCCACCGCGATGACCGCCGGCGGCACCGCCTGGAACCGGTTCCATCAGGTGAGCAACGCCATCGGCGCCAAGGCCGTGGAGGACATCCTCTTCTACCGGGCGGTCCGGCTGGTATCGCTGCAGGAGATGGGCGGTAACCCGGCCCGCTTCGGCCGCACGGTCAACGAGTTCCATCTCGCCAACGCGTCGCGGGCCCGGCGCTGGCCGGCCTCGATGACCACACTGTCCACCCACGACACCAAACGCGGCGAGGATGTGCGGGCCCGGATCGGCGTCCTGTCCCAGGTGCCCCGGATGTGGGCCCGCGCGGTGACACTGTGGCTGGAGAAACTCCCCCCGCCCGACGGCGCGACCGCCCTGTTCCTGCTGCAGAACATGTTCGGTATGTGGCCGGCCGACGGCCGCCCGGCCCCCTCCGTGCCGGGCCTGCGTGAACGGGTGCACCGTTTCGCCGAGAAGGCGATCCGGGAATCCGGCGAGCACACCTCCTGGGAGGATCCCGATGTCGACTTCGAGAACGCGGTACACGTCTGGCTCGACCAGGTGATCGACGGCCCGGTGGGCCGCCAGCTCACCGACCTCGCCCACGATCTCGCCCCGCACGCGTGGTCCGATTCGCTGGCGCAGAAACTGCTGCAGCTGTGCGCGCCGGGAATTCCGGATATCTACCAGGGCTGTGAGCTGTGGGAGGATTCGCTGGTCGATCCGGACAACCGCCGGCCGGTCGATTTCGGTTCGCGCGCCGGATTGCTGCACACCCTCACCACCACCCCGCCGATGGACATCACCGGCGCGGCGAAGATGTGGATCGTGGCCTACGCGCTGTGGCTGCGGCGGGAACGTCCCGAATGTTTCGTCGGCGGCACCTATACGCCCACCTTCGGGCACGGCGAACACGCCGACAAACTCCTGGCCTACGCGCGCGGCCGGGTGGGCTCCGAACCCGAGATCATCGTGGCCGTCACCCGGCACAGTGTCGCGATCGGCGAGACCGGCTGGGGCGATACCTATATCGAACTGCCGTCGGGATCGTGGACCGACCGGCTCACCGGTCACACCTTCCAGAACCGGGCCCGCACCGAGAAACTCTTCGCGCGGCTCCCGGTCGCGCTCCTGGTCCGCTGAGACCGTCGGAGCGCTGAGACCGTCCGGAGCGCGCCGGGCCGCGGCGCGTCAGGACGCGGTGATCCGCGGGAAGGGATTTGCCGATTCCAGCAGGAACGCCAGTTCCAGCAGGGTCCTCTCGTCCCCGTAGGCGCCGCTGAGCATGACGCCGATGGGCAGGCCCGAGTCGGTGAGACCGCCGGGCACCGCGATCGACGGCGAACCGGTGACATTGTTGACCGGGGTGTAGCCCACGAAATTCGTGACCCGCTCCAGCAGTTCGGGGAACGGAACGGCCGGGTTCAGGTAGCCGATCTCCGGGGTGGTGTGGGTGAGCACCGGCGAGAGGATCGCGTCGTAGCGGGTGAGGACGGCGTCGTATTCGGCCCTGGCCCTGTTCAGCCGGTAGAGGGCGCCCGGCGTGGAGAACAGGCGGCGGCGGAAGGAGGCCGCCAGCCCCTTGGTGAAGGGATCGAGCCGGGAGGCGTCGAAGGAACGGCCGTGCGCCAGTTTGCCGGTGCTCCCCGACATCTGCGCCAGGAACGCCCAGTACTGCAGGAAATCCTCGACCAGACTCGCCGCCACCGGGGTGGCGATCGGCTCGACGGTGTGCCCGGCCTTCTCCAGGGTCGCGGCGGTGGCGGTGACCGCCGCGGCGGTCGCGGTATCCGGCTGCAGCCCGTTGGCGGCAGTGGTGAGCAGGCCGATCCGCAGGGTCCGGTCCGACGGCCCCTCCACCGTCCCGATCGGCGGGAGTTTCGGATTGCGCCAGTAGCGTTCGGCCGCGGCGTGATAGGCCGCCTGATCCCGCACCGACCGGGTGAGCACACCTTCGGAGACGAGTTTGATCGGCAACTGCCGGGCCTGGGCGTTGTCGCGATGCCGGCCCCGGCTGGGCTTCAGCGATACCAGCCCGGCACAGGCGGCCGGGATCCGCAGCGAGCCGCCGCCGTCGTTGCCGTGCGCGACCGGGACCACTCCCGCCGCGACCATCGCGGCCGAACCGCCCGACGAACCGCCCACGGTGCGGCCGGTATCCCACGGGTTGCGGGTGGGTTCGCCGTGCTCGAACTCGGTGGTGGAGATGAAACCGAACTCCGGCAGCGTGGTCTTCCCCAACACGGTGATTCCGGTGCTCAGCAGCTGCGCGGTGAACCGGTCGTCGGCGGCCGCCGGATGCGGGGTGATCGCGGCGCTGCCGAAGCAACTGGGCATACCGGCGACGTCGGCGTTGTCCTTCACGAAGGCCGGGACCCCATACCAGACGCCGGTATCGGTGCCGGCGATTCGCGGCCGCGGGGGCCGGTAGGCGATGGCGTGCAGGCGGGGATCCACTTTCTCCGCCCGGGCGATCGCGGCATCGGCCAGTTCCGCGAGGCTCACCGCGCCGGTCCGGACCTGCTCGGCCAGCGCCACCGTGTCGTGGTCACCCAGCGCGTCGTCGGTGAAGGCGTGTACTCGATCGGACATGGTTGCGGCTCGCGTACCTCTTCGGGGCCCTGGATCTCGACCCGGAGCCGGTTGGACAGGTGATCAACTCGGCTCAGCCTAGTACGCCGTCCCGCCGCCGCGCCGCAATCGGCGGACCGTGCGTCCCCGTCCGCGCGTTACCGCGCGGCGCGCCACCGGCCCAGTGTCCACAGCAGCGCCGCCACCGCGGCACCGAGCAGGACCCCGGCCTGCGCGGAACCCACGATCACCGCCGGAACCAGGAAGACCAGCATCCCCACGCCCAGCGCCTCCAGCTTGTACAGCGGCCAGCGCGAACCCGCGATATCGACTCCCGGCGCGGCGGGGCCACCGGTCCGGAGTTCGACGGAATGCGATGCGGTCATGTATTGAGGCTACCCGTAGACCTCGACTTCGGTCCATCGAACTTTTGTCTTCCCGGACACATATCCCCCGGTCCGGCAGCGTCCGCGCTCTCGTGCGCACCGGCGCGGTACGACGCCGGGAACAACACGGCGCGGACCGGACGTTGCCCGTGACATGCCATTGACCGGAGAATACGCACCGTCCACATCCGACTGGGCCCGCGAGCAGGCCGAGAAGATCGAACAGTCCGGTGGTACCGAGGGAACCACCATCCAGGGTATGCCGGTGATCGTGCTGACCACCGTCGGCAACAAGACCGGAAAGCTCCGCAAAACCGCGCTCATGCGGGTCGAACACGAGGGCGAGTACGCGGTCGTCGCGTCACTGGGCGGCGCTCCGAAGCATCCCGTCTGGTACTACAACGTGATCGCGCAGCCCCATGTGGAACTCCAGGACGGCGCCGTCACCAAGGACTACACCGCGCGCGAGGTCTTCGGCGATGAGAAGGCCGCCTGGTGGGAGCGGGCGGTCGCGGCCTACCCGCCGTACGACGACTACCAGCTGAAGACCGATCGGCAGATCCCGGTCTTCGTCCTCACCCCGCGCTGACCCACCCGGCCTCGGGCACCGCCCGATCCCTTGCCCTGGGCAAAGAAATCCCAGTACAGGCCACCCGCCGCAGCGTTGAGGCGCGGCGGGTGGCAGCATGGAGCGGGTGTCCGATGTGCTCACTCACCTGCCAGAAGCCCGTCCCGCGTTGACCGCGGACGAGATCGACGCCGCAGCAAAACGCATCGCCGACATTATCGAGCCGACTCCGCTACAGCTATGCCCGCGCCTGTCCCAGCTGACCGGCGCGCGGGTCTACCTCAAGCGCGAAGACCTCACCGTGGTGCGCTCCTACAAATTACGCGGCGCCTACAACCTGGTGGTCCAGCTCAGCGAATCCGAGCGGGCGGCCGGAGTGGTCACCGCGAGCGCCGGCAACCACGCGCAGGGCGTGGCCTTCGCCTGCCGGGCGATGGGGATCACCGGCCGCATCTACGTTCCGACCACCACCCCCAAACAGAAACGCGACCGGATCCGGGTACACGGCGGTGAATTCGTCGAACTGATCGCGGTGGGCGAAACCTTCGACGCCGCCGCGGCGGCGGCCGCCGCCGATGTCCGGCGTACCGGGGCCACGATCGTCCCCCCGTTCGACGACACCCGCACCGCGGCCGGTCAGGGCACCATCGCCGCGGAGATCCTCGACCAGCTGGAAGCGCCGCCCGATCTGGTGATCGTCCCGGTGGGCGGCGGCGGCTGCCTCGCCGGAATCGGCACCTACCTGCGCGAACGCTCCGCTTCGACCGCCATCCTCGGCGTCGAGCCGGCCGGTGCCGCCTCGATGACGGCCGCGCTGGTCGCGGGTGCGCCGGTGACGCTGCCCGAGGTGGATCCGTTCGTCGACGGCGCCGCCGTACGCCGGATCGGGCAGATTCCCTTCGACGCGGTATCCGGATTCGGCGGGCGGGTGGTCTCCCACGGTTCGCTGCCGCTGCTCACCGCGACCGAATCCCCCACCGGCGCGGGCACGTTCCGGCTGCTGCGGGTCGACGAGGGCGCGGTCTGCACCGCCATGCTGGACCTGTACCAGAACGAGGGGATCATCGCCGAACCCGCGGGCGCGCTGGCGGTCACCGCACTGCTCGAGACCGCGCCGGAGCCCGGATCGACGGTGGTCTGCCTCATCTCCGGCGGGAACAACGACGTCTCCCGCTACGGCGAGGTGATCGAACGCTCGCTGGTGCACCAGGGGCTCAAACACTACTTCCTGGTGGACTTCCCGCAGGAGCCCGGCGCGCTGCGCCGATTCCTGGACGAGGTCCTGGGCCCCGACGACGACATCACCCTGTTCGAGTACGTCAAACGCAACAACCGGGAGACCGGGGCCGCGCTCGTCGGCATCGAACTGGGCGAACGGGCCGGGCTGGCCCCGCTGCTGGATCGGATCGACCGGTCGCCGATCCGTTGCGAGCGGCTGGAACCGGGTTCGCCCGCCTACCGCTATCTGACCTGAGTCCGCGCCGGGGCCGGGCGGCCGGGACGGCCGCCCGGTTCAGGCCGCGACCTCGCGGGGCGCGGTGCGGCGCTCGATCCGCCGGGCCGAACGGGCGCCGGCCATGACCAGCGGCAGCAACCAGGCGAACGCCGGCTGATCCACGGCCAGGGTCTCCAGCGACAGCCGGTTGTGCACGAATCCGATCGAGAGTCCGCTGTCGGGGTCCGCCCAGCCGAACGACCCACCCAGACCGATATGGCCGAAGGCCCGCGGTGCGCCGACGGTCGGCATGGAGTGGTAGCCGAGGTGCCAGAGCGGGCCCAGGTACATGAACAGGCCGGTATCCGGCCGGTAGCGTTCGATACGCCGGATGGCCTGGATCGCCGCGCCGGACAGATAGCGCTGCCCGCCGGCCAGCCCGCCGCACGCCAGCGGTTCGTACATGGCCGCCAGCCCGTTGGCGCTGCAGACACCGTTGCCCGCGGGCATCTCGGTATCCAGCACGGGCGGGTTCGGGCCGGTCAGGATGGCCTCGGCGCCGGGGATGAACAGCGAGCGGCTACCCACGCCGAGCGCGCCCGGGATGCCCTGCAGCAGGGCCACCAGCCGTGCGCCGCGCGGGGTGCCGGCGAAGGAGAATCCGGCGCCGAAGCTCTCGGCGGCCATGGTGACCGAGCCCGCCGGTGGGCGGCCGAGGTGGATACCCTCGATTCCGAGCGGGGCCGCGACCTCCTGCTGGAACAGTTCCTTCATGCTCGCCCCGGTCACCGCCCGGGTGAGTCCGGCGACCAGCCAGCCGAAGGTGATGGCGTGATAGGCGGGTACGCCGAGGAGCCGGTCGGGCGCGGCGGCGGCGAGCCGCTGCGCCATCAGTTCGTGGTCGAGCATCTCGGACCCGTGTACCGCCAGGCTCCCGACACCGGACAGTCCCGCCGAATGAGTGAGTATCTGCCGGACCGTGATGTTCCTCTTACCGTTGCTCCCGAACTCGGGCCAGTATTCGGCCACCGGAGCGTCGTAGTCGATCAGTCCGCGATCGGCGAGCCGGTGCACGACGGTGGAGGCGATACCTTTGGTCGCCGAGAAGACCATTGCCCCGGTATCCCGGGTCCACGGTTTTCCGGGAGCGGATTCCCCGACCCACAGGTCGAGGATCGGCTCCCCGTGCCGGTACACCGCCAACGCCGCGCCCACACCCTGGCGGCCACCATAGACCCTGGTGAGAGCGGAGGTCAGCCGCCGGAATTCTGGTCCGGCGGTGCCGGCACAAGCGACGCTGCTCATCCTTACACAGTAAGGTCATCCGATGGTTTCCTGCAATGCCGTCCCGGACGGTGGACGCCCGATACCGGGCGCTCACCGCGGCCGCGCGGCACCGGCGAGATCATCGGTGGCGACTCGCCGGTATACCCGAATGTGATTGTCCGGGACAGTCCCCCGCCCCGGCAACCACCGGGCACGCCCGTGTCACGCGTGACAGCGGCCGATCCGCGCGCACGGCTTCCGCTCCGGAAAATCTCCGGCAAGTGGTCCGGAATCCCCCACTGTGCGCCCACCGAATCTTCGGCACAGACGAAATTCGGCACCGGAAATATCGGCAATTCCGCGATTATCCGGCAGATGATCACCCTGGTTACGATCGGCCGGAATAATTCCTCCCGAACCGTCCGCCACGCACCGGTTCCACTCCGGAAACCATGAATATCATGACCGCGCGGGACACTGCATCGAACGCCATCGATGCAGCACCGAGCCCCGGAGCGCGAGGTGAAGTGTTCTTGTTTCGGTTGGGCGACGATAGCGTTACCACCGGGCCGCGAAAAGGTCGCGGAAAAGGAGCGGCGCACACCATCGACGGGGCTGGATAAACCCCTCGGCGGAAAATTTATTCTGCGGAATTCTCCCGTCGATATAGTGACCCCATGACCTCCTTGGAACCGCCGGTCGTGCGGGACCGGGAGCGCGGTGACGCGCTACCGGTCGCCGATGCGACCCTCTACGCCGGCTGGTTTTCCTGTCTGGCCGACCCCACCCGGGTCCGCCTGCTGCATCAGGTCGCCACGAGCCCGGCCGGAATCCATATCGGGGAGATCGCCGAGGCGCTCGGCGTCGGGCAGCCCACCGTCTCCCATCACGTCCGCAAGCTCACCGACGCCGGATTCGTCACCGTGCACAAAGAGGGCACGGCCACCCTCGTCACGGTGAACCCGCATCGGTGCACCGAACTCCCGCATACCGCCGACGCGGTGATGGGGATCCTCACCCCGCAACCGCCCTGCCCCGAGGACCTGCCCCACGATGTGACGGTCCGGGCCATGACCGCGGCCGACTGGACTCCGGTCCGCGGTATCTACGCCGCGCGCGGCACCGCCTATCCGGCGGTGTTCGCCGCCGACGCCCCCGAACCCGAGGCGCTCGACCGCCGCTGGCTCCCGAACCATCGCTGGGTCGCCGAGATCGACGGCCGGATCGCCGGCTGGGCCGTGCTCACGGCGGTCTCCGACGAGGATTTCTACCAGGATGTCGCCGACAGCTGCGTAATGGTCACCGAGGCCATGGAAGGCCGCGGCGCCGGGGCCGCGCTGCTGCGGCGACAGGTGCTGGCCGCCGAAGACGCCGGACTGCGGACCCTGCAGACCACCCTGTTCCCCGAGGACCGCGTCGCGATCTCACTGCACCACGCGGCGGGGTTCCGCACCGTCGGCATCCGGGAACGGATCGGCCGGTTCGAGGGCCGCTGGCGCGACGCCGTTCTGCTGGAACGTCGCAGCCCCCTGAACTGAGGTCGCGGGCCCCGCACCGATGCCGGCGCCCGGCTACGGGCCGGTGCGCACCGGTCGCAGGATCACCTTCAACCACAACGTCGACAGACCGCACAGCACACAGAGCAGCGCGACCACTGCGGTGAGCCAATCGGTGAACGACAGCCCGCGCAGCCCGTATTCACCGTATTCGGCGAGCGGATGCACACCGACCACCAGCATGGCCACGGTGCCGTACAGCGATACCAGCGAGGTGGGCACCCAGCGCAGCCACCGGAACGGCAGCACCGCCGAATCCGGGGCGGCGCCGGAGAAGATCAGTCCCACCCGTGACCAGGCCATCCCGTTGGGCACCAGGACGGCCAGGTCCAGCAGCAGCGCCACCAGTGCGACCGCCCACGCCCCGAACGGCAGCTCCGAGACCGGCCACCGCAGCGGCAGCAGCGCACCGATCGCGAGCCCCAGCGCGAGTATCAGTCCCACCCCGGCCAGCACCGACCAGACCACCGACCATTTCCACCGGGTCGCGGCGAGTTCGACCGTGCCGGCGCGTTCGGCCTGGGAGCACGCCTCGTACCATCCCGGAGCACCCGCGGAAATCTTCATGGAGCCGCCCGTACCGTGTCGTTCCTGCACCTGCGCCGCGCCCACCCGGTACATCGGCAGCCCGACTCTATCGGCCGGGCCACCGCGAGGCGACCCTGTTCGCCGCCGATGGCGCGGATACGCCCACGACATTCGGCGACGGCCGTCCTCGCACCGGCCCGGGAGGCCATGATGTCACTGTGGAACAGCTTTCCGGTCTACGCGCCGACGAGATCATCGAGCGGGTCGCGCACCGGTTCGCCGGCGAGCGCGCGGGGTTCATCGAGGCACTCTCGGCCCAGATGCGCGGCCGGGTTCCCGTGCTGGACCGTGATCCCCGGCTCCGTGAGTTGATGGAGGCCGGCACCGCGGACAATCTGACGGCCGCACTGGAATTCCTGGGCGGCGACGACGACGGTGACGGTGTGCGGGCTCCGGAGCGGGCGGTGGTGTACGCCCGCGCCCTCGCCCAGCACGACGTACCGGTATCGGCCATGATCGCCGCCTACCGGGTCGGCCAGGCCGGTTTCCTCGACGCCGCGATGCGTTACGCGGTCGAACTGGGTGGCACCGCCACCACCACGGTGATCGTCCGGATGGTGCACCGGACCTCCCTCTATATCGACCGGGTCTGTGAGCAGGTCACCGTCGCCTACGAACAGGAACGCGACCGCTGGGTGAGCAGCCGCGGCGGATTGCGCCAGCAGTGGGTGACCCGGCTGCTGGAGGGCACCGCCACCGATCTCACCGAAGCCGAACGGGTGCTGCACTATCCGCTCGCCGGATATCACCTCGCGGCACACGCCTGGACCGGCGCCGATCTCACCGCGGCCACGGCCGTGGCCGTACTCGACCGGTGCCGCACCGCGCTGGCCGGATCCTTCGGCCGGGTGCGGGCGACGCTGATGGTCCCGGTGGACGAACGCGAGGTCCGGCTGTGGTTCGCGGTGCCGGGCCCGGTCACCGTCGATGCCGCCGCCGTCCAACGGGTCCTCGACGGGCGGGACCTGCCGGTACGCGTAGCGGTCGGCGGGTGCGCCCCCGGCCTCGACGGTTTCCGGCGTGGCGTCCGGCAGGCCGAACGCGTGCGCCGCCTCGCTCTCGCCGGCGGCACCGGTAGCGGGAAGGCCCTCGCCTACGCCGATGTGGCGGCCACCGCGCTGCTCGCACGCGATCTCGAATCGCTGCGCGAATTCGTCGCCGAGACGCTCGGCGAACTCGCCGTGGACAACCAGCGCAATCACTGGCTGCGTGAGACCCTTCGGGTTTTCCTGGCGCACAACCACAGTTACGCCGCGGCCGCGCAGCAACTCGCCGTCCATCGCAACACCGTGCAGTACCGCGTCCGGCAGGCCACCGGCCTGCTCGGCGGCGGGCGGGAAGGCCACGACGCCGATCTGCACCTGCGTCTGGCGCTGCAGGCCACCCAGCGACTGGGCGCCGCGATCCTGCTTCCCGGCGAACCGGAGGGCTGATACCGGGCCCGCCGGATCCGGCTGTGCGCTGCGCACAAATGCCCACCGGCCTTTCATGCCGCCGGAATATTGCCCGCGCCGAGCCGGTAGCCCTAGAGTTGCGGGTATCCCGGAAACCGGCCGCCACCTGGGCGATCACCCGTTTCGGCGCCGTCACCGGGACTCGCCGGTCTCGCCGGAATCCACATCCCCCGCTGTCCACGCGCGTCCTCGCGTGCCCCCGACCCCGTTCAGGAGACGTTCGCTGTGTCCCCGATCAACACCGTCCTCGGCCCGGCGGATACCGCCGATCTCGGCACCACTCTCATGCACGAGCACGTTTTCGTGCTCAGTTCCGATGTGCACCAGAACTTTCCGTCGGAATGGGGTTCGGAGAGCGAGCGCGTCGACGACGCGGTCCGCCGGCTCACGGCCGCCTACGACGCCGGGGTACGCACCATCGTCGACCCCACCGTGATCGGACTGGGACGCTACATTCCCCGGATCGCCGAGATCGCGCGCCGGATCCCGCTGCGGTTGATCGTCGCCACCGGCCTCTACACCTACGACGATGTGCCCTTCTTCTTCCACTACCGGGGTCCGGCACTGGATCCGATGGTCGGGACCTCGGTCCCGGACCCGATGGTCGATATGTTCGTCGCCGATATCCGCGACGGGATCGCCGGCACCGGGGTCCGGGCGGGCATGCTCAAATGCGCGATCGACGCCCAGGGACTGACTCCCGGCGTCGAACGGGTGATGCGGGCGGTCGCCCGCGCCCATCACGAGACCGGTGTGCCGATCACCGTGCACACCCACCCCGATTCGGGGTCCGGGTTCGAGGTCAAACGCGTGCTGTGCACCGAGGAGGGCGTGGACCCGGGCCGGATCGTGCTGGGGCACAGCGGTGACACCACCGACCTGGACTACCTCATCACTCTCGCCGACGCCGGTTTCGTTCTGGGCATGGACCGGTTCGGCATCAACTTGGACACCACGTTCGAGGCCCGCGCCGATACGCTCATCGAAATGCTGCGCCGGGGGTACGCCGAGCGGATGGTGCTCTCCCAGGACTCCAGCTGCTATATCGACTGGATGGAACCCTCGCTGCGCGAGGCGGTGCTGCCGCAGTGGCACTACACGCATCTGTTCGACGATGTCTTTCCCTATGTGCTCGACCGGGGTATCGAACCGCAGCAGTTGCGGACCATGCTCGAGGACGTGCCGCGCGCCTTCTTCGAATCAGGCGCCACCGAGCCGGCGACGCCCGGGCCCGGGCGCGTGGCCGAATTCGGCTCGCACTGAGCGGAACCGGGGCACCACCGGACGAATCGCCTGTTCGCCGAGGCCGCGCGGGGTATACGCGGCACCGGGCGCACCCGGGACGGGGCCCCGGCCGCGGCGCGGTCGGGGGCTAGGGTTGTCGATCATGGCCGCTCTGCCCGCTCCGCGCGCCCGTGCGCTGCTCGCCGCGATACTGCTCGCCGTCGCCCTGCTGGCCACGGCGTGCGGTGGCGGCGGTGGCGGCGATACCGCCACCCGCGATCTGTGCGCGCCGCCGGGGCCCGAGGCGGCTTCTGCCGCGCCGGCGAATCTCACCGCCCCCGGCGCGGGATCCGAGGACCGCTTCACCACCGCGACGACCGTGCCGCTGGACTCGGTCGATATCTCCCGGCTCGGCCTGTTGCGGCCCGGCGTGCTGAGCGTCGGCACCCTCTCCGACGCTCCGCCCAGTATCTGTGTCGACTCGCGCGGCACCTTCACCGGCTTCGACAACGAACTCCTGCGCGCGGTGGCGGCGAAGCTCGGACTCCAGGTCGAATTCTCCGGTACCGAGTTCGCGGGCCTGCTGGCCCAGGTGGCCGGCGGGCGATTCGACGCGGGCTCCTCCAACATCACCACCACCGACGCCCGCCGGGAACTGGTCGGATTCACCAACGGCTACGACTTCGGCTACTTCTCGCTGGTCGTGAAGGACGGCAGCCCGGTCCGCGGTTTCGCCGACCTCGGCCCCGGATCGCGGGTGGCGGTGGTCCAGGGCACCGTGCAGGACGAGTACGTGGTCAACGAACTCGGCCTGGACCCGGTGAAATTCCCCGACTACAACACCGCCTACGCCAATGTGAAAACCGGTCAGGTCGACGCCTGGGTGGCGCCGTCGGCGCAGGCCGAGGGCGCCATCGCCCCCGGTGACGCCACCTCGGTGGTGGAGAACTCCTTCAGCCTCGACAACTTCGCCGCGTGGGCGGTCCCGAAGAACAACAAACCGCTCACCGACGCGCTCAACGCCGGTCTGGACGCCGTGATCGCCGACGGCACCTATGCCCGCCTCTACAGCGATTGGGTACCCCGCGAACTGCCGCCCGGCTGGAAACCCGGGTCCAAGGCCGCGCCCGCCCCGCAGCTCCCCGATTTCGCCGCGCTGGCCGCCGAGCGCGGCCCGGAGCAACGATCACAGCAGGCGCCGAAGTCGACCCTGGAGCAGCTGGGCGACACCTTCTTCGACTGGTCGCTGTATCGCCAGGCGTTCCCGGACCTGTTGCGGACCGGACTGCCGAATACGCTGATCCTCGCCCTGGTCTCCGGTGTATTGGGCACCGTCCTCGGCATGCTGCTGGCGGTGGCCGGAATCTCGCGCACCCGCTGGCTGCGCTGGCCCGCCCGGGTGTACACCGATATCTTCCGCGGCCTGCCCGCCGTGGTCATCATCCTGCTGATCGGCCTCGGAGTCGGGCCCGTGGTCGGCAACCTGACCGGCAACAATCCGTACTGGCTGGGCGCGGTCGCGCTGGCGCTGCTCGCCTCGGCCTATATCGGCGAGATCTTCCGGTCCGGTATCCAATCGGTGGAACCCGGCCAGCTCGAGGCGGCGCGGGCGATCGGCTTCGGCTACCGGCAGGCCATGACCCTGGTGGTGATCCCGCAGGGGGTGCGCCGGGTCCTGCCCGCGCTGATGAACCAGTTCATCGCCCTGATCAAGGACTCCTCCCTGATCTACTTCCTCGGCCTGCTCGCCACCCAGCGCGAACTGTTCGCGGTCGGACGCGATCTCAATGCCCAGACCGGCAATCTGTCCCCGCTGGTGGCGGCCGGTCTGATGTACCTACTGCTGACCATCCCCCTCACCCACCTGGTGAACTACATCGACCGGCGGATGCGCACCGGGCGTCCCGACCAGCCGGTCGACCCGGTCGAACAGGCCACGATCACGGAAGGCCGGGGATAACATGAGCGCCGCACTCACCGGGACCGGACTGCATCTCCGGCTGGGCAGCAACCAGGTGTTGCGCGGTGTGGACATCCACGTCGACGCCGGCAAGACCACCACCGTCATCGGGCCGTCGGGCTCCGGTAAATCGACCCTGCTGCGGGTGCTGAACCGGCTCCACGAACCCGATTCCGGCGATATCCTGCTCGACGGCGAATCGGTGCTCACCGAGAACCCCGACCGGCTGCGCCAGCGCATCGGCATGGTGTTCCAGCAGTTCAACCTGTTCCCGCACCGCACCGTAGCCGACAACATCGCGCTCGGGCCGCGGAAACTGCGCGGCCTGTCCAAGGACGAGTCCCGCGCACTGGCCCTGGAACAACTCGAGGTGGTCGGGCTCGCCGGTAAGGCCGATTCGCGGCCCGCGAACCTGTCCGGCGGGCAGCAGCAGCGGGTGGCGATCGCCCGGGCACTGGCCATGAAACCCGACATCATGTTCTTCGACGAGGCCACCTCGGCCCTCGACCCGGAACTGGTCAAGGGCGTGCTCGCCCTCATGTCCGAACTGGCCGCGGGCGGGATGTCGATGATCGTGGTGACCCACGAGATGGGGTTCGCCCGCAGCGTCTCCGACCATATCGTCTTCATGGACGCCGGAGTGGTGGTGGAATCGGGAGAACCGGGCGCGCTGTTCGACAACGCCGAAACTCCCCGATTGCGGAAATTCCTCGACCAGGTCCTCTGAGCGCGGCACCGGCCGCTCACCGCGCGTCGGTTCCGGTCGTCTCCACGGAGGCCGATACTGGTCTCATGAGCGACGACGCGAAAGCGCCCAACCCCTACGGCACGCCGACCACCGACGGGCCGCGCGCCCCGGGTCGCGCGCAGGGTTTCACCAACTCGATCGTCCGGACTCTGCTGCGGGTGCCCGGTGTGTCCAAAGTGGTGGGCAAACGCCTGATGACGCTACATGTGGTGGGCCGGAAATCGGGTCGCACCTATCAGATCCCGGTCGCCTACACCCCGCACGGTTCCGTGCTGCTGATCGGCACGGCCCTGCGCCCGTGGGTGAAGAACTTGACACCGGGCACACCGCTGACCGTCACCCGGGGCGCCGGGCCCGAGCGGTTCGACCCGCTCGTGCACCGGAGCGAAGACGAGGTGATGCGGTTGTTCGCGATCATCGCCCGCGACAACCGCACCAACGCCGGCTACAACGGAATCGGCTTCGATGCCGCGGGGGAACCCGAGCAGGCCGATCTCTACCAGACCTGGCAGCAGGACGGTGTGGTGATCGAACTACGACCGATCTGAGGCGGCAGTCGCGCCGCCGCGCGGGTTCAGCGCTGCCGCCAGCTCAGCGGACCGGGAAGATCGACGCTGTTCTTCTTGGTCCGGGAGTTCCACGACCACGGGCCGATCTTGATACTCCACGAGGACAGACCCGACTGGGTGAAGTTGAGCTTCAGCGGTCCGTAGGACTTGCGCTGACGGTACTTGATGGGCATGGCAACCTCCCTGACTCGATCAGAGGGTATCCAAATCGCGGGCCGTATAACCGATCCGTGTGTCGCCCATGGCTTTCGCCGGTCGGCAGTGCCAGAGTAGAGGTCGTGGGAATCTACCGCGATCGATTCGTCCCGCGACTGGTGAATACGGCCTGCGGGATGAAGGCCAACGAGCCACTGCGTGAGCGTGTCTGCTCCGGACTGTCGGGGCGGGTGGTCGAGCTCGGGTTCGGCTCGGGTCTCAACGTGCCGTTCTACCCGCCCGCCGTCACCTCGGTGAGCGCGGTGGAACCCGCCGATCTGGGCTGGAAGCTCGCCGCCCGCCGGCTCGCCGCGGCGACGGTGCCGGTGGAGCGCGCGGGCCTGGACGGGCAGTCGCTGCCGTTCCCGGACAACAGCTTCGACGCGGCCCTGTCGACCTGGACCATGTGCACGATCCCCGATATCGCCGCAGCGCTCGCCGAGGTCCGGCGGGTACTGGTACCGGGCGGCACCCTGCACTTCGTCGAACACGGACTGGCGCCGGACCCGAAGGTCCAGCGCTGGCAGCACCGGCTCGACCCGATCCAGCAGCGCATCGCCGGCGGCTGCCACCTGGACCGCAATATCCGCGCCCTGCTCGAATCCGCCGGTTTCGGCATCCGCGACCTGGAGGTTTTCAAGGGCGAGGTGGGCCCGGCCTTCATCGATACCCAATCACTGGGGGTCGCGGTCAGCCACTGAGGCCGAGCCGAAACCGAACCACTGCGGCTCAGCTCGCCAGGCAGCCCGGGCCCAGTAGCGCCTTCAGATCACCCATGAGGGCCGACGACGGTTCCACGCGCAGACTGTCGGCCAGTTTGAGCATCGTCGTCTTCTCCCGCGCGCCCACATGCCGCAGATGGACATCCGACGTACCGGGATGCCGGGACAGCACCCGCTTCAGTTCGCCGATCTTGTCGGGGGTGCACATCCGGGTGGAAATGGTCACCGCGAGCGGTTTGGCCACCCCGATGGCCGAGAGATCCGGAACGGCGAGATCGTTGGCGATGAGCGAGATCCGGTCGTCACGCATCGAGACCCGGGCCTTCACCAGGACGACCGCGTCCTCCACCACGTCCATCCCGTACACCGAATAGGCCTGCGGGAAGAACAGCACCTCGATACCGCCGGTGAGATCCTCGAGCTGGCAGGACGCCCACGCCAGGCCGTTCTTGTTGATCCGGCGGTTCACCGAGGCGAGGATACCGCCCACGGTGACCTGGGTGCCGTCCTTGATATCGCCTTCCAGAATGGTCGGGATCTGGGTGTCGGCCTGGGCCGCCAGCACATGGTCGACGCCGTTGAGCGGGTGACCGGAGACGTAGAGACCCAGCATTTCCCGTTCCAGGGCCAGCCGGTGCTTACTCTCCCATTCGTCGTCGGGCACCTTGACGTCGAATACCGAGGACACCGATTCACCGCTGTCGTCGTCCATACCGCCGAACAGATCGAACTGGCCGATGGCCTCGGCCTTCTTGGTGGACATCACCGCGTCGATGGCGTCGGAATGCACCAGCATGAGTCCCTTGCGGGGATGGCTCAGCGAATCGAAGGCGCCGGCCTTGATCAGCGATTCGGTGACCTTCTTGGTACAGGCCACCGTATCGATCTTGTTCAGATAATCCGAGAAATCCGTGAACTTCGATTTCTCGGTACGGGCGTTGATGATCGAATTGACCACGTTCTGGCCGACATTGCGCACCGCGCCCAGGCCGAATCGGATATCGGCGCCCACCGAGGCGAAGTTGGTCTCCGATTCGTTGACATCGGGCGGGAGCACCGTGATACCGAGTTTGCGGCAATCCGAGAGATAGATGGCGGCCTTGTCCTTGTCGTCGCCGACAGAGGTGAGCAGGCCCGCCATATATTCGGCCTTGTAGTTGGCCTTGAGATACGCGGTCCAGAACGACACCAGCCCGTAGCCGGCGGCGTGCGATTTGTTGAACGCGTAGCCGGCGAACGGGAGAATCGTGTCCCACAGCGCCTTGATCGCCGGTTTGGAGAAACCGTTGGACTGCATACCGGCCTCGAAACCCTCGAATTCGGCTTCGAGCACCTCGGCCTTCTTCTTACCCATCGCGCGGCGCAGGATATCGGCGCGGCCGAGCGAATAACCGGCGACCTTCTGCGCGATCTGCATGATCTGCTCCTGATACACGATCAGGCCGAAGGTATCGGCGAGGATCTCCTTCAGGGGTTCCTCGAGTTCGGGGTGGATCGGTTTGACCTGCTGGCGGCCGTTCTTGCGATCGGCGTAGTCGTTGTGGGCGTTCATGCCCATCGGGCCGGGCCGGTACAGCGCGAGCACCGCGACGATATCCTCGAAGCCGGTGGGCTGCATCCGGCGCAGCAGATCGCGCATGGCGCTGCCGTCGAGCTGGAACACTCCGAGAGTGTCGCCGCGGGAGAGCAATTCGTAGGTGGCCGGATCGTCGAGCGGCAGATTGTCCATATCGAGGTCGATACCGCGATTGGAGGAGATGTTGTCCAGCGCGTCACCGATGACGGTGAGGTTGCGCAGACCGAGGAAGTCCATCTTGAGCAGGCCGATGGCCTCACACGACGGATAGTCCCAGCCGGTGATGATGGCGCCGTCCTGCGCGCGCTTCCACAGCGGGATCGCTTCCATGAGCGGTTCGGAGGACATGATCACCGCGCAGGCGTGCACACCCGCGTTACGGATCAGGCCCTCGAGACCGCGGGCGGTCTCGTAGATCTTGGCGACATCGGGATTGTTGCCGATGAGTTCGCGGACCTCGGCCGCTTCCTTGTACCGCTCGTGCTCGGGGTCCATGATCCCGGACAGCGGAATATCCTTCGCCATGATCGGCGGCGGGAGGGCCTTGGAGATCTGGTCGGCGATGGCGAAGCCGGGCTGGCCGAACTGGACGCGCGCCGAATCCTTGATGGCGGCCTTGGTTTTGATGGTGCCGAAGGTGATGACCTGGGCGACCCGGTCGCTGCCCCAGCGGTCGGTCGCGTAGCGGACCATCTCACCGCGGCGGCGATCGTCGAAGTCGATATCGATATCGGGCATCGAGACGCGTTCGGGATTGAGGAACCGTTCGAACAGCAGCCCGTGCGGGATGGGGTCGATATTGGTGATCCCCATGGCGTAGGCCACCAGCGAACCGGCCGCGGAACCACGGCCCGGGCCGACCCGGATGCCGACCTCGCGGGCGTGGTTGATCAGATCGCCGACCACCAGGAAGTAGGCCGGGAAACCCATCTCGATGATGACGTCGAGCTCGAACTCCGCGCGTTCGACGTACTCGCGCGGCACCCCGGACGGGAAGCGCCGCTCCAGTCCGCGGTGGACCTCCTTGCGCAGCCAGCCGGACTGGTCCTCGCCCTCGGGAACCGGGAAGACCGGCATCCGGTCGCGGTGTTCCCACACCTCGGCATAGGACTGGACCCGCTCCCCGATCCAGACGGTGTTATCGCAGGCACCGGGCACCTCGGCGTCCCACAGCGCGCGCATCTCGTCGGCCGATTTCAGGTAGTAGCCGTCGCCGTCGAATTTGAAGCGGGTGGGATCGGAGAGGGTCTTACCGGTCTGGATACACAGCAGAGCCTCGTGGTTGCTCGCGTGTTCCTTGGTGACGTAGTGGCAGTCGTTGGTGGCCAGCGGCGGGATGTCCAGCGTCCGTCCGACCTCGAGCAGGCCTTCGCGCACCCGCTTCTCGATGGACAGACCGTGGTCCATCACCTCGAGGAAGAAATTGTCGCGGCCGAAGATCTCCTGCCATTTGGCGGCGGCCTCCAGCGCTTCCCGGTCGTGTCCCAGGCGCAGCCGCGTCTGGACCTCCCCCGACGGGCAGCCGGTGGTCGCGATGATGCCCTCGGCGTGGGCGGCGATGAGCTCCTCGTCCATCCGGGCCCATTTGCCTAGCTGGCCCTCGATACTGGCGAGGGAGGACAGTTTGAACAGATTCCGCAGGCCGGTGGCGTTCTCGGCGACCATGGTCATATGGGTGTAGGCGCCGGAGCCGGAGACGTCGTCGCTCTTCTGGCTCGGATCGCCCCACTGGATTCGCTTGTTGTCGAACCGCGAACCGGGGGCGACGTAGGCCTCGATACCGATGATCGGCTTGATACCGCTCTTCTTCGCCGAGTGGAAGAACTCGGCGGCGCCGTACATATTGCCGTGGTCGGTCATACCCACCGCGCTCATTCCGAGGCGTTCGGCCTCGGCGAACAGCGGGGATATCTTGGCTGCCCCGTCGAGCATGGAGTACTCGGTGTGGTTGTGCAGATGAACGAATCCGGACGAGGGGGCCAAGATCTGTCCTTCCTCCCAATGGCTCGGCGGGGGTTGGTGTAGCGAGTTTATGCGCACCCACCGACAGCTCCGGCGGCGGTTCGGCGTGCCCCGCGGGCCGGGCGTGTCGGCCGGGGCGTTCCGGTGCGCGCGCCCCGATTCGATCACCCGTGTCGCCCGGCACTGGTAGGGTCGGTCCGCGTCACGTACGAGGATGCGCCGCACCGCTTCTCCGCCGGAGACCCGCCGGCGCGTCCGACGATCGACCCGCACAGTGCCCGATCGACCCAGCGAGGTGAACGATGACAGCACGGACGGTGCTCGCTCTGCCGGCCGCCGCCGCGGCGGTGACGGTGGCGGCACTCACGGCCACATCGGCGCCGGCCGCCGCGACCGACGGCGGCGCGTTCGATACGGTCTACTCGCTCGCCGAGGGCCCCTGCGTCGCCCAGCTCGACGCCTCGGTCACTGGTGACGCCTATCCCGAACACGCCGCGTTCACGGTCTCGACCATCATGTTCGGTATCGGCTCGTGCAGCCTGCCGGTCACGCTGAACTGGCGCAATCTGGACACCGGGGCCACCGGAGCGGTCACCAAGACCGCGAACGGGCCCGGCCACTGGATGAACGACGGGCGTTCGGCCCTGTTCCGGCCCGGTATCGGCCGGTTCACCGCGACCGTCACCGTCGGCGCCGCCCATATCCCCGAGCCCGGCTCGGTGGACTTCACCGTCACCAAGTACCAGGGGTGAGTGCCGGCACTCCGCGATCCCCTCGATAACGGGCACGGCGCAGATCCGTTCGGCACGTGCCGCCCTCCTATCCGATCGGCCGCTCCGGCCCCGGCCCGCACCGGGTCGCCGGCCCGGGCCGGTTATCGCCTCCGGAGAAGGTTTCCCGCGGCAATGGCGGTTGCCGCGGGAAGCGTGAGACGATGACCGGCCCAGGCCGGCGAGCTGTTCGCGGGCGGGGCCGGGCCCACCGCGTACCGGTGCGCCGGAACGAACGGCGAACAGGCGGGACGATGATGTACGGGGTGAAGCGGCGGGCGCGCGACGATGCGACGCCGCGAGCGCGATGACCGTGACCGTCCTCGTGGCCGCCGTCGCCGTGGTCGCGCTCGCGGCCGCCCTGCTCGTCTGGGCCCGGCCCCGGCGGCTGGTGACCACCCCCGCCGAACGCGCGGTCCACGCGGCCCTGCACACCGCCTCCCTCGCGGCGCGTTCACTGCGCCGGGGGCTCACACCGGAGTCCGCGCTGGACGCGGCGCCCCACCTGCGCGCCCTCACCGGGGCCGAGGGTCTGGGTGTGACCGGCCCCGAGGGCGAACTGCTGGCCTGGGACGGGGCGCACCGGGGGTTGATCGGCGAGTTCACCGAGGCGGCCGAACGCGCGCTGGCCGGCGAACGGCCGGTGCTGGTCCATGTTCCCGATCCGGAACATCCGGGGCGCACGCTGGTGGCCCAGCCGCTGCTCACCGAGAACGGGGTGGTGGCCGGAGCCCTCGGAATGGTCACCGGCACCCGGCCGGGGCCCGGCACTCTCGGCGCGCTGGCCGAGGTGGCCCGGTATGCCTGCGGGCAGCTGGAACTGGCCGAACTCGACGCGTCCCGGTCCCGGCTCGACCGCGCCGAGGTCCGGGCGCTGCGGGCGCAGATCAGCCCGCATTTCATCTACAACGCGCTCAACACCATCGCCTCGTTCGTACGCACCGATCCGGCCAGGGCCCGCGAACTCATTCTGGATTTCGCCGATTTCACCCGGTACTCGTTCCGGGCGGCGGGCGAATACACGGTCCTGGCCGACGAACTGCGCAATATCGAACGCTATCTGGAATTGGAGCGGGCCCGGTTCGGCGACGCCCTGCAGGTGCGGCTGCGGATCGCACCCGAAGTACTGCCGGTGACGCTGCCGTTCCTGGCCCTGCAACCACTGGTGGAGAACGCCGTGCGGCACGGTCTCGCGGGGACGCCGGGCGGGGGCACGGTGACCATCGAGGCACGGGATGTGGGCACCGACTGTGTGATCAGCGTCGAGGACGACGGCGCGGGAATGGATCCGGAGTTGCTGCGATCGGGATCGCTGGACGCGTCCGGCGCCGGGCCCGGCGCCGGACGGGAGGCCGCGCATATCGGGCTGGCCAATGTCGACGACCGGCTCCGCGCGGCGTTCGGCAACGATTACGGCCTGGTGGTCGATACCGCGCCCGGGGCGGGAACCAAGGTGAGTATGCGCGTGCCCAAGTTCCGGGCCGGAATCCGTCCCTGAACGACAGCGGCCGGCCCCCGCTCACCCTCACAGAGCGGGGACCGGCCGGCGTGTGCACCGGACCGGGGCGGCGCCGCGGCGGCGCCCCGGGTTCCGGATTCAGTGCACCACGGCTTTTTCCGCGCCGACGCCGGTCAGCGAGCGGACCTCCATTTCCGCGGCCTTGTCCGGATCCTCGCCGTCCTTGCCGCCGAGATAGGTGCCCACCACGCCGAGCACGAAGGCCAGCGGGATGGAGACGATGCCCGGGTTCGACAGCGGGAACCAGTCGAAGTCCAGGTCCGGCAGCATGGCCGTGGACGATCCCGAGACCGCCGGGGAGAACACGATCAGTACGACGGTGGAGATCAGCCCGCCGTACATGCTGAACAGCGCGCCGGTGGTGTTGAACCGCCGCCAGAACAGCGAGTACAGGATCGTGGGCAGGTTCGCCGAGGCGGCGACCGCGAAGGCCAGCGCCACCAGGAACGCGATGTTCTGGCCGTTGGCGAGGATACCGAGCCCGATGGCCAGCAGCCCGATCACCACCGCGGTGATCCGGGAGACCCGCACCTGCGCGTCGTCGTCGACCTTTCCGCCCCGGATCACATTGGCGTAGATATCGTGCGCGAACGAGGCCGAGGCCGTGATGGTCAGGCCCGCCACCACCGCGAGAATGGTCGCGAACGCCACCGCGGAGATGATTCCGAGCAGGATCACCCCGCCCAGTTCGAACGCCAGCAGCGGGGCCGCCGAGTTCTGTCCGCCGGCCGCGCCGAGAATCCGGTCCGGGCCGACGATCGCGGCCGCGCCGTAACCGAGTACCAGGGTGAACAGGTAGAAGGCGCCGATCAGCGCGATCGCCCAGACCACCGAGCGGCGGGCCTCCTTGGCGGTGGGCACGGTGTAGAACCGCATCAGCACATGCGGCAGGCCGGCGGTCCCGAGTACCAGGGCCAGACCCAGCGAGACGAAGTTCAGTTTCGACATCTCGCTGCCGCCGTACTGGGCGCCGGGCGCCAGGACGTCGCGGGCGGCGACCTTCTCGCTCTCGGAGCCCGTGATCGCGCTCTGCGCGCCGCCCAGGATCTCCGAGACGTCGAATCCGAATTTCGCCAGCACCATCACGGTCATGATCGCGGCGCCGGCGATGAGCAGGACGGCCTTGATGATCTGCACCCAGGTGGTGCCCTTCATACCGCCCACCAGGACGTACACGATCATCAGCACACCGACCACGGCGATCACCACGGCCTGCCCGGTCTTACTGGACACGTCCAGCAGCAGCGCCACCAGGCCGCCGGCGCCGGCCATCTGCGCGAGCAGATAGAACAGCGAGACCGCCAGGGTGCTGATCGCCGCCGCGGTCCGGACCGGGCGCTGTTTCAGCCGGAAGCTGAGCACATCGGCCATGGTGAATTTGCCGGTGTTGCGCAGCATCTCGGCCACCAGCAGCAGTGCCACCAGCCAGGCCACCAGGAAGCCGATCGAGTACAGGAAGCCGTCGTAGCCGTACACGGCGATGGCGCCCGCGATACCGAGGAAGCTCGCGGCGGACAGATAGTCGCCCGCGATGGCCACCCCGTTCTGCGGTCCGGTGAAACCGCGACCGCCGGTGAAATAGTCGGCGGCGCCGCGCGTGTTCCGGCCCGCCCAGAACACCACGATCATGGTGACCACGACGAACAGGGCGAAGATGCCGATATTGGCGGCCGGATTGCCGACGGTGGTGTCGGCCGCGTGGAACGTGGTCACGATCCGCTTCCTTCCAGTTCGGCACGCAGCGCCGCGGCCCGCGGATCCAGTTCCCGGTTGGCGAACCGGACATAGAGGCCGGTGATGAGGAAGGTCGAGACGAACTGGCCCAGGCCCAGCAGCAGTCCGACGTTCACCTCACCGAAAACCTTGGTGCCCATGAAATCGTGCGCGTAGGCACCGAGCAGCACGTAGCCGAGGTACCAGATCAGGAACAGCGCGGTCATGGGAAAGATGAAGCGGCGCAGCCGGGTGCGGAGTTCCTGGAACTCCGGGCTGGCTTGCGCGGCGACGAAATCGGCGGGCCCGGTGGGCTGCCCGCCGCTGTCGTCGAGATCCGTATCGGTCATGCCGGGTCCTCGCAATGTGATGTGTGTTACCTGGCAGAAACTAGCGAGCCCGACCGCCCCACCGATAGATGTGATCCGCATCACTCGCCGAACCGGCGCGGCTGTGCGGTGAGCGGTCGCTGGGCCGCGACGAACGGTAGCCCCCGGCTACCCCGGTGAACCCGCTCCGGGTTCGCGATCCGCGCCCATCCCGAGCCGCTCCGGGGCGTGCATGCGCACGAATGCCTGTGCCACCCCCGGAGATCCGGGCGTGAACCGGCTGACCAGCAGCATCGCTCCGAAAGCCAGCGGAACCGCGACCGCCGCCGGATACCCGAGCAGCGCGGCGGGCCAGCCTCCGGCCAGGGTGTCCGGGACGCCGCCCAGCACCGACACCACCGTCGCCCCGCCCGCGACCAGACCGCCGGTCACCAATCCCGCCGCCGCGCCCGCGGCCGTGAGCCCGCGCCACCAGATCCCCAGCACCAGCAGCGGGCACAGCGTCGCCGCCGCGAGCGAGAACGCCAGGCCGACCGTCCGCGACAGGTCCAGGGACACCACGAACAGGGAGAAACCCAGTGGTACGGCACCGGCCGCCAGGGCGGCGAGCCGGAAATCCCGGATCCGGCCGCGCAGCACATCGGTGCTCAGTACTCCGGCGATACTCACCACCAAGCCCGACGAGGTCGACAGGAAGGCGGCCATGGCCCCGGCCGCCACCAGCGCCGCCAGTAATTGCCCCGGCAGCCCGGCCAGCGCCGAGGACGGCAGCAGCAACACGGCCGCGTCGGAGGTGCCGGTGATCAGCAGCTGCGGAACGTAGAGCCGGGCGAACACTCCGAGCAGGACCGGGAAGAGATAGAAGACTCCGACCAGCGCGATCACCGTGAGCGCGGTGGAGCGCGCGGCACGGCCGTCGCGGTTGGTGTAGAAGCGGACCAGCACATGCGGTAGCCCCATGGTGCCCAGGAAGGTCGCGATCATCAGCGAATACACCTGGTAGTGCGGGTGCGGCCCGGCGAAACCGCCGCCGGGCAGCAGCCAGTGCGCGCCGTCGGCGGGCGCCCCCGCCACCACCGGGACGGCGGCGCCGGGTTCCAGGACCAGCCGGGTGTCACGGTCGAGTTCGTGGGTGCCCGCGGTCAGCAGGACCGGCCCGTCGACCGGCCGCCCGGCGAGTACGCCGTGCACCGTGACCCGCTGCGGTTCGGCCAATTGCACCAGCACCGGCGTGGCCACCTCCACGGTGGTCCGTTCGCTCACCGTCGGCGGGGCCGGCGCGCCGATACCGCGGTCGGGCCCGGGATGACCGGCGCCGAAGAAGTGCAGCACCAGCACCAGCGCCGGTAGCGCCACCGCGGTCAGCTTCAGCCAGTACTGGAAGGCCTGGACGAGGGTGATCGACCGCATCCCGCCGCCCACCACATTGGCGACGACGATGGCCGCGATCGCCACCGCGCCCACCCAGCCCGGAACCCCCAGCAGTATGTGCAGGGTCAGCCCGGCGCCCTGGAACTGCGGGATCACATACACCGCGCACACCAGCACCACCACCAGCGCGGCGAGCCGCCGCACCCGGGGCGAGCCGAGGCGGAACTCGGCGAAATCGGGCACCGTATAGGCGCCCGAACGCCGCAGCGGGGCGGCCACGAACAGCAGCAGCGCCAGATAGCCCGCGGTGAACCCCACCGGATACCAGAGCGCATCGGCGCCGTATTTGGCGATCAGCCCGGCGACGCCGAGGAACGACGCGGCCGAGAGGTACTCCCCGGAGACGGCGGCCGCGTTCCAGCGTGGGCCCACACTGCGCGAGGCCACCAGGAAATCGGAGGTCGTCCGGGCCCAGCGCACCCCGTACACGCCCAGGGTCACCGTCGCCACCGCCGCCGCCAGCAACGCCGCGACCGTCAGTCCGGAGGCGTTCACGCGCGCACCGCCACCGCCGCCTCAATCCCCGGTGAGTTCGAGGAAATCGTTCTCATTGCGCTCCGAGAGCCGCAGGTAGACGCGACCGGTGAGCCAGAGCAGCGGATAGGCGGCCGCGCCCAGCACCAGCCACGGCAGCCGGATCCCCAGCACCACGGTCTCGGCGACCGCCCGTACCTCGAACAGCAGCGGCAGCGCCGCCAGCAGGACCGCGATCACCAGCCCGCAGCTCAGCGCCAGCCCCAGCTGGGCCCGGATCAGACCGCCGATCAGCGCCTCGCCGATCTCGGTCTGCTCGGCGACCTCGGCCCGGGTGCGGACCCGGCGCGCACCCCGGCGTTCGGCCAGCACCACCCGTTCGCGCGGCGGTTTCGGCGGCGGGCCGATCATCGCCGCTCCGGCGGCGTATGCGGGCCGTGCACCAGACGCTGTTTGAGTTCGCGGACCTGGCGGCGGCTCACCGGCAGTTCCACCGGACCGGCCCCGCGCAGGCACACCCGCGTCGACGACCCCACCGTGCGCAATCCGGTGACCCGCCCCAGCGCCACCAGATAGGACCGGTGCACCCGCAGGAAACCGTCGCGCCAGCGTTCCTGGAGCGCCGACAGCGGGATGCGCACCAGATGGGACCCGGTATCGGTATGCAGCCGGGCGTAGTCGCCCTCGGCTTCCACCCAGCTCACCTGCGAGCGATGCACCAGCGTCGTCACCCCGGCCAGTTCGACGGGGATGACCTCGTGGTTCCCGGCCGGATCCACCTCGGCCCCGGGCCGCGCCCGATGCGCGGCCACCCGGCGCAGCGCCGCGCCCAGCCGCTCCTGGCGGACCGGTTTGAGCAGATAGTCCACCGCCCCCAGATCGAACGCGGCCACCGCGTGATCCTCGTGCGCGGTGACGAAGACGATCGCGGGCGGGCTGGCGAATTCGCCCAGCACCCCGGCCAGCTCCATCCCGTCCAGGCCGGGCATATTGATATCGAGGAAGACCGCGTCGGCGCCGTGGGCCCGCAGGATCCGCAGGGCCGCGGTCGCGTCCCCGGCGCCGTGCACCTCGGTCACCGACGGTTCGCCGCGCAGCAGATAGAGCAGCTCGTCCAGCGCCGGCTGCTCGTCGTCCACGGCCAGCACGCGCATCCGCCAGACCCTTCTCCTGCTTCCCAGATCCGCATCATCGTAGTCATCCGACGACAGGCGTGGGTGCGGGACGGGTGCCCTGGTCAGGATCCGAGCCGGTCCATCCGCCGTCGCATCTCCTCGGGATCGATATCCTCCACATGGGTCGCGACGGTCCACTGATGGCCCCAGGGGTCGGCGAACGAGGCGGTGCGGTCGCCGTAGAACTGGGTTTGCGGGGCACTGATCTCGGTGGCTCCGGCGGCCAGGGCGGCCGCGTGGGCGGCCTCGGCGTCCGGGACATAGCAATAGAGATTGACCGGCGTACCGCCGATGGAACGCGGATCGCGGAAGGCCATATCGGGCGCGGGGTCGCCGAGCATCAGCACCGAATTGCCGATCAGCAGTTCACAGTGCAGGACGGTGCCGCCGGGGCCGGGCATCCGCATGCGCTCGGTGGCGCCCAGCACGGTTTTGTAGAACTCGACCGCGTCGGACGCTCCCGCGATCGCCAGACCTGGCGAAATGGTCGGATAGCCTTCGGGGACGGGGGTGACATCGGACATCGCACAGACCTCCGGGTCTCGGGTCGGTTTCCGGACACTGGAAAGCCTATGCCCGCATCCGGCCGCCCGTATGGCGCGACGGTCAGCCGCCCCAGCTGACGTTCGTCTCGATGACCTGGCGCAAGGCGGTGGCCGTGCTCGGGTTGCGGTAGAACTGGTGACCGCCGATGCTGATCGACCCGGCGATCGGCAGCGGCAGGCCCAGATCCACGGTCACCTCGCCGCTGCCCTGCATCGCGTAATCCTCGATATCGAGTGTCCCGGCCTCGTTCGGGAGGTCCCAGATATTCGATTTCGGAGTCTGCGTGACGTCCAGCCGGATTGTCAGCCGGCCACCGTCGCGGGCCAGCAGGGTCGCGGTGGTGACCTGGTCCAGATCGACGCCGCCACCGACCGTCTGCTGGACCCGCCAGACCGCGCCCACGCCGACGGGTTCGTCGGGGAATGTGACCGACCGATAGACGGCCTGGTAGAACGCCTGCTCCAGGGCGGCGCGCGCGGAATTGGAGGTATCCGGCGCGGGCGCCAGGCGCAGCGCGGTGATCCCGCCGAGTTCGCTCATCTCGAAACCGGCGTGCGAACCGTCGGCCGCGGTGAGGGCCTCCGACAGCGCCGGGTCGGGGGTGGTGACCGAGCCCAGTGTGAGTTCGACTCCGCCGGAATCGGTGGTCGCCGTCATCGGGATCGTCAGCGAGGGGCTCGAGAAATCCCGGACCTGCTGGTTGTCGATCTGCTGCTGGATCCGGTGGTCGGTCCGCAGCGTCACCGCCTGGACGGTGCCGTCGTAGTAGGAGGGACGCAGCGTGGAGCGCGGTTCGCTGCCCGGATCGACCGTGGTGACGACCGCGGCCGCGATCGGCACGGTTACCTCGTTCCCGATCCCCAGTGGTTCGGTGCCGTCCGATTCGGCCGCCGATTCCCCGCCGTCGGCACATCCGGCGCCGAATGCGGTGAGTCCCACCGCGAGAACCAGCATCAGCACTCTGGACCGCGCCACCCGGGGCGTGGGAAACGAACACAACGTCACGCCGACAGCCTACGAGGCCTACCTGAGGAAGACCTGGGACATCACCGATCTCCGCCGGCGGACCCGCCGCGACGGCCGGAACCGGTCGCGACGCGCCGCGCGCCCGGCCGCCGGGCCTGCTCGCGGGTGCCCTCGGTGCCCGGCCCGGCTCGCTCGAGAGATGATGGTCGGCGTGAGTGACGACCGGCCTACGCCCGAGCAGGACCCCGACGACGCCTCCGGCGGCACGGGCGCGACGGCCGCCCCCGCCGACACCGGCGCCCGACCCCGGACCCGGTTGCGGCTGCTGCTGACGATCGCGGCGACCCTGTTCGTCCTCGATCTGATCACCAAGGTGGCCGTGGTGGCCTGGATCGATCCCGGTGAACGGGTGCCGATCATCGGTGATGTCGTCGAGCTGGTGCTGGTCCGCAATCCGGGCGCGGCCTTCTCCATGGCCACCGGGATGACCTGGCTGTTCACCCTGATCGCGGCGGCCGTGGTGATCGGGGTGCTGCGGATCGGGCGGAGCCTGCGCTCACCGCTGTGGGCCGTGGGCCTGGGCGGGGTGCTCGGCGGCGCGCTGGGCAATCTGATGGACCGGCTGTTCCGTTCGCCCGGCCCCATGCAGGGTCATGTGGTGGATTTCGTCTCCGTCGGCTGGTGGCCGGTGTTCAACGTCGCCGACTCCTCGATCGTCTGCGGCGCGATCCTGCTGGTGGTGCTCACCCTCTTCGGCTACGAACCCGACGGCACCCGCTACCGGAAGGAACCGGCGGCGACCCCCGCCCCCGCCGCGGACGACGACCCCGCCCCGGCCGACCCGCCCGCACCCGATCGCGGCGGCTCACCGGAGAACCGGGCCGCCGGAGCCGGAGGCGCCGCCGCATGAGAGAGACCAGGACCATGCCCGTTCCGGACGGGCTCGACGGTATGCGCGTGGACGCCGGGCTGTCCCGGCTGCTCGGCCTGTCCCGGACCGCGGTGGCCGCGCTGGCGGAGGAGGGGTCGGTCCAGCTCGACGGCACCCCCGCCGGGAAATCCGATCGGCTCACCGCCGGCGCCTGGCTCGAGGTGGTGTTCCCGGAACCGCGCCGCGAGCTGACCATCGAGGCCGAGCCGGTCGAGGGTATGCGAATCCTCTACGCCGACGACGATATCGTCGCGGTGGACAAACCGGTCGGGGTGGCCGCGCACACCGGTGTGGGCTGGAGCGGTCCCACGGTGGTCGGCGGGCTGGCCGCCGCCGGATACCGGATCTCGACCTCGGGCGCGCACGAACGCCAGGGCATCGTGCACCGCCTCGACGTCGGCACCTCCGGGGTGATGGTGGTCGCGCAATCCGAGCACGCCTACACCGTGCTGAAGCGGGCGTTCAAACAGCGCACGGTCGACAAGCGGTATCACGCGCTGGTCCAGGGGCACCCCGATCCCAGCAGCGGCACCATCGACGCACCCATCGGCCGGGCCCGGGGCGGCGACTGGAAATTCGCGGTGACCTCCGACGGCCGCCCCAGCGTCACCCACTACGACACGGTGGAGGCGTTCCAGGCGGCGAGCCTGCTCGATATCCATCTGGAAACCGGCCGCACCCACCAGATCCGGGTGCATTTCTCCGCGATCCGGCATCCGTGCTGCGGCGACCTCACCTACGGTGCCGACCCCCGGCTCGCCGAACGGCTCGGGCTGCAGCGCCAGTGGCTGCACGCCCGGTCACTGGGGTTCCAGCATCCGGCCGACGGCCGCTACCTGGAGATCACCAGCGAATACCCCGACGATCTCACCCACGCGCTGCGCACCCTGCGCGACGCCTGAGCACCGGCGTGACCGACCGGTTCCCGGCACCGTCCCCCGATTCCGGCCGGGGCGGACGCCGCTGGTCCCGCGGACTCGGTTACGGCGGGGCGGTCGCGCTCTGCGCCGCGCTGGTGGTGGCGCTGGGTATCGCGAATCCGCCCCGCGACGAGGGAGTGTCCACCGACCGGCTCGGCCCGGAACCCGGTGACACCGTCGCCGAATACCTCGATCGGGCGCGCGATTCGCTGTCCGGCCCCGACGACGGCGACCGCTGGGCGCTCGTCTCCTTCGGCGCCTACCTCGCCGCCGAGGAGCTGCCCGGCGCGATGTCCGGGATCCGGGTGGGCCAGGCGCTGTACCAGGTCCCGGTGCCACGGGTCGCCACTCCCCTCGTCGCCGTACCGGTCCCGGCCGGCGACGCCGCCCTCCGGCGCTCCGGTACCGACGCCGCCTGGCAGCTGACCGATCGGCTCCGCTACACCGCCCCGGACACCCGCCCCGCACAGGTTCTCGACCTCGCGGTGAGCCGGCTGCGGGCCGGCTGCGCGTGCTCCCCGGGCGTGGTCGTCCGGGCGCCGCTCGGCCGGTTACGCGAGCTCGCCGCCCGGCCGGGCGTCCGCGCGGTGCAGGCCCTGCCGGCCGACGCGGTGGCGGAGCGGTTCGCGGTGGCGCCCCTGCTCCCCGACACCTCCGATCCGATCGCCCCGCCCGCCGACGACGGCCCGGTCCCGGCGGGCTGACTCAGAACTCCAGCGTCACCACGCCGTCGAGGTACCGGCGGCAGCGCCCCGTCAGCAACACCCGGTCGCCGGCCAGCTCCACACCGAGGGTGCCGCCCCGCCGGGACAGCTGGCGGGCGGTGAACCGGGTCCCGCCCAGCTCCGCCGCCCACAGCGGCGCGAGCTGGGCGTGCGCGGAACCGGTCACCGGATCCTCGGGCACTCCGACGCCGGGACCGAAGAACCGGGAAACGAAATCCACCTCGTCCCCCCGCGCGGTGACCACGACACCCCGGGGCACCGGCGGAAAGGCGCTCAGCGCCGGGGCGAGATCGCGGACCCGGCGCTCACCGTCCACGACGATCACCACATCGGCGCCGGTATAGGCCGCCACCGGTTCCACCCCGAGTGCGGCGAGCAGCGCGGGATCGGGATCGGCCCGCGTCGAGGCCACCGCGGGAAGGTCCAGTATGTATTCGTCGTCGTCGGTACGGTCCACCGGCAGCCAGCCGCTGCGGGTGAAGAAGGCCACCCGGTCCACCCCGGGCTCGATATCGGTGAGGATCTGGGACGCGGCGGCCAGTGTGGCGTGACCGCACATCGCCACCTCCGTGGCGGGCGTGAACCAGCGCAGGTGATAGGCGGGACAGTCGCCGGGCGGCGGCCCCGCCTCCGGGGGTAACCGCGAGGTATAGAAGGCCGTCTCGGCGAGGTTGTTCTCCTCGGCGAGCTGTTGCAGCACGGTATCGGGCAACCAGGTGGGCAGCGGCATCACCGCGGCCGGGTTGCCCGAGAACGGTGCGTCGGCGAACGCGTCGATCTGGTGCAGCAGAACCTCCATGCCATGAAGGTACTCCAGCTCCGAATATGGTCCCCGCACAAGCCATCTGACGCTCTATGGACCCACGTCCGGGCCGCGGTCACCGGCGGTCACCCGGCCGCGTCCGCCTTGTCACGGCACTGTCCGACGCTGCTCAGGACGCCGGCGGCGACGCGATCCGGGTGGTCCGGCAACGCCCGTGCGGCGATGGTGGAGCCGAGTCCCCCCGATCACGGCCGGGGTAGCAGAAGTGCCAGTGCGGCGGCGATGAGCGGGATCGCGCACAGCGCCGTGAGGACCGCCTGCGGACCGTGCCGGTCGGCCAGCGCGCCGAGAACGGGAACGAAGAGCCCGCCCGCGCTCACCGCGAGACCGAGTGTCACCCCGGCGGCGGTCGCGGGGCGGGTGGGCAGATAGTCCTGCCCCAGTTTCACGAACACCGCGAACGGCAGATTCACCGCGACCCCGGCGAGTACCGCGACCACCAGCCCGTACCGGGGATCCGGCACCAGCCGTAACGCGAGCAGCGCGGGCACGGCGGCGGCGCAGCCGATCCGGATCGTGGCCGGCATCCCGATCCGGTCCGCGACCCGGCCACCGGCCAGCGTCCCGAGGACACCGCCGATCAGGAACGCCGTCAGCGCCAGACCGCCGGTGAACCGGTCCGCGCCCAGCCGCACGATCCAGTAGAGCGCGAGAAAGGTGTTGAGTCCGGTGAAGACCACCGAACGAACCACCTCGACGGCGGTCAGCAGGAAGAACGGCAGCCAGCGGTCCCGGGCGGCCGCGGCGGGCGCGGTCGCGGGCTCCGGGCCGCCACGCCGTTGCCGCCGCCAGAGCACGAAGGCCATCAGCACCGCCGGTGGCAGGAACAGCGCCGTCGCGCCGACTCCGAACGACACCAGAACGGGTGTCGCGAGCGCCGGGGCCAGGAAGAACCCGATACTGCCGCCCGCGGCGAACAGGCTCATGGCGCTCGCGCTGTCACCGGCGGCGCGCCGCGCGTCGCGTCCCGCGGCGGGATGGAAGGCGGCCACGCCCAGACCCGAGATCAGCAGCAGGGCCCAGACCGCGGGATATCCGGGGGCCAGACCCGCCAGACCCGCTCCCACGCCCGCCGCCGCCAGCCCGGCCGGGGCCATCCACAGCAGTTTCCAGCGGTCCGCGACGATGCCGAGCACCGGTTGCGGGAGAGCGCTGCCCAGGGTCGCCGCGAGGGCGAGCCCGGCCGCCGCCGTATAGCTGTAGCCGCGTTCGAGAACGAAGAACGGCACCGCGGCGGGTACCAGTCCCTGATAGAAGTCGTCGACGATATGCGCGGCGACCCAGTACCGCATCCGTTTCCACGCCGGCTCCCGGCCGTGCGCGGGTTCGACCGCCACCGATATGTCCACCCCGGATCCCTTCTCGTGAACCCTTGTCCGCGTTCACAGTAGGAATCCGGCCCGGGTGCCGGCTTCCGATAAAATGCCGAGTTGTGCCGGAAACCCGCCAAACCTTCCCCGCGCCCACCTCCGTGCAGGACCTGGGCGGCGGCGCGCATATCCGGCGGCATCGGCACACCGAGCATCAGCTCGTCTACGCCAGCGCGGGCGCGGCGGAGGTCCGCACCGATACCGGCTGCTGGATCGCCCCGGCCGACCGCGCGATCTGGATTCCCGCCGGGTACTGGCACGAGCACCATTTCTACGGACCGACCCGCTTCCACTGTGTGGCGTTCCCGCCCGGCCGGTCCCCCGGCTGGACCGCACCCACGGTGGTCGCCGCACCCGCCCTGCTCCGCGAACTCGTGGTCCTCTGCTCGGCGCCGGCGGGACTACCCGGCGACGAAACCGACCGGCTGCGGCAGGTCCTGCTCGACCGGCTCGCCCGGAGCCCGCAACAGCGGCTCCGGCTGCCCGCCGCACGCGACGAGCGGCTGCGCCGGGCCTGCGCCCTGGTCGAAGCGGATCTCACCGTCGTCTGGACCCTGACCGCCCTCGGCCGCCGGATCGGCGCGAGCGAACGCACCCTCACCCGCCTGTTCCGCGGCGAATTCGCCATGACCTACCCACAGTGGCGCACCCAGCTGCGCCTGCACCACGCCGTCCGGCTGCTCGCCGAGGGCCTCCCGGTCACCACGGTGGCCGGGCGGTGCGGATGGGCCACGGCCAGCGCCTTCATCGATGTCTACCGGGCGGCGCTGGGCCATACCCCCGGCCGGGCGCGCCGGTCCGCGTGACACGCCTCAGCCGGGCGTGACCGGGGTGCGCCACATGGCCCACAGGTCGGGGCCGCCACCGGGAACGGTGATCGTGGCGGTGACCTCGAACCCGAAACGTTCGTAGTAGGGAACGTTGACCGGATTGCTCGATTCGAGATAGGCGGGCACCCCGTCCCGGTCGCACCGGTCCAGCCGGGACCGCAGCAGGGCCTGCCCGTAGCCGGTGCCGCGCACCGACGGATCGGTGCCGAGCACCGCCAGATACCAGTGCGGCTCCTCCGGATGCACCCCGGACATGGTGTCCGACAGCCGCTTCCCCGCGAACAGCCGACCACCGAAGGCACGCACCATCTGCGGCAGCATCCGCAGTTCCGACCGCGGCGAGGGCCGCCACGCGCCGGGCGGGTCCCACAGCGCGGCCCCGCCGATCCGGCCGGACGGATCGACCGCGATATCCACTCCGCCGTGGTCCAGATGGTGATGCCGGGTCAGCGTGGCGAAGAACCGCGGCGAACCGGCCGCCCGGCGGCGGGGGTCCGGCACCACCCACGACATCACCGGATCCTCCTGGAACGCCGCGCCCAGGGTTCGCGCCAGCGCGTCGATATCGGCGCGCCGCGCCGGACGCACGTCGAAGGATTCCGCCACGTCTGTGTCCTCTCCCAGTACGAGGGTGCCCCCATCGGAAACCCGCCGGGGCCCTGTACGAGATCCTATGCGCGATCGGCCGTCCCGGCTCCCACCCGCACCGGCCGGACCCGCAGACGTGGGGTCACTCGCCTTCGCCCGGCGCCGCCGGGACCAGTTTGTGCGATTCGCCGCGCAGCGTGGCACTCACCCACCATGCCACCTCCACCAGGACGATCCCCACCGCGCCGCAGACGAAGGCGGCGGTGGTGAGGGCGGCGTTCGACGGGTCGAGCGCGAAGAACTCGCGCGTGAACGGTACCGAGAACAGCACCACGTACGCCCCCACCGACACCGTCAGCAGCACGATCTTCCACCAGTTGTAGGGCCGCGCGACGATCGCCAGCACCCAGACCGCGATCATGATCAGGGTGATGAGCGCGGTGGTGCCGGCCTGCATCTTCTGCTGCTCACTGGCCTCGGGGCCGGCGTAGGCGATCAGGTAGGCCACGAAGGTCGCCGTCCCGATCACCACACCCGATGGAATGGCCAGCCGCATCACCCGTCCCACGAAACCGGTGCGGGCCCGTTCGTTGTTCGGCGCCAGGGACAGGATGAAGGCCGGGATGCCGATGGTGAACCAGGCCGCGATCGTCACATGGCGGGGCAGGAACGGATACCCGATGGGTTCGTAGCCGAAGATCTGCGAACCCACGCCCGCGATGCCCACCAGGAACGCCAGCAGCACCGAGTACACGGTCTTGGTGAGGAACAGGTTCGAGACCCGCTCGATATTGCCGATCACCCGCCGGCCCTCGCCCACCACATACGGCAGGGTGGCGAATTTGTTGTCCAGCAGCACGATCTGGGCGACCGCGCGGGTGGCGGGGCTGCCCGCGCCCATGGCCACACCGATATCTGCGTCCTTGAGCGCCAGGACGTCGTTCACACCGTCGCCGGTCATGGCCACGGTATGGCCGCGCGACTGCAGCGCGCCGACCATGGCGCGCTTCTGATCCGGGCGCACCCGGCCGAAGGTGGTCTTGTCCTCGAGCACGGCGGCGAGTTCGCCGCGATCCTCGGGCAGGGTGCGCGCGTCGACGGCCCGGTCACCGCCGGGCAGGTCCAGCGAGGAGGCGACCGCTCCGACCGATACCGCGTTGTCGCCGGAGATCACCTTGATGGACACGTCCTGGCTCGCGAAATAGTCCAGGGTGTCGCGGGCGTCGGGCCGCACCTTCTGTTCGAGGACGACCAGCGCCACCGGGGTGAGGTCGCCGGGGGCTCCGGGGACGTCGACCGCCCGGTCGCCCCGGGCGAGCAGCAGTACGCGCAATCCGCTCGCCCCGAGCTCCTCGGCGGCGCGGGCGTCGCCGGAACCGGAGTCCAGCAGAACGTCGGGGGCGCCCAGCAGCCAGTCGCCGTGCTCGCCGTAGGAGATCCCGCTCCATTTCTTGGCCGAGGAGAACGGCGCCACCGCGGTGTAGGTCCAGCCCGGGGTATCGGGCAGGGCTTCGGCGATGGCCTGCACGCTCGCGTTCGGGCGGGGGTCGTCGGCGGCCATGGCCGACAGCGCCCGCCGGGCCCGGTCCTCGGCGCCGGCCGCGGTCTCGAGCATCCGGAGTTCGGCCAGCCGCATCCCGTTCTCGGTGAGCGTGCCGGTCTTGTCCGCGCACACCACGTCCACCCGGGCCAGGCCCTCGATCGCGGGCAGTTCCTGGACCAGGCATTGCCGCTGCCCCAGCCGGACCACGCCGACGGCGAAGGCGATGGAGGTCATCAGTACCAGGCCCTCCGGCACCATCGGCACCAGCGCGGCCACCATCCCGGTGACCGCCGGGCGCCAGGATTCGCCGCTCGAGACCAGCTGGTTGTAGATGCTCAGCGCGCCCGCCGGGATCAGCAGATAGGTGATGACCTTGAGGATGGTGTCGATACCGTTGCGCAGTTCGGAATTCACCAGCGTGAACTTGCTGGCCTCCTCGGCCAATTTGGCGGCGTAGGCGTCCTTGCCGACCTTGGTGGCCCGGTACGCGCCCGAACCGGACACCACATAGCTGCCCGAGAGCACCTGCTCTCCGGATTCCTTGTGCACATCGTCGGCTTCGCCGGTGAGCAGGGATTCGTCGACTTCGAGCAGTTCGGCCTCGGCGATCACACCGTCGACCACGATCTGGTCGCCGGGCCCGAGTTCGATCACATCGTCGAGTACGACCTCGCTGGGCGCGATCTGCTCGGCGCGCCCGTCCCGGCGGACCGTGGGCCGGGCCTGCCCGACGATCGCCAGCCGGTCGAGGGTGCGTTTGGCCCGGACCTCCTGGATGATGCCGACCGCGCTGTTGGCCACGATCAGCAATCCGAACATCCCGTCGATCACCGAACCGGTGGCCATGACCAGGACGAACAGCACACCGAGGATGGCATTGATCCGGGTGAACACGTTCGCCCGGACGATATCGCGCACCGAACGGCTGGCCCGGTCCGGCACATCGTTGGTGAGACCGTCCCGGCGTCGCTGCTCCACCTCGGCCGCGGTGAGGCCGGCCGATCGGGCCGCCTGCACAGTTGTCGACATGGCAGTCAGCGTAGCCAGCCGGGCGCCCGCGGACCTACCAGGCGACGTTGATCGGGCCGGGTGTCCAGGTCCCGGAGTGTTCTTCCACGGTCACCTCCGGCCGGGCCGGCACCGTATCCGGATCCATCGGCAGGAACTGCTGCAGCTGACCCCAATCCCGGTCCCAGTCGTCGTCCAGGTAGGTCGGCAGGGTCCGGGCGTGCAGCAGCAGACCGGTCCAGCCGAGCGGGCCGCCGCCGTCGTGGTTCTGCCACAGATTGGTGTCGTGGGCGCCGACCCGGTCCGGCAGGATCCGGTACTTCGGCGTCTCCGCGATCCCGATCCGGTGATCGAACGGCCGCTGGCAGGGGAACTGCAGGCCCACCGCCCAATCCAGCAGCACCGGATCACTGGACCCGACAACCGTGTTCAGATCTTGCGTCCGCGGGATACGAGGCGGGGTGAACGCCAGCCACTGGCGCGCGTCGCGGTCCCGGTCGGCGGCGACGATTCGCACCGTATCGGCGTCGGCGTAGGGCTGCAGCGGTACCCGGAGATTGCGCCAGGACGGCGCCGGGCCGATATCGATCGGGTTGACCCGGCGCAGCGGAACCGGATCCGCGGCCGACCCGCCCGCCGCGGTGGTGGAACCGAATTCGAGTTCCAGCGACTGCCCGTGGGTCACCACACCGTCGGCGTCGCGCGACCAGATCCGCCCGGCGGCGCTGAGCGCGAGGATATCCGCCCGGTCGGCCACCGGCGGCAGCCGGTACCACCCGCTGGTCAGTTCGGCGGGGCCGTCCGCGTGATAGCTGCCCTGCACCGGGGTGGCCGGATCGAGTCCGAACGGCAGTGCGGGACCGGCGGTTTCGGTGGCGACACCGTCACCGGAGCTGCCCGAGCCGACCGAATCGGCGATGGCGGCGTCGGCGCCCTCCTCGGCGTCGGCGCTGAGATCGGCCGCCACGCCGGTGGGGGTGAATCCGGTGCCGGTACCGGCCAGCGTGGCGCCCGCGTCACCGGACAGCGGGGTCAGCGCGCCGCGATTCGGATCGGTTTCCACCAGCACATGCGGGGCCAGCCCGCAGGTGTTCCCGGTGAGCGCGCCCAGGTTGGAACTCGCCAGCGAGAATGCCGGGTACTGGGTGACCGCGCCCTTCGCGAAGGACGCCACTTCGAAGAGCACCATGAACGCGGCGGCCACCGCCAGCGGCGGAACCTTGGCGAATCGCCAGCCCCAGCGCGAGATCCGGTGGTGGCCCCGATCCGGCGCCCGCACATGCCACCAGGCGGCCAGCGCCAGCAGCAGTACCGCGCCCAGCAGGAAGATCTTGTTGACGGCGATCCCCGCCACGGACGGCTGTTTATCCCACCACGGGACGCTGTAGGAGGAGACGTACCACCAGCCGTTCGGCCCGGAGAACACCAGCGCCAGCAGGAACGCCACCGCCGCGGCGAACAGGGCCCGGTTGCGCGGGCCGCGCATCACCCGCGGGCCGACGGCCACCGCGGTGAGTACCGCCACCGCACCGGCCAGCCCGGCGAAGACACCCAGGTGATGAGTCCATTTGGTGGGCGTGGTCATCATCAGCGCCATGGCGCCGACGGTCACCCCGAGGATCCGTCGCGAGGGTCCCAGCGCGGCGGTCGGGATCTTGCCGCCCTTGTGCAGCAGGGTGAGCAGACAGACCACCAGGCCCGCCACCATCACGAAGATGCCGAAGCGGCGGGCCACCGAACCGTCCACGGTGCCCATGAACAGGTACTGGTAGCGCAGGTATTCGTCGTACCAGAGCACATGCGGCCCGGCCAGCTCGTGCACCCGGCGCATCTCCTGCATGGCGCTGAACGGCTGATCCGCGAACGCCACCACCAGCACCAGCACTCCGGCGGCGGCCAGCGGCAGCAACTGGGCGAACCAGCCCATCCGCGGCGCCCGGGCGGCGACGGTTTTGAACAGCGGGCGCAGTCCGGCGAGCAGGGCGGCCACGCAGATGACGCCGTGCGGCCCGGCGGTGCAGCTGAACGCCGCGATCAGTATCGCCACCGCGAACGGCAGCAGCCGCCGCGTGGCGATACCGCGCTCGACCGAGCACCAGGTCAGCAGAACGCCCAGCGCGACGATGGGTTCCGGGCGCAGCCCGTTGTTGTAGGGCAGCCAGACGGCGAGGAAGACCAGCGCACCGGTCCAGGGCACGAACCGGTTGCGGTGCAGGGCGGCGCCGAATCGCGGCACCACCTCGCGACTGATCACCAGCCAGGCCAGGATGCCCGCGAGCAGCGACGGCAGCCGCACCCACGGGCTGGCGGTGCTCAGCTGGGCCATCTGGCCGATGAGGTCGTAATACGGAGTGCCGACCGGATTCTCCGGAACCCCGAAATACCGGAAGTAGTTCGCCATGTACCCGGCATTGAGCGAGGTGCGGCCCATACCGAACTGGTAGCCGTCGTCGGAGGTGGTGGCGCCGATGAAATGCCAGAGGACCAGGGTTCCCAGCACCACGCCGTCGACCGGGCGGAAGGTCCACCAGCGGGCCGGCAGGAAGCGGCGGGCCCGGCGGCCATCGGAGGAGTCCAGGCGGTGCAGCGCGATCAGCGAGACCAGGGTCGCCAGCACCGCCGACCAGATGGCCACCCGTTTGATCACGCTGGGCGAGGAACTGAACCGGCTGTCCACCTCGGCCGTGACGCTGGTTCCGGCGGGATCGTCCAGATCGCTGAACACCCCGACCAGCTGCGGCCGGTAATCACCGCCCAGCACCACCGGCTCCCGGCCGGTGAGGGTGGCCACCGATTCGGTCATCCCGGCGCCCACGGTCAGTTCGCAGCCGGGCGGGAGCTCGGCGACCGGGACGCTGAACAGCGATTGGTTGCGCAGGACCACATCGAGACGCGAACCCGATTCGGCCGTCGCGGGCCGGACGCGGGCCGCGAAGCCGTAGCGGTCGAGATCGGGGGCCCCGGCCGGCGCGGTCGCGGTCAGCACTCCGCCGCCGCGCGCGTCGAGCTGCCCGATCGCGGCGCACGGCACGGTGGCGTCGAAACTCAGCGGCGCGTAGGCGACGAGCGGAGCCTCGACGGAAGCGCTGGAACCGGCTTGTGGCCAGGTCAGGGTCGCCGCCTCGACCTCGACCGGCAGGAAGGGCACCGCCACCGCCAGCAGGGCGCCGATCAGGGCCGATACCAGGGCCACCGGCCGGGCCCAGCCGCCCCGCGATCGCGGTCGCGGACTTTCTGAGATCAACGCCTGCTCGGACGCCGCCACCACCATCGTGTCAGCCACGGGGCGCAATCCTAGCGGGAGGCCGTCGCGTCCCGTCGGGTGCTCTCACGGGCACGGCGATACTGCCGCGAACGAAACCGGCCGGTCTGCCCTGGACAGACCGGCCGGAACGCGGAAGCACGGATCAGGCGACGCAGGCCGGCGACTGGACCTGGGCCTGGGCGAGCATATTGCAGGCCCAGGTCTTCTCGACCTTCCAGACGCCGTTCTCGGCGACGAACGGCACATCGACCACGTTCTGGGTATCGCCCAGTTTGAAGTTCGCCTTGGCGTTGAGGGTGTCACCGAAATCGTTGACCTCGGTGACCTCGATGGTGGCACCGGAATCGGTGTAGAACTGGGCCAGCTTGCCCGGCAGCTCCGGATCGGCCTCGGCGCCCTGCACCATTTCCAGCTTCTCCTGGTTCGGCACGGCCGGATCCAGCGCCATCTGCAGCTGGGTGTTCAGATCGGCAGCCGTGGGCACGGGCGGCAGATCGTCGGCCGCCTCGGTGGTGGCCGCCGCGGCGGAGGTGGTCGCGCTCTTGCTGCCCGAGTCGGAATCATCGCTACCACACGCCGTCAGGGTCAGCGCGGCCACGGCGGCCAGGCCGGCGATCGCGATACGTCCGGTCTTGCGAAGCTTCAACTGCTCGTCCTTTGCGTTCGAGGGTTCGGTGTCGTGCGCGGCGGCAGCACCACCGGAACCGGCGACGCTGCGCGGAACCAACCTACCCGGCGGTCCGTCACGACAGGCTGCCGAGCGGGTCCGCCGGGCGCAACTCCGTATTGTCGGCAGCGAACGTACGCGCGATACCCGGCCCTGTCGAGCGGGTCTCGAAGCGGACCGTCACCCGGCCGTGGCCGGCGCCCTGCACCCAGCCGTATCCGAATTCGGGGTGCCGCACATCGATTCCCGGCCGCCACGAGGGGATCTCACCTGCAGCGATACCCGAATCCGCCGCCTCGGCCGCGATTTCGCCGCCCGCCGCGGGACCGGCCGCCGACGCGCCGGCCAGGGGTCCGGATCTTACCGAATCCTCAGAACTCTCTTCGGCTGCCGCCAGAGATTCCGGCACCCGGGCCGACCCTACCTCCCGATATCCTCCGGCGTCGCCGGCGACCACGGCCGGCGCACCGAAACCCCTGCCGGCACCCGCTGTTTCCGTGCCCCCGGAGTACACCGGGACCGGCATCTCGGAGCCGCCCGGATCCGCCGGAGTACCCAGCCGGTCGAGGTCGGGGAACAGCGATTCCTGCCGGATCGCCGACAGCCCGGCGTATCCCACGCCCACCAGCCGCACCGGCCCCAGCTCCCGCGGATCCAGCGCGGCACGCTGGGCCGCCGCGGTGAGTGTGGCCAGATCCTCGGTGGCGTAGCCGAGCGTGGTGGAACGCGTCGTGATGCTCATATCGGCCCGCCGCAGCTTCAGCACCACCGTGCGGGCCGCGCGACCGTCGCGGAGCAGACGCCGATGCGCGGCGGCGGCCATCTCGGTGATGGCCGGGCGCAACCCCTCCAGCGTGACGATATCGCGCTCGTAGGTGGTCTCGGCGCTGATCTGTTTGGCCTCGGCGCGTTCGGCGACCGGCCGGTCGTCGATACCCCGCGCCAGCCGGTGCAGTGCGGCGCCGACGCTGCCGCCGAGAATCGACATCGCCTCCACCTCGGGCAGGGCGGCGAACGCGCCCACCGTCTCGATACCGAGAGTGCGCAACCGGCTCTCGGCCACCGGCCCGATCCCCCAGAGCTTGCGAACCGGAAGGGCGGCCAGCAGGTCCTGCTGCTCATCGGGCGCGATCACCCGGACACCGTCGGGTTTGGCCATCCCCGAGGCGATCTTGGCCAGTTGTTTACCGGAGCCGGCGCCCACCGAGGCGACCAGACCGCAACGGTCACGGACCTCCTCGCGCAGGCGCGCGCAATAGGCCAGCACCGTATCCGCCCCGGCTCCCGCCAATTCCTCCGGCTCGGCGAAGGCCTCGTCGAGCGACAGCGTCTCGAGCACCGGGATCCGGGCCCGCAACGTATCGAACACCCGGCCGCTGAGCAGGCCGTACAGCGCGCCCCGGGGCGGTATCACCACCGCCGGCGCCCCGACCAGCCGCCGCGCCTGCTGCATCGGCATCGCCGACCGGGCGCCGAAGACCCGCGCCTCGTAGCTGGCGCCGGCGACCACCCCGCGCGCGCCCGTGCCGCCCACGAGCACCGGACGTCCGCGCAGGGTCGGCCGGGTGAGCTGTTCGCACGACGCGAAGAAGGCGTCCATATCGATATGCAGCACCCAGCGCCGGGAGGTCCGCGCGGCGGGGGTGTCCATGAGCGCAGAATCTACGCGGCGCTACCGACAGCCGCGGGCGCCCCGGACTCCATCGGCACCGCTACCGGGCACTTCGCGGGCACGCGAATGCCGCGATCCGACGGCGCGGGGGCCTGATATGTGATGATCGGACGATGAAGATCCGCAAGGCCGTGATCCCCGCTGCCGGTATCGGTTCCCGACTGCTACCGCTGACCAAGGCGATCCCCAAGGAGATGCTGCCGGTCGGCGACAAGCCGGTGATCGAGCACACGGTGCGCGAGCTGGTGGCCTCCGGGATCACCGATATCACCATTGTGGTCAGCGGCGGCAAATCGCTGATCCAGGACCATTTCCGCCCCAACCCGGCACTGGTCGCCCAGTTGCGCGCGGACGGTAAGAGCGCCTACGCGGATGCCGTCGAAGAAGTGGGCGAATTGTCTCGCCTGGGGCATATCACCTATCTGGATCAGCACGGGCCCTACGGCAACGGAACGCCGGTGCTGAACGCGGCCCGCACCGCTGCCGACGAGCCGATGCTGGTGCTGTGGCCCGACGACGTCTTCGTCGCCGAGGTACCGCGCGCACAGCAGCTGATCCAGGCCTACGAGTCCACCGGCTGCCCGGTCCTGGCCCTGATGCCGATGAACCCGAACGAATCGCAGCGCTACGGCGTCCCCGTGGTGCGTGAGGATCTGGACGAGGGGCTGCTGCGGATCTCCGGGCTGGTGGAGAAGCCCAAACCGGCCGACGCTCCCTCGGCCTATGCCGCCATCGGCGGGTACGTGGTGACGCCCGGCATCATCGACGAGCTGCGCACCCAGACCGAGAAGTGGTACACCCACCACACGGGTGAGGTGTATCTGACCGATTCCATCAACGCCTACGCCGCCAACCACGCGGTGTACGGGCAGGTCATCCAAGGTCGCTGGTACGACACCGGCAACCCGGGCGACTACCTCATCGCGCAGTTCGCCTCGGCACTGGCCCACCCCGACTATGGGCCACTGCTGCGCCGCCAGGTGGACTGACGACGCGGTACCGGCTCAGAACCGCCGGATACTGAAGATGTGGAACTGGTCGATCGGCGTGAGCCCGACCGGGACGCCGGCGCCGTAGGCGTTGAGCACCTGCCCGACACCCGCGTAGATGCCCACGTGGGAGGCGTCGGCGTTGATGATGACGACGTCACCGGGCGAGAGCGCGTAGCGCGGCACCGAGGCGCCCACCTTCGCCTGTTCCCAGGTGGTGCGGGGCAGTATCACCCCGACCTGCCGGAAAGCCCACTGGACGAGGCCGGAGCAGTCCCAGGTATCGGGACCGGTGGCCCCCCATTCGTACATTTTGCCGGTCTGTGACGTGGCTGCGGCCAGCGCACCCAGACCGTTACTGGTCGGCATCGGCAGCCCTGCCGATCCGCTGGCGCTGAGCGATCCCGACCCGGAGGACGATCCGGTGGCCGAGCTTCCCGGCTGTGCCCAGCCCGGAGCCGCCGCCAGTGCGGAGACGGCCGATGCGAGAACCAAGCCGGCGATACCCCGGCGCAGTGCGATTCCGATCACGTGCCCACCCTTCTTGCCGGTCGATACGCGGGAGCCATGCGGCGCCCGGTTAACTCGCGGCATCCGCCGATGGGCGGCATGCCGCGGACCACTGGCATAGCGCCGGCGAAGGAGCTCCGACGCGACTTCACTCAGGTAGAGACGAACGAAATTATCACCGTCCCGTCACGACCGTTTCCGGCCGCAGCGGTATCGTGATGAATTCTGCCGGGCCGGGAACGCAGCCGACAAGGCCCTGGCAAACTCTCAGCATGTGATCTAAATCACAAAGATGTTTACTGTGTCTGAGTTGCGATGTCGTTCAGAGTCTTCAACACCACGTCCTTGGTGGCCGGTGGCGACTCCACGAAGACCCCCACCTGCCAGACCGGCTCGCCACCGGGTTCCGCGGCGACGTAGCGGCTGAAATCGACCGTGTACTTACCCTCGTCGTTGGACGCGGTCTCCACATACGCGGTGCGCTCGTCGAACTGCCGGGCCTGGTCCGGATGGTCGAACCACTCCGAATCGAACGTGGTCCGGGTGGCCGGATCACAGGTGGCCGGGCATTTGCGCAGGATCAGGTTGACCCGCTGTCCCGCACCGGAATTGCTTTCGTCGACACAGCCCCAGGCCTGGGCATCCGGAATCTTCTCGACGGAGCCCTTCATACAGCCCCACGACCCGGGCGCGCGAAAGGCGAACGGCCAGCCCTGGAAAGCCATCGTGTAGGTCTCCTCACCGGCCTGCCAGGTCGGGCCGAGCACCGCGACCGGCGCCAGGCCCTCACGCAGCGCCGGCTCGTCCCCCGAGGGCGCCGCGGTGGTGGTCGTCGTGGTCGAGCGGGCGGGCGCCGAGGTGGTGGTGCGACCCGATTCCGTGGTCTGCGAGGAACTTCCGGCAGCGGCGGCACCCGCGTCGTCCCCGGATTCCGGGGACCGGAGCACGACCAGGCCCACCACACCGATCAGGATCAGCGCCACCACGGTGGCCAGCACCGCGATCAGCGGGCCGTTGTTGTTCTTCCGCGGCGGGCCGCCGGGGCCGCCGTATTCCAGCGGCGGTACCTCCCAGGCTCCCTGCTGCGGGGCCGGCGGCGGAACCTGCCCCCCGTGCTGCTGCCCCCACGGCATTCCCGGACCGGGCCGCGCGCCCCCCTGCTGTCCCTGATGCCCCTGCTGCCACTGACCCGACGGCGTGTTCTTCTGCTGTCCCTCAGGGGAATGCCACCACTCGTCGGGATTGTCCGAAGCCATAGGATCCCACCCTAGTAGGCGGCGGCCCGGCGGTCATGGCCGCAACCTCGGGGGCCCCGCCGGCTCCCGGCCCGCAGCCCCCGGCCCGGAAACGCGGGTACCGCCGACCGGGAGGACCCGGCCGGCGGCGACCGTCAGCCCGCCTTCGCGATCCGGGCCCGGGCCCCGCCGGTCAGCTCGGCGGCCTCCGGCCCGGCAGCGCCGAACTCCAGCTCCACGGCCAGGATCTCACCGGCGATCAGCTCCCGGTGCGTCCGTGCCCATCCCTGCCGGTCGGCCGGCACCTCGAGGGTCGCGGTGATCCGGTCGGACACGTCGAGCCCGAGCGATTTCCGGGTCTCCTGCAGATCCCGGATGATATCGCGGGCCCAGCCCTCGGCCTCCAGTTCCTCGGTGACCACCGAGTTCAGCACCACCAGACCGGCGTTGCCGGGCAGCGCCGCGGTCGATTCCGGTTCCGCCGCCACCAGGCGCTGGGCGTATTCCTCCGGCAGCAGGTCGATTCCGGCCGCGCTGACCACGCCGTCGGCGCCCTCCGACCAGTCTCCGGCCTTGACCGCCTTGATCACCCGCTGCACATCCTTGCCCAGCCGGGGCCCGGCCGCGCGCGCGTTGACCGCCAGTTCGAAGCGGCCGTGCGCGGCGACATCGGTCGTGAGATCGACCTTCTTGACGTTCACCTCGTCGGCGATGATGTCGGCGTAGGGCCGCAGCCGCTCGGCGTCGGACGCCGCGATCGTGACCTCGGCCAGCGGCAGCCGGACCCGCAGTTTCTGCGCCTTACGCAGGCCCAGCACCGTGGAGCACACCGTACGCGCCTCGTCCATGGCCGCCACGAGTTCGGGATCGCGCGGCAGCAGATCGGCGGCCGGCCAGTCCGTCAGATGTACCGACCGCCCGCCGGTGAGCCCGCGCCAGATCACTTCCGTGACCATGGGCAGCAGCGGCGCGGCGAGCCGGGTCACCACTTCGAGGACGGTGTGCAGGGTGTCGACGGCATCGCGGTCCTCGGCCCAGAACCGCGAACGCGAGCGCCGCACATACCAGTTGGTCAGGGCGTCGGCGAAGGTCCGCAGCTCTTCGCAGGCGCCCGCGATATCGAAGGCCTCCAGCGCCGCGGTCATGGTGTCGCCGCTCTCCGCCAGCTTGGCCAGGATGTACCGATCCAGCACATGGGGTGAATCGGTACGCCACACACCGGGTTCGACGGCGTAGAGCTGCAGGAACGTCCAGGCGTTCCACAGCGGCCGCAACGCATGGCTCACGCCTTCGCGGATTCCGCGCTCGGTGACGATGAGGTTGCCGCCGCGCAGGATCGGCGAACTCATCAGGAACCAGCGCATGGCATCGGAGCCGTCCCGGTCGAACACCTCGTTCACATCCGGGTAGTTGCGCTTGGACTTGCTCATCTTGAGCCCGTCGTCGCCGAGGACGATCCCGTGCGCGACCACGTTCTTGAACGCCGGGCTGTCGAACAGCGCGGTGGACAGTACATGCAGGTTGTAGAACCATCCGCGGGTCTGGCCGTTGTACTCGACGATGAAATCGCCCGGGAAATGCGAGTCGAACCACTCCTGGTTCTCGAACGGGAAGTGGACCTGCGCATACGGCATGGACCCCGACTCGAACCAGCAGTCCAGCACCTCCGGTACCCGGCGCATGGTGGACTGCCCGGTCGGGTCGTCCGGGTTGGGCCGGGTCAGTTCGTCGATGGCGGGCCGGTGCAGATCCGTGGGCCGCACCCCGAAATCGCGTTCGAGGTCGTCGAGCGAACCGTAGACGTCGATACGCGGATACGCCGGATCGTCGGACATCCACACCGGGATCGGGCTACCCCAGTAGCGGTTCCGGCTGATGTTCCAGTCCCGGGCGTTCTCGAGCCATTTGCCGAACTGGCCGTCCCGGATGTGCTCGGGCACCCAGTCGATCTGCTTGTTCAGCTCCACCATCCGCTCGCGGAACTGGGTCACCGCCACGAACCACGAGGGTACGGCCATGTAGATCAGCGGCTGTCCCGAGCGCCAGCTGTGCGGGTACGAGTGGTCGATGGTCTCCTGCCGCAGCAGTTTCCCGGCCGCCTTGAGGTCTTTGATGATCACCGGGTTCGCGTCGAACACCATCAGGCCCTCGTAGGGCGGGACCATGGAGGTGAACTTGCCACCGGGATCGAGCGGCTGCACCAGCTCGATACCGTTCGCGCTGCAGACGTCCATATCCTCCTCACCGAAGGCGGGCGCCATATGCACGATGCCGGTACCGGAATCGGTGGTGACGTAGTCGGCGGAGAGCACCCGGTGCGCGTTCGGATGCCCGGCGAAGAACCCGAACGGCGGCGCGTAGTGCAGATCGACGAGCGCGGCGCCGTCGAACTCTCCCAGTACCTCGGGCTGCTCGCCCAGCTCCCGCCCATAGTGCGCGACCCGCTCGGCCGCGAGGACGTAGCGCTTACCGTCGGCGCCGCGCACCTGGACGTAGCGGACGTCCGGATGTACCGCGATCGCCAGGTTGGAGGGCAGCGTCCACGGGGTGGTGGTCCAGATCAGCGCGTTCGCGCCGTCCAGTTCGCGCAGCGGATGATCGGCGGGTACGGACAGCACCATATCCACCGTCACCGCCGGGTCCTGGCGCATCCGGTAGGCGTCGTCGAGCCGGGCCTCCTGGTTCGACAGCGGCGTCTGCTCGTACCAGCTGTACGGGAGCACCCGGAAGCCCTGGTAGATCAGGCCCTTGTCGTAGAGCGACTTGAACGCCCACATCACCGACTCCATGAAGTCGAGATCGAGTGTCTTGTAGTCGTTGTCGAAGTCGACCCAACGGGCCTGTCGCGTCACATAATCGCGCCATTCCCCGGTGTAGCGGAGCACCGACGATTTGCACGCGGCATTGAATTCCGCGAGGCCCATCGAATCGATCTGTGATTTGTCCGTGATACCGAGCTGCTTTTCCGCTTCGATTTCCGCGGGCAGGCCGTGGGTATCCCATCCGAAACGCCGCTCGACCCGCTTCCCCCGCATGGTCTGAAACCGTGGAACGACGTCTTTGACGTAGCCGGTGAGCAAATGACCGTAGTGCGGCAGACCGTTGGCAAACGGGGGCCCGTCGTAGAAGACGAACTCCTCGGCGCCGGCCCGGTTGTCGATACTGGCCCGGAACGTCCCGTCGGCGGCCCAGGCGTCCAGTACGGCCCGTTCCAGCTCGGGAAAGGACATACCGGACCCACCGCCGAGATCGACGCGGGGGTATGCGCTGCTACCGGTGTTCTCGTCCGCCATCGCGGGTTCACGTCTCCTCGTGCCTGGCGCGCCGGGGCGCGAATTCGGTAGGCACGGGGACGATCGGCGGCGCATCGGGTGCGCCGTAACCGCGGTACCACCCCGCTTGTCCGCGGGCCGGTGGGCCGGACGGACCTCTCGTCTGAGCTGTGACGGGCTCACCCGTTCGGTTCTACTGAGCGTGCGCGGAACGCGCCGCCGTTCTTCCGAAAGCTCCCCGGTGATGGCCGGATCGTCGCCGACTTACAGGTTTGATTCTAACCAGGACGGTCAACCACTTATACAACCGGCCCGCGGCACCCGCAGACCCCGGAAGGACGTCTTGGTTCTCGCTCGTATCTCGTCTCAGCGTTTCGCGTGCTGATCCCGGTTCGGCAATTCCTCGTCGGGTGCGCGCATCGACAGCGCGCTCACCAGCAACACCACGGCACCGACCACGCACACGGCGATACAGCCCCACGCCCAGACGACCGATCCCGTGGTCAGGGACACGATCAGCAGGACCAGGCCGATGGCGGCGAGCACCAGTGTCAAGACAAGCATGTTGACCCCCAGTACAGCAGGCCGGGCGCCCGTTCGCTCCCAGCGGTAGCGGGCTGCTTCTACTCGCCCTTGCCGAACGAGGCGGGGGCGAGCTGGTTGGCGCCGGTATCGAAGGAGTCATCCTCCACCGGGACGGCCGAACCACGGTTCTCCAGCTCCTCGAGCTGCGATTCCAGATACGATTTCAGCCGCACCCGGTACTCGCGCTCGAAGGTCTTGAGGGTCTGTATCCGGCTCTCGAGCACATTGCGCTGCTGGGTGATGGTCCCCATGATCTCGGTGTGCTTACGCTCCGCGTCCGCCTGCAGGGCGTCGGCCTTCTCCTTGGCCTGGCGCAGCTGGCTGTCCGAACGGGTCTGGGCGTCGGAGAGCATGGAATCGGACTTGTGCCGGGCGTCGGCGATCATCTCGTCCGACCGTGCCCGCGCGTCGTTGACCATCCGCTCGGAATTGGCCCGGGCGTTCGCCAGCAAATTCTCGGCTTCGCTCTTGGCGTCGCTGGTGAGCCGGTCCGCCATCTCCTGTGCCAGGCTCAGAACCTTCGCCGCCTGCATATTCGCGTCGGCGGCGACATCGGCCGACGGGGGCGCGGCGGGCACCACCGGGATGGGCACCGACGGCGGCGCCTGGACCGGGGGTTTGATAGGTTCCGGCGGGGGTGCCGGCTGCACCGGTTTACCCAGCCCGGCCCCGGCCGGACCCCGGTTGCTCTTGGCGTCGGCCAGCTCCGCGTCCAGTTCGGCAACCCGCTGGCGAAGGTCCGCGTTCTCCTCGATCAGCCGGGAGAGTTCCTGCTCCACCAGATCCAGGAACGCGTCGACTTCGTCCTCGTTGTAGCCGCGTTTTCCGATCGGCGGTTTGCTGAACGCGACGTTGTGCACATCGGCTGGAGTCAGCGGCATGGAAGGATCCCTTCGCGCGTTGGCAGATCTAGCGGCTCTGGCAAGTCGTCACGGCCCATTCTGTCACACCGGAGCTACCGGCTGTCCGAGCCGGCTGACGACCGACATCAGGATGAAGACCAGGAACAGCAGAACCATAATCGACAAATCCAGTCGAATTCCGCCCAGGGAGACCGGCGGTATCAGCCGCCGCAGCAGCTTCACGGGAGGGTCGGTGATGGTGAAGATCACCTCGAGTATCACGACGACCACACCGGTGGGGCGCCAGTCGCGGGCGAAGCTCCGGATGAACTCGACGATCACCCGGCTGATGAGCAACAGCCAGAAGATGAACAGTACGAAGTACAGCACCGCGAACAAGGCCACGCTGTCACTCTGCCGCAAAATCGGCGCGGTGCAAAATGCCCGCGCCGATCCCGAGGTGGCGTCACCGTGCCCGGCCGGGCACGGTGACCGCTATTTCTGGTTGTAGAACCCGGTTTCCGCGATCCGGCGGCGTTCCTCGGCCGAGACGTCGACATCGGCCGGGGAGAGCAGGAACACCTTGGTGGCGACCTTGTCGAACGACCCACGCAGCGCGAAGGCCAGCCCGGCCGCGAAATCCACCAGGCGTTTGGCGTCGGCGTTGCTCAGGTCCACCAGATCCATGATCACCGGATTGCCCTCGCGGAACCGCTCTCCGATGATGGCGGCCTCGCTGTAGTCACGCGGACGCAGCGTGGTGATCTTGGACAAGGGACCTCCGTCCTCGAAGATCGCGGGACGGCGGGCGGCGACCGGTTCGGGACGGACCCGCTCGGCCAGCCGTCGCTCCTCGGCATCGGGATCGACTGCCAGCGCTCCCCTGGTCGCGCCGCGCAGGGAGGCACCGCCGGGCGGACGATACCGCCCGGACGCGGCGGCGTCGATCCGGGTGGGACGGCGCGGACCCTCGTAATCGTCGTCGTAGGCGTCGCCCGGGTAGTCGTCCCGGCGCGGCGCGGGGTAGCCGGGCTGATAGGACGACTTGTACGGGGCGTCGCGGTAGTCCGGGCCGTCGTAGCGGTCCCCGGCGTACCGGTCGTAGTCGGGACGATCGTCGTATTCGCGGGGCGGCCGGTCGGAGTAGTCACGCGGCCGGCGCCCGCCGCGATCCTCCACCCCGCGGGGGGTGCGATCGTCGACGTAGTCGTCTTCGTAATCCTCGAGCGGAACCATGCCGAAGTACGCCTTGAACTTATGCAGCGTGCTCATTGGTCGACCTTCCTTCGGCCCCGGTGGCGGCCGGGTGTTGAAGTCTTGCTCAGCCCTCGTCGTGTCCCAGCATATGTGTCGAATGTGACTGATGAGGTTTGTTTGCTACGCCGAGGTTATCGGTCGCGTGCCCATGAGAGCGGTACCGACACGCACACAGGTCGAACCATGGGCAATAGCTCTTTCAAGATCATTCGACATTCCCGCGGACAGTTCCGTGGCCTCGGGGTGATCCGCGCGTAACCGGGTATGCAGCTCGGCCAGCCGGGCGAATTCGGCATCGGGGTCCGCCGACAGCGGAGGGATGGCCATAATCCCTGCTAAACGCAGTTCCGCGGTGGCCGCGATCCGTTCCGCGAGCGCCGGCACCGCGGTGGGCACGGCGCCGCCGCGGCTCGGATCGGCGTCCAGGCTCACCTGGATCAGCACCCGCAGCGGCGCCTGCCGCTCCCCCTCGTCCAGTGCGGCCGCGGTGGCCGTACCGAGCGCGGTCGCCAGTCGTTCGCTGTCCACCGATTGCACGGTATGTGCCCAGCGCGCCACCTGCCGTGCCTTGTTCCGCTGCAGCCGCCCGATCAGATGCCAGCGCAACGGCTTCAGCTCGCGCAACTCGGCCGCCTTCGTCCCGGCCTCCTGCGGGCGGTTCTCCCCGAAGTCGTGGCGGCCCAGACGATGCAGTTCGGCGATATCGGACGCGGGAAAGTATTTCGTCACCGGCAGCAGCCGGACCTCGGCGGGATCGCGGCCCGCGGCCGCGCACGCTGCGTCGATACGAGTGAGCAGCGCGGTGAGGCTGCGAGCCAGTTCGGCGGTCCGGGCGGTGCTCCCGGGGCCGGGGCGAGCGGTGTCCGGGACACCGGTTCCGGTCCCGTTCATCCGGCGCCACCGATCCGTCTCTGCCACAACACCGTTGCCGTCATCCGCCTTCCCTCCTCCTCTACCCCGACACCATCCGGGACCGCTCCGCGGGCGTACCCGCCGGACCCCCCGTATAACGCGCATGACCCGGTATACCGGGAGTCACCCGCGCCGTTATCATCCGAGCCCCGGCGGCCCGGTCACATTCCGCCCGCCTCCATCCAGATCACACTGCCGAGGCGCCCGGTCGGCGCTCCCCGGCGGTGACTGAACAGGGTGGTGTCCTCGACGGTGCAGCGCGGATCCTCGGCGATCGCGCCGATTCCGGCCGCGGTGAGCTGGCGGCGGATTCCGGCGCGCAGATCCAGTCCCGGCGTACCGCGCACGGTGGTGGTCGCGCTGCCGGGCAGGTGCGCCTCCACATCGGCACGCATCTCGGCGGGTACCTCGTACTGCCGGCCACTCGCGGCCGGGCCGAGCAGCGCGCCGATGCGATCGGGCCGGGCGCCCGCGGCGATCATCGCGTCCAGTACCCGCGGCATGATCCCGATCCGCGCACCGACCCGGCCGGCGTGCACGGCCGCGATCACCCCCGCCTCGTCGTCGGAGAGCAGCACCGGCACACAGTCGGCGGTCAGCACCACCAGGGCCAGCCCCGGCCGGGTGGTGACCAGCGCGTCGGTTCCCGGAACCGGTTCGCCGACCGGCCCGTCCACGGTGGCCACCGTGCGGCCGTGGATCTGATCCATCCAGATCAGGTGATCGGCCGGGAGGCCGAGGGTATCGGCGAGCCGGGCCCGGTTGCGGCGCACCGCCTCCGGATCGTCGCCGACGTGGTCGCCGAGATTGAACGAATCGTAGGGCGGTGCGGAGAATCCCCCCGCGCGCGTGGTGACGACCCGTCGAACGGTGAGTACCGGTGCCGCTGTCATGCCTTCGAGCCTAACGGCACGCGCGGGCGCCGGGCCGCCACCGGCCGCGGCGCGGGCCCCGCGTCACGGGTCCGCGCGGCCGGTACCGAGACACGAGATCCCACGGACGGGTGTCCGTGGGATCGGCGCATTACGAGACCGCCCGGCCGGCGGAGACCGCGGCGGGCACGCGGATCACCGCCGCATGAAGTCCGGGACGTCGACGTCGTCATCGTCGTCATCGGGCAGATCGGTGGCCGGCGGCTGGAGATGCGACCGGCCGCCGTGCGACAGCGGCGAATCCACCGGGGGCCGGGCCCGTTCGGTATCGCGGTAACTCGGGGCCGGGCCACGGGCGACCGAGGATCCGGTATCCGCCGACCGGGTCGGCGCCGGCTCGTCGGAATGACCGCGGGCCGAGCCCAGTTCGGCCGTCCGCGATTGGCCGAGTTCGGCGGTTCGCGATTGCGCCGAGATCTCCGCGGTACGCCCGGAACCCAGCGACCCCCGGGCCGTCGCCGCGTCGAACGTACGCCGGGCCGGGCCGCCGCCGTCGAATCCGGCGGCGATGACCGTGACCCGCACCTCGTCGCCGAGCGAATCGTCGATCACCGTGCCGAAGATGATGTTCGCCTCGATATGCGCGGCTTCCTGCACCAGCGAGGCGGCCTCGTTGATCTCGAACAGACCCAGGTCCGACCCGCCCGCGATGGAGAGCAGCACCCCGTGCGCCCCGTCCATCGAGGCTTCCAGCAGGGGCGAGTTGATCGCCGCCTCGGCCGCTTTGACCGACCTGCCCTCCCCTCTGGACGAGCCGATGCCCATGAGCGCGCTACCGGCGCCCGACATCACGCTCTTGACGTCGGCGAAGTCGACGTTGATCAGACCCGGGGTGGTGATCAGATCGGTGATGCCCTGGACACCGTTGAGGAGTACCTCGTCGGCGGAGCGGAACGCGTCCATCAGGCTCACCGCGGCGTCGCCGAGCTGCAGCAGCCGATCGTTGGGAATGACGATCAGGGTGTCGCAGGATTCCCGCAGCAGGTTGATACCCACCTCGGCCTGGTTGCCGCGGCGTTTGCCCTCGAAGGAGAACGGCCGGGTGACCACACCGATGGTCAGCGCGCCCAGTTTGCGCGCGATACTCGCCACGACCGGGGCGCCGCCGGTACCGGTACCGCCGCCCTCGCCCGCGGTCACGAAGACCATATCGGCGCCCTTGAGCACCTCTTCGATCTCGTCCTTGTGATCCTCGGCGGCCTTGCGGCCGACCTCGGGGTCGGCGCCGGCGCCGAGTCCCCGGGTGAGCTCCCGTCCCACATCGAGCTTGACGTCGGCATCACTCATCAGCAGTGCCTGGGCGTCGGTGTTCACCGCGATGAACTCGACACCCTTGAGACCCTGCTCGATCATTCGGTTGACGGCGTTCACGCCGCCGCCGCCGATACCGACGACCTTGATCACGGCAAGGTAGTTGTGCGGGGGCGTCATGAGCTCTCGCCTTCCTTCGATCCAAAGTCTGTCGTTTTCGGATGCCCGGTACCGATTCGCGTGATCGCTGTCCGCGAACCGGAATCCGGACAAACCCTGAACCTCAACCATAGGGTTGGAGTTATGTCAAGTATCCGACTGGTGCCGAACGCTATTCGCCGCCGTCGCGATCCGCCCGCAGGCGCGCCGAGACGAGAGCCAGTTTCTCGGGCGAACGCGCTTCTACCGAGACGGTAGTCGTCGTATCGTGAACGGTTCGCCCGCGACCGGGGCCCACATCGTGGAACACCCCCCGCACCCGCCGAGAGTATGGGCCGGGCGGCCGAACCGGGCCGACGATCGGCGTCGTACCGGACGAGGCCGAACCGAACAGGATTGGCAGAACTCATTTTACCGTGACCAGACTGGGACTCGAGACGTCGAACACGGTTCCCGGCCGGGTCAGCAGCGGTAGCACCACCGCCGATTTGCGTTCGCCGTCCTCGCTGCTGCCCCACAGTACCGTGCGACCGTCGCGCAGTGTCAGAGAAATATCCGAGACCGTAGCGGCCTGTACGGTCTCGACCTGGATCTCCAATTCCGGTGGCAGCGCGGTGACCACGGTGACCGCGGCGCGAGTGAGCGTATCCCCGCCCCCCGGTTTCGCCGTCAGCAACTGCGGGACGCCGATCGGCGCGGGTTCGATGGCGTACTCGATACTCTCGGAGTCGAGCAGATGCGCACCCTCCGGAGTGTCGTAGTACAGCACCGGGGTTCGTTCCTCGATCCGCACCCGCACCGTCGACGGCAGCACCCGCTGTACCCGCGCGCTGCGGACCTTCGGAATCGTCGCCACCCGCGCCGCCATCTCCGCGGTATCGATACGCAGGATCGACCCGCGCTCCGGAACCTGCAGCAGATCCTCGATCTGCTCCTTCGGAATCGCACCCGCCCCTTCGATCCGCACCTGGCGAACCGACAACATCGGGGTGAACCAGGCCAGCGCGGCGAAGGTGATCACCAGCGCCACCGCGGGTAACGCCCACAGCCGGTAACGCCGCGATCCGCCTCCGCCGAATCGTCGCGCCCCGGTTCGTACCACGCCTCACCGCCCGTACTGCGGACGCGCGCGTAGTCCGTCCAGGATCTGGCTGCCGAGCATGGTCACATCCCCGGCGCCCATCGTGATGACCACATCGCCGGGCTGGGCCAGCCCGGCGACCTGCCGGCCCACCCGCGACATATCCGGCTGGTAGTGCACGGGTCTGGTCACCGACTGGGCGACCAGCGCGCCGTTCACCCCGGGCAGCGGTTCCTCCCGGGCCCCGTAGACGTCGAGCACCACCACCTCGTCGGCGAGGTCGAGCGCCGCGCCGAATTCGGCGGCGAAGGTCGCGGTGCGGCTGTACAGATGCGGCTGGAAGACCACGATCACCCGGCCCCGCCGCGAACGGGCCCCGTCGCGGGCCTCCTGGTCGACCAGTTCCGCGGCCGCGCCGAGTACGGCACGCACCTCGGTGGGGTGGTGCGCGTAATCGTCGAAGACCCGCACCCCGTTCTCCCGGCCGACGAACTGGAAACGCCGGTGCACCCCGCCGAAACCCTCCAGACCCTGGATGATCTCGTCCACATCGGCGCCCGCGGCCCGCCCGGCCAGCAGCGCGGCCAGCGCGTTGAGAGCCATATGACGGCCGGGCACCGCCAGGCGCAACGTCCGCGGCGCGGGTTCGCCGGCGAGCTGGAACTGGGCGATACCGCCGACATCCCGCGGTTCCCAGCTGTGCAGCCGGACACCCACCGGCACCGGCGCGTCGTCGAGGTCACCGGATCCGTAACCGAGGACCCGGACCCCGCGTTCGGCCAGGCGCTGCCCGGTCCGTTCGGCCAGCGCCCGGGCGCCCGGATCGTCGAGACACACCACGAGCAGCCCGCCGTCGGCGAGGCGGTCGGTGAAATCGTCGAACACCTGCACATAGGCGTCGTCGGAGCCGAAGAAATCCAGATGATCGGATTCGATATTGGTGACCACCGCGACATCGGGGTCGTACTGCAGCAGCGAACCGTCGCTCTCGTCGGCCTCGGCCACGAAGATATCGCCGCTGCCGTGGTGGGCGTTGGTGCCCGCCTCGTTGAGCTCGCCGCCCACCGCGAAGGACGGGTCCAGCCCGCAGTGCTGCAGCGAGACGATGAGCATGGACGTGGTGGAGGTCTTGCCGTGCGTACCCGAGACCAGCAGGGTGCGATGTCCGTTCATCAGCGCCGCCAGCACCGTCGGGCGCAGCAGCACCGGGATATCGCGGCGATGCGCTTCCACCAGTTCGGGATTGGTCTTCGGGATCGCGGCATAGGTGGTCACCACCACCGTCGGACCGCCGGACAGCAGATCCAGCGCACCGGCGTCGTGACCGATCCGCACCTGCGCGCCGCGCGCCCGCAACGCGAGCACCCCGCGGCTCTCCTTGGCGTCGGAACCGGACACCTCACCACCGCGCGACAGCAGGATCCGGGCGATACCGGACATCCCGGCGCCACCGATCCCGACCATATGCACCCGGGCGAGTTCCGGGGGCAGCCCGCCGGGCGCGGTCTCGGGAGCGGTCACCTGATCCTCGCTCACCGGCCCGCCGCCCGCAGCACGATCCGCGCGACCTCGTCGGCGGCGTCGCGGTGGCCGGCGCCGGCGGCGGCGCGGCCCATCTCGGCTATCCGTGCTGGATCCGTGAGCAGCGGTATCACCTCATCGATCACATATTTCGGGGAGAGTTCCGGGTCTGGGACGATTCTGCCACCACCGGCGGCGACAACGGGCCGCGCGTTGAGTTCCTGCTCGCCGTTTCCGTGCGGAAGCGGCACGTAGATCGCCGGCAGGCCCACCGCGGACACCTCCGCCACCGTCATCGCGCCGGATCGGCACACCACCGCGTCGGCGGCGGCGTAGGCCAGATCCATCCGCGACAGGTACGGCACCGCGACATAGGGGGCGGCGGGGTCGGTGGAGACCGTGTCGAGCGTGTTCTTGGGACCGTGCGCGTGCAGTACGGAGATACCGGCCGCGGCCAGTTGCGGCGCCGCGCCGGAGATCGCCTCGTTCAGCGAACGCGCCCCCTGGGATCCCCCGAACACCAGCAGCACCGGACCGTCCGCGGGCAGCCCGAAATGGTCGCGGGCCCGCGCCCGCAGCGCCGCCCGGTCCAGCGAGGTGATCGCTTCCCGCACCGGAATGCCCACGACCTCGGCGTCGAGCCCGGAACCCGGGACCGCGGCGAGCACCCGGACGGCGCGCCGGGCGCCCACCTTGTTCGCGATACCGGCCTTCGCGTTGGCCTCGTGGACCACCACCGGCACCGGCCGCCGCCGGCGCAGCACGCCCCGTCCGGCGGCCAGATACGCCGGCAAGGCGACGTATCCGCCGAAACCGACGATCACATCCGCCGAGACCGCGTCGATGATCTCCCGGGTCCGGGCCACCGAGGCGCGGACCCGGCCCGGCAGGCGCAGCAGATCCGCGCTGGGTTTCCGCGGCAGCGGCACCGGTGGAATCAGCTCGAGCGGATAGCCGCGCTCGGGCACCAGCGTGGTCTCCAGTCCGCGCCGGGTGCCCAGCGCGGTGACCCGGATCGCCGGATCGAGCCGCCGCAGCGCGTCGGCCACGGCGAGGGCGGGCTCGATATGGCCCGCGGTCCCGCCCCCGGCGACGACCACCGATATCCCGTCCGTGCGTGGTGTCGAATCCTCGTGGGCCGAATGATCACCGGCGGACCGAGATGCGCTCACCTGTTTCTTCCCCGTTCTCGTGCGTGTGTCACCGAATAGCTGGGCTCCCAGGCCCGGGTCGCCCGCAGGGTATCGGTCCCCCGGCTGCTGGCCCGGGTGCGGGCGCGTGGATCGTCGCGCTCCCCGGCCCGGTCGCGGTCCGGACGGCGGGCGGGTGCGCGGTCGCCGGGCGGCCGGGATCCGGCCCGGGGCCGGGCGGAATGGTAGACCTCGGGTTTGGGCAGGCGCAGCAGCCGGCTGACCCGGCCGTCCTGGCCGGCGTGCAGGGCGGCCACCGCCTCGGGTTCGTGCCGGGCGGCGTTGGCGATGATGCCGAACATCAGCAGGGTCAGCGCCAGCGAGGAACCGCCCGCCGAGACCAGCGGCAGCTGCAAACCGGTGACCGGCAGCAGCCCGACCACGTAGCCGATGTTGATCAGCGCCTGACCGGTGATCCAGGTGGTGGCGGTGGCCGTCAGCAACCGCAGGAAGGGGTCGACCGACCGGGCCGCGATCCGCAGCCCGGTGTAGACGAACAGCGCGAAGAGCCCCAGGACCAGGGCGCAGCCCAGAAAACCGAGTTCCTCGCCGATGATGGCGAAGATGAAGTCGTTGTGCGAGTTCGGCAGGTAGTTCCATTTGGCCCGGCTCTGCCCGAGCCCGCGGCCCCACAGCCCGCCGTCGGCGAGCGAGTACAGGGCCTGACGCGCCTGGTAGTTGATGCCCTGTGGATCGTCACCGGGGTTGAAGAACGCGCGCATCCGGTCCGAGCGGTACCCGGCCGACAACGCGAGAACGAGAGCGGCGATACCACCGGCGGCCAGGATCGTGACGAACAGCCGGATCGGCAACCCGCCGAACCACAGCAGCGCCAGCAGCACGATGCCCATCGCGATGGTGGTGGACAGGTTCGGCTGCAGGACGATCAGCAGGCAGACCAGCAAACCGGCCGGTACCAGCGGTACCAGGATGTTCTTCAGGCCGCCCGGGTCGTTGGCCGCGCGGGCGGCGGCCCGCCGCGAGACCAGCAGATGCGCACCCCACACCACGAAGGTCACCTTGACGACCTCGGACGGCTGGATCGAGAAGAAGCCCAGGTCGATCCAGCGGCGGGCGCCGTTGACCGTACTGCCGACCCCGGGGATCAGCACCAGGACCAGCAGCAGCACCGAGAGCGCGAACACCGGGAAGGACAGCTGCCGCAGCCGCCGGAACGGGATCCGCAGCGCCAGATAGAACAGCACCGCGCCGACGGTCGCGTACATCGCCTGCTGGGCGAACAGCGAATAGGCCGAACCACCGTCGGTATAGGACTCCACGCTCGACGCCGACAGCACCATCACCAGGCCCAGCAGGGTCAGCAGCGTGGCGATGGTGACCACCAGGTGGAAGGAGGCCAGCGGCCGCGCCAGCCAGGCGCCGAAACGGCCCACCTGCAGCTGTCGCGTACCGCGGGGTCTCATAACCGCCGCCCGAGGTCCTCGTCCTTCAGGTCCTCCACCGCACCGGCGAAACTGCGGCCGCGATGGGTGTAGTCGGTGAACATGTCCAGCGAAGCCGCCGCCGGCGCCAGGAGCACGGTATCGCCGGGCCCGGCGAACGCCGCCGCCTCCCGCACCGCGCGGATCATCACGGCCTCGGCGATACCGGTATCCCGGGTGCCGGTGATCGCATCGTCCAGAACTGCCTGCCCCATTCCTGAATGGTCTCGCGTATCCAGCTCGACGACCGGCACTTCCGGGGCGTGTCGCGCCAGTGCGGCCGCGATCACGGGCGCGTCCACGCCGAACAGCACCACCGCGACCAGCCGTTCGGCGACCTCTTCGACGAGATCCTCGACCCCGGCGCCCTTGAGCTGGCCACCGGCCAGCCAGATCACCTGCTGATGCCCGAGGATCGACGACCGCGCGGCATGCGGGTTGGTGGCCTTGGAATCGTCGACGAATTCGACCCCGCCCAGCTCACGGACCAGCGCCGACCGGTGCGGACCGACCTTGTGCTCGATCAGACCCTCGCGCACGAACTGCGGCGCGACATCGATGGCCCGGGTCAGCGCGGCAGCCGCCAGCGCGTCGGCCACCCCGGCCGGTCCGGGCGGGCTGATCTCCTTGGACTCGGCCAGGATCGCCGCCTTGGTGAAGGCCCGGTCGAGCAGTTTGCCGTCGACCACGCCGAGTTCCCCGTCGGCGGGCACCCCGATGCGGAACCCGACGGTACGCCGGGCCTTGGAACGACGGGCCAGACCCGCGGCGATCGGATCGTCGAGGCCGACCACGCCGACCCGGCCCAGCAGCGCCCGCGCCTTGGCGGCCGCATAGGCGTCCAGCCCGCCGTGCCAGTCCAGATGGTCCTCGGCGACATTGAGCACCACCCCGGCCTCCGGCCGTACCGACGGCGCCCAGTGCAGCTGGAACGAGGACAGTTCCACCGCCAGCACCTGGGGTCCGGGGTTGCGGCGCAGCGCGTCGAGGATGGGGAGTCCGATATTGCCGCAGGCCACGCTGGGAATACCGGCGGCCCGCAGGATCGAATGGGTCATCTGCGTGGTGGTGGTCTTACCGTTGGTGCCGGTCACCACCAGCCATTTGCGGACCGGTCCGTAGATCCGGGCCTGGTCCACCCACCAGGCGAATTCCACATCGCCCCAGACCGGGATGCCCTCGGACACCGCCGAGGCCAGCACCGGCGAATCCGGCCGCCAGCCCGGGCTGGTGATCACCAGCGCGAACCGCGACCAGTCGGTGCGTTCCAGTTCCGCCGACGGCGCGATCTCCAGCCCCAGCTCGGCCGCTTCGGCCAGCGCCCCGGCGCCGCTGTCGGTCACCACGGGGCGGGCGCCGATATCGCGCAGCGGGGCGATCAGCGAACGGCCGGAAACTCCCCAGCCCGCCACCAGGACATCGCGGCCACGCAGGAATTCCAGCATCGGGCCCGGTGAGCGCAGGGCCCGCGGTACATGCTCCTCCATCGTCAGCTCACCCGACCGCGGAGAGATATTCGCTGTAGAACAGGGCGAGACCGGCCGCCGAGGCCATCGCGGCCAGCAGCCAGAACCGGATGATCACCGTGGTTTCCGCCCATTTGCTCAGCTCGAAATGATGATGGAACGGCGCCATCTTGAACAGCCGGTTCCGGGTGGTCCGGAACACCGCCACCTGCAGCACCACCGACGCCGCCTCGGCGACGAACAGCGCGCCGATGACGACCATCAGCAGTTCGGTGCGGGTGGTGATCGACAGGCCCGCGAGCAGCCCGCCCAGCGCCAGCGATCCGGTATCACCCATGAAGATCTTGGCGGGCGCGGCGTTCCACCACAGGAATCCGATACAGGCGGCGGTACCCGCCGCGCAGACCAGCGCCAGGTCCAGCGGATCACGCACGTTGTAGCAGCCGGTCTCGGGTTTGGTCTCACACGAGTGGTAGTACTGCCAGAAGGTGATGACCACGTAGCCGCCGAGCACCAGGCTCATCGACCCGGCCGCGAGCCCGTCCAGACCGTCGGTGAGGTTCACCGCGTTCGACCAGGCGACCACGATCAGGCAGACGAACGCCAGGAACACCACCACGCTCATCGAGACGGTGTTGATATCGCGCACATAGGACAGCTGCCGGCTGGCCGGAGACAGCCCGCTGCCCCCGGGGAACTGCAGTGCCAGCACTCCGAACACCACCGCGGCGGTGATCTGGCCCAGGTACTTTCCCGCGGCGGTCAGACCGAGATTGCGGCCCTTGCGGATCTTGATGAAATCGTCGATGAATCCGACCACGCCGAGTGCGGTGGCCAGGCCCAGCACCAGCAGCGCCGATGCCGACGGCCCCTCCGCGTCGTAGCCGATTCCGATCAGATGCGAACCCAGATAGCCGGCCCACATACCGATGATGATCGCGACGCCGCCCATGGTGGGGGTACCGCGCTTGGACTGGTGACTGGCCGGGCCGTCGACCCGGATCTCCTGTCCGAATCCCTGCCGGGCGAATATCCGGATCAGCAGCGGTGTCAACAGGATCGACACCGTCAGCGCGATCGCCGCCGCGAACAAGATCTGTCTCAACGCACTGCCTCCGTGCTCACCCCGTCGGCGGCGCCGGCGCCGCCCGGCGCCGGCGTACCGGCACCCGAATCCTTGTCACCCGCGTCCAGCAGTTTCTCCGCCACCGTCCACAGGCCGACCGACTGTGATGCCTTCACCAGCACCACATCGCCCGGGCCGACTTCGGCGGCGAGCAGATCCACGGCCGCTTCGATATCCGGGACGAGCACCGACTCCTCACCCCACGAGCCTTCCATGACCGCTCCCTGATGCATGCCCCGGGAGGGTCGTCCGGTTCCGACGACCACGAGCCGGTCCACATCCAGGCGGACCGCCAGCCGGCCGATACCGTCGTGTTCCACCACGGATTCGGGGCCCAGTTCGGCCATCTCGCCGAGGACCGCCCAGCTGCGGCGGGGAGCCTCGCCCGCCCGCGCCATGCTGACCAGCGCCTTGAGTGCGGCCCGCATGGAATCCGGGTTGGCGTTGTACGAATCGTTGATCACGGTGACGCCGTCGGTGCTGGTCCGCACGTCCATCCGGCGGGCCGAGGCCGCCCGCGCGCCGGCGAGCGCGGCGACGAGCGTCTCGAGATCCGATCCGCATTCCAGCGCGACCGCGGCCGCCGACAGCGCATTGCCCACCTGGTGCTCGCCGTGCACCGCGAGGGTCAGCTCGCGCTCGCCGAGGGGGGTATGGAGGGTGAACGAGGCGCGGGCTCGATCATCGAGAGTGACGCCGGTGGCGCGGATCTGCGCGCCGGACGCCTGCCCGACCATCATCACCCGTGCGTCCGTCCGCACGGCCATCGCGCCGACCTGGGAGTCATCGGCGTTCAACACCGCCAGACCCGTCCGCGGCAGCGCTTCGACGAGCTCACCCTTCGCCTGGGCGATCGCCTCGCGGCTGCCGAACTCACCGAGGTGGGCGGTACCGACATTGAGCACCACGCCGATACTCGGCGGCGCCACCCGCGCGAGCGCGGCGATATGGCCCGGCCCGCGGGCCGACATCTCGAGCACCAGGAACCGGGTGTCGGGGCCCGCCCGCAACGCCGTCCACGGATGGCCGAGTTCGTTGTTGAAGGATCCGGGCGGGGCGACCACCGAGCCGAGCGGCGTCAGCACCGCGGCCAGCAGATCCTTGGTCGAGGTCTTACCCGAGGAACCCGTCACGCCGATCACGGTCAGGCCCCCGGCCGCCACGAGGCGCGAAACGCTCTCCCGCGCCAGCGCCGCCAGCGCGTTCAGTACCGCCGCGCCCGCGCCCGTCGAATCGTGCGAGAGCGCCAGGGCGTTCGACGGCGCCGTCTCCGGGGCGGGCGTGACCACGATGGCGGGTACGCCCACCGGCCTGGCCGCCAGCACCGCCACGGCGCCGGCCTCGACCGCCGCGGCCGCGTAATCGTGACCGTCGGCGTGCTCGCCCGGCAGCGCCAGGAAGATATCGCCGGGACCGATTCGGCGCGAATCGAATTCGACCGATCCGGTCACCCGGACCTCCGGGTCACCGATATCGTGCAGCTGCCCGCCCACGACCTCGGCGATATCCCGCAGTGTCATCTCGATCATGAAACAGTCATGTCCTCCGCGCCCGCCGGCCACGAACCGTTGTCCGTGCCCCCGGGGCTGTGCCGCAGTGTCGAATCGATGGCCGCCGCCAATACCTCGCGGTCGTCGAACGGATATTTCACCCCGTTGATCTCCTGCCCGGCCTCGTGGCCCTTACCGGCCACCAGCACCACGTCCCCCGGATGGGCCCAGCCGACGGCGGCCTCGATCGCGGCCGCGCGGTCACCGATATCGCGGACCTCGCCGCGCTGGTCCTCGGCGACGCTGTGCGCGCCCGCGACCAGCGCCGCGCGGATTTCCGCGGGATCCTCGGTCCGCGGGTTGTCGTCGGCGACGATCAGCAGATCGGCGCCACGCGCGGCGGCCGCGCCCATGAGCCCGCGCTTACCGGGGTCCCGGTCGCCACCGGCGCCGACCACGACGGCCAGCCGGCCCCGGCCCTCCGCCGCGGCCAGGTGCGCGCGCAGGGTGGCGATCACCGATTCCACCGCCGCCGGTTTGTGCGCGTAGTCCACCAGGGCGAGGAACCGCTGGCCGCGTTCCACCCGCTGCATCCGGCCCGGTACGTCCACTGTGGCCAGCGCGGGTGCGGCGATATCGGGCGCGACACCCGCCTGCGCGCACACCGCGAGCGCCAGCAGTCCGTTGGCGACGTTGTAGTCGCCCGGCAGCCGGAGCCGGACCGTGGTCTCGCCGTGCGGGCCGGCGGCGGTGAACTCCTGTTCACCGCTGTGCGCGCGCGCCGGTCCGGTGATCGACCAGTCCGCGGCCGCGGTCGTGGACACCCGGATCGGCGCGTCCAGCCCGTCGGCCAGGCGGCGGCCCCAGGCATCGTCCACACACACCACGGCGGTGCGGGCGGCCACCGGTGAACCGGCCTCGAACAGCCGGCGCTTGGCCGCGAAATAGTCTTCGAAATCGGCGTGGAAGTCCAGATGATCCTGGGAGAGGTTGGTGAACGCGCCGACCGCGAACCGCACCCCGTCGACCCGGCCCAGTGCCAGCGCGTGGCTGGACACCTCCATCACCACCGCGTCCACGCCCTGTTCGACCATCAGCGCGAATACGGCGTGCAACTGCGGGGCCTCGGGGGTGGTGAGCGCGCTCGGTACGCGCCGGCCGCCGATCCGGGTCTCGATGGTGCCGATCAGCGCGGTGGACAGGCCACCCGCGGCCAGCCCGGCCTCCACCAGGTAGGACGTCGTGGTCTTCCCGGAGGTGCCGGTGATCCCGACGATCCGCAACTGCTCCGAGGGGTGCCCGTAGATCGCCGCGGACAGCTCACCGAGCACCGCGCGCGGATTCTCCCGCACCAGCACCGGGACGGGGAGTTCGCCGGCGAGTTCGGCGCCTTCGGCATCGGTGAGCACGGCGACCGCGCCGCGTTCGACCGCCGCCGCCGCGAAGCGGGCCCCGTGCGCGCGGGCGCCGGGTAACGCGGCGAAGAGGTCGCCGGGCAGGACCTCGTGGGAGCGCTGTTCGATACCGGTGATCGCGACCTCGGCGGGGGCCGGTGGCCGGGGTTCGGCGGCGATCAGATCCAGCAGGTGGGACAGCGGCGTCGACGGTGGCCTGGAAGGCCGCAGCGCGTGCTGGCTGGACTGCGCGGGCACAGGGTTCCTCTCTGCGTGATGAAGCGCGGGTACGACGACGTGTCAGGTTACCGACGCCACGTCTCGCACGGACAAGCCGGTTCGCCGAATCACGACGCCTGGAGGACGAACTGCCGTTCGGGCTCGGTCGACGGTGGTACCCGGTCCCGCTGCAGAGCCCAGGAAGCGATGTCGTGGAAGAGCGGCGCCGCCGATTGTCCTCCACTTCCGTCCGAACTGCGCACCGGCGCGTCGAGCATCATCCCGACGACATAGCGCGGATCGTCGGCGGGCGCGATACCGGCGAAGGTGATCCAGTAGGACGACGTCGAGTAGCAGCCGCAATTCGGGTCGACCTGCTGCGCGGTTCCGGTCTTACCGGCGATGCGGTAGCCCTCGACCGCGGCGGCCGAACCGGTGCCCATCTGGACGCCGGTCGGATCGTTCTGCACCACCGACTGGAACATCGTGCGCAGGGTGCGCGAGGTCTCCGGGCTCACCACCCGGACGCCCTCGGGCGCCGGTTCCTCGGCGCGGGTGCCGTCGGGTGCGACGGTGGCGCGCACGATTCGCGGCGGGATCCGCACGCCGTCGTTGGCGATCGCCTGGAACATCCCGGTCATCTGCAGGGTCGTCATCGAAAGCCCCTGCCCGATGGGCAGGTTCGCGAACGTACCGCCGGACCATTGATCGCGGGCGGGCAGCAGCCCGGAACTCTCGGCAGGGAGCCCGACCTCGGTGCGCCGGCCCAGGCCGAACCGGGAGAGCATATCGGCGAACCGGTCCTCCCCCACTCGCTGCGCCAGCATGAGAGTGCCCACATTGGAGGACTTCCCGAAGATTCCGGTGGTGGTGTACGGGACCACACCGTGTTCCCAGGCGTCGCCGACCGTGACTCCGGACATATCGATCCGGCCGGGCACCTGATGCACCTCGTCCGGGTCGGTGAGCTTGTTCTCCAGCGCGGCGGCCGCGGTCACGATCTTGTTGACCGACCCCGGTTCGAAGGGCTGGGTCACCGACGGATTGTCCAGTCCGGCCGGATCCCAGTGCTGTGGGCCGAGCGCGGGATTGAACGTGTTGTCGTTGGCCATGGCCAGCACCTGGCCGGTCCGCGCGTCCAGCACCACCGCGGAGGCCGAACGCGCGCCGGAGCGGTCCTTGGCCTGCTGGACCTGCTGTTGCACGTAGTACTGCAGATCCGAGTCCAGGGTGAGCTCGACGTCGTTACCGTCCACGGCGGGCTGCCGGTCCCGCCAGCTGCCGGGGATCACCGCGCCGTCGGAACCGCGATCGTAGGTGTAGGAGCCGTCGGTGCCGGCCAGCGCCGAATCGAGCGAGGCCTCCAGCCCCACCCGGCCGTGACCGTCCCAGCCGGTGGCGCCGACGATATTCGCGGCCAGCGAGCCGCCGGGGTATTCCCGCAGGTCCTGCCGTTCCGAACCGATCTCGGGGAATTCCGCGGTGATCTCGTCGGCCTTACGGGGGTCGACATTGCGGGCGAGGTAGACGAAGGTCTCGTCGCTGCGGAGTTTCTCCAGCAGTTCGGATTCCTTCGGCCCGTCCGGACCCAGCACCCCCGCGATGGTGCCCGCGATCTCCTTCAGCCGTTCCTCGGGATCGGGCGCGGATTCGTCCTTCGCCTTCGCGTCGGCCAGATCCTTGCGCACCCGCACGGGCTGGAAGCTCAGTGCCTGCGCGATCAGGGTGAGGGCCAGCGCCTTCCCGTGCCGATCGGTGATCGTGCCCCGGGCCGCGGGCAGATCCTGGTACGTGGTGCGCTGCCCCGCGGCCTGCGCGGACAGCGACGGCGCGGAAATCGTCTGGACCCAGAGCAGTTGCAGCGCGACCACGGTCAGCGCGACCAGCATGATGACCCGCCCGGTACCGAGCCGGATCCGGACCGGCCCGTCCTTCCCGGGGCGTCGGCGGGGCCCACCCGGACGCCGGGGACCGGCCGGGGACCGCTGCGGTGCGGTCTCCCGGTTCGCCGCGGCCCGGGATCTCGGCGCGCCGCGCCCTCGTCCCGACCCGCTGGGGCTCACCGCATCCCCTCACCCACCGGCGCCGCCGGGTCCTGGACCGGTGCTGCCGGTTCGACGGTCGGGGTGGGTACCACCGGGGCGGCGCCGGCGTCCGGGGCCGGGGCGGCGCCCGCCACGGCACCCGGTTCCGGGCCGGGAACCTGTGCCCCGGGATTCGGGACCGGCTCGCCCGGTACCCCGGCGCCGGGTCCGGCCGGCGGTACGCCGTTCGGGGCGGCCTCCGCCGGAACACCCTGCGCGGGTACGGGTTCGGTGCCCGGGGCGGCGAGTACCGCGCCCGGCACGGTGGCGGCCGGAGCGCCCGCGTGCGGCAGTTCCGGTACGGGCACCACACGTTCGCCCGGGTCCGCGCCACTGCGCGGGGCGGTACGGGGCGGGGCGTTGAGCGGCGGCGCCGGGGCACCCTGCGCCGGAACCGGTTCACCGATCACGGTGACGGTCCCGTCCGGGCCCACCACCAGCCGCGCCGGATCCGTCGCCGGGATCATTCCGAGTTCGCGGGCGCGGGTGGCCAGTTCGGGCGCCGAATCGGCGGCCGCCACTTCGCGTTCCAGGGCCGCGCGCTCGTCGGAGAGCACCCGGTTGGCCTCGCGTGCGTCGCTGAGCTGGTAGCTGTCCTCGGCGGCGCGGGTGGTCAGGACCAGGGTGAGGGCGAGGCCACAGCCGAACATGGCCAGAATCGCGGTGACGAAGGGCACGCGCCCCGTCAGTTCCGAACCGGCCGGCGCGGCGGCCGTGGGCGGTACCGCCGTCCGCTGCCGGCGCCGGGCGTACGCGCGCTGCGCGGCACCCGATTTCACGCGCTCCGCGTCGTGTACGCGCCGGGCCGGCCGTCGCCCGGTTTCGGTACGTGTAGCCACGCTCATACCTGACACCCCCGTATCGGTGTGATGGCTCGCGGCAGGGCGCCGCGGATGCCGTTCCTGTGGTCCGTGCCCGGGCGCCGCATCCCTCGTGCAGCGACGCCTCGGGCACCGATGCGATATCCGTGTATCGCATACGCCATGTGGTACCGGAACCGCGCAAGGGAGACAACCGAATTCGCTGCAATGACAGCGAACGATCCGGTGTGCCCCGCGGCCCCGGTGAACCGATTCATCCCGCCTCCCCCGCGATCTTCTCGGCGGCTCGCATCCGGACCGGAGCCGATCGCGGGTTCTCCTCGAGCTCGGCGGGCCCGGCCTGTTCGGCTCCGCGGGTGAGGATCCGGAACTCCGGCCCCATCCCGGGTAGCTCGACCGGGAGATCCACCGGTGTGCGGGATCTGGCGCGCTCGGCCAGTTCGTGTTTGACGACCCGGTCCTCGAGCGACTGATAGGACATGACCACGATCCGCCCGCCCGGCCGCAGCGCGTCCAGGGCGGCGGGCAGCGCGGCCCGCAGCGAATCCAGTTCGCCGTTCACCTCCACCCGCAGCGCCTGGAAGGTGCGCTTGGCCGGGTGTCCCCCGGTGCGGCGGGCCGCGGCGGGGATGCTGTCGTACAGCAGGGCGACCAGTTCGGCGCTGGTCCGGAACGGCTGCTTCTCGCGCCGCCGTACGATCTCGCCGGCGATCTTGTTCGCGAAACGTTCCTCACCGTAGGTTTTCAGCACCCGGGCCAATTCGCCCCGGCCGTAGGTGTTGAGAACGTCGGCGGCGGTGGGGCCGGTGGTGGGATCCATCCGCATATCCAGCGGCGCGTCCACCGAATAGGCGAAACCGCGTTCGGCCTCGTCCAGTTGCATGGACGAGACGCCCAGGTCCATGAGGATTCCGCTGACCGAACCGGTGGCCGGCAGACCGGCTTCGGCGAGCGCGCCGGCGATCCCGTCGTAACGGGTGTGCACGGTGGTCACCCGGTCCGCGTAGGGGTGCAGCCGCTCGGTGGCGTGGGCGAGAGCGCGGGTATCGCGGTCGAGCCCTACCAGGCGCAACCGCGGATGGGTGCGCAGGAAGTATTCGGCGTGCCCGCCGAGGCCGAGCGTCGCGTCGAGGTACACCGCGTCCGGCTCGCCGAGAACGGGGTCGAGCAATTCGGCCGCGCGGGTGAGCAGAACAGGGATATGTCGCGTGCCGTGCTGCTCACGGTTCACCTGACCTCCCGGATTCGTGCCTCGCTGGGAAATGACCGGATTCCGGTCGCATCACACCGCGGCCTCGGCGCGAACATCCTGCCGAAGCGGCCGATAGTTTGCTGCGTGAGATTTCGAGTTCACCGCCTGTCCCGGTCCGGCACCGCGATCGTGCCTGCGACACAAAGGAATCGGCGGCTGTGACGAATGCCGCGGGGTCTCTGACCGAAGCGGCACCTGGCGTCGGGGAAGTACGCCAGGGTCCGCATCCGGGCAGAGGCCGCGTGGCACTCGCGCGGGCTAGAAGATTCCGCCCAATGCCTCGTCTCTCGCTTGCGCGTAGTCCTCCTCGTGCTCGGCGAGGTAGGTCTCCCACGCCTGCTTGTCCCAAATCTCCAGGAAGTCGACCGAACCGATGACCGTGCAGTCGCGGCTGAGATTGGCGTACCGACGATGTTCGGCCGACAGGACGATCCGGCCCTGCGAGTCCAGATGCTGCTCATCCGTTCCCGCCGCCAGTGCCCGGATGAACGCCCGCGCCTGCGGATTGCTCCGCGAGGCGGACGCCGCTCGCCGGGCGAGCGCGCTGAATTCGTCCTTCGGGTAGACGGCAAGGCTGTGGTCCTGTCCTTTGGTGACCATCAACCCTCCCGCCAGATCATCTCGAAACTTCGCGGGCAACGTGAGTCGCCCCTTGTCGTCCAGGCGAGGTGTGTAAGTACCGAGAAACAACCCGATACCTCCTACCGGACCACCTCGACTGGTGTTGGCCGGACGAGCCGGCCGAGCGCCTTACGGCCTCTCCTGTAGTGCGCGCTCCACATTACCCCACTTTCCCCCACTTTCAATCGAAACACGAGGTGATGTGCCTCCCCGGCAGAACGATTTCGCAGGTCATGTCAGCTATCACGGACGTGGTGAACTTTTCCCGCTTCCTGCCTCCCCGCGCGCGTCCACGGGCGGGACCCGTGGCGGCGCCCGTCAACTTCCAGCAAACCCCCTGTTCAAGCCCTGTTGGCGCGCCCGGTGGGGCGGGGTGGGGGAACCCGGTGGGGAAGGGTGGGAGAAGGCGGCGCGGACGTGGGCCGCGGCCGCCGGGAGCGATACGCGTCACCCCGGTCACCGTCCGGGGACGGACATGCGCGAACAGCGGTGCCGCACCGGATATCCGGTGCGGCACCGCTGCAGCTGTTACCGAGGTTCGGCCGCCGGGGCGGCTACTCCTGTTCGAACCTTCGGCGGAAGCGATCTTCCATACGTTCGGTGAACCCGCCGGAACGACGTTGCCGGTTACGCCCGGCACCTCGCTCCGCCGGCCCCGCCCCCGCCGATTCGTCCGGGGACCCGCCCCGGCTCGACGATCCGGACTTCGTGCCGCCGAGCAGGAGCAGAACTCCCGCGCCGAACATCACGATGAATCCGACCAGACTGATGATCGGGAACCCGCCGGGACGCACCGGTAGGGCGATACCGGCGATCAGCAGAACCAGACCGATGACGAACAGGGCCGCCGCCTGGAGTCTGCGACGACTCGAGGTCGTACGGAAACGTCCACCGCGGACGGACGACGCGAACTTCGGATCCTCAGCATAGAGAGCGCTCTCGATCTGTTCGAGCATGCGCTGCTCGTGCTCGGAGAGTGGCACGGTACCTCCCCCGGCACTAGGACGTGGCTGTCGCCTCCGGGTAGGCGACAGATAACCCCTTGGCGGCTATCTGTCACCAATGATACGAGTTCGCCCAGGGCCGTACCACCATATGGGTGCAGCGGAACCAACTTCGTCCCCGGATCGAGTCCGAGCGGGCGGAAATCCGCTGGCCCGGCTGGTCGGCGCGGCGAAAATCACGGCGTGCCGTTCTCGTCGCCCGCGGCACGCAGCCGGGCGGCGGGCGCGATCAGATCCTCGACATCGTGCAGAAAAGCACCGACTCGCGAAGAGAACTCGTCGGACCGGGTCTCATCGATGTCACGGGGCAGACCCGCCTCCAGCGCCGCCCGGGTGGCGGAATGACCGCTGAAGTAGTCGGCCCACATCACGAACTCGGGTGCCGCGCGCTGCAGCATCACCCAGGCGTTACGCGATCGTGCCCGGGGGGCGGCGTCGGCCCCCGTCAGTGCCAGCACGGCACCGGCGCCGCGCAGAGCGGCCAGATATGCCACGCGGAACCGTTCCCCCGGGTCGCTTTCGCCGGCCGCCTCCATGAGCAGCCCGTCGGCGCGCCGCAGCAGCATCCCCGCCCGCCCCGCATGACCCGGGTGCACACTTCGATCCGACATAGCCGTCCCTCCGTATCTCGCCCGTCGCACCCGCGGTGGTCTACCGGTATGGCAGGCTGAGCGTGCACCGTTGGGGGCCGAACAGGTTTTCGAACGTTTGGCTCGAGCTTGAATATAGAGACGACCACCGACATGTTTGCGAGCCCGAAAGCCGCAGCTCCGGCCCGCCGACAGGGAAAGAGCCCCTCGATACCGAAATGACCGCCGTCAAGTCCAACCATCTCCCCGCCCCGGTCGTCGTCGACCTCTCGGTGGCCGCCCTGCGCGCCCGGCTGCACGACGCGCTCGCCGTGTACGTCGCGGCCATGGACTATCCCCGGGGCACCGAGCACCATCGCGCCCCGATGTGGACCGAGCACACCCATCGCGCGGGATGGCAGGCCGTCGCGGCGGTGGTCCCCGAGGACAACGGCGAGTTCGACCTGCGCCGCTCCCCCATCGTCGCGATCGCCTACGGATACCGGGGCGGTCCGCATCAGTGGTGGCAGCAGCAGGTGCACGCGGGTATGCGGCGGGCGGGCTGGGCCGAACCCGCGACCCAGCGGCTGCTGGGCAATTATTTCGAACTCACCGAACTGCATGTGCATCCCAGCGCGCAGGGCCGCGGTATCGGCGCGATCCTGCTGCACCGGCTGCTGCGCGACCGGCCCGAACATTCGGTAATGCTGTCGACCCCCGAGGTCTACGCCGAGGACAACCGGGCCTGGCGGCTCTACCGGCGGATGGGCTTCCAGGACGTCCTGCGCGATTTCGTCTTCGCCGGTGACCACCGGCGTTTCGGCATCCTGGGCCGGTCGTTGCCGCTGTCATGAGCGTGGTGATCATCGGATCCGGGCACAACGCCCTGGTCGCGGCCTGTTATCTCGCCCGCGCGGGCCGCCGGGTACGGGTGCTGGAACGCGATACGGTGCTCGGCGGCGCGGTCTCGACCGTGGAGCGGTTCCCCGGACACCGGGTGGACCGGGGATCGTCGGCGCATCTGATGATCCGGCACACCGGGATCGTCGAGGAACTGGCGCTGCACCGATACGGCCTGCGCTACGTGGACTGCGATCCGTGGGCCTTCGTACCCGCCTGCCCGGATACCGGCGCGGCCCCCATCGTCTTCCATCGCGATCTCGCGCGCACCTGCGCCTCGATCGCCACCGCCTGCGGGGAACGCGACGCGGCGGCCTATCGGCGGTTCGCCGAGGTCTGGGAACCCCGGGCACAGCGGGTGATGCGCTCCTTCGGCGGTGCGCCGGTGCCGGGCCGGCTGCTGCGGTCGTTCTGGGGTCTGGACACCGGAGACGGCGGCAGCGCGCTGTCCCGGGAATTCCTGCAACCCGGCGACGCCCTGCTCGACACCTGGTTCGACGACGAACGGCTGAAAGCGGCCCTCGCCTGGTTCGGCGCCCAGTCGGGGCCGCCGATGTCGGAACCCGGCACCGCGCCGATGGTGGGATTCGCGGCGCTCATGCATACGCTGCCGCCGGGCCGGGCGGTGGGCGGCAGCGGGGCCCTCGCCGAGGCACTGGTCGCGCGTCTGCGCGCCGACGGCGGCGAGATCGTCTCCGGTGACGCCGCCACCGCGCTCACCCGCCGCGTCGACGGCTGGCGGGTGCGCACCCACGCGGGGCGCGAATACGACGCGGAGACGGTGATCGCGGGCACCCATATCCTCACCACCCTTGATCTGTTGCGCGCCGGTGGTTTCGACCCGGCGCCGCTCGACGACTGGCGGCGGCGGATCCGGGTGGGCCCCGGTATCGGCATGGTGGTGCGGGCGGCGACCGACGCGCTGCCCCGTTACCCCGGCGCGACGCCGGACCATTCCGCCACCGGGCTCCAGCTCCTGGTGGGCCACCGGGACCAGCTCCGGCTGGCGCACGGCCACGCGCTCGGCGGCCGGCTGCCGCCGCGACCGGTCGTGCTGGCCATGAGCTTCAGCGCCGTGGACCCGAGTATCGCCCCCGCCGGGCAACATCAGCTTTCGCTCTGGTCGCAGTGGCATCCCTACCGGCTCGCCGACGGCAGCGGCTGGCCGGACCACGCCGAGGCCGAGGCCGATCGCATCATCGCCGAACTCGACCGCTACGCACCGGGTTCGGCGGCGTCGGTGCTGCGGCGCCACGTGCAGACGCCGGCCGATCTGGAATCGGAGATGGGGTTGCGCGGCGGCAACGTCATGCACGTCGAGATGAGCCTGGATCAGATGCTGCTGTGGCGGCCGCTGCCGGAGCTGGCGGGTCACCGGGTGCCCGGCGCGCCGGGTCTCTACCTCACCGGCGCCTCCACCCACCCCGGCGGCGGGGTATCGGGCGCGAGTGGCCGCACCGCGGCGCGGCTGGTGCTGCGGGACGGGCGGCGGTTGCGGCGGTGGATACGCCGGTGAGCGCGGTATCCCCCGGCCGCCGGACCGATGCCCGGTACGGACTGATCCCCATCGGCTGCCTGGTGGCGCTGGTCGGGGCGCAGATCGCCTATCCGCTCACCACGGCGGCGGCCCGGGACGCGGTGACCGCGGCGGTCGTCCTGTTGTCGGCGGCGACGGCACTGCTGCACGCGGCGGTCACCCGGGGTGCGCGGTACGCGCTCGGATTCGCGGCCATCGTCTCCGGGACCGGGCTGCTGGCCGAGGCGGTGGGCACCGCGACCGGAATTCCCTTCGGCGCCTACGACTACGCGACCGGACGGCTGGGCCCGGCGCTGTTCGAGGTTCCGCTGGTGGTGCCGCTGGCGTGGACCGGCGGGCTGTATCCGATCTGGGTGGTCACGGGCCTGCTGTGCACCCGCGCCGGGGTCCGGATCGTCGCCACCGCCGTCGGCGCTGTCGGCTGGGACCTGTTCCTGGACCCGCAGATGGTGGCCGACGGGCAGTGGCAGTGGTACCGCACCGGCGCCGGGCTGCCCGGCCTGGAGGCGATCCCCTGGACCAACTATCTCGGCTGGTTGCTGGTGGCGGCGGTGATGGCGACTGCCCTGACGTTCTGGGACCGCACCGCGCCGCCGCCGGAGCGGGTGACCGTTCCGGTACTCATGTTCCTGTGGACCTGGCTCGGTTCGGCGCTGGCGCACGCGGTCTTCCTCGGGCTGCCGTATTCGGCCGCCTACGGCACCGTCGTGCTCGGCGTCCTCGGTGTTCCGCTGCTGGTCACGCTGATGCGCCGCGGCGCCGGGCGGACGGCGGGTCACGACCGTGGCGCGACCGGGCCCGTCGTATGGCGTGGGTGAGTTCGGGCCTGGCACCATGTCACCCGTGCCAACGAGTCCCGTCACCGCCGAACCCGGCTCCCCGGTCCCTGCTCCGCGCGCCCGCCGCCTCCGGGTGCGGGTGAGCGCCGCCCTCGTCCTGGCCGCGATGCTGGTGCCCGCGCTCGCCGGCTGCCTGCGGGTGCAGGCATCGATGGGTGTGTCGTCCAACGACCGGGTCTCGGGCCGGATCGTGGCCGCGGTCGTCCCCGAGAACTCCGAGGACAAGGGCCCGCAGTTCACCGCGCCCGAAGCGCTGGCCACCAAGGTGCGCATCGAGCCGTACAACCAGGACGGCTATGTGGGCAACGAGATCTACTTCGACGACCTGAACTTCGGCGAGGTCGAACAACTGTCCCAGCTCTCCGAACAGGCGCAGGGCCTGTTCCAGCTGAAGTTCCAGCGCAACGGCGATCTGGTGAGCCTCAACGGCCGGATCGACCTCGAAACGCTGGCTCCGCACGGCTCCGATGTGCAGTTGAGCGTGGCGTTCCCGGCCCGGGTCGCCAAGACCAACGGCACCCGCGAGGGCGATTCCGTGGTGTCGTGGAAACTACCGGCCGGTGAGGTGAGCACGGTCCGGGCCGAGGTCGGCTACTCCGATCCCAACACCCGGTCCTTCGCGGGCTGGGCGGGCATCGTGGGCGGGATAACCCTGGCCATCGCGGCCGTCGTCATCGCGATGGCCTACCTGGACCGCAATCCCGCCGCACCGGGCGCACCCGCCGGGTTCTCGCTGCGCCGCTGGTGGGACGGAGTCAAGAACAACCAGTGAGCCGTTTCCCCCGCGGCCGGTCCGCAAGCGCGGTACGAGCCGGGTCGGCTCTCGCCGTGGCGGGGGCCGCGCTCACGGCCTGGAACCGGCTCACGGTGCCCCGGCTGCCCCGGACACCTCCGCCGGTCACCGACGCGGTGACGGTCTGCATCCCCGCCCGCGACGAGGCCGCGCGGCTGCCCGGCCTGATCGCCGACCTCCGGGCCCAGACCGGTATCCCCGGCCTCCGGGTACTGGTCCTCGACGACGACTCCCGCGACGGCACCGCCGACATCGCGCGCCGGGCGATGGACGGCGACCCGCGCTGCGCGCTACTCGTCACGACCGGCGCACCTCCGGCGGGCTGGACCGGTAAGGCCGCGGCCTGCCGGACACTCGCCGAGCACGCCACCGGCGCCGCCCCGGGGCAGGTGCCGGATGTCCTGGTGTTCCTGGACGCCGATGTGCGGCTGGCGCCCACCGCGCTGGCGGCGGCGGTCACCCGGTTGCGCGCGCGGCGGCTGACACTGTTGACGGCCTGGCCGCGACAGCGGGCGAACACCCTCGCCGAACTGCTGGTCCAGCCGTTGCTGTGCTGGTCGTGGGCCTCCACGCTGCCGGTCGCGCTCGCCGATCGCGGCAACCGCGCCTCCACCGTGGTGGCCTGCGGTCAATTCCTCGTCCTCGATACCGCGGGTTACCTCGCGATCGGCGGGCATATCCCGGTCGCGGCGGCGGTGACCGAGGACCTCGCGCTCGCGCGGGCGCTGCGCCGGGCCGGGTACCGCACCGCCGTCGCGGCGGCGGGTGAACTCGCCGCGACCCGGATGTACCGCGGCGCGGGCGAACTCGCGGGCGGTTACCGCCGCTGGCTCTGGTCCGCCTACGGCGGAACGGTTTCCGGCGGGCTGGCCGTGGGGACAGTCGCCGCCTGGGCCTACTGGCTGCCCCCGGCGGCCGCCCTCCTGGGCCGTGGCGCGATCCGTCGCTGGGGGCTGGCCGGCTACGGGGCCGCGGTCGCGGGCCGGCTGCTGGCCCGCGGCCTGGAAACCGGACGACCGCCCGCGGCCGCGGACCTGCTGAGCGCCGCGGCTCATCCCCTCGCGGTCGGCGCCTATCTCGGGCTGTGGGCCTGCTCACACCGCGATCGGCGACGCAACGCGCTGACCTGGAAGGGACGCCCGCTGAGCCCCCTCCAAGAGCTGGACTCACGCTGATTCTCGGCCTTGTGCCCGCCCGGCGGCGGAACGGATGATGAAACCGCCCGGACCGATCGGCAGGGACAGTTCTTCCGGCCCGGGTTGCGAGGAGGCTGCACCATGACCGTCACCGTCACCGGCTACCCGAGTGCCGATACCACCACCTGGACGCAGTGGCACGACCGGTGCGCGGTCTGGCTGAGCGGCCCGGACAGCGCGAGCCACCGCGTCGCCCACCATGTGCTGGGCGACGCCCCGGAGCGGCTGCCGGATATCCCGGGGACCTGGTGGGTCGTCGGCGGCCGGGTGTTCATCGCCGCCAAACCCGGTGACCGCCTCGATCACGCGGGTGAGCGGATCGCCGGTATCGAGATCCTCGACCCCGTCGAGGACGCGGCGGGCGTCATCGTCCGCCACGACCACCGGGCGATCGAGGTCGCGCGGCGGGACGGCCGCACGACGGTCCAGGTCTTCACCGAACCCGACGCCGCGGTTTCGGCGTAGCCGGATCGGCGGGCCCGCTACCGTCGGATCAGGCGCTCACCGGCGCCGCCGTCACCCCGTATCCCAGATTCGCCAGCACCTCGCCGGTCGCCTTGGCGAAATTCAGGGTGATGAAATGCAGGCACGGCGCGCCCTCGGCGATGAGCCGCTCGCCCATCTCGGTGGCGATCTCGATTCCGGCCGCGCGGACGGCGGCGCGGTCCTCCTCCGGCCCCGATCCGGCGGCGCGGCGCAGTCGTTCGATCACCCGGTCCGGCAGCGGCCGGCCGCACAGTTGCTCGGCGCGCTCCACCGTGCGCAGCGAGGTGATCGGCATCAGTTCGGGAATGATGGGCTTGGCGCCCTCCACCGGATCCCGGGCCACGATCCGGTCGCGCAGCCGCAGATAGTCGTCGACGTCGAAGAACATCTGGGTGATGGAGTATTCGGCGCCCGCGCGCAATTTCGCGGCGAGATAGTCGGTATCGCGATCCAGATCGGGCGAGCGGTGATGTCCCTGCGGGAACGACGCGACTCCGACGTGGAAATCCCCGAGATCACGCACGATCCGCACCAGTTCCTCGGCGTATTCGACGCCCCCGGGATGCCGGTGCCATTCACCCAGCGGGTCGCCGGGCGGGTCACCGCGCAGGACGAGGATATTGCTGATCCCGGAATCGGCGTAGGCGCCGACGATGGAGCGCAGTTCGGCGACGCTGTGCCCGACCGCCGTGAGATGACCGACCGGAAGCAGCGTGGTCTCCTGGGCCAGCTGCCCGGTGACACGCACGGTGCGGTCGCGGGTGCTGCCACCGGCGCCGTAGGTCATGGAGACGAACGCCGGGTGCATCCGCTCGAAGGTGCGCACCGCACGCCACAGCCGCTGTTCGCCCGCTTCGTCGCGCGGCGGGGAGAACTCCACCGAGAACGGCACGGCGCCGTCGGCACGGCGGCCCAGCCTCTGCACGACCGAACGCGTCGCGGAGACGTCCGGTGACGTGGGGGACGGCCGGCCAGGGGTCGGTAGTCCCCGCGCGTTGTCGAAAGTCACCGGCACAGTCTAAGGCGGGCGCGCACTCTCCCCTGGGGCCGCTCCCCACAGCTCGCGCCCCGGTCCGGGCCCACGCGCCCGCGCGCGTATTCTGCGATCATGCCCCGCCGCCACGGCGGGCGGACACGGGCCGCCGGCGATCGCGGCGCCGTGGCGGGGTCTCCCACCACCGGAGCCCGCGCGTCGTCCAACGAACTGGGAGGTCACCCTGTCCGCCGGAACCGGTACTCCGACCCGGTCGGGTCCCACCGCTGCGATCCCCGGGACCGCGGCCTTCGCGACGGCCGTGGAACAGGCGCTGACCGCCTTCTTCGCCACCCGTGCCGAGTCCGTGGCCGAACTCGGGCCGGTGTTCGTCGAGGCCGCCGAGGCGCTGGAATCGTTCGTACTGCGCGGCGGCAAACGCACCCGGCCCGGTTTCGCGTGGATGGGCTGGCTGGGCGCGGCCGGCGACCCCGCCGGTCCGCGGGCCGCCGCCGTCCTGAACGCCTGCTCCGCGCTGGAGCTGGTGCAGGCATGCGCGCTGATCCACGACGACATCATCGACTGCTCACGCACCCGGCGGCGCTTCCCCACCGTGCACGTGGACTTCGAACAGCGTCATCGCGACCGCCACTGGTCCGGCGATTCGCCGCACTACGGCGAATCGGTGGCGATTCTGCTCGGGGATCTGGCGCTGGCCTGGGCCGACGATATGGTGCACGCGGCCGGCCTGCCGCCCGCGGCCCTGGCCCGGTTCGCGGCTGTCTGGGCCCGGATGCGCACCGAGGTACTGGGCGGGCAGCTGCTGGATGTGCACGGCGAGGCCAGCGGTGACGAATCAGTGGCCGCGGCGCTGCGGATCAACCGGTACAAAACCGCCGCCTACACCGTCGAACGCCCGCTGCATCTGGGCGCGGCCCTGGCCGACGCGGACCCCGGCCTGATCGCCGCCTACCGCACCTACGGCACCGATATCGGTATCGCGTTCCAGCTCCGCGACGATCTACTGGGCGTTTTCGGCGACCCGGCGGTCACCGGGAAACCGTCCGGCGACGATCTGCGCGAGGGCAAACGCACCGTCCTGGTGGCCGAGGCACTCGTCAGGGCCGCCGATATCGATCCGGCCGCGGGCGACCGGCTGCGCGCCGAGATCGGCACCGACCTGTCCGAGTCGCAGGTGGTCGAACTGCGTTCCCTGCTCACCGGACTCGGCGCGGTGGACGCCGTGGAGACCCGGATCGCCACCCTTACCGAACAGGGCCTGCGCGCCATCGACACCAGTTCGGCCACTCCGGAGGCCAAGGAGCGGTTGCGGGCGATGGCGCTGGCCGCGACTCGGCGCACGGCGTGAGTGGTCGGCGCCCGGAGGCGGCGGCCCGGTCGTTGCGATCGGTGGTGGGTCCGGTGGAGCGTGTCGTGGTGGTCGGGGCGGGGCTGTCGGGACTGTCGGCCGCGCTGTACCTGACCGGCGCCGGCTGTTCGGTGACCCTGCTCGAACGCGCCGATCACGTGGGCGGCCGGGTGGGCCGGTACCGGTTCGGCGACTACGACATCGATTCCGGCGCGACCGTGCTCACCCTGCCCGGGCTCGTCGACGAGGCGCTCGCCGCCGTGGGACTCGATACCGCGACCGCCGATCCGCCGCTGCGGATCCGGCCGATGAGCCCCGCGTATCACGCGCGCTTCGCCGATGATTCGCAACTGCGGGTGTTCTCCGATCCCGACCGGATGGCCGCCGAGATCGACCGCGTCTGCGGACCGCGTGAGGCCGCCCGGTACCGGCGGCTGCGCGATTGGCTGGCTCGCGTCTACCTGGCCGAATACGACGAATTCCTGGATACCAACTTCGATTCGCCGCTGGACCTGGTCCGGTTCCCGGAGAAACGCGCGGCCCTGCTGGACCTGGTGCGGCTCGGCGGGTTCGGCCGGCTGGGGCGGCGGGTGACACGTACCCTGCGCGATCCGCGGCTGTCGCGGCTGTTCACCTTCCAGGCGCTCTACGCCGGAATGGCGCCCGCCCAGGCGCTCGGGGTCTACGGCGCCATTCCTTATATGGACACCGGTCTGGGCGTGTACTTCCCGGAGGGCGGGATGCGCGCGGTCGCCGAGACCCTCGCCGGCGCTTTCACCGCGGCGGGCGGAACCCTCGAACTCGGCGCCGAGGTCACCGGTCTCGAATACACCCGCGGCGGCCGGGGCCGGAAACGGGCCCGGCGGGTACGGCTGGCGGACGGGCGCGGTATCGACTGCGACGCGGTGGTGCTCACCGCGGATCTCGGTTCGCTGCACCGGTTCGGGGTCGCGGTGCCGCGCGGCCTGCGCGCGTCACCGTCGGCGGTGGTCGCGCACGGGACCGTTCCGTCCGAGATCGCGGCGGCGTGGCCGGTGCAGGCGCATCACACGATCGACTTCGGCGCGGCCTGGTCGCGGACCTTCGCCGAGATCACCCCGCGCCGGGGCGGACGCCTGATGAGCGATCCGTCGCTGCTGCTCACCCGCCCGGCCCTCAGCGATCCCGGGATGCACATCACCCGCGACGGCGTCCGCTACGAACCCTTCTCATTGCTCGCGCCGTGCCCGAACCTGAATTCGGCTCCGCTGGACTGGGATCGGATCGGATCGGCGTATCTCCGGGAGTTGCTGGGTGTGCTCGAACAGCGCGGCTATCGGGGGATCGCGGACGGGTTCCGGATCGACCGCCTCGACACGCCCGCGCGGTGGCGCGATCAGGGGATGCTCGCCGGGACCCCGTTCTCGGCCGCCCATCTGTTCCGCCAGACCGGGCCGTTCCGCACCCGGAATCTCGCGCGGGGCAGCGGGAACGTGGTCCTGGCAGGTTGCGGCACCACGCCCGGGGTCGGGGTACCGACCGTACTGCTGTCCGGAAAACTCGCGGCCCAGCGCATTGTGGGCGAGAATCGCATCGTCCGGACGCGCGGCCCTGCCACCGTCCGGTCGTCTCATCCGAGGGAAGCCGTAAACTGAGCGCCGACCTATTCGCCTGCGGTTGCGACCGCCGACCATCCGGGGGGACCGACACCTGATGCCAGCCCCCCATATGCACAGCACAGCCACCCCGGTCCAGGTCGCCGATCCCGGCGCCACCGCGACCGTCCCGCGGTCCGCACGGACGGCCGGGCGGGCCGGGTTCGCCCCCGGTATGTGGGGGTGGCTGCGCTTCTGTGCCGATTTCCTGCGCAGTCCGGAGGGACATGCGGCGCTGCTCGGATTCACCGGCGCGCTCATGATCACCTTCGGCGGGTTCGGCGCGGGCGGGGTGCGCAAACGCGATCCGTTGCTCGAGGCGGTCCATCTGTCCTGGCTGCGGTTCGGGCACGGCTACGCGCTGTCGATGATCTGCGTCTGGGCCGGGGTGCTGATGATGATCGCCGCCTGGGTGCGCCTGGGCCGGATCACCCTCGGTTTCGGCGGCCACTCCGGTGAGGTCCGGCTCAACGAACTGCGGGCCATCGTCGGGATCTGGATCGCGCCGCTGATGTTCGCGGTCCCCATGTTCAGCCGCGACGCGTACTCCTATCTCGCCCAGGGCGCGCTGCTCCGGGACGGATTCGACCCGTACCAGGTGGGTCCGGTGGCCAATCCCGGCATCCTGCTGGACAACGTCTCCACCGTCTGGACCACCACCACCGCACCGTACGGCCCGGCGTTCCTGCTCATGGGTCGCGCGATCACCGCCGTCACCGGCGACAGTGTGGTGGCCGGCACCATCGTGCTGCGGTTCGTGATGCTGCCCGGCCTCGCCCTGATGATGTGGGCGGTGCCGTATCTGACCAAACACCTCGGCGGAAAGCCCACGGTCGCGCTGTGGCTGGCGGTGCTCAACCCGTTGGTGCTGGTCCACCTGATCGGCGGCGTGCACAACGAGATGCTGATGGTCGGCCTGATGTGCGCGGGTATCGCGCTGGTGCTGGAACGCCATCATGTGGCCGGGATCGTGGTGGTGGCGATCGGGGTCGCGATCAAGGCGACCGCCGGGGTGGCGCTGCCCTTCCTGGTGTGGATCTGGATGCTGCACGAACGCGAGCGACGCGCCGCCGACGGCCAGCCGGCTGCCCTGTCCACCAGCAGCCGCGAATTCCTGGCGCACCACTGGAAGATGTTCGCCAAGATCGCCTCGCTGGGACTGGCGGTGTTCGCCGTGGTCTTCGTGGCGGCCTCGGCCATCGCCGGAGTGGGTATCGGCTGGCTGACCGCGCTGTCGGGCTCGCGCAAGATCATCAACTGGCTGTCGCTGCCCACGGTCATGGCCCACGCCACCACCTGGATCACCCCGTTCGGCCTGGATTCGGTGCTCGAGATCACCCGCATGCTGTGCATGGTGGCGCTGGTGGTGCTGCTGGTGTGGACCTGGTGGCGGTTCAAGCTCACCGAACGCGACGCGGTGCTGGGCATCCTGATCGCGTTCGTCGCGATCGTCATCCTCTCCCCGGCTGCGCTGCCCTGGTACTACTCGTGGCCGCTGGCCCTGGCCGCGGGCTTCGCGCTGTCGACCACGACCCTCATGACGCTGGTCGGGATCTGCACCTGGCTGATGCTGGTGTTCCAGCCCGACGGCTCCATCGGCCTCTACAACTTCTGGCATGTCGCCGCGGCGACCTTCGCCTCCGTGGTCGCCGCGCTCTCGCTGCGCACGGTCGATCCGCTCCGCCTGCGCGGCGCGCCCCGCCCGGTCACTACACCGACCGTCACCCACGGACTGTGAGCGGCCGCCGCGAGAGTGACCTCGCGGCGGGCCGCCCGCCGCACCCCCTCCCCGGTCCCGGCGCCGCGTCCCCACCGGGTGGGCCGGACGCCGTCCACGAGTCCTACCGCCACTGCCGGCGGATAGCGGCCCGGCACGGCCGCAGCTACTACCTGGCCACCCGGCTGCTGTCCGCCGACCGCCGCCCCGCCGTGCACGCGCTCTACGCTTTCGCCCGGACGGTGGACGATATCGTCGACACCCCCGTCGATCGGAGCGCGGCCGCGCCGATCGACGCGCTCGACGCCGTCGAATCCCGGCTGTCGACGATCTGGTCGGCCATCCCGGCATCCGTGACCTCGACCGGACTGCCCGCGCAGTTCGACTCCGTCCTCCTCGCGCTCACCGATACGGTCCGGCGCTTCGATATCGCGCAGCGGCATTTCACGACCTTCCTGGACTCCATGCGAATGGACGTCCCGGGCTCGCCGCTGTTCCGCAACCGCTACCCGACGATGGCGGCACTGCACGACTACATGCGCGGGTCCGCGGCCGCCATCGGCCTGCAGTTGCTCCCCGTCCTGGGCACGGTGTGCCCCCGCACCGACGCCGAACCGGCGGCGGCCGCTCTCGGCAACGCCTTCCAGCTCACCAATTTCCTGCGCGATATCGGCGAGGACCTCGACCGGGACCGGATCTACCTCCCCGCCGACGCACTCGCCGCGTTCGGAGTCGACGAAGGTCTCCTACGGCACTGCCGCGCCACCGGGTACACCGAACCGCCGCTCCGCCGGGCACTCGCGCATCTGGTGGCGCTGAACCGGGATCTCTACCGCACCGCCGCACCGGGTGTCGACCTGCTCGCCCCCCGCGTGCGCCCCGCGATCCGGGCCGCCACGAGTCTCTACAGCGCCATTCTCGACCGCATCGAGGAGGACGACTACGCCGTCTTCGCGGCGCGCGCGGTCGTCCCGAACCACCGGCGGCTGCGATTGGCCGCCGGTGCGATCATCACCGGCTAGCACCTCCGCGAACACCACAGCCGCCCCGCCGACCCCATCCACAGCATGCGCACACCCCCGGTGCCCGGCATGACCGCCCCCTCGATGCCGAGTCCCACGAGACCCGAAAAGGGTTCGGCCCGCGTCTGCTGTCGGCCCTCGAAGCGCATGTGGCGAAGCCACGAGTCTCGAGGGCCGACAGCAGACGCAAAAGAGGGCCGAACCTCGAGCAGCGGAGCTGCTCCAACCATTCAGAACGGTTCCGCGGCGGCGCGGCGCACCACTTCCCGGGCGAGCGGGCCGTGCAGCGCCTCCACCGGTTTACCGGGCAGGGATTCGTCGTCGGTGAAGATCCACTCCATGATCTCCTCGTCGGTGTACTTGGCGTCCCGCATCACCGTGATCAGACCGGGCAGCATCTTCACCACCGCGCCCGTATCGTCGAAGAAGATCTCCGGGATACCCACCACGCCGTCGCGGCGCAGCGCGAGCAGCTGGTTATCGCGCAACATCTGATGGACCCGGGTGACGACGACACCCAGATTCTTCGCCACATCGGGCAGCGAGAGCAGTGGTACCGAGGCGGGCAGGACGTCGGCACTGCAAGGAAAGGCGCTCACGGAAGACAACGGTAGACCTTGTCGGTCCGCCCGCGGTGAGACACCCGCACCGGTTCGGCCGATACCATCGGTGGGGCCGCGCGGGGCGGCACCGTGTCGGACACGGTACGAAGGTGGAGAGGGTTCGTGACAGCCGGAGGACAATTGATCGGCGCCGTTCTGGACAGGCGCTACCGGATCGACGCGCCGATCGCCCGGGGTGGGATGTCGATGGTGTTCCGTGGCCTGGATTCCCGGCTGGGACGCCAGGTCGCCATCAAGGTGATGGACCCCAAGTTCGCCGGGGATCCGCAATTCCTGACCCGGTTCGAATTCGAGGCCCGCGCCGTCGCCGGTCTCAAGCACCGGTCGCTGGTCGAGGTGTACGACCAGGGTGTGGACGGTGAGTACCCGTTCCTGGTGATGGAGCTAGTCCAGGGCGGCACCCTGCGCGAACTGCTGCGCGAACGCGGCCCGATGCCGCCGCACGCGGTGCGCGCGGTCGCCGAGCCGGTCCTCGAGGCGATCGGCGTCGCGCATGCCGCCGGACTGGTGCACCGCGACGTGAAACCCGAGAACGTCCTGATCTCCGACGCCGGTGAGGTGAAGATCGCCGACTTCGGCCTGGTCCGCGCCGTCGCCGCCGCCAACACCACCTCCGCCAGCGTCATCCTGGGCACCGCCGCCTACCTCTCACCCGAGCAGGTGACCTCCGGTAGCGCCGACGCCCGCAGCGATGTGTACGCCTTCGGGATCCTGATCTTCGAACTGCTCACCGGCCGGGTGCCGTTCACCGGCGACAATTCGCTGTCGGTGGCCTACCAGCGGGTCGAGAACGACGTACCCGCCCCCAGCGATCTCATCGCCGGGGTGCCACCCGAGTTCGACCGGCTGGTGGCACGCGCCACCGCCCGCGAACCCGCGCACCGCTTCGCCGACGCCACCGAGATGGTGGCCGAACTCCGCGCCATCGCCGACCGCCTGAATCTGCCGCCCTACCGGGTACCGGCGCCGCAGGAGTCGGCCGAGCACACCAGCTCCCGGCATCCGGTCACCCACCCCGCACCCGAACCCGCGGCCACACCCGCCGCGCACGCCACCCGGATGGTCACCACTGCCCACCCGCGCAACGAGCCCCCGCCGCCCGCCTACATCCCCCCGCAGCAGCATCCGACGCACTACAGCTCCTACCAGGAGACCCGGGCCACCGGCCGTCGCAACGGCATGATCTGGGCCGCCGTCGTGGTGGCACTGACCCTCGTCGTCGGCATCGGCGGCTGGTGGATGGGCATGGGCCGCTACACCACCGTGCCCTCGGTCGCCGGAATGACCCTCGAACAGGCCACCGCCGAACTCCAGGACGCCGGATTCGACACCGGCACCCGCGACAAGGCCTCCGATACCGTCCCCGTGGGCGGCGTCGTGGGCTCCGATCCGGGCCCCGGCGCCCGCGAAACCAAGGGCTCCGCCGTCGACATCCTGGTCTCCAGCGGAAAACCCCAGGTCCCCGCCATCGCGCCCGGCGACGACTGGGACGAGGTCCAGCAGCTCATCCGCGACCAGGGCCTGCAACCCGTGAACGGCGGCGAGATCGCCAGCACCGCCCCCGAAGGCACCGTCGCCAAGGTCGACCCCGGCCCCGGCACGGTCCTGCCCGCGGGCGCCCACGTCCAGGTCTGGAAGAGCAACGGCTCCAAACCGGTGCAGTTGCCCGACCTCCGCGCCGACACCCCCGACCAGGCCCGCAAGAAACTCGAGGACCTCGGCCTCACCGTCGCCGGCGAACGCCCCGCCTACGACGAACTGGTCGAAGCCGGACGCGTCATCGGCACCGACCCCGCCGTCGGTATCACCGTCGACGCCGGCTCCGCGGTCACCCTCATCGTCTGCGAAGCCGTCACCATGCCCTCGGTGGTCGGCAAATCGGTCGCCGAAGCCCGCAGAACCCTGCAGGAACTCGGACTACAGGTCCAGGTCCGCCAGCTGGCCCCCCTGGACTCGTCGGTAGTGGTATCCCAGAACCCCGCCGCCAACGCCAACGTCGAATCAGGAGCCTCGGTCACCCTGGTAGCCCTGCCGTAATTTTGGTGGCGCCTCCGGCGCCACGGGGTTGCGGGCCCCTTGTGTCCCGTGTTTCCGGCCTCGAGACTCGCGGCTGCGCCCCATGCGCTTCGAGGCCGGAAACACGGGACGGCCCGCAACCCTCGGAGGGCCTCGCTGAACTCGGCGCTCGGAGGAGAAGCGGATTCGCGGCCAGGGGCTATCGGTGGACCGGAGTAGGCCGACGCCCGAACCTACCAACTCCCGATCGGACGACCCCACAGGAAGGCCACCCCACGCGGTGCCCAGTTCAGCGAGAGCGCCCCGACCTGAAAGGGTTCGGCCCGCGTCGGCTGTCAGCGCTCGAAGCGCATGTGGCGAAGCCACGAGTCTCGAGCGCTGACAGCCGACGCTCAGAAGGGCCGAACCTCGAGCAGCGGAGCTGCTCCAAAATTACCGCAGCATCTCGGCGACCAGGAAGGACAGTTCCAGGGACTGCTGGGTGTTCAGGCGCGGGTCGCACGCGGTTTCGTACCGGCCCGAGAGGTCCAGGTCGGAGATGTCCTGCGCCCCTCCCAGGCACTCGGTGACATCCTCGCCCGTCAGCTCGATATGCAACCCGCCCGGATGCGTCCCCAGCGCGTGGTGCACCTCGAAGAAGCCCTGCACTTCGTCGACGATGCGGTCGAAGTGGCGGGTTTTGAACCCGGTGGACGATTCGTGGGTGTTGCCGTGCATGGGATCGCACTGCCAGATGACCTGATGGCCGGTGGCCTGCACCTTCTCCACGATCGGCGGCAGCACCTCGCGGACCTTCGTATTGCCCATCCGTGAGACCAGTGTCAGCCGGCCGGGTTCGTTGGTGGGGTCGAGCCGTTCCACGTACTCCACCGCCTGATCGGGAGTGGTGGTCGGGCCGATCTTGAGGCCGATGGGGTTGGCCAGCAGTTCGGCGAACGCGATATGCGCGCCGTCGAGCTGGCGGGTCCGTTCCCCGATCCACAGGAAATGCGCGCTCAGGTTGTACAGCGCCGGGGCCCCGGCGGAGTTCTCGGCCAGACGCAGCATGGCCCGTTCGTAATCCAGCACCAGCGCCTCGTGCGAGGCGTAGATACGGGCGGACTGCAGGCTGGGATCGTTGACCCGGCACGCGGTCATGAACCGCAGGCCCCGGTCGATCTCCTCGGCCAGCGCCTCGTACCGCGCGCCGGCCGGGGACTGCGCCACGAAATCACGGTTCCAGTCGTGCACCCGGTGCAGATCCGCCATACCCGCGTTGGTGAGGGCCCGGACCAGGTTCATGGCCGCGCTCGCGTTGGCGTAGGCCCGCACCAGCCGGGACGGATCGTGCTCCCGCACCGCCGCGTCCGCGACCAGCGAATTCACCATATCCCCGCGATAGGACCGCAACCCGAGCGCGTCGGTGTCGGAAGAACGCGGTTTGGCGTACTGCCCGGCGATCCGCGCCACCTTCACCACCGGCAGGCTCGCCCCGTAGGTGAGTACCACCGCCATCTGCAGCAGGGTCCGGATATTGCCGCGGATATGCGGCTCGGTGTTGTCCGCGAAAGTCTCCGCGCAATCCCCGCCCTGCATGAGGAACGCTTCCCCACGCGCCACCTCGGCGAGCCGCTCCCGCAGCTCGTCCACCTCGGCCGGCAGGCAGATCGGCGGCACGCTCTCCAGCACCGTGCGCATATCCGCCGCCTGCCCCGCATCCCACGACGGCTGCTGCAGCGCCGGCCGCGACAACGCGTCGTCGAGACGTTTACGCAGCTCGGCGGGCAGCGGCGGCAGCTCGGGCAAACGGTCGATAGGAACGTCGACGGTCCAATTCACCAGTTCAGGATACTGGAATTTTAGAGGCGCTCCGCGCCTCGAGGCGGGGCCCTATTAACCCCGGTTCTTCACTCCCGCCGGTCGGTCGCTGCGCTCCCTCCCTCTGGTCGCTCCAGAACCGGGGCGGGCCCCGCCCAGCGGAGGTGACCCCCGAGGCAGATGTGGAGAACGCGCTCGAGAATCCACGCCCCCAGATCGTCACATCCTCGTGACTTGCTGAGCTGTCACTGTCCCGGACCATGGGTCGCTGCCCTGGGCCTGCCGGTTTGTGAAAAGGTTCGGCCCGCGTCTGCTGTCGGCCCTCGAAGCGCATGTGGCGAAGCCACGAGTCTCGAGGGCCGACAGCAGACGCAAAAGAGGGCCGAACCTCGAGCAGCGGAGCTGCTCCAAAATTACAGCTCCAAAAATCGAGCTAGGCTCAGCTTGTCTGTCCGCTGCCTAGGAAGCCTGCTACTTGAGATATTTCTACGATTCGGAGTTCATCGAGGACGGCCGTGTTATCGATCTTGTTTCGATCGGGGTCGTCTGCGAGGACGGGCGGGAGTTCTATGCCGTCTCCTCCGAGTTCGACGCGGGGCTGGCGGGACCGTGGGTGAACAAGAACGTGCTGCCGAAGCTTCCGCCGCGGACCTCACCGCTGTGGAGGACCCGCGCCCAGATCCGTGATGACCTGTACCGGTTCCTGGTGCCCCGGTCCACGGTGCAACCGGAGATGTGGGCCTGGGTGGCGGCGTACGACCATGTGGTGCTCTGCCAGCTGTGGGGGTCGATGGTGGATCTGCCGGCGGCCTTGCCGCGCTACACCAACGAGCTGCGCCAGCATTGGGAGGCCCATGGGCGGCCGGAGCTGCCGCCGCCACCGCGTGACGCCCACGACGCGCTCGCCGATGCCCGGCACAATCTGGCGAAGTTCGAGGCCATCGAGTCGGCGCGGCGGCGGCGCGCGAGCTGAACGGGCTGACGTCCCTCCATACGAAAAGGCCCCCTGGATTCCAGGGGGCCTTTCGCGTTCGCGCCGCGGTCAGTGACCGTGCTGACCGTTGCCGTTCGAGCCGGCTTCGTCCTGCACTCGTTTGAGCACCGCGAGCTGCTTGTGCTCTTCCTCGAGTTCGTTCGCGAAATGGTGATCGCTCTCTTCGCGAGGATCGGCCCGCAGGAAGCTGCCGGTGCCGGGCTGACCCGCGGAACCGAGCTGGTTCATCTTCTTGGGCACGACCGCGCCCTGGTATTCCAGGGGCAGCGGGTGGCCGTGGTCGTCGACCGGGCCCAGCGGCTGATGCACCTCGATGTACTCACCGTGCGGCAGGCGCTTGATGACGCCGGTCTCGATACCGTGCTCCAGTACCGCCCGGTCGCTGCGCTGCAGGCCGATGCAGAACCGGTAGGCGAGGAAGTACGCCACCGGCGGCGCCACCAGCAGGCCGATACGGCCGATCCAGGTGGTCGCGTTCAGCGAGATATCGAACTTCAGCGCGATGATGTCGTTGACGCAGGACAGCGTGAGCACCACGTAGAACGCGATGGCCATGGCGCCGATCGCGGTGCGGACCGGGACGTCGCGCGGCCGCTGCAGCAGGTTGTGCCGCGCGGTGTCGCCGGTCAGCTTCTTCTCGATCCACGGGTACATGACCAGGACCGCGAACACCAGGCCCATGATCAGCGCTACCCAGAAGGCGGCGGGGATGGTGTAGCGACCCAGGTACAGCTCCCACGGCGGCATCAGGCGCGCCATACCGTCGGTCCACATCATGTAGAAGTCGGGCTGCGAACCGGCGGAGACCTGCGACGGGTTGTACGGGCCCAGGTTCCAGATCGGGTTGATCTGCAGGACGCCGCCCATGATCGCCACGAAACCGAGGGTGAAGGCGAAGAACGCGCCCTGGTCGGCGGCGAACACCGGCACGATCCGGGAACCGACGACGTTGTTCTCGGTACGGCCCGGGCCGGGGAACTGGGTGTGCTTCTGGTACCAGACGATCGCGACGTGCGCGGCGATCAGGGCCAGCATGATGCCCGGCAGCAACAGTACGTGGGCGATATAGAGGCGCGGGACGATGATCTCACCGGGGAAGTCCCCGCCGAACATCAGCCAGTGCAGCCAGGTGCCGACCACCGGGACGCCGATGGTGATACCGGAGAACGCCGCCCGCAGGCCGGTGCCCGACAGCAGGTCGTCGGGCAGCGAGTAGCCGAAGAAGCCCTCGAACATGGCCAGGATCAGCAGCAGCGAGCCGATCACCCAGTTCGCCTCACGCGGCTTGCGGAACGCGCCGGTGAAGAAGATGCGGAACAGGTGAACGATGATCGAGGCCGCGAACAGCAGCGCCGCCCAGTGGTGCACCTGCCGGACGAACAAGCCGCCGCGCACCTCGAAGGAGATGTTCAGGGCGGTCTCGTAGGCCCGCGACATACCGACGCCGCGCAGCGGCTGATAGGCGCCGTCGTAGGTGACGTGCGCCATCGACGGGTCGAAGTACAGCGTCAGGTACACACCCGACAGCAGCAGGATGATGAACGCGTACAGCGCGATCTCACCCAGCAGGAACGACCAATGGGTGGGGAACACCTTGTTGATCGATCGTTTCACGAAGGCGGCGGCGCGGTAGCGCTCGTCCATTTCGTTGGCTTGCGCCGCGAGCTTGCGGCCTACGCCCGTTCCAGCACTCATGATCGACGCTCCCAGAAGGCCGGGCCGAGGGGTTCGATGAAGTCACCGTTGGCGACCAGGTACCCCTCTGAGTTTACGGTGATCGGCAACTGCGGCAGCGCCCGGGCGGCGGGACCGAAGATCGGCTTACCCCATTCGGTCGCGGAGAACTGCGACTGATGGCACGGGCACAGGATCCGGTTGGTCTGCTGTTCGAACAGCGAGGTCGGGCAGCCGAGGTGGGTGCAGATCTTCGAGTAGGCGAAATAGTCGCCGAAGTTGAAGCTCTCCTGGCCCTTGCGCTTGATCGCGTTCTTCGCGTCCTCGGGACGCAGGCGGATCATCATCACGGCGTTGCGGATACCGCGCAGCGACTGCAGGGTCGCGTGCTCGTCACCGCGCCAGGATTCCTTCCACGGGAAGACGGTCTCCATGGCGCCGGCGTCCAGATCCTCCGGGCGCACCAGCACGATGTCCTGCGGGCGGCCGGTGTCGCGGCGGATGTAGATGGTCTCGCCCGGGTAGTCCGGGGTCCAGCCCGATACCCACAGCGGCGATTTGTCGCCCTTGGCCCACGGGTTCTTCACCATGCCGCCGACGAACACCAGCAGGGCGCCGATACCGAGCACACCGACGCCGGCGCCCGCGGTGCGGGTGATGAGCTTGCGGCGGCCGAGGGTCGAGGTGTCGAGAGCGTCGGTCAGTTCGGCGTGCAGGGTGCGCCGCTCCACCTCGGCGGACTTACCGTCGTGGCGATCCTGGACCGACAGTTCGGCGGGGATGAACTTCTTGCGGATCAGCACCACCGCGATGCCGATGGCCAGAATCGAGATACCGAAGGTGAGGCCGTAGAGCGGGGTGGTGAGCGAGTACAGGCCGTGCCCGCTGTCCTCTTTGCCCTTGTACTCCCAGGGCCAGAACAGGAACACACCCACCAGCGCGGCCGCGGCCAGGCCCGAGATCGCGAACCACATCGCGACCTGCCGTTCGGCGCGCTTCTCCGCGCGCGTTCCCGGCACCGGCCAGCGTTCGCGCCGGTAGACGACCTCGACACCGTCGCGCGCGGTACCGAGCTCGACGAGCTCCTCACGCGACATCGCGTCCAGTTCGGCCTCGGTCGGTTCCGCCGGGGTCGCGGCCGCGGAATCTTTGTCCAGGCGACCCATCTCGTTTCGCTCCTGTTCTTCACTCATGACTAGGGCCCTTCCCATGGGACATGACCGGACGCCCTCCGTGGTTACGCACGCTGCCGCCTCCGGGCATCGACCCGGTCATGTCCGGGATCCGATCCAGATCGCCGCACCCACGACCGCCACGATGCCGATCGCCCAGATGGCGAGGCCTTCGGTGGCGGGCCCGAAGCCGCCCAGGCCCCAGCCGCCGGGGGTCTTGGCCTCGGCCGAGTCCTTGACGTAGGCGATGATGTCGCGCTTCTCCTCCGGCGTGAGCTGCCGGTCGGAGAATTTCGGCATGTTCTGCGGGCCGGTGATCATCGCGGCGTAGATCTGCTGTTCGGACGCCGGATCCAGCGGCGGGGCGAACTTACCGGAGGACAGCGCGCCGCCCCGGCCGGTGAAGTTGTGGCAGGACGCGCAGTTCATCCGGAACAGCTCGCTACCGCGGCCGATATCGCCGCCGCGCAGCGAGTCCTGGGCGATTTCGCCGTTGGCGTCGCGGATCACGGTCGGGCCGCCGCCGTTCGCGGCGACATAGGCGCCGAGGGCGTCGGTCTGGTGGGCGTCGAACTTCGCGGGCTTACGTTCGGCCTGCGCTTCGTTGCGGGTCATCGGCATACGCCCGGAGGACACCTGGAAGTACACGGCCGCTTCGCCGACGCCGATGAGGCTGGGACCACGGTCGGGCACGCCCTGCAGGTTCGCGCCGTGACAGGTGATGCAGGAGGTCTCGTACAGCTGCTGGCCTTCGCGGATCAGCGCCACCGAATCCTCGTTCGCCGTGGCGACCTGCGGTTCGGGAGTGAGCGCCGAGGCGAGGAATCCGGCTCCGACGAGACCCACCAGCAGCGCGAGCCCGCCCGCGATCCGTCGGCGGACGCGGCGCTGCCTGCGCTGTTTGCTGGCCTCGCCGTGCCCACCGCTGGCGGGCGCTGGCGCTGTCGGGGGCGATGAACTCATCTGTGTCCCTTTGGAGTAGACGGAACCGGGCTGGTGAGCTGGTGTCACTGGACGAAATAGATCACGGCGAACAGCCCGATCCAGACGATGTCGACGAAGTGCCAGTAGTACGAGACGACGATCGCGGCAGTGGCCTGCGCGGGCGTGAACTTGCTCATCGTGGTGCGGGCGAGCAGGAACAGGAACGCGATCAGACCGCCGATGACGTGCAGGCCGTGGAAACCGGTGGTGATGTAGAACACCGATCCGTAGGAGCTGCCGGCGATAGAGGTTCCGTGATCCACCAGGTGGATGTACTCATAGCCCTGGCCCGCCACGAAGAACGCGCCCATGAAGAAGGTGAGCAGGTACCAGCGGCGCAGCCCGAACACGTCACCGCGCTCCGCCGCGAACACACCCATCTGGCAGGTGAACGACGAGGCGATCAGCACGGCGGTGACCGGGATCGCGAGCGTGAGGTTCAGCTCGGTCGGCGGCATCGGCCACTCCGGCGCCTGGCTACGCGCGACGAAGTACATCGCGAAGAGGCCGGCGAAGAACATCAGCTCGCTGGACAGCCAGATGATGGTACCGACGCTGACCATGTTGGGCCGGTTCAGCGAATGCACACGCTGGGTTATGGCCGATCCTGAGGTACCTACTGCGGTCGTCACGGGGTAAGTATGACTCTTCGTAGTACGACAGTCGAAGTCGGGTTCCCAACTCGATCATTTGTGTCGGGATTCACCGGCTCCGTGGACCTCTCGAACCGGTTCGGCGTGTTGCGATCCTCCGCCTTCGCTCCGGCGTCCGCATTCGCAGGCCAAGAGCCCGGATACACCCCCACGCGACACCGGCCGCGCGAACCCGCGGACGCACCCGGTCTGCGGATGAGCTTCGCCCCACTTCGCGGTTTAGGGTGTGCGTGACCGTTTCGGTCACCCCGTGAATCGGTGCGACGAGGAGATTGAGATGAGCGTGCGCAGCTGGCCCCTGATGCTGGGGGCCCTCGCCGACGGACAGGACCTCACCGCGGACGATACGACCTGGGTGATCGACGAGATCTTCACCGACAACTCGACCTCGGCGCAGATCGCCGCGTTCGGGGTGGCCATGAAGATCAAGGGCCCGACACCGGCCGAACTGTCCGGGATGGCGCGCGGCATGCTCGGGCACGCCCGCCTGGTGAAGATCGACGGCGACGCCGTGGACATCGTGGGCACCGGCGGGGACCGGTCCGGTTCGGTCAATATCTCCACCATGTCCTCGATCGTGGTGGCCGCCGCCGGGGTGCCGGTGGTCAAGCACGGTAACCGGGCCGCCTCCTCCAAGAGCGGCGGCGCGGATGTGCTCGAGGCCCTCGGGGTGAAACTGGCGCTGGGCCCGGAATCGGTGGCCCGCTGCGTCCGCGAGGTGGGTATCGGGTTCTGTTTCGCCTCGCTGTTCCATTCCGGGCTGCGGTTCGCCGGTCCGGCGCGTAAGGAGATCGGGATCCCGACCGTGTTCAACGTGCTCGGCCCGCTCACCAATCCGGCGCAGCCGCGGGCCGGTCTGGTCGGATGCGCGTTCGACGATCTGCTCGAGACCATCGCCGGGGTGTTCGCCGGCCGCGGCGCGGGCGCCCTGGTGGTCCGGGGACGTGACGGCCTGGACGAGATCACCACCTCCGATGTCACCGACGCCTACGTGGTGTCGGGCGGCACGGTCCACCGGACGGTGATCGACCCGGTACGTCTCGGTATCCCCCGGGTGGACCTGGACGCCCTGCGCGGCGGGGACGCCCAGGTGAACGCGGGGGTCGCGCGGGATGTGTTCGCCGGAAACCCCGGTGCGGTGCGTGATGCCGTACTGCTGAATTCGGCGGCCGCGATCACCGCCTACGACCTGTCACGCGGCGCGGAGCTCGCCGGCGACCTCGACGATCACCTCGCCGCCGGGATCGAACGCGCGGCCACCGCCGTCGACAGCGGCGCGGCGGCGGCCCTGCTCGACCGCTGGGCCGCGCTCACCCGGACCCTCGGCGACGACTGAGCCCACACGGGGCCGGTCGCCGCCCGGTTCACTCCCCGATCGAGAACCCGGCCTCGACATCGGCACGTGAATAGGATTTGAACGCGATATGGGTGACCGTGCGCTGGACGCCGGCCACCTTGTCGATCCGCGCGGTGACCACTTCGGCGACCTGTTCGTGGTCACGCACCCGGACCAGCGCGATCAGATCGACGTCCCCGGCGCACGAGTACACCTCGGCGACGCCCTCGGTATCGGCGACCGCCTGCGCGGTTTCCGGTATGCGGCCGTTGTCGGCCTGGATCAGCACGATCGCGGTAATCATGGGGACAGCCTAGGCACCGCGGGGCCGTCCCGGGCGCGGCAGCGCCGCCGGGCGGCACGCGCGCCGGGTCAGCCGCGTAATTCGTCGTAGGTGGTGGCTTCGCGGGCGGCCCCCGCGGCCGCGTCCGCCGCGTCGGCCCAGCCGGTCCAGCGCCCGGCGCCACCCACCGGTTCCGCGTACCCCTCGGCCGTGCGCACGATCCGGACGCCCGGGCGTTCGAGCCAACGCAGGATGACCCCGGTCTCCTCCGGTGGCGCGCCCCGCAGCGGTGGCGCCACCGCCCACGACGGGTCCGGTGGCGACTCGTCCCCGAGGGTCCCCGCCGCCGTCTCGATCACCTCCGGACCCGTGGGGCGCACGGTCTGCGCCGCGGCGACGATCTGCTCCACCACCGGCATCGGCGGGACCCGGCGGCCGGCGGTTCCCGCGCCCGCGAGCCGGCCGTAGCGGATCACCGAGAACTCCCAGCCGCCCGCGCCGTCGGGGTGCGCGGCGATCAGTTCGGAAATCCGGGCCAGCGCGGCGAGCCGCTGGGTACGGCGCAGGGCGCGGATAGCGGCGGCGGTACGGTCGCGCAGCCGGGCCGCGGCCTCGTATTGCTCGGCAGCGGCGTAGTGCTCGACGCGGCCGAGCATCATTCGGATCGGGGCGTCGTCGGCTCCGGTGAACAGGGCGCGGGCCCGCGCCGGGGCGGCGGCGTAGGCGGCGGCCGTCCGGGGCTCCGCGGCCGCGGCCGGACATCCGCCCACGGCCTCGGGCACGCAGGTGTGCAGGGCCGACCGCGCCAGCCGGGTCGTGCAGGTGCGCAGTCCGCAGTACTCGGCCAGGGTGGCGGCGATTTCGGCGGCCGCGGCGCGGGCGTGGAAGGGGCCCACCGCCGCGCCGGCCGGGTCGCGGACCAGGGTCAGGCGGGGGAACGCCTCCGCGGTGAGCGCTATCCACCAGACCCGTTTCGGGAATTTCGAGCGCCGGTTGTACGGCGGGGCGTGGGCGCCGAGCAGGCGCAGTTCGCGCACCCCGGCCTCGAGACCGTGCGCGCACACCACATGGTCGACCCGGGTGGCCAGCCGCACCATCTCGCGGATCCGGCCGCGGGTCTCCGAACCGGTGAAATAGCCGCGGACCCGCCGGCGCAGATTCACCGCCGTCCCTATATAGAGGACTTCATCGGAGGGGCCCCGGAACAGGTACACCCCGGGGGCGGCCGGCAGATCCACGGCGAGCGCGCGTTTGGCCCGCTGACCGGCGGTCACCTCCGGTAGATAGTCGATCAGTTCGGTGAGGCTGTGCACGCCCTGGTTGCCGACCCGGCCGATGAGCGCGTGCAGAACGTCCACGGTCGCCCGGGCGTCGTCGAGAGCCCGGTGGGTGGGGGTGGTGCTCGCGCCGAGGAGCCGGGCCAGGACGCCGAGCCGCACCGACGGTGCCTCGTCCTTGGCGAGGACCCGGCGGGCCAGCCGCACGGTGCACACCACCTGGGCGCGCGGCCAGGTGGTGTCACAGTGCACGGCCGCGGCTTTCAGGAACGCGATATCGAATCGCGCGTTGTGCGCGACCAGTACCGCGCCGGAGGCGAATTCCAGGAATCCGGGCAGGACGGCCTCGATGGGCGGCGCGGCGCGCACCATCGCGGTGGTGATCCCGGTGATCTGCACGACCGCGGGCGGGATGGCGCGGCCGGGGTCGACGAGGGTCGCGAATTCGCCGAGTACCTCACCGCCGCGAACCTTCACGGCCCCGATCTCGGTGATGGCGTCCGCGCCGGGGCTGGTTCCGGTGGTCTCCAGGTCGACGACCACGAAGGTCGTGTCGTAGAGGGGGGTGTCGAGCTGGTCGAACGCCAGCTGCCGGGCGGGCAGCGGCTGGGCTTCGGACACGGCGGGCAGAGTACGGGTCGGGTCCGACAACTTCGCGTGACCGGATCGTTGTCCGAAGGGGCCGAACCTGTCCGTGTTCCCAGCCGCACCCTCGCTTACCACCCTTCTGTGCGCCAGTTCACACACGATGTGTATTAGCTATGTAATTGCCCGAATATCGGGAAAATGGTCGAAAGGCCCAAAACCGCGGAACCGACCGGAGGCAAACGATTCGGCCGGACCCACCCGCGCCACTGTCCGACGACGGACACGCTCCCGCTCGAGCTGCGGAAATCAAGATCGAACCCACGCCGGACACCGGACGGAACACCCGATGACGACACCCCGGCTCACCCGGTCGTAACCGGGGCGCAATCCCGGACCGGGCTGTGATTTCTCTCGCACAATTTGCTCGCCGGAAGCTGGCTCGAGGACTTTCCCCGGGGTCTGAGGCTTTACAAAACACCGTGATCTGTTCGTAATCTTTTCGAGACCTCGCAGAGTTCGGTACACCAGAGCCGGTGTGTCCGGGCGGGGAGATCGAAAGGACCGCATCATGGCGTTCACCACCGTCTCGCGACAGGCGCGGCGCGTTGCCGCAACCGGAGCCGTCGGCGCTGCCACCCTGGGCGCGTTCCTGCTCCCCGCCGCCCCGGCCGCCGCCCAGCCGGTGACCATCCACGGCGTGGGAACCTTCGAGATCCCCAACGAGATCCAGATCCCCGCCGGCATTCCCGGCGTCGACGCGCCCGCCGCCGCGGGCGTCGCGCCCCCGTTCGTCACCCCCACCAAGACCGCCGGCGAACTCGCGCTCGACGCGGCGCTGTCGAAGGTCGGATCGCCCTACGTCTACGGCGCCGCCGGACCGGACGCCTTCGACTGCTCCGGCCTGGTGCAGTGGTCGTACAGACAGGCCGGGCGGGAGCTACCCCGCACCAGCGATGCCCAGCTCTCCCAGGGCGCGGCCGTCTCGATGAACGATCTGCAGCCCGGCGATGTGGTGTCCTTCTACGGCGGCGGCCATTCCGGCCTGTACGCCGGCGACGGCAACGTCGTGCACGCCTCCACCTCCGGCACCCCCGTCCGGGTGGCGCCGATCTCGTCGATGCCGGTCGCGGGGGCCGTCCGCTACTGACCGGCACGCCCCGTGGGAAGGTCGTACGCGCGGGCGGACGCCACCGTCCGCGCCGTACTGGACACCCCACGGGGCGTTCCGTAATCTAATCGAGACCTTCACCGGCTTGATCGCACAAGGCGTCACTACGAGAGCGGGGCACGGCAGGCCGTGGCAACAGATCAGCGGAGTCCTCGGAACCCTCGACGGGACCGACGGCCCGGCCGGACCGTCCTCGCCGCCGGACTCCTCGCGGCCGCCCTGTACGGCGGCGGCCCCGCCGGAGCCGACCCCGCCCCCATGCCCACCTCGGCGGGCGAAGCGGTCCAGCAGATGATCGACCTGTCCCGGCAGGCCGAACAGCTCAACCAGCAGGCGCTCACCACCCAGGCCGATCTCGACGCGAAACTCGCCGTTCAGCGTGATGCCGACGCCAAGGTCGCCGATGCCACCGCGGCGGTCGACGCGGCGCGCAACGAAGTCGCGAAGTACCGGCCGATGATCGACCGCACCGCCATCGCCGCCTACCAGGGCGCCCGGACCAACCGCCTGTTCTCGGTCCTGGTCAGCGACTCCCCGCAGCAACTGCTGGACCAGATGTCGACCCTGGACGTGGTGACCGCGCAGACCGCCGATCAGCTCGAGCAGTACAAACGCGCCACCGACGCCGCCACCGACGCGCAATCGGCGGCCCGCGCCGCCGCCGATACCGCCCGCGCCGCCACCGACCAGGCCAACGCCGTCCGCGGCGATGTGCAGCGCAAACAAACCGATCTGCAGAACGCGGTGGCCCGGGTCATCGAAGCCTGGGGCGCCCTGTCCACCGCCGACCGCAACGCCCTCGCCGGATCCCCGTTCCCACCCGGATTCGACCGCGACACCCTGCTGCGCGATCTCGTACCCGGCAGCGGGACCAGCGCCCTCGCCGCCGGACTCACCCGCGTCGGCGACCCGTATGTCTGGGGCGCCACCGGCCCCGACCAGTTCGACTGCTCGGGTCTGGTGCAGTGGGCGTTCGCACAGGTCGGCAAGGAGGTCCCGCGCACCAGCTCGGCGCAGGCCGCCTACGGCACCCCGGTCGACCGGTCCGAACTGCAACCCGGCGACGTGGTCTTCTTCTACGACGACATCTCCCACGTCGGCATCTACGCCGGTAACGGCCTCATGCTGCACGCGTCCACCTTCGGAGTGCCGGTGGCCGTGGCCCCCATGGACTCCACCCCGTACCACTCGGCCCGCCGGTACTGAGCCCCGGAGCGCCGGCCCCGGCGCCGCGCCAATACTGTGGATCGCATGGCTCGAACTCTGCTGGTTACCAATGATTTCCCGCCCCGGCCGGGAGGTATCCAGTCCTATCTGCAGGCGCTGGCCGGGCAGCTTCCCCCGGACGACCTGGTCGTCTACGCCCCCCGGTGGCGGGGTGACAGCCATACTCGCTTCGACGCGAACCAGCCGTTCCAGGTGGTCCGCCACCCCACCACCCTGATGCTGCCCACCCCGGCGGTCGCGCGGCGGGCCCGCAAGATCATGCGCGCCGAAGGCTGCGAAACGGTCTGGTTCGGCGCCGCCGCACCGCTGGCGCTGCTGTCGCCGCTGCTGCGCCGGGCCGGGGCCGAACGGATCGTCGCCAGTACCCACGGCCACGAGGTCGGCTGGTCGATGCTGCCCGCGGCCCGGCAATCGCTGCGGGTCATCGGCGAAACCACCGATGTGGTCACCTACGTCAGCAAATACACCCGCGGCCGGTTCGCCGCCGCGTTCGGGCGCAACGCCGCTCTCGAATACCTGCCCCCCGGCGTGGATCCCGACACCTTCCGCCCCGACCCCGCCGCCCGCGCCGAACTCCGCGAACGCTACGGCCTCGGCGACCGCCCCACCGTGCTGTGCCTGTCCCGGCTCGTCCCGCGTAAAGGCCAGGACGTACTGCTCATGGCCATGCGCCGGATCCGGGAACGGATCCCCGGCGCGGTCCTGGTCATCGCGGGCAGCGGGCCCTACGAAGAACACCTGCGCGGATTCGCCCAGGCCCTCGACCTGGGCGACGACGTCGTGTTCACCGGACGCGTCCCCGCCGCCGAACTCGCCGCCCACCACACCATCGCCGATGTCTTCGCCATGCCCGCCCGCACCCGCGGCGCCGGACTCGATGTCGAAGGTCTCGGGATCGTCTATCTGGAAGCGTCGGCGACCGGGGTTCCCGTGGTGGCCGGAAACTCCGGTGGCGCACCGGAAACCGTCCTCGACGGCGAAACGGGCCGGGTGGTCGACGGCCGCCGCGCCGACCACGTCGCCGAAGCGGTCGCCGATATCCTCGCCGACCGCGAGGCGGCCGCCGCGATGGGAGCGGCCGGACGGGCCTGGATCGAACGCCAATGGCGCTGGGACGCCCTGGGCACGCGGTTGCGGCAGTGGCTGTGATTTTGGAGCGGCTCCGCCGCTCGAGGGTGGGGCCCTGACGTCCCGGTTCTTCACTCCCGGCGGGCGGTCGCTGCGCTCCCTTCCTCTGGTCGCTCCAGAACCGGGCGGGCCCCACCCTGGCGGGTGTGGACCCTCGGGCACATGCGGACGGGGTGGGTGGCGGCTGGGGGCTCTCGGCTTCGGGCACATGCGGACGGGGTGGGCGTCGGCCGGGGGCTCTCACGTCCGGGCGGGTGCGACCCGGGTGGGGGCGCGAACTTCGGGCAAGTGCACCCGGTACGCGACGTGGGGGAGGTTGCGCCATAAACTTTCGCGGGTGAGCAGTATCCAGGTCGCGGACCAGACTTTTCTCGCCGCCTCCGGCGACGCGGTGGCGGCGGTGCTGGCCGCCCCGAGCCGGTGGCGGGGCTGGTGGCCGGATCTCGAACTGGATGTCCGGGAAGACCGTGGCGACAAGGGGATTCGCTGGTCGGTGCGGGGGGCGCTGTCGGGCACCATGGAGGTATGGCTGGAGCCGTCGCTGGACGGGGTGATCCTGCACTACTTCCTGCACGCCGAACCACCGCGACCGCTGCCGCCGCGCAAGCTGGCCGCGGCCAACCGGGCACGCCGGGTGGCGGGCAAGGTCATGTCCTTCGAGATCAAGGATCGTCTCGAGGGTGACCGGCCGGCCGGGGTCGACCCGCGCGAGCCCTGACGTATTCCGTACCGCACCGCCGAAAGGAACCACTGAGAACCTATGGCCGACCGGACCCAGAGATCGATCGTCATCGCGGCACCCGCGCGGCAGGTGATGTCCGTTATCGCCGATCTGGCGTCCTACCCGGAATGGGTATCGGCGGCCAAGTCCGTGGAGGTGCTGGAGTCCGGGCCGGACGGCCGCGCGCGCACCGCCCGGTTCGTCCTGGACGCCGGCGTGGTCAAGGACACCTACGTTCTGTCCTACACCTGGCAGCCCGACGACCGGGCCGTGAGCTGGACTCTGGTGAGCGGCGAGTTGCAGAAGGCCCAGGAGGGGCGATACGAACTCGTCGAGCAGCCGGACGGCGGCACCGAGGTGCGCTATGAACTGACCGTGGACCTGACCATTCCGATGATCGGCATGTTCAAACGCAAGGCGGAGAAGGTGATCACCGATACCGCGCTCAAGGAACTGAAGAAACGGGTCGAAGGCTGACCGGGCCGGGCAGCACCGGCGGGGGGCGCGCGGATTTCCGCGACGCGCGACCGCGCACGCGCATCGAACTGTTCGTCGGCAAGGGCGGTGTCGGCAAGACGACCCTGGCCTGCGCGCACGCGATGCGGTGTGCCCGCGACGGTCGCCGGGTCCTGCTGGCTTCGCTGGATCAGGCGCATTCGCTCGGCGACGCGCTGGGGTTCCGGTTCGCGCACGACCCGGGCGCGGTGCCCGGGATCACCCGGGTGGTGCCGGGGCTCGAGGTGATCGAGCTCGATTCGCTGGCCCTGCTCGAGGACCGGTTCCGCACGGTGGCCGACCTTCTGCGCGCCGATACGGGGCACGATCACGGGATCGATCTCGCCGCTCTGGATCCGGCCGAGCTGACCGGTCTGCCGGGTGTGCAGGAACTGCTGATGCTGGTGGAGATCGCGCAGTACGCCGCGGACGACGAGTGGGATGTGATCGTGCTCGATTGCCCGCCCACCGCCGATATGCTGCGCATCGTCACCGCGCCGGAGACCGTGCTCGGCTATCTGGACCGGGTCTGGCCGCCGCATCAGCGGATGATGAGCGCCGCCGGGACCGATCTGCGCCGGGCGGTACTGGCGGCCACGGCGCAGCGGATCGTCGCGGCGGTCACCGAGGTCCGGGACCTGCTGGCCGACCGGGAACGCACCGGCGCCCGCCTCATCGCCCTGCCCGAGCGGGTCGCGGTGGCCGAATCGGCGCGGGTGCGGTCGGCCACCGCGCTGCTCGGGTTGCGGCTCGAGGCGGTGGTGGTGAACAAGGTGCTGCCCCCGGTACCGGCGCCGGGCCCGGAACCGCAACATCCGGCGGTGCACTGGTATCTGCATCGCTACGCCGAACAGCTCGACGTCATCGAGGGCCTGCGCCGGTCGATGCCGGAGGTACCGGTGCTGGTCGCCGGGCACACCGGCGCCGAACCGGTGGGAATCGGCCCCCTGGCGGCACTGTCCTGCGTGGCCGCGACACCGGACGCCGCTCCCTACGACGCCGATCCCCTCCGTGACGGGACCGGCACGGACGGCGCGGAGGCCGGCGGGACGGCCGCCGCCGGGCCCGCGGTACGGCTGGAGTCGGGCAGCGGCCTGCAGTCGGTGTACGCGCTGCGCATCCATCTCCCGGTCGCCGATCCCGGCACCCTCCGGCTGGGCCGGGTGGACGACGATCTGATCGTCGGCGCCGACGGGGTCCGCCGCCGCCTACGACTGGCGCCGGTGCTGCGGCGCTGTACCGTCAGTGCCGCCGAACTCGACGACGGATACCTCGTTGTCCGTTTCCGCCCCGACCCGCAGGAGTGGCCGCAGTGACCGGAACCCACTATCGGCAGCCGGACGGCATCGCCGAATTCGCCGACGAACTCCGCCTGCTCGCCGAGGCCGTACTCGAGCGGGTGGAACCGGTGCTGCGCGCCGCCGCGTCCGAGGAACTGCCCGAATGGACCAGCTGCACCTGGTGTCCGGTCTGCGCCGCGGCCGCGCTGATCCGCGGTGAGCATCACGAGGTCCTGGCGGCGGTCGCCACCCACGGCGCCGCGATCGTCACCGTGCTGCGCGAGGCGCTGGCGGGCGTACCGGTGGACCCGCTGGTGGCCCACGACCACCACCATCCCGGATCCGCGGCGACCGGGCACCGGCCCGGCACGGAGCCGTCGCCGGATACCGGCACCGAGGCCGCGGCAGGGGCGGCGGGCGCCGAGGGCGCGGCGGCGTCCGGGAAATCGCGCTACGTCGGCATACCCGTGAACATCAAACAATGACGGCCTCCGCATCGGGCGCCCCACTGACCGTCGGTATCGATATCGGCGGAACCAATATCCGCGCCTCCGTGGTCGACGACACGGGTTCGGTGCTCGAAACGGTGCAGTGCCCCACTCCGCATTCGGCCCCCGCCCTGGAATCGGCACTGGACCGGGCAGTGCGTGAACTCGCCCGCCGGCACACCCTCGACGCCGTGGGGCTCGCCGTCGCGGGGTTCGTCTCGCAGGACCGCAGCACCGTGCGGTTCGCCCCGCATCTGCCCTGGCGCGACGCCCCGGTGGCGAAAAGGCTGACCGAGCGGCTGGGGCTGCCCGTCCTGCTCGAACACGACGCGAACGCCGCCATGTGGGCCGAATACCGGTTCGGGGCGGCGGCGGGCGGCCACAACGTGGTGCTGGTGGCCATCGGTACCGGGATCGGCGCGGCCCTGCTGATCGACGGGCAGCTGTATCGGGGCACGCACGGAGTGGCGCCGGAACTCGGACACCTGCAGGTGGTCCCCCAAGGGCGCGACTGCGGCTGCGGGAAACAGGGCTGCTGGGAACGCTACTGCAGCGGAACGGCGCTGGCCGAGACCGCGATCGAGATGCTGGCCACCGATGCGGCGCCCTCGACGCTGGCGCGCGATGTACTGGCCGATCCGGGCGCCCTCACCGGACGGCGGGTGGCCGACGCCGCCCACGACGGCGACCCGCTGGCGGTCCGGGTGATGGCCGATTTCGCCCGGTGGCTCGGGCTGGGCCTGGCATTCGTCGGCGATATCTTCGACCCCGACCTGGTGGTGATCGCGGGCGGGGTGAGCAGTTCGGCGCCACTGTTCCTGGACGAGGCCCGCGAGGAGTACGCGGCGGCGGTCACCGGTCACGGACACCGCCCGCTGGCGCGGATCCGCACCACGCAGCTGGGCGAGGCGGCCGGTATGGTCGGTGCCGCGGAATTGGCCCGGACCGCGCTGATCGCGGGGCACTGACCAGGGCCGATACGCCACCACCGACCGTGCCGAAAGGTATCCGCGCGACGCGATCCGAGCCGTCGTAATTCGTTCACATCGGTGAAACGCACTGGTGAAGTGTGTCGGGGAAGGTATGAGTGAGATTCCGCGGCAGGTTGGATGTGATCTGTAACCAGCGGTAGAGTCGGCCCCGAGAGGTATTCCACAACATTCCATCCCGGTTCCCGGAGATAAGGACGTCATGTTCTACTGGCTGCTTAAGTTCGTGCTGCTGGGTCCCTTCATTCACCTCTACAACCGGCCCGAGGTGGAGGGCGTGGAGAATATCCCGGCCGACGGCGCGGCCATCATGGCGGGAAACCATCTCTCCATCGCGGATTGGCTCTTCGCCCCGCTGTCCAGCCCCCGCCGCATCAGCTACCTCGCCAAGGCGGAGTACTTCACCACCCCCGGGCTCAAGGGCCGGCTGCAGAAGTTCTTCTTCAGCGCCAGCGGCCAGTACCCGATCGACCGCAGCGGAGCCTCCGCCGCCGAGGACGCGCTCACCGCGGCGCGCAAACTGCTCGACGAGGGCCGGCTGGTCGGTCTCTACCCCGAAGGCACCCGCTCCCCCGACGGCCGTCTCTACAAGGGCAAAACCGGTATGGCGCGGCTCGCGCTGGAAACCGGGGTCCCGGTGATCCCGGTCGCCGTCATCGGCACCGACGAGGTGAGCCCGCCCGGAGGCTTCCGCTGGAAGCGGCGCAAGGTCACGGTGAAGTTCGGTAAACCGATCGATTTCTCCCGGTACGAGGGGATGGGCGGTAACCGCTTCGTCGAGCGCGCGGTCACCGACGAGGTCATGTACGAACTGATGCGCATGTCCGGCCAGGAGTACGTGGACGTCTACGCGGCCAGCCTGAAGAAGGGCGTGCCCTCGGGACCGGCATCACATACCCCGCGTATCCCGGAGTCCGCCGCCGGCTGAGCCCGGCGCGTACCATGGACAAATGACGGTTCGTGCGAAGATCTGCGGTATCCGGTCCCGGACGGACCTGGACACGGCGGTGGATGCCGGCGCCGATGCCGTCGGATTCATCTCCGGGACAACCCATTACAGCGAGGACGTGCTGACCGCGGAGGCAGCCGCGCAGCTGTCGGCGAGCACTCCCCCGTTCGTGGACCGGGTCCTGGTCACCCATCTCGAGGACGCCCACGCCATCCTCGACCTCGCCGACCGGATCGAGGTCGACATCATCCAGGTACACGGTCTGGTGGATGCCGACACCCTGCGCGCGGTACACCGCGCGGCCCACGGCCGGACGATCGTCCGGGCGGTCCATGTCACCGGCCCGGATTCCCTCGCGACCGCCCGCGCCGTCGCCGCGGACTGCGACGCGGTCCTGCTGGACTCACGGACCGCCGACCGGCTCGGCGGTACCGGCCGCACCCACGACTGGTCGCTCAGCGCCCGGATCGTCCGTGATCTCGCGCGGATCGGCCGGCCGGTGATCCTGGCCGGGGGCCTCACTCCCGATAACGTCGACGAGGCGATCGACGCCGTGCACCCGTACGGGGTGGACGTCAACAGCGGTGTCGAAACCGGCACCGGAGACAAGGATTTCGCGGCCTGCGCCGCATTCGTCAAGACGGCGCACGAAAGCGACCCGGGTTACCGAGTTCCAGGCCCACGGCCCCGAGTACGAGAGCTCCGGCCAGCAGGGTCGCACCGGTGATATCGGCGCCCACCAGCACCGCACCGGCCAGCGTCGCCACCACCGCCTCGTTCAACCCCACCAGTCCCGCCGTGACCTCGTTCAGATCCCGCAGCGCCAGCCAGTAGCAAGCGAATCCCGGCCCCAGCAGCAGCGCCCCGATCGCCGCCAGCGCGATGGACTGCCCCGGTGAGGGGCCCGCGCCCGCGAAGACCGCGAACCCGAGCAGCGGCGCCCCCAGCACCGACGCCGTGAGCAGTTGCAGCCCGGCTGCCGGGCCGCTGGGCCGGTCCGCCGACTCCCGGACCACCAGGGTGATCAGACCGGCGACGCAGGCGGCACTGGCCACCGCGAGCGCGCATCCGGCCAGAGCCGGTGCGAGAGCGATATCGGCGGGCTGGTTTCCGGCGACCAGCCAGATCGCCGCCGCGACGGCCACGAGTTCGGCGACCACGGCGACGGTGACCGCCCGCCGCCCGCGCAGGATCTGGGTGATGATCATCAGCACCGGCGCGGTGAGGTGCAGCGCCACCACCACCGGCAGCGGCCCGATATGCAAGGCGGCGACGTAGCAGACCAGGTTCAGCACTTCGAGCGCGCCGAGTTTCAGGAACACCCCGGGCGCGTCCCGGAAGTCCTGCCACGGCCGCGCGCCCCGCAACGCCGTGAAGGCCAGCAGCGCCAGCCCGCCGCCCGCGGCCACCGGCGCGGCCGCGAAACCCGCGGCCCCGACACCGGCGATGCCCGCGCTCGACGCACCCCACAGGCTGGTGGCCGCGATCAGCAGCACCAGCCCGCGGCCGGTGCCGTTCACGACAGCAGGAAGGTGACGACCGGCAGGATCACGGCGGTATAGGCCGCGAACACCGCGGCGGCCGTGCGGCCCTTGGGGACCGAGGGCAGCCGGGTCGCGATTCCGGTGAAGGTCCCCAGCGCCACGAAGAACGACCCCCAGACGACCAGCGAGCGGCTGACCACCACACCGAGGTCCTCGGCGAACAGGATCGCGAGCAGGGCGATGGTGAGTCCCGCGGGTACCGCCGCGAACAGGGTCATCGCTCCGGCGTCGTTGTTCATCAGCACCGAACGGCCCTGGAAACCGACCACCTCCTGGGCGTCGCGCGGATGCACGCCCTGCTCCCGGCAGATCATGTCGAAGACGGTCGCCGGATTGACCCGTTCGTTGACCATCCGCCGGACCGCGTCCATGGCCGCCAGGCCCTGGACGGTCGCGTAGGACGTCACGAACCCCTCGGTGGAGGTGCGGAATCCGCCACGCGCCGCGGAGAGATCCTGGGTCTCCTGCAACTCCAGCAGTTCCACCAGTCCGCGCCGCACGCCCGGATCGAATACCGCGCGCTCGTCCGCGGTGACCACCGCGGCCACCGCCAGATGCAGGCTGAGATGCCGCCACGTATCGGCGACCGGCCCGCGCCGGAACGGCTCCTCCTCCACCCTGGCCTCGCCCTGCCGCAACCCGTGCAGCAGGCGCTCGACGGTCATCGCCCGGACCCGGTCCACCCGTTTACCGCCCACCGCGGCGATCTCCGGCCGCGAGAGCAGCAGCGCGGTGTACGCGCACGTGTACATCGGCTGGGTCCGCGGATCCTCGTCCAGGATCAGCGAGACCACCAGCGATGTTCCGTGCAGCAACGCCGCGGCGGCGGTCTCGTCGGCGGCGGACAGATTCGCCAGGGCGTGCAGCGCGGCCGTGGTGGCGGTCAGGGATACCGGGCCCACCGGGCCCGATAAACGCCAGCCCCGGGTGTCCGGATCCCGTTTCGCCAGCAGTTCGCGCAGGCACCCGGCCACCGCGGGGTCCGTGGGCGGAGCGCCCAGGCAGCTCAGGGCCCGCAAGCGCCAGGACAGATCGATGGGCGAGCGGAACTCCCATGCGCCGCTGTCGGTGTCCACCACATCGCGGCGCACCAGGGTCAGCACCTCGTCGGCGCGCGGTACCGGCCGGCGCGCGGCCGTCAACGCGACCACGGCCTCCGCGGTGTTCTGCGGGTTCGGCGGCACATCCGACACCCAGCCCCATCCGGCGCCGCCACCACGATCGCCGAGCTGGCTGCGATGCAACCAGTCGACGGCCCAGTCGATCCGCTGCTCGATATTCGACACACCGACCCCTCCCTCGGGCCCCCGACACCGGATTCCGCAGGCGCCCAAGAATTCTCATCACCCTACCGGGACACCCGATACATCGGTGCGGGTTTACGTCTACGCTGTGGACCCGATAACCCACGGCGAGTCCGGAACTCGCGGGCGGGGCGGAGGGAGATTCGGATGTTCACATCACTGCTGGGCGCGCTGGGCGCGAATACCGTCGAGGTGGAGACGGAGCTGTTCACGCCCGGCGTCCAGCCCGGGCAGCCGGTGCGCGGGGTGATCCGGATGCGGTGCAAGGATCGCCCGGCGCGGATCAAGGGTGTCGCCGTGGAGTTCATCACCCGGGCCGAACGCGAATACGACGAGGGCGAACAGCTCGTCGACCTGTCCTTCGCCCGGCAGCCGGTGTTCGGCCCGTTCGAACTGGTGCCCGGATATCCGCTCGAGGGGCAGTTCGAGCTGGTGGCCCCGTGGGAAACACCCGTCACCTTCTACAACGGACGCCATCTGCACGGCACCGCGGTGGCGGTACGGACCCGGGTCGATGTGGACGGCGGATTCGACGCCGCCGATACCGATCCCATCGGCGTGGGCGCCCTGCCGCCCCAGCACGTACTGCTGGCCGCGGTGGAAGCGTGGGGGTTCGGGCTGCGGCACGCCGATGTGGAGGCCGGACGGGTGGACCGGATCCCGCATGTGCTGCCGTTCTTCCAGGAGATCGAATTCGGTCCCTCCCCGCAGTTCCCGGGCCTGAACCAGCTGGAGGTGACGTTCCTGGCCGATCCGCAGGGCATGTACGTGGTCCTTGAGGCCGATAAGCGGGCCCTCCTGTTCGCACCCGGCCGCGATGTCATGGACGCGATCCGGGTCGATTTCGCCACCTTCGAACAGGTGAACTGGGTGGAGGTGGTCGGTCAGCGGTTGCGGTCGCTCGCGCGCTGATCCGGCCCGCGAGACCGGGCCGGAATTGTCCGCCTCGGCGAATTCGGTCGACCTGCCGTTCAACTCGGCGTGCGACACTTCCGGATATGGTCGACCGGCCCCCACCTCCGGCGCTACACTTCCCGGCAGCAACAGGCGGGCGCGCTGCCCGGCACGCTCGCCACCCCGGACGGAACCACGCAGAAGCCGCAGGTCACACACCATCGGGCAGATGGGCGGGATTCGATCGGTGAATCGATATCGCCAGCGCCGCCGCGCTGTGGTTAGCTTTCGTGCCATGAGCACGCCGCACATCGTTGCCCCCGCCGAGTACCTTCCTCGCGACACCGCGGATGTCGTTCGCACCGTGCGGAATTCCCGTGATCAGGCCAGGCCGCTCACCATCCACGGCGGCGATCCCGCCACCGACGGTCTCACCCTGCCCGACCAGCAGACCGTGGTGTCGCTGCGCCGGATGAACGCGATCCTCGATCTCAATCTCGGCCGGCGCACCGTGCGGGTGCAGGCCGGAGCGCGGCTGTCCGATATCGACCGCCGCCTCGCCGCACACGGACTCGGCCTACCGGTCGTGGGCGACCACCGCGATATCACCGCGGGCGGCTTCGCCTCCGTCGGCGGCGTCAGCACCTCCTCACACCGCTACGGCCTGTTCATCGATCGGATCGCCGACCTCGAATACGTCGACACCGACGGCCGGATCGGCACGTGCGGGCGTACCCATCACACCGAGCGATTCCACCGGATCCTCGGCGCCGGCGGGCGGGCGGGCATCATCACCGCGCTCACCCTCGACACCGTCGAGGTCGACAAGGACAACACCTGGCTGTCCACCGATTCCCATCGTTTCCTCGATTTCGACAGTTTCGTCGACTACGCCCACACCGAGGTCAGCCGCCCCCGCGACGCGGTCCTGCAGGTGGGACGCTGGGTCGATACCGCACCGCTGAAGGTGTCCCGCCCGGTCGGCGCCGGCCAGGTGCAGCTCGGCACCGTGCGCTTCGGTCAGTGGTCGAGCCTCTACCCCACCGCCCCCACCCGGTCGCTGCGGGCCCGCCGCGAGGTCGGCAGCCGGGCCCGGAAATCGCTGGGCGCCATCGCCTCGGCCACCGGCGGCAAGGCCGGGATGCCGGTCCGCAACGCCGCCGCGGGCGCGGTGATGTTCACCCCCAAGGTCCTCACCCTGCGCGACGCCGAATATCTGGCCGATACGGTGATCAGCTCGTCGGAACGCGGCCCGGCCTATCGGGTCGGCGTCTTCGCGCCGCTGTCGAACTACACCTCGGTGTTCTACCGCCTGCACGACCTGTTCAACGGGCACCGCGAACGCACCGGCTGCTTCACCGTCATCTCCGCCATGACCTACGGCGTCCGCTCGGAATACCTGCGCGCCGAATCGGCCGCCCACAACCTCCCCGCGGCCGACCACGGCCTCATCACGTTCACCTGCCGCCTGCGCCCCTACGCCCTGCCGTCGGACCAGCTGAACGATATCGTCACCGGAATCGACGAGATCTGCCGCTCGGAAAACAGCATGCGCTACGAACCGGCCGAATAGCCGGCTGTGTTTTCGGCGCGCTGGCGCGCGCGGGGTTTCGGCCCCCTTGTGCGTCGTCGTTCAGCCCTCGAGACTCGCGCCTGCGGCGCATGCGCTTCGAGGGCTGAACGACGACGCGGGCCGAAACCTTTGAGGGCCTCGCTGAACTCGGCGCCGACGGGCCGTGGGTTCTGAAGCGCCCGGTTCCGAAGCGTTCGGGGTGGTTGCTGAGAGAGGAAGCAACTGGTGCGCGGACCAAGCTGTCGCGGGGATCTGCGGACCAAGTTCCGCGGGGATCTTACAACGCTTCCTCTCATAGGGCGCATTCTTCAACCGGTGCGCACCCCGCCACCAGTCGCGATCACCGACCCCCCACACACGACAACACCCGCCTGGGCATATCCCAGGCGGGTGTTCTCACATTCAACCAAGCGGTCGCACCCCCTGGGCGGGGCCCGCCCCGGTTCTGCAGCGACCAGAGGGAGGGAGCGCAGCGACCGACCGCCGGGAGTGAAGAACCGGGGTTAATAGGGCCCCGCCTCGAGGCGCGGAGCGCCTCCAAAATTACCGCCCCGCCCTCGAGCGGCGGAGCCGCTCCAACACTTCAGTGCTTTTCGGGTCCGAGGTAGTACTCGAAGACGAGGCCGCCGGCGGCGGTGAGTACCAGGATGACGCCGAGGGCCAGCAGCCACGGTTCGAAGAACGCGAAGCCGAGGGCGGTGACCGAGGCGGCGCCGGCCAGCAGGATGGGCCAGAAGCTGCCGGGCGAGAAGAAGCCCAGGTCGCCGGCTCCGTCCACGATTTCGGCGTCTTCGTAGTCCTCGGGGCGCAGGTCGAGCCGGCGGGCCACGAAGCGGAAGTAGGTGCCGATGATCAGCGACAGTCCCGCGGTGAGGACGATCGCCGTGGTGCCGGCCCATTCGATACCGGTCCGCGACTGGGCGGTGAAGAAGCCGTAGATGACGCCCACGATGATGAAGAACACCGTCAGCAGTTCGAACAGCCGTGCTTCGATCCTCATCTCAGATCAGTTCCTCACTTGCTCGAGGTGGCGTCGGATTTGAGCGTGCGATCGGTGTTGAACGGCTGCGTGGACGTGGCCACCGGGGACTCCCCGATGGATTCGAGCGCAGCGGCGTTGGTCATACCGGATTCACGCGCCTGGATATAGCGCTGGAATTTGTCCGGCGAAACCGCGCGGACCTCGAAGTTCATCATCGAGTGGAAGGTGCCGCACATTTCCGCGCAGCGGCCCACGAAGGCGCCTTCCCGGTCGATCTCGCTGATCTGGAAGACGTTGTCGGAGTTGTTTTCCTTCGGGTTCGGCATGACGTCGCGCTTGAAGAGGAACTCCGGCACCCAGAAGGCGTGGATGACGTCGGCCGCGGCCAGCTGGAACTCGATGACCTTGCCGGTGGGCAGGACCAGGACGGGCACCTCGGTGCTCGAGCCGATGGTCTCGATCTTGTTGTAGTGCAGGAACGAGAGGATGTCGTTCTCGGGGCGGCCGTGCACGGGGCCGGGCTGTTCGTGGCCGTCCTCGTTGACGCGCTCGGCGTATTCCTGCAGCTGTTCCTGGTTCGCGTCCTCGCGGACGGTGTCGACACCGTTGTAGGTGAAGCCGTTCTTCAGGTCGACGTTGCGGTACCCGAATTTCCAGTTCCACTGGAAGGCGGTCACGTCGACCACCACGTCCGGGTTGTCGACCTTCTCGTGCACGTAGTTCTGCACGACGACGGTGAAGTAGAACAGGACCGCGATGATGACGAACGGGATCGCGGTGTAGGTCAGTTCGAGCGGCACGTTGTAGCCGGTCTGCCGCGGGAACTCCGGGGAGTCCTTCTTCTTGCGGTGGAAGATGATGGTCCAGAAGGTCAGGCCCCAGACCAGCACACCCATGATGAGGGCGGCGACGACCGACCAGGTCCACAGTTCCCGCATCCGGTGGGCCTGCGGGGTGACACCCGAGGGCCAGCCGAACCGCAACCACACATTGTCGATCGAGCAGCCGGATACGAGCACGGCGGTGATCCCGAGGGATACCACCAGTCCGGCCCGCCGCAGGACACGACCCCGCTGCCGGGCAGGCCGTGCCCCGATCTCGTCGCTCGCCTTGTGCGCCACGCTCACGCCTTCCTGGTCGCCACACATTCCGACATCGCATCCGCGGGGGCGGGGATCCGCCTCCGGTGATACAGAAAAACAGCTCGTCCCGGCCCCGATGGGTGGTTCCGCGCACCACGCGGCACCACCCGGAACTGTCCGAGTACTACGCAGCGTAGACCAAACACGCGCCCGGTACGCCGTCGGGTCGGGTTCGACACTCCGTTCGGCGGCCGGGGGGCGGTACGGAGGTGTATCGCACGACCGGACCCGGCGTGCGGCATACTCGGACACTAGATTTCGCCCGCCGCGCCCGGTGCCCCGGCGCGGGTCCTGCGACCAGAGGAAACGAGGTTGGCGCCGCAGTGTGTGGACTGCTCGGATTTCTGACTTCCGATACTGCCGCTCCGGAAACGGTGGAGCGGGTGTACGACGCTCTGCACTGTGTCCGCCATCGCGGCCCGGACGAGCGCGGCACCTGGCACGACGACCGGTTGATCTTCGGGTTCAACCGGCTGTCGATCATCGATATCGAACATTCGCATCAGCCGCTGCGCTGGGGTCCGGCCGATGATCCGCAGCGTTATGCGCTGACCTTCAACGGCGAGATCTACAACTATCTCGAACTGCGCGCCGAGCTGGCCGAGGCGTATGCCGCGGAGTTCGGCGACACGCCGATGTTCGCCACCGAGGGCGACGGCGAGGCGATCGTCGCGGCCTTCCACTACTGGGGCCCGGATGCCGTGCGCCGGTTGCGCGGCATGTTCGCGTTCGCGATCTGGGACACCCGGACCGGGGAGTTGTTCCTGGCCCGCGACCCGTTCGGTATCAAACCGCTGTTCCTGGCGACCGGTCCCGGAGGTACGGCGTTCGGCAGCGAGAAGAAGAGCCTGCTGGAACTGCTGCCCGATCTCGGGCTCGACGAATCGCTGGACCACCGCGCGCTCGAGCACTACACGGTGCTGCAATACGTCCCCGAACCGGAAACCCTGCACGCCGGTATCCGGCGGCTGGAATCGGGCAGCTACGCGGTGCTGCGCGCCGGCGCGGCCCCCGAGGTCACCCGGTATTTCGAGCCGAGGTTCGGGGTCCGGCCGTTCGCCCAGGGCAGCGCGGGGTCACGGTACGGGGAGATCGCCGCGGCGCTCGAGGATTCGGTCGCCAAACATATGCGGGCCGATGTCACCGTCGGGTCGTTCCTGTCCGGCGGTATCGATTCGACCGCGATCGCGGCGCTGGCCATGCGGCACAACCCGAAGCTCATCACCTTCACCACGGGATTCGAGCGGGAGGGCTACTCCGAGGTCGATGTGGCGGCCGAGAGCGCGGCCGCGATCGGCGCCCGCCATATCGTCAAGGTCGTCTCGCCCGCCGAGTTCGCGGCCGCCATCCCGGAGATCGTCTGGTACCTCGACGACCCGGTGGCCGATCCGGCGCTGGTCCCGCTGTATTTCGTGGCCAAGGAGGCCCGTAAGCACGTCAAGGTCGTGCTGTCCGGGGAGGGCGCCGACGAGTTGTTCGGCGGATACACCATCTACCGGGAGCCGCTGTCGCTGGCGCCGTTCGAACGGCTGCCCCGGGGAGTGCGCCGGCTGGCCGGCAAGGTCTCGGACCTGATCCCCGACGGCACCCGCGGCAAGAGCCTCCTGCACCGGGGTTCGTTGTCGCTGGAACAGCGGTACTACGGCAACGCCCGCAGCTTCAACGACGCCCAGCTGCGGTCGGTGCTGCGGGAGTTCCGCCCGGAATGGACCCACCAGGACGTGACGGCCCCGATCTACGCCCGTTCGGCCGGCTGGGATCCGGTGGCCCGGATGCAGCATCTGGACCTGTTCACCTGGTTGCGCGGCGATATCCTCGTCAAGGCCGACAAGATGACCATGGCCAATTCGCTGGAGCTGCGGGTGCCGTTCCTGGACAGCGAGGTCTTCCGGGTCGCCGAGCAGATCCCGCTCGAGCAGAAGATCACCAAGGAGACCACCAAGTACGCGCTGCGGCAGGCGCTCGAGGGCATCGTGCCCGGCCATGTGCTGCACCGGGCGAAGCTCGGGTTCCCGGTGCCGCTGCGGCACTGGTTGCGCGGAACCGAACTCTACGACTGGGCCCGGCAGCAGATCGCCGAATCACAGACGGATCATCTGCTGGACAAGGCGGCCGTGGCCGCCATGCTCGACGCGCACCGGGCCGGGGAATCCGATCACAGCCGCCGTCTGTGGACGCTGCTGGTGTTCATGATCTGGCACGGCATCTTCGTGGAGGACCGCATCAAACCGGAGATCGCCGAACCGACCTACCCCGTGCAGGTGTAGACCCGCCGGAGCGCGAGAGGGCCCGCACACCAGGGGTGTGCGGGCCCTCTCGTCGAGCTGTGGTGCGGCGACGCCTCAGCGCAGCAGCGGTTCGATCTCGGCCGCGGCGTCGGCGCCGTAGGCCTCGCCGAGCCGTTTGAGGGCGGCGTCGGGGTCCAGCGTCCATTCCTGGGTGCCGACGGTCTCGAGCACCAGCACCGCGATCAGCGAGCCGAGCTGCGCGGACCGCTCGAGGCTCAGACCCGCCGTATGCGCGGTGAGGAATCCGGCCCGGAACGCATCGCCCACGCCGGTCGGATCGACCTTCGCGTTCTCCGGAACGGCCTCGACCCGCACCTCGGTGCCGTCGGTGCCGACCACCAGGACACCGTCCTTGCCGAGGGTGGTGACCCGTACGCCGACACGCGCCGCGATCTCCTCTTCGGTGAGACCGGTCTTCTGCTTCAGCAGACCCCATTCGTACTCGTTGGTGAACAGGTACGTGGAGCCTTCGATGAGCTGGACCGCCTGATCGCCGTCCAGCCGCGCGAGCTGCTGGGACGGATCGGCGGCGAACGGTACGCCCAGTTCCCGGCATTCGGCGGTGTGCCGGAGCATGGCCTCGGGATCGTTGGCGCCGACCAGCACCAGATCCAGGGTCCGCTCCTCGGACAGTGCGGTGAGCGAGATATCGCCGGCCTCGCTCATGGCGCCGGGATAGAACGAGGCGATCTGGGCCATGTCCTCGTCGGTGGTGCAGACGAACCGCGCCGTATGGGCGGTTTCGGATACCCGGACCGCGGAGCAGTCCACACCGTGGGACTGCAGCCAGTTCCGGTACTCGTCGAAATCGCGGCCGACGGCGCCGATCAGCAGCGGCGACCGGTTGAGAAGACCCATGGCGTAGGCGATATTGCCCGCCACACCGCCGCGGCGGATCACGAGATCGTCGACGAGGAAACTCAGCGAGACATGCTCGAGCTGATCGGGCAGCAGCGCGTCGGCGAAACGGCCGGGGAAGCGCATGAGGTGGTCCGTCGCGATGGACGCGGATACAGCAATGGACACGTAAGTGGGCCCCTTCGGAATCAGCGCGAACAAGAAGTGAACGGGGCCTTGCGCCCCCGACTCACCGTATCAATTCGCCAAGGCTACGACTACGTGTCGTAATTGTCTGCCCACGTGGCGTAAATGCCCATCTACGTGACGTAACAGCTCCGACCGGATGTGGTAACGACCCCGCTACATCCGATCACGCCACCCGCCGCGCGACACCCGGGCGAACCAGAAGTCACTCGGCAGCACCATCGGCCGATCCCACCCGGTTACCGAGTGTCCACCGACGTGAAAGGGTTCGGCCCGCGTCGGCTGTCAGCCCTCGAAGCGCATGCGGCGAAGCCGCGAGTCTCGAGGGCTGACAGCCGACGCTCAGGAGGGCCGAACCTCGAGCAGCGGAGCTGCTCCAACTCAGCGGAGCTGCTCCAACTCAGTTGAACGAGTCGCCGCAGGCGCAGGAGCCGGTGGCGTTCGGGTTGTCGATGGTGAAGCCCTGCTTCTCGATGGTGTCGACGAAATCGATCGCGGCACCCTGCACGTAGGGGGCGCTCATCCGGTCGACGGTGAGGGTGACACCGCCGAATTCGACGGTGAGGTCACCGTCGAGGGTGCGGTCGTCGAAGAAGAGCTGGTAGCGCAGGCCGGCACAGCCGCCGGGCTGCACGGCGATCCGCAGCGCGAGATCGTCGCGGCCCTCCTGATCGAGCAGCGCCTTGGCCTTGCCGGCGGCGGCATCGGTCAGCTTCACACCGTGGGTTTCGGTCGCGGTCTCGTTCTGCACAGTCATGAACTCTCCTATGGACAGCGTGGTCGGTCCGTGAACAGCGCACGGTTAAGGGATCAACGCCCTCGGACGGGCTGCTATTCCCCCATCTTGCCATCTCCGGCCCCACCGGCCCCAGTGCCCGGCGAGTTTCGAGAGGCGATCCCCCGGTGACCGGGACGCCGCCGGGCGGACGGCGTGACCGGGCGCACCCGGCTACCGCCCCGCTTCCGGGCCGGTCAGCCGACCGATTAGCCTGGTTACCGTGAAGTTGTTCCGACGCGGTGAGTCCAGCGATACCGGCGTGCCCGACGACAGTTCCCGGGCCGCGACCGCCACCGCGAGCGCCACCGAGGCCGATTCGGCGCGTGCGAAGGCCGCCCCCACCGCGGGCAAGGGCCGTCCCACGCCGGCCCGGCGTGACGCCGAGGGCAGACGCCGCGGTCCCGTGGCGCCGCCGCCCATGACGTCCAAGGAGGCCCGGGCCCGCCGTAAGGAGACCCGCGGCTCCAAGCAGGATCGCAAGGCGGCCGCCGCGGACCGCCGGGCCGCCGCCGCGGACCGGCGGGCGCGGATGCTGGCCGGTGAGGACAAATACCTGCTGCCGCGCGATCAGGGCCCGGTGCGGGCCTTCGTCCGCGATATCGTCGACGGCCGCCGCAACCTGGTCGGGCTGTTCATGCCGATGGCGCTGTTGCTGATCCTGTCGATGTTCGCCGCTCCGGCGTGGCAGTCGATCATCACGCTGGCCATGCTGGTGATGATGGTGTTCATGATCGCCGAGGGTTTCCTGCTCGGCCGCATCGTCAACCGGCGGGTCCGGGAACGCTTCCCCAAATCCACCGATACCGGTTTCCGGCTGGGTTGGTACTCGTTCGTCCGGGCGTCCCAGATGCGCAAGATGCGCGCTCCCAAACCGCGGGTGAGCCCCGGCGACGCGATCTGATCCGGGTGCCGCCGACTCCGCAGCCCGGTCCCGGACGGCGCACGCTGGTGCTCGGCGGCGCCCGCTCCGGTAAATCGGCGTTCGCCGAATCCCTGGTCGCCGGTGGCCCGGTCCGCTATTTGGCGACCGCGATACCCGACCCCGGCGATACCGATTTCGCGGCCCGGATCGCGGCCCATCGAGACCGCCGTCCCGCCGATTGGACCGTGGTCGAGGCGGCCGATCCGGCCCTCGTGCTGCGCGATCGGTCCCCGCACGCGACCCTCGTCGACGATATCGGCACCTGGCTCACCGCCCGCCTGGATACCCGGCAGGCCTGGGACGCCCCGCGCGGGACGGTCACCCCGGATATCGACGCCCTCGTCACGGCCGTCGCGGATTACGCCGGCCGGCTGGTGGTGGTGACTCCGGAGGTCGGTCTGGGCGTGATCCCCGCGACCCGGTCGGGCCGGTTGTTCCGCGATGAGATCGGTCTGTGCAATCAGCGCCTCGCCCAGGTCTGCGACGAGGTGTTCTTCGTCATCGCCGGGCTGGCGCAACGCCTGAAATAGGTGAGCCCGGTGAACCGGGCCGGGCCGGGCACCGAAACGGGCAGCGTGCCGCGCGGCCGGTGTCGGAGGGCGGTGCTTGAATCGGCGGCGTGCCGAAGACATCGAACTCCGACCTCTGGGCGGCGATCCACCGGGAGCGGGCCGCTCTCGCCGCAGAGCTCGACGGCCTCACCCCGGCGCAGTGGCAGACCCCGTCGCTGTGTGGTGAGTGGACCGTGGAGGAGGTGCTCGCCCATCTGACCGCCGCCGCGAGCGTCGGCCGGTTGCGGTGGCTCCGGAGCATGGCGGGGGCGCGCTTCGACGCCGATCTGCACAACCGGCGCCGGATGGCCGAGTATCGCGGCGCCGATCCGGCCGAGACGCTGGCGCGGTTCCGCGCCGCGGTGCCGAATACGACGGCGCCCTCCGGGCATACGCCCGCCTGGCTCGGTGAGGTGATCGTGCACGGGCAGGACATCCGACGGCCGCTCGGGCTCCCGGGCACGCCCGGCCTCGACGCCGTCACCGAGGTCGCGCGGTTCTTCGCGGGGCGCGATTTCACGGTCCCCGGCCGTACCGTCACCGCGGGGCTGGGGCTCACGGCGACCGACGGCCCGTTCCGGGCCGGTTCGGGGCCCGAGGTGCGCGGCACGACATCGGCCCTGGTCATGGCGATGGCCGGGCGTCCCGTGTACTGCGCCGATCTGACCGGCGCCGGTGTGGCCACGCTGCGCGAGCGTATCGACGCCTGATCGGGATCGACGGACAGCTCGGCGGAGGCGGTGACCGGCGGCGCGGGTGCGATCACGTGCCCCGTGTCGCTCCGGTTGCCCGATCCCGGCCGCCGACACGTTCCGGGTGCCCCACGGTGTCTTCCGGACCGGCGGGCAATATTGTCCGGGAGACGGCTGCGCGCTACCCGCGAGGGTGCCGCCCGCCCGCACCCGATCGGAAGGCTCGAACAGTGACAGAGGGATTCGCACCCGTAGCACCGCCGGACGCCGAGGTCCGCGCGGCCGCCGAGGCGCGTCAGGGCTCGCTGACCAAACCCCCGGGCTCGCTGGGACGGCTCGAGGAGCTGGGCAACTGGGTCGCCGCCTGCCAGGGCGTCTGCCCGCCGAAACAGTTCGAACGGGCCCGGGTCGTGGTGTTCGCCGGTGATCACGGTGTCGCCCGGCACGGGGTGTCGGCCTACCCGGCCGAGGTGACCGCGCAGATGGTGGCGAACTTCCGGGCCGGCGGCGCGGCGGTGAACGCGCTGGCCCGGGTCGCGGACGCGACCGTCCGGGTGGTGGATATCGCGGTGGCCGCCGATACCGATCCGGCCGTCGGTTCCTACAAGGTGCGCCGGTCCAGCGGCGCCATCGACCGCGAGGACGCGCTCACCGCCGACGAGGTCGCCGCCGCCCTCGCCGCCGGAGCGGCCGTCGCCGACGAGGAGATCGACGCGGGCACCGATCTGCTGATCGCCGGTGATATGGGTATCGGCAACACCACACCCGCGACCGCCCTCATCGCCACCCTCACCGGCACCGAACCGGTGCGCGCGGTCGGCCGCGGCACCGGGGTCGACGACCAGGGCTGGATGCGCAAGGTGGCCGCTGTGCGCGACGCCATGTGGCGGGCCCGCCCCGTGGCCCGTGACGGTGTGGAACTGCTGCGGGTGGCCGGCGGCGCCGATATCGCGGCGATGACCGGTTTCCTGGCCCGGGCGGCGGCCCGGCGCACCCCGGTCCTGCTCGACGGCCTGATCGTCACGGCGGCGGCGCTGGTCGCGGAGGATCTGGCCGCGGGTGCGTCGGCCTGGTGGGTGGCCGCCCACCGCTCCACCGAACCCGCGCACGACGCGGCACTGACGAAACTCCGGCTCGACCCCGTACTCGATCTGGAGATGCGGCTCGGCGAAGGGTCGGGCGCGCTGACCGCGCTGCCGGTACTGCGCGCGGCCGTGGCCGTGCTCGCCGAGATGTCGACCTTCGCCGAGGCCGGTGTCAGCACCGCGACCGCCGAACCCGTTCCGGCCGTCGACCTGCAGAAATGACGGCGGCAGTCCGGTGAGCCGGTGCCGATGCTGACCCTGCGCCTCACCTTTTCCTGGCTCACCGTGCTTCCGGTGCGCGGTCCGGCCGATATCGACCGGCGCGCGGCGGGCCGGGCCATCACCGGGGCGCCGATCGTGGGAGTGGTGCTCGGGCTCGCCGCCGCGGCGGTGCTGTGGCTGCTCGGACCGGCCGGGACCGCGGCCGGTTTCGCGGCGGTCGCGGCGCTGGCCCTGCTCACCCGGGGTATGCACCTGGACGGCCTGGCGGACACCTTCGACGGTCTCGGTGTCTACGGGTCGCCCGAACGTGCCCGGGAGGTCATGAAAACCGGTGGGGCGGGCCCGTTCGGGGTGGCCGCCCTCGTCCTGGCGGCCGGGATCCAGGCGGGCGCTCTCGGTGCGCTGGCCGGTGCCGGACGCTGGGGCGCGGTGATGCTGGCCGTGGTGGCCGGCCGGGTCGCGGTGGTGGCGGCGTGCCGGCGCGGGATCGGGGCCGCCCCCGGAACCCGTTTCGGGGAGCTGGTGGCGGGCACGCAGTCGCGGGCGGCGGTATTCGGGTGGGCGATCGTGACCACCGGAGCGGCGGTGTGGGCGATTCCGGGCCTGCCCTGGTCGGGGCCGCTGGTGGTGGTGGTCGCGCTGATCGCCGCGTCCCTGCTGGTGGATCACGGCGTCCGGCGGTTCGGCGGGCTGTCCGGTGATCTGCTCGGGGCCGCGGTGGAAATCGGTACCGCGCTCGCCGCACTGGGTTTCGCGGTGGCCGCGAACTCTGTCTGAGCCACAACGCGGCAGGCGATCTGACGTCACCCGGCATCAACTCGACGACGCCGCGTCTCGCCCTCCGGGCGCTGCCCATAAGGTGGTGGTATGTCAGCCGAGCGTCTCTATTTTCGTCAGCTGCTGGCCGGTCGGGACTTCGCCGTGGGCGACCCGATCGCTACGCAGATGCGCAATTTCGCCTATCTGATCGGTGACCGGGACACCGGCGAATGCGTGGTCGTCGACCCCGCCTATGCCGCGGGCGATCTGGCCGCCATCGCCGAGGGCGACGGACTGAAACTGTCCGGGGTGCTGGTCACCCACCACCACCCCGACCATATCGGCGGCACCATGCTCGGTTTCACGCTGCGCGGCGTGAAGGAACTGCTCGAACACACCACGGTTCCCGTCCATGTGAACGACGAGGAGAAATCCTGGGTGGCCAATGTCACCGGGATCGCGCCCAGCGAGCTGACCGGGCACACCCACGGCGACACCCTCGGTGTCGGCGCCTTCGATATCGAATTTCTGCACACCCCCGGGCATACTCCGGGGAGCCAGTGCTTCCTGGTCGACGACAAGCTCATCGCCGGCGATACGTTGTTCATCGACGGGTGCGGGCGGACCGATTTCCCCGGTGGGGACAACGACGCCATGTACGCCAGCCTGCGGCATCTGGCCGATATGCCGATCAACCCCGAGGTCTATCCGGGGCACTGGTACTCCGCCGACCCGCACGCCTCGCTGGATTCCATCCGCGACAACAACTATGTGCTGCGACCCCGCTCACTCGCGGAATGGCACGCCCTGATGCCCGGCTGAACCTCGGTACCGGTACCGGGCGGCAGCGCCCGGTACCCGGCCCGTGGGCGGGGTGGTCAGAGCACCCGCATCCACTGGTGGACGTCGGCGAAGGTGCCGCGCTGGATACCGGTGAGGGTTTCGCGCAGCGCCATGGTCACTTCGCCCGGTTCGCCGCCACCGATCGTGAACTCACCGTCCGGTCCGCAGACCGATCCGACCGGGGTGATCACGGCGGCGGTCCCGCAGGCGAAAACCTCGGTGATCTCACCGGATTCCGCGCCGGCGCGCCAATCGTCGACGGAGATCTTGCGTTCGGTGACCGGGTAACCGGAATCCGCGGCGAGGGTGAGCAGCGAATCGCGGGTGATACCGGGCAGCAGCGAGCCGGACAGCTCCGGGGTCACCAGCCGCGCGTCGGAACCCGATCCGTAGACGAAGAACAGATTGTTGGTGCCCATCTCCTCGACATAGCGGCGTTCGCAGGCATCCAGCCAGACCACCTGGTCGCAGCCCTTGGCTGTCGCCTCGGCCTGCGCCAGCAGCGAGGCCGCGTAATTCCCGGCGACCTTCGCCTCGCCGGTGCCGCCGGGCGCGGCCCGCACATAGTCGGTGGACAGCCACACCCGCACCGGCTTCACGCCGCGCGGGAAGTACGCCCCCGCCGGGGAACCGAGCAGCAGGTACTTGTAGGAGGACGCGGGTTTCACCCCGAGACCCGATTCGGTGGCGAACATGAACGGCCGCAGGTAGAGCGATTCCTCGCCCCCGGCCTCGGGGACCCAGGCGCCGTCCACCTCGAGCAGCTGGCGCACCGATTCGATGAACAGTTCGTCGGGGAGCTCGGCCATCGCCATCCGCCGCGCCGACCGGCGGAACCGGGCGGCATTGGCATCGATCCGGAAACACGCGATCTGCCCGCCGGGCTGCCGGTATGCCTTGAGTCCCTCGAAGATGGCCTGCCCGTAGTGGAAGACCATGGTGGCGGGATCGAGGGTGAGCGCGCCGTAGGGCTCCACCACGGCGTTGGTCCAGCCGTCGGCCTCGGTGTAGTCGATGGTGACCATATGGTCGGTGAAATACCGGCCGAAGCCGGGAGCCGCCAGAATCTCCTGTACCCGCTGCGCCGGGGTGGGCGCAGGATGAGGGATACGGGCGAACTGTGCAGCAGCGGTCATGACCAGCAGTCTATGTCCTGGGTCCGGGCGCGACCGCCGGTGGTCCGGTGGGATCGCCGGTGCCCGGCTCAGGCGGTGCGGGCGGGGACGAACGGTGGTTTGACGACGGTGCAGCGCAGCGACCGGCCCCGGACGTCGACCTCGACCTCGGCGCCGGGGGTCAGCGCGGGGTCCAGCAGGGCCAGCGCGATCCCGATCTGGCGGGTCGGCGAGAAGGTGCCCGAGGTGGTCACGCCGACCTCGATGCCGTCGTGGCGGACCACCTGGTTCTCCCGCGGGATCCCCCGGTCGAGGGCTTCCAGCCCCAGCAGGACGCGTTTCGCGCCGGCCGCGCGTTCCGCCTCCAGTGCCGTTTTGCCCCAGAAGGTGTCCTTGGCCCAGCCCACCGCCCAGGAGGCCCGGGCCTGTACGGGCGTGATCTCGGCGGACAGCTCGTGGCCGTGCAGCGGATAGCCCATCTCGGTGCGCAGGGTGTCGCGGGCGCCCAGCCCCGCGACCGCGCCCCCGGCCGACCGCACCTGTGCCACCAGCGCCCGGAACAGCACCTCGGCGTCCTCCCAGCGGGGCAGCAGCTCGTAGCCGTGCTCACCGGTGTATCCGGTGCGGCACACCCGCACGGGGTGTCCCGCCCAGACGGTGTCGGCGAACGCCATATAGGACAGGTCGGCGGGCAGGCCCATCGCGGCCAGTACCTGCGCCGACTGCGGGCCCTGCACCGCGAACACACCGTAGCCGCGGTGCTCGCCGGTCACGGTGATCGCCGGCGGGGCGGCCGCGGCGAGCAGGTCCACCACCGCGGCCGTATTGGCGGCGTTGGGCACCAGGAAGAGTTCGTCGTCACCGACGTAGTAGGCGATCAGATCGTCGACCACCCCGCCGTCGGACGCACAGCACAGCGTGTACTGCGCTTTTCCGGGGCCGATCCGGCCCAGATCGTTGGTCAGCGCCGAGTTCACGAACTCCGCCGCGCCCGCACCGCGCACGGTCGCCTTACCGAGGTGGCTCACATCGAACAGCCCCACCGACTCCCGGACCGCGGTGTGCTCGGCCACGGTGCCCGCGTACGAGACCGGCATCTCCCAGCCGCCGAACGGCGCGAACTTCGCACCGAGTTCGACATGCACGTCATGGACGGGGCCCTGCTGCAGTTCGGCATCGCTCACCCGGCGAGCCTATCCCGGCTCGTGTGGACGCCGCCCGTCCCGCGCGCAGCGGTCAGGCCTCGAACCACATCGGTATCAGGGTGGGCCCGTCCTCGGGGAGGGTCACGGTGTGCCCGATCCGCACGAAACCCTGCCGGGTGTACAGGCGCGCCGACCTCTCGGTACTGGCCTCCAGGTAGGCCGGCCGCCCGGCGGCGGCACAGGCGCGGAGGCGGTCGGCCAGGATGGCCGCTCCGGCGCCCTGCCCGCGATACCTCGGCACCGTCGCGATCAGCTCCAGGTAGCTGTGCGGAAAGCGCCGGGGATGTTCGCGCGCCAGCAGGTCGCTGGCATAGGCCCAGCGCTGCAGCGGCCGGACGCCGGGCATACCGTCCGCGTTGCGGCGCGCTTCGACCGCCTCGGCCAGCAGGCGTTCGGCCGAGGTGACGTACTGCCACACCGAGACCGCCCAGATCTCGTCGTCCACCCCGGCCACCCAGATCTCGTCACCGTCCAGACCGCGTTCGATCATCTCGGGGAGATAGACGTCGAGAAACTCCCCGGCCGGATGGTCGCGCATCATCCATTCGGTCACCGCCTCGTCCGGGGCGGCCTCCCGCATCGCTGCCACCAGCGGATCGAAATCGTCGCGCCCCGCCCGCCGTACCCGCAGTTGCGTACCCACGTCGCCGCCTCTCTGTGAACGATGTTCCTGCCAGCGAACCTATGCCCGTGACCACGCCTTGCCCACTATTTCGTCACAGCATTTCGTGTGCTGAAATCGGAGTCGTGACACCCTGCTCGGTCTGCGGTGACGCCCTGCGCCAGCCCGCGCGCGGCCGCCGCCGGCGCTACTGCTCCCGCTCCTGCCAGGCACGCGCCTACCGCGCCCGGCGCAGCACCGTCCCCGATCGCGTCCGGCCCGTCCCCCGCCGCCTCTCCACGGTCGAGATCACCCGGACCGCGGTGGCCCTCGCCGATCACTCGGGTCTCGAGGGCCTCACCATGCGGCGGCTCGCCGCGGAACTGGGCGTGACCACCGCCGCGCTCTACCGCCGTATCGGCGACCGTGACCGGCTGCTCGCGTCGATGACCGATCTGGTGCTCGCCGAGACCCCGCCGCCACCGCCGGAGCGGAAGGGCGGGCGGGCCCGGCTGCACTACGAGGCGCAGCAGGAATGGCAGCTGTACCGCCGGCATCCGTGGTTGCTGGCGGTACTCGCGCGGGTCCGGCCGCCGCTGGGCCAGGGACTGTTCGACGCCCTGGAACGCGCCTTCGCCGCCCTCGACGAACTCGAACTACCCCGGGCCCGGCTGATGTCGGCCTATCTCGGTTATTCGGCGCTCGTCCAAGGACTCGCGCTGGTGTGGAGTTCGGAGCGGCTCGATCGGATCGGTGGTGCGGAGGCCGCGGCCGGGATACCCGCCGACCTGGCCGGACTCATCGATCCCCGGATCCGCCCCACCCTGCACAAGGTGTTCGATCCGGCCGGACCCCCGCCGGAACTCGATTTCGAGCGGCTCCTGGAAGAGGCCGTGGACATGCTGCTGGACGGCGTCGCCGTACGGGATGTCGCGTCCGGCGAATAGCCTGTGGCCATGACCGCAGTCGCAGATCGTCCCCTCGGACCGGAATTGGCACGTACCCAGACCATCGAGCCCGGCACCGACGTCCTCGTCGTCGGCGTGGCCACCACCGATACGGGACCCGTCCTCGTCCCCGAGGACCTCTTCGGCGATGTGCTCGACGCCGACCTGCGCACCCGGCTCCTCGATCAGGTGACCGCCGTCGGCGGTACGGGCAAGGCCGAACAGCTGATCCGGGTTCCCGCGCCCACCGGCCTCGACGGCGTCGGCAGCGTGCTGGCCGTGGGTCTGGGCAGCGCCGCCGAGTTCGACGCCGAGCAGATCCGCCGCAGCGCCGGCGTCGCCGCCCGCTCCCTCACCGGAGTGGCGCGCGCCGTGACCACGCTGTCGGGCCTGGATATCGGTGCCGCGGCGGAGGGTTTCTACCTCGGCGCGTATTCGTTCACACCGTTCCGGTCGGCGAAATCCGCGCCGAAACCCGAGGCCGCGCCGCTCGCCCGGGTCGAACTGCTGGTCCCCGAACCGGAATTCGGCGGCGACGCGCTGCTGCGCGGCCAGCTCACCGCCGAAGCCGTCGCCACCGCCCGTGATTTCGTGAACACCCCGCCCAGCCACCTGTTCCCGGCCGAGTTCGCGCGCCGCGCCGAACTCCTCGCCGAGGGTGCGGGCCTCGAGGTCGAGGTCTTCGACGAGAAAGCGCTGGAAGACGGCGGTTACGGCGGTGTGCTCGGGGTGGGCAAGGGTTCCTCGCGACCGCCGCGGCTGGTCCGGCTCACCTACCGCGGCGGCGACAAGCGGGTGGCGCTGGTGGGCAAGGGTGTCACCTTCGATACCGGCGGTATCTCCATCAAACCCGCCGCCAATATGGAGAACATGACCTCCGATATGGCCGGTGCGGCGGCGGTCGTGGCGACCACGCTGCTCGCGGCCCGGCTCAGCCTGCCGATCACCGTGACCGCGACGGTGCCGATGGCCGAGAACATGCCGTCGAGCACCGCGCAGCGGCCCGGCGATGTGCTCACCCAGTACGGCGGCACCACCATCGAGGTCACCAACACCGACGCCGAGGGCCGTCTCATCCTGGCCGACGCGATGGTCCGTGCCTGCGAGGACGATCCGGCGTATCTGATCGACGTGGCGACGCTGACCGGCGCGCAGATGGTCGCGCTGGGCACCCGCACCCCCGGCGTGATGGGCACCGACGAGTTCCGCGACCGCGTCGCGCGGATCTCCCGCGAGGTGGGCGAACACGGCTGGCCGATGCCGCTGCCCAAGGAATTGCGCGCCGACCTGGACTCCAAGGTCGCCGATATGGTCAACGCGACCTCCCATCGCTGGGGCGGCATGCTGGTGGCCGGGACGTACCTGCGGGAGTTCGTCGCAGACGGCGTGCAGTGGGCGCATATCGATATCGCCGGACCGGCGTACAACACCGGCGGGCCGTTCGGCTATATCGGCAAGGGCGGGACCGGGGTACCGGTGCGCACCCTGATCGCGGTGCTCGAGGACATCGCCGCCGAATAACGCGTTCGCCGGACGGTCCGGGTGGGGTCCGGACCGTCCCGGGCCGGGCGCGGCTCAGTCTTCGGTCAGATCGCGGTCGAGGTCGCGCCGGCGCTCGATCCGGCGGCGCGCGTCGTAATCGCGCATCCGCTGCGGGTATCCCGTGCGCTCCACGTCGTATACCGGGATGCCCAGATCGCGGGCCAGTTGCCGGGCCCCGCGCTCGCCGACCACGCGGCGGGTCCATTCCCCGTCGGAGGCCACCAGCACCACCGTGACATCGGTCACAGTGGTCTTCGGTTCGACGAATCCTTCCACTCCGGTACGCGCGCGCACCCATTGCGCCAGATAGCGGGCCTCGGCGGTGCGGGCCCGCGAAACGCCGCTGCGCCCACGACGGAATCGGTCGAGCAAACCCACCGTCGCCGACCTCCTGCTCGACATCCGAATCCCACCGAATCCGGCGGTGATTCCATGGTGCCAGGCGGCGGATTGGGAAGCCCTCCGGTAACCGCGCGCGGCGGCGAATGCAAGGATGGTTACCGGAACAACAACCACACGGATCTCCGGCGCCGCGCAGAATGAAGCCGGCTGGGACCCCACCGCGACCCGCGGCGGGACCGACCGGAACGAACTGTTGTAGACCCGTCGAGCAGTTAGAGGAGTCAACGGACATGGCCTTCTCCGTCCAGATGCCCGCTCTTGGTGAGAGCGTCACCGAGGGAACGGTGACACGGTGGCTGAAACAGGAAGGAGACACGGTCGAGGTCGACGAGCCGCTGCTCGAGGTCTCCACCGACAAGGTCGACACCGAGATCCCGTCCCCCGCGGCGGGTGTGTTGACGAAGATCGTCGCCCAGGAAGACGACGTCGTCGAGGTCGGCGGCGAACTGGGTGTCATCGGTGACGCGGGTGAATCCCCCGCGCCCGCCCCGGCCCCCGAACCGGCCGCCGCCGAACCGGAAGCAGCTCCCGCGCCCGCGCAGGAGAGCGCTCCGGCTCCCGAGCCGGCACCGGCAGCCGCATCCTCCTCGGCCCCCTCCGACACCTCCGGTACCTCGGTGAAAATGCCGGAACTGGGCGAATCGGTCACCGAAGGCACCGTGACCCGGTGGCTCAAGGCGATCGGCGACGAGGTCGCGGTCGACGAACCGCTGCTCGAGGTCTCCACCGACAAGGTCGACACCGAGATCCCCTCCCCCGTGGCGGGCACGCTGCTGGAGATCACCGCGAACGAAGACGATGTGGTGGAGGTCGGCGGACAGCTGGGCGTGATCGGTTCCGGTAGCCCCGCGCAGAGTTCCGCCCCGGCCCCGGCACCCGAACCGGCCGCCGCCGCTCCCGCTCCCGCACCGGCACCGAAGCCGGAACCTGCTCCGGCTCCGCAGCCCGCCCCCGCGCCCCAGGCGGCGCCGGCACCCGCCGCGGCCGCTCCGGCTCCCGCCCCGGCTCCGGCTTCCTCGAACGGCGCCACCCCCTACGTCACTCCGCTGGTCCGGAAACTGGCCGAGGAGAACGGCGTGGACCTGGCCTCGGTCACCGGTTCCGGTGTCGGCGGACGGATCCGCAAGCAGGATGTCCTGGCCGCCGCGGAGGCCAAGAAGGCGCCCGCCGCCCCGGCCGCGGCCCCCGCCCGGTCCGCCGGCGCCCCCGCCGCCGCGGCTCCGGCCGCCCAGGCGCCGAGCCCCGCGCTCGCCGCGCTGCGCGGAACCACCCAGAAGGCCAACCGGATCCGGCAGATCACCGCCATCAAGACCCTGGAATCGCTGCAGACCACCGCGCAGCTCACCCAGGTGCACGAGGCCGATGTCACCAAGATCGCCGCGCTGCGCAAGAAGGCCAAGGCCGAATTCGCCAAACGCGAAGGCGTGAACCTGACCTTCCTGCCGTTCTTCGCCAAGGCCGTGGTGGAGGCGCTCGGGGTGCACCCGAACGTCAACGCCAACTACGACGCGAACAGCAAGGAGATCACCTACCACGCGTCGGTGCACCTCGGCATCGCCGTGGACACCGAGCAGGGCCTGCTCTCGCCGGTGATCCACAACGCCAGTGATCTGTCGCTGGCGGGTCTGGCACGGGCCATCGCCGATATCGCCAACCGGGCCCGCACCGGTGGGCTCAAGCCCGACGAATTGGCCGGTGGCACCTTCACCATCACCAATATCGGCAGCCAGGGCGCACTGTTCGACACCCCGATCCTGATGCCGCAGCAGGCGGCGATGCTGGGTACCGGCGCGATCGTCAAGCGTCCGACCGTGGTCACCGACGAGTCCGGTAGCGAATTCATCGGCGTGCGCTCGATGTGCTTCCTGCCGCTGACCTACGATCACCGCCTCATCGACGGCGCGGATGCCGGCCGGTTCCTCACCACCATCCGGCACCGCCTCGAAGAGGCGGCGTTCGAGGCCGACCTGGGCCTGTAAGGGCATCCGCATGGTTGTCGTGGTCGCCGGCTCGTCCGGACTGATCGGAACCGCCCTCGTCGCGGCACTGCGCCGCGACGGGGTCCAGGTGCTCCGGTTGGTCCGGCGGCCGGCCGCCGCCCCCGACGAACGCCGCTGGGATCCGGCCCGGGCCGAACTCGACCCGGGGATCCTCGACGGCGTGGACGCGGTGGTGAACCTCTGCGGTGCCGGTATCGGCGACAAACGCTGGACCGGCGCCTACAAGCAGGAACTCCGGGACAGCCGGATCACCCCCACCGATGTGCTGTCCGCGGCCGTCGCCCGCGCCGGTGTGCCGACGCTGGTGAATGCCAGTGGGGTGCACTACTACGGCGATACCGGGGCCCGCGCGGTGGACGAATCCGGACCTCCCGGAACCGGTTTCCTGCCCACGCTGTGCGGCGACTGGGAGCGGGCGACCCGTACCGCCCGCGACGCGGGCGCCCGGGTGGTCCTGCTGCGCAGCGCGGTCGTGCTCGCCGGGACCGGCGGAATGCTGCCCCAGCTGAAAGGCCTGTTCCTGCTGGGTCTGGGCGGCCGGCTCGGCAGCGGCCGGCAGTATCAGCCGTGGATCTCCCTCGACGACGAGGTCGGCGCGATCCGGCATGCGCTGGACAATCCCGCGGTGCGGGGCCCGCTCAACACGGTGGGTCCGGCGCCGGTCACCAACGCCGAGTTCACCCGCGCGCTGGGGCGGGCGTTGCGCCGGCCGACGCCGCTGCTCGTCCCGGGGATCGCGCTGCGCCTGGCGATCGGCGAATTCGCCGACGAGGCGATCCTGCACAGTCCGCGCGCGCTGCCCGGCGTCCTCGAGGAGACCGGGTACGAGTTCCGCCACCCCACCGTCGGCGCGGCGCTGGCCGCCGCGGTGGGCCGGTGACCGGGACCGCCGCCTCCCTGGTCCGCGACGCGCGGACCGGGGACCTGCCCGCGATCCTGGAGATCCACAACCGGGCGATCGCCGAGACCACCGCCATCTGGGACGACGAACCGGTCGGCCTCGACGAGCGGGTGGCCTGGTACTCCAACCGCACCGAACACGGCCGTCCGGTGCTGGTCGCCGAGATCGGCGGGGAGGTCGCCGGATACGCCAGCTACGGGCCGTGGCGGCCCAAATCCGGCTACCGGCACACCGTGGAGAACTCCGTCTACATCGCCGACCGGTTCCAGCGCCGCGGTATCGGCGCCGCTCTGCTCACCGAGCTGATCGCGCGCGCCCGGAACGCGGGCGATATCCACGCGATGATCGCGGCCGTCGAATCGAGCAACACCGCCTCCATCGCCCTGCACGAGCGGTTCGGTTTCCGGACCGTCGGCGTACTGCCCGAAGTCGGGCACAAATTCGGCGGCTGGATGGATCTGACACTGATGCAGCTCACACTGGAGATGAGCGTAACGTCGTGATCGTGAACGACACCCGCACCGCGACCCGGTCCGCGCGTTACGACACCACCCCCGTCGACGTGCGTGATCTGGACCTGATCGACTATCAGCAGGCCTGGGATCTGCAGCGCGAACTCGCCGCCACCCGCGCCGGCGGCGCCGGCCGCGACACCCTGCTGCTGCTCGAGCATCCGCCCGTCTACACCGCCGGCCGCCGCACCGAGGAGGCCGACCGGCCCACCGACGGCAGCCCGGTCATCGATGTGGACCGCGGCGGCAAGATCACCTGGCACGGGCCCGGTCAGCTCGTCGGTTACCCGATCATCCGGCTCGCCGAACCGCTCGACGTGGTCGACTACGTGCGCCGGCTCGAACAGGCGCTCATCCGGACCGTCACCGATCTCGGCGTGCCCTGCGGACGCGTCCCCGGGCGCTCCGGTGTCTGGCTGGCCGCCAGCGGCCTGCTGCCGGAACGCAAGATCGCCTCGATCGGTATCCGGGTGCAGCGCGGGGTCACCCTGCACGGCGTCTCGCTGAACTGCAATCCCGACCTGGGCGCGTTCGGCGCCATCATCCCGTGCGGTATCCGCGATGTCGGCTCCACCAGCCTGAGCCAGGAACTCGGCCGCGAGGTCACCGTCGCCGAGGCCCGGCCGCGGCTCGCCGAACTCGTCCCGGCCGCGCTCGACGGGGAGCTCCCGGTCACCGAACACGATATTCCGCAGGCCGGCACCCCGGCCGCCGCGGACCACGCCGCCGGTACCCCGGCACGCGAACCGAAAGGTCCTCACTCATGACCTCCGCCCAGGCCCCCGCCGGCCGCAAACTGCTGCGTATCGAGGCCCGTAACGCCGAGACCCCGATCGAGCGCAAACCCGGCTGGATCCGCACCCGCGCCACCATGGGTCCCGAATACACCGAGCTCAAGGGCCTGGTGAAACGTGAAGGACTGCATACGGTCTGCGAAGAGGCGGGCTGCCCGAACATCTTCGAATGCTGGGAGGACCGCGAGGCGACCTTCCTCATCGGCGGCGAACAGTGCACCCGCCGCTGCGATTTCTGCCAGATCGACACCGGCAAACCCTCCCCGCTGGACCGCGACGAACCGCGCCGGGTGGCCGAGAGCGTCCAGGCGATGGGCCTGCGCTACTCCACCATCACCGGTGTCGCCCGCGACGATCTCGCCGACGGCGGCGCCTGGCTGTACGCCGAAACCGTGCGCGCCATCAAGAAACTCAACCCGAATACCGGCGTCGAACTGCTGATTCCCGATTTCAACGCCAAGCCCGACCAACTGGCCGAGGTCTTCTCCTCCCGCCCCGAGGTGCTGGCCCACAACCTGGAAACCGTCCCGCGGGTGTTCAAGCGGATCCGCCCCGCGTTCCGCTACGAACGTTCGCTCGAGGTGCTCACCGCGGCCCGCGCCGACGGCCTGGTCACCAAGTCCAATCTGATCCTCGGTATGGGCGAAACCCCCGAAGAGGTCACCCAGGCCATGCGTGACCTGCACGAAGCCGGTTGCGATATCCTCACCATCACCCAGTACCTGCGCCCCTCGCCGCGCCACCATCCGGTAGACCGCTGGGTGAAACCCGAAGAGTTCGTGGAGCATTCGAAGGCCGCCGAGGAGATCGGTTTCGCCGGAGTCATGGCCGGCCCGCTGGTCCGCTCCTCCTATCGCGCCGGCCGCCTCTACGCCCAGGCCATGGCCCATCACGGCCGCGCGATCCCGGAGACCATGTCCCATCTGGCCGAGGAGGGCACCGCCAGCCAGGAAGCCAGCGCCGTACTGGAACGGTTCGGTTCCCGGGCCTGAGTTCCCGCGCCGGGAGGCCGCCGCGCAACGCGACCCGCAGGTGACCGTGATCGTCGATTACGGCGCGGGTCCGCGGAATTCGGTCCGCGGGAAAATCGACCAGCTGCGCCGGCCACCCCCGTAACCGTGCGCGGCGGATGCCGGACCCGGCACCGATGAATCGGGCGCGGTGAACGGGTCTCGACTGTGGTACGAACCCGACAGTCAGGAGCGCAGATGGTCATCGTCGCCGGACATCTTCTCGTCGACCCGGCATCCCGGGAGGCCTATCTCGCCGGCTGCGTCACCGTGGTGGCGCAGGCCCGGTCGGCACCCGGCTGTCTCGATTTCGCCCTCTCCGCCGACCTCACCGACCCCGCCCGGATCAATATCTTCGAGCGCTGGGAGAGCCGGGACGCGGTCGAGGCGTTCCGCGGCGCGGGCACCGGCGAGGAGCAGAACGCGGCGATCGGCGCGGCGTCGGTGGCCGAATACGATATCGCCGCGATCCGTTCCCTGACCTGAACCGGCTGCCCCGGTCAGAGCGTGAAGCGTTGTAGCAGGGCCGGGATCTTGGACGCCGACATGAGCGCCTTGAACTGCCAGCTGTCGTCACGCGGGAGGATCCCTCCGCGCTGGGTGACGTCGAAGGCGTCGTAGAGGGTTTCCCCTTCTTCCATCAGCCCGTCCGCGTCGAAGTGGTAGCGGTCGACCGCCGGGCACTGGATGAAACGGCCGGTGCCGTACAGCACGGGCGCGCTCTCGTCGTAGGGATACAGGCGCAGCGGCCCGTCCCAGTGCCCGCTGCCGATATAGCGGATCACGACCCGCACCTTCTCGTCGGGCGTCACATCCAGGTACACCTGGCCGGGCAGCGGGTCGTAACGCCAGTCCGGGATGGCGTCGAAGAACGCGAAGTTGTATTTCACGAATTCGTCGATACCGACGATGGTGCGCCCGAACGTGGTGACATCGGTGTAGCGGATATCCGGCGCGTACAGCTCGTGGTTGAGGCTCATATCCCGGGCCAGGAAACTCCACCAGTACTTCTTCGCCCACTCCATCAGCCAGGACAGGTCGAGGCCGAGTTTGCCGTAGTACTCGAGTTTCCGGTCGAACTGCACGAACCATTCCTCGGTGGTGGCCTGCAGTTCGCGTTCGGGGACCACCCGGATCGGAACGGCCCGGTTGCCGTCGAGGAATTCGGGGGCCGGGCGCGCGAGCCGGGGGCGGCGCAGGGCTTGCTGGAACTGTTCGTCACTGAACACGGCACGAGCCTTTCGACGAGCGCGGTGGGACCGCAATCGAGCTTCAACGTGAATCAGATGATTCATGTTGAATCACCCGATGTCAATGGATGCTCGCGCCGATGCCATGATGATCCGGTGGACACCCCCAAGTTGTGGCGCGGCCGCACCCTCGACGATCGCTCGGCGGATCGTCGCGCCCGGCTTCTCGACGTCGGCGCCGAACTGCTCGGCACCGGCGGAACGGCCGCGGTGACCATGCGGGAGGTGATCCGCCGGGCCGATCTGAGCCCGCGCTATTTCTACGAGAGCTTCGACAACCGCGAGGCGCTGATCGTCGCGATCTACGACCGGCACGAGGCCGAACTGCTCGCCCGGCTCGCCGCGGCGCCGGCCACGGCGGACCTCACCGCCACGGTCCGCGCGGCGCTGCTGGTGTGCGCCGCCTATTTCGAGGAAGATCCGCGGCGGGCCCGGATCCTGCTGCGCGAACCGATGACCGACGACACCCTCCGACAGCACAGCGCCCACCGCCTGCCGCTGTTCCTGCGCAGCACGGTCCCCGGATTGGGCGAGGCCGCCGCCGCACTGATACCGGACAGCGAGGAGACCCTGGCGGTTATCGGCACCGCGCTCGGCGGCGCGCTGGTCGCCCTGTACGTGGATTGGGTCGACGGCCGGCTGACCCTCCCGCGGGAGCGGCTCGTCGATACCGCCACCGCGATCGTTCTCGCACTCACCGAGCAGGCGGCCCGCGAATCCGCCGCCGCCGACGGCACCGCGAATCCGTGACGGCCCGGCGGGCTCAGGCGGGCAGGCCCACGAGTTCCGCGCTGCGCTCCCACAGCGCACGGGCCGCGGCCGCGTCGCAGGCCACGTCCGAGGGCTCGGGCCAGGTGAGCCGGCCGCCGCGCAACGCCGCGTAGACCCGGCCCGCGGGCGGCCGCACGGCTCCGGACGCGAGGTCGGCGAGGGTGTCCCCGGCATCGGAGCGGGTATTGAGGGTGGGGTCGAACCGCCGCGCCGGGCGGCTCAGCACCGGAGATCCCATCACCGACCACGCCATGCGCATATAGAACGGCAGATCCTTGGCCAGCCCGGTCCCGAAGACCTGGCCCGGGCAGTAGGCCAGCGCGACGATCCCCTTGTCCCGCACCTCCTCGCGCTCCGAGATCGCCCGCGCCGTGAGCACGGCGCACAACTTCGACGCGGTGTAGGCGTGTTCGCCCGCCTTCCGCGGACGGTCGTGCAATCCGGGGTCGCGATCGGGATACGCCAGGAGGGAGGCATCGGCGTGGCGGGGCGGTTCGAGTCCGGCGCCCATGGCGGGGTCGTGGGTGCCGCTCGTCGTCAGCACCACCCGGGCGCCCGCACCGAGGGAGGGCAGGAGCAGGCGGAGCAGTAGGTAGTGGGCCAGATGGTTGACGGCGAAAGTCGTCTCGAATCCGTCGGCGGTCCGGCGACCGGCGTCGGCGAGAACCAGCCCGGCATTCAGAACCAGCGCGTCGACCGGGGTATCGGCCACTTCCGCGCGCACCGCGTCCGCGAACACCCGCACCGAATCGAGAACGGCAAGATCCAGCGGCAGGCACAGCGAATCCGGTTGCGGATCGGTGCGCGTGCCCAGTAGCAGTCGAATATCCCCCGAACACCGGAGCCGGCCGGCCGCTATGGCCCCGAACCCCGATGTTCCGCCGGTCATCACCATGGTCGCCATCGCGTGCCCCTCGGAATCCGTCGGATCCTCCCCCTTCAGCATAGACCGCCCGGTCAGGCCCGGGTTCACGCATAGTGATCGTCGACCGATCTGCCGAGCACCCTGGGGAGGCACCCCCGCGAGTCAGGCGCCGATTTCGGAGGCGGCCCGGAAATCGCTGGGGCGTATCCCGCGATGCCGTTTGAACGCCGCGCTGAACCCGAACGCGTCCGCGTAGCCCACCGACTTGGCCACCTGCGCCACCGTGAGACTGCGGTCGGTGAGCAACTCCTCCGCGTCGTCCATCCGGCATTCGGTGAGATACGCCAGCGGCGATTGCCCCATCACCTCGGAGAACCGCCGCGCGAACAGCGCCCGTGACACCCCCGCCTCGGCTGCCAGCGCGGCGACCGTCCAGCCGGCGGCGGGCTTTCCGTGCATCGCCTCCAACGCCGGCCCGACCACCGGGTCGGCCGGGCCGCGATACCAGCCGGGCGCGTCGGAGTCCTGACTCTCGAACCAGTCACGCAGCGTGCACACCAGCCCCCAGTCGAGCAGCCGGTCCATCAGCGCCTGCGCACCGGCCGGCCGCCGGGACGCGTCGGCGGCCACCGTTTCCATCCACTCGCAGACCTCCGGATCGTCGGACACCACCAGCACCGGCGGCAGCGCGCGCATGAGCCGTTCGTGCCGCCGGCCCGAGGTCCGGTAGGCGCCCACGATCAGCCTCGTCTCCCCCGCCCGGTCGTTGCCCCAGCGGCCGTCCTCCAGCGGCGCATCGCATTTCACATCCGGTGCGAAACAGGCGATCTCGTATTCCTCGTGCGGCAGGCCGACGGTCTCCGCGCGGTCGGCCAGCAGGAACGGTTCCGGACCGCGCACGATGGCGGTGTCCCCGGCCGTGACCGGCCGCCGCACCCCGCCGGGCAACAGCAGCGTGCCGCCGCCGCGCAGCACGGTGATCATGGTGAGCGGCGCCCGGTCGGCGAACCGGATGCTCCACGGCGCCTCCAGAACCGCGTTGGTGAGAACGGACCCGTCCGCACGAATACCGCCCAGCAATTTGCTCAAGGGATCCACTCCTCCGAGAGTAGACGAACTCCTATCAGATGTAGAGCAATACCCATAGATCGTCCATCCAGAGCCGTGTGGAATGAGATCAGACCGCACAACCGAATATCCGGGGAACCGGATCGAGATGGAGGCCCCCGTGTCGCACAACCCGTCCGACGACACCACGACCACCCGCACCGCCCTGGTCGTCGTCGCCCACCCGCGCCGCGATTCGCTGACCGCCCATATCGCCCGGCTCGCCACCGACCGCCTCACCGCCGCCGGCTACCGGATCGACCTGCTCGACCTGCACGCCGAGAACTTCGACCCCCGGATGACCGCCGCCGACCTGCCGGAATGGGGTAACCGCGAAAAGGCCTACTCCCCCGAGGTCGAGGACCATATGCGCCGCGTCCTCGCCGCCGATGTGATCGTCGCGGTGTTCCCGGTGTACTGGCTGCAGGTCCCGGCCATCCTGAAGGGCTGGATCGACCGGGTCTGGAACTACGGATTCGCCTACGGCCGCAGTAAACCCCGGCTCGCCGGCAAACGGATGCTGTGGCTGGGCCTGGCGGGCGCGGCGGACGACGACGCGGTCGTCGACCTCATGCAGGAAGCCCTGAGCACGCAACTCAACGACGGAATCGCCTTCTACTGCGGCTTCTCGGATTCGAAGGTGGGCCTGCTGCCCGGCGCGGAGGAGAAGCGGCAGCGACTGGACGCGGCGGGCAATCTCCTGCTCGACGACGCCCTGACCGGCAGCGTCCGCGACGCCCATTACGCGGGTTTGGAAGAGCGGGCGCTGGGATTCGTCGACGACTTCCTCACCGCCGACCGGATCCCGGCCTGACCTGCCTTCGACCGGAGCGGTTCCCGGCGCGCCCGACCGGCCGGCCTGTTATCGGCCGGCCGGGATGGCTCCCGCCACCGCCTCGGTGACCTTCGTGAGTTCGCCACACAGCGCGGGAAGCCTCCCCTCCTCGTTCGCCGTGGCTTCCACCAGGACCAGCCCCGGTTCGCGGTGCTCATCGCCGGGCAGCTCGAACGCGACATCGCAGAAGTACTCGCTCTCCGCCCAGACGACCATGAGCGCCGGGCGCCCGCGCGGGGTCACGCGTTCCGGCCGCGCGTATGTCTCGGTCCGGAACAGTTCGTATTCGAAGGAGAGGTCGGGGAGGGAAATCCGGATATCGAACCATCCTCCGCTCCATTCACAGGACGGGCTTTCCGGAGTGCCTTCCGACTTCTTGCTACCGGGCACCAACCCGGCGGCGGCGATATCGCTTTCCCGGATACCGCACGGATCCCACGAAGCGCCGCGGGGCGCTGTGGTGGTCGTCGAGGTCTCGGAGTCGGCGGTCGGCATACCGGACGGCCAGGTGAGCTCGGTGGTCGGCAGGTCCGTGCCGGCGTGCCGGGCGGCAGCCGCGGCGATGGCCTTCGCACCGGTCCGGAGGTCTTCGCGGAGTTCCGGCGAATCGCCGACCGGCATCACCCGGGCCGCGGGCCAGTCCAGTCCGGACGTGCGTACCGCGACGAGCAGATTGCCGATCCGGAAGCGGACAGCGACCTCCACGTCACCCTCGCCACGGGAGTTCTCCCAGGTGACGGCGTCCTCGCCGAGCCCCGGCAGGTCGACCGGGTGCGCGCTGTCGTCGCCGGTGTCCATGTCCCGCAGAGCGCTCGTGGTGGCATCCGCGTACTGCGGCAGCATCGAAATCCCGTAGGAGATACTGAAACTGCGGGTCACCGGCATCCGCGCCGACCCCAGCGGCGCCGCGGGGACCATCTCCGCGTATTTCGCTCCGCAGTACAGATCCTGACTGTAGGAGTTCGCTCGGCGGTCGTCGTCTTCTATACCGGCGGGTGAATCGTGCAGATCCCCCGCGAACTCACGGACGGCCGGCGCCAGCGGCTCCATCGCCTCGGAACAGGTCGCGGGTAACGACGAGAAGCCGGGCCGGTACTCCGGCTCATCGGGTCCGTACGAACAGCCCGTCACCCACAGCAACGCGCACAACACAACGAGCGGAAACGCAGTCCGACTCCCACGCCCGACCCCCATGACACCCCCTGCAGAGAACGGACCGCGCAGCCCGATCCGACCTCCGCACGGTACACGAGGGACAGCCGTACCCGCGCCCTTCGGGCAACCGGCGGGATCACCGGGTGCCGAATCGTCGCGTTATGCGTAGTGTGTTGCGAATTCATCTGCAGCACAGAATAAGAGGGGGAATTCCTATGACAATTCGTACGACTGCCCGACCGTTGGCCGGCGCGGTGATCTCAGGTCTCGCGATCGTCGCGGTCTCGTCGACGCTCGGCGCGGGATCCGCGGCAGCGGTACCGGCCGGTGACGCGTTCTGCACCGCTGTCCCGGTAGGCAGCCGGCTCGATATCCAGTGCACCAACACCGATGTGGGCGCGGCCACCGCCGGCGTGATCGGATTGTGCACCAACCTGCGCATTCTCTACCGGGCCGGGGAACGTATCCGGCCCGAATCGACCACCGCCTGGAGCGAGGACTGCGGCCCCGGCGCCCACCCCATCCTGTGGCAGGCGAGCGCCGAAACCGACTACGAACGCAGTCTGCGCGACCAGTGATACCCGCTTCCCGATAGCTTCTCCGGGCGGTGCGGGCGGTCACGGCGCCGTCAATCGGTATCCGTGGCCGCCAGCACGGCCATACCCCGTCCGTCGGGGCTCAGCGCGACCACCCCGAAATCCCACGCCACCTGCTCGAACCACTCTGTCGACGCATGCAGTTCGAACCAGGCGCAGTCCAGGACGAGTGCCTCGACCGCCGCTGCGTCCGCGTCGGCCGGACATCCCGCCAACCCGGCGAGGGAGCGCCAGGCGTCGAGTCGCCCATAGGCGGCGTACCGGCCGGAGTTGTACGCGCCCCCGGTGGACGCGGCGGCGAAGAGGATCCGCCATACCTCCACCGGCGAACAGGCCGTGACCTCGAAACCCGCCTTGCCGCCCGCGCCCTCCAGACATGCCAATCCCAGGCTCGCCACCGTGGCCGTAATCGTCTGGGGTACTACGGGCTCCGCGAATTCGAAAGTTCGCGCCTCCACACGCCCGTTGGACTCCTCGACCCAATTCGCCACTGCCGCCGTGACAGCCTCGGCGCGCGTCGGTGTTGTCGTCTCGAGCGCCGTCGGGACCAGGCCACCGGCAGGGATCGGCTCACGGCTGCCCGGCGAGGGACCGAACGGCATCGAATGACTGCTGCCGTGTGCGCTGTAGTTCGGAAGCGAGGGATTCCGCTCGAACCGGGACAGCGTCAGCGGCAGCCAGGCCAGTGGATGATGACCGCGATGCGGCGATACCGCCCACGTCGCGACCGCCCCTGCCGCCGCCACATCCACCCCGCGGAGGAGCATCTCGTGAACCAGGCAGGAACGCAGTTCCTCCGACGCGCCGGCGTGCGCACTCCCCCCGGCGAATACTCCGGCGAGATCCGCGGGCGCCTGCCCGGAGGCGAGCAACGACGCCGCGTACCGATGCCGCCGGCGATCGTCCACGGCCGCGAGCAGCCGCAGCACCTGGGTGACGTTCTCCGAACCGCGGGTGCAGGCGAGTAGCCGCAGAATATGAGCGAACACGCTGCGGTACTGCCACATCCGGTCCGACTCGGCATCGTAGCGGCGCGCCAGCGCGATCCCGAGATCCGCGACGAATGCGGCGTCTCCGCTACCCAGAGCGTCGTCGGCCAGCTTCCAGATGCTCTGGACATTCTCGACGTCCGCCAACCCCACCACGATCTTCGCTATCCGGTCGTCCACACCACCGAGCGTATTCCCATCGACGGCCCCGCACCGGCGCCGATTCAGCGCAGCAGCGGCTGGGCTCAGTGACCCCACCGGGTGCGCTTGCGGTGCAGGGCATCCGAGGCTGTGATAGCGTCTCCGCCGGAGAAGGGGCCGGTCTTTAAGCGGGGGAATCCGACTGCATCGCAGCCGAATTCGCCTGTCGGGGGCTGGGTAGATCTAGTCTTGGGGATGCTATGCGCTTGCGGTCGCTGACCACGTCGATCCTGGGTTTCCTCGCTGTCGCCGCGATGGGCGCCGTGTCCGGCGGTGCCGCATCGGCGGAGCCACTGGCGGACAAATCACGCGAGATCACGACCGATGACGGCTGGCAGATGCGGATCACGAAATCCGGTGAGAACCTGGACCGGTATCCGAATCTGGCAGCGACCCCGTTCACGCGGGAAGGTTTCGTCAGCCTCGAGGCCGCCGCCGATATCGACGGTGCGGGAAATGCTCCGGTCAACACCGGCTCGGTGAGCCTCGGCTACCAGATCGGCTGCCAGGTCGACGTGACCAGCGGTGCCGCGATCGGAGTGGCGATCGGCCCGAGTATCTCGATCGGCGTGACCACCGGGGTAGGGGCCAGTGCGACAGTCTCCCCGACGGTTTACCTGAAGCCGGGCACGATCACCGATATCCCGTTCGGGAGTAAGCCGCTGACCGGACGTCATGCGTCGATCACCTCCGATCAGGTGCATATCAAGATCGACGGTTGCCTGGGTCCGGTCAGTTTGCGATCGTACGCGCAGGTCAGGATATCGACGCCGACCGCGGATAATTCGCTGGCCGTGTACGGCGACCCGATCTACCTGTGAGACGCGCCGATGTCTGCTGCGAGGACTCCGGGTTCCGTGGGCCGCTTCGGCCGCTGGTGCGCGGTAGTGGTGGCCACTGTCGCGGCAGCGTCGGTCATCACTGTGACGAGCGCCGGGGTCGGTGAGAAACCGTCCGCCACAGCGAAGCCGATCAACCCCTACGTGCCGTGCCCCCAATGGCAGGAGATGCATCCGGGCTGGCCCTGCTGGGGCAACTTCCCGGAGATCGAGGAACCCACCCTCCCGAGCGCCCCTCCCGTCACACCGCCTGCGGTGCCACAATCGGTGCCGACGCCCAGCATTCCACCATCGGCGACAGCGCCGCCACCACCGGCCGCCGCACTCACCCCGCCACCGCCGACTCCGCCACCGGATCCGTGTGTGGCCATCATCCCGGTGCCCGGCTATGTTCCGCCGGCGTTGCCGGGAAACCCTCCCCGTCCGCCGTGCTCGTCGGGTTCGGACCCGGTACCGCCGAATCCGCGCGAGCTGATCGAGCCCTACCTCAACCCGGCCTGCGCCGGAGGAATCCGAGTCCTCAGCAGCGAAGACGTTCACGACGTCGTTATCGAGATCATCGGCCCCCTCGAAATAGAGAATCCGAACGATCCGTTCGTCCGCCGGGTGATCGACCGCACGAACGGGTTGAACAAATGCGATTTCGGTTCCAAGGATCAGATCAAGCAGCAGGTGTGGAACGAGGTCCGCGACGAGTGGTACCGGCTGTATCGAAAACGCTTCCAGGAGCGCAACAACCGTGCCGACTGCCAAGGCGGGAAGAACAGGTCGAAGGACTGCGAGGGCCTGGTGGCGGTCTGCTACAAGGCCGGTGAGCCCGTCACTCCGCCGTTGACCCAGCAGCGCGACAGGTACATCGTCGGGGTCAACGACTACATCCGGTCGCAGGGCTATCCCGCGATCCGGATTCCGGTGGACAAGGCCTTGCGACGCAGAGCAAGCCAGGCCGCGGAACAGGAACGGAACGCCAACCCGGGAAAGTACCCGAACGATCCGTATCAATTCCCGAACGGTGCCGCCGCGGGGCACGTCCCCGACACCACCTGGAGCGGCCCGCTTCCCGGTAGTCCCACGCCCTACAGATGGGAGGCGCTGGACAGCAGTCTCAACGCCTCGATCGGTGGACAAGCCGGCGCCTACCCCCACGGATATCGCGCCATCGCCTTCGTTCCCGGCGAGTGGACGGCCGGACGATGCATCCCCGCAGCCACACCGTATGGACTGTCCGCACCACCCGCATACGGGGCCTAGCATGAACGACCGAAGCACGTCCTATCCGCGCTGGAGGCACCTCATGAATGTGTTGCGAGTGTCCCTGCTGCTCGCCGCGGCGATCGCGACTGCCTGCACCACCACCGGCCCGGAACCGCAGCCCGCTGCCGACGATTGGTATCGGACCGCGATCACCCAGCTCACCAACGCGCAGCGGGCCTGGTACGAGAAAGAGAAGAAGGACGGGATCGACGACTCCTGGATGGTGACCGGTCCCGAGCCGCCCGCGTCCGACGCGGCGATCCATGCCGCCGAACAACGCCTCGGAGTGAACTTCGATCAGCAGTACACCGAGTGGCTCCGCCATGTGAACGGCTGGAAGGCGTTCTCCGGCGGTACCGACTTCTTCCCGCTCGACGAGATCGCGCCGGACTCGATCCCCGCCGGGAACCTCCGGGTGTTCCTGGAGAACGCGGAATTCACCCCCGATATGGTCGGCGTGGACTCGTTCGACCGCTTGATCGTTATCGGCGGAACCCGGGCGGGCACGGACTTCATCACCGTCGAAGCCGCCCCCACTCCCGAGACCGCGAGCATGCCGGTCTACGAATTCGCCCACGGAGATTTCACCAGATACGACGATCTCAAAGCGTTCATCCAATCGGAGATCGACACCTTGAACCAGATGTGAACCGGGCCGACTCCGATATCGGCCCGCCGCCGGCCGCGCGGTCGCGCTATGCGCCGTATCCTCCGTCGATCCTCAACACCGCACCGGTGACGTAGGAGGCCTGCGGGCTCGCGAGGAAGACAACGCCTGCCGCGATCTCCTCCGGCCTGCCGTACCGGCCCATCGCCGTCGTCGGAAGGAACATGGATGCGGCCGGGCTGTCGGCGGGATTCATCTCGGTGTCGACGAATCCGGACTGGACGATATTCACCGTGATACCCCGGTGGGCCAGATCGCGGGCCGCGCCACGGCTGTAGCCCTCGAGGGCAGATTTGGTGCCCGCGTAGTCGGCCATACCGGGGAAACCCACCCGCGTTCCCACACCCGAGCTGATACCGATGATCCGCCCGCCCTCGGGCAGCAGCGGGGACGCCGCCCGGATCGCGGCCACCACACCGGTGTAGTTGATGGCGAGCTGGCGGTCCAGCGCGGACTCGTCGGCGAGTTCGCTGTCGATCGGGCCGGGCACGGTGACGCCCGCATTGTTGACCAGGATGTCCAGCCTTCCGAACCGCCGGACGACATCGTGGATCAGACCCGCCGCCTGCGCCGCGTCCGCCTGGTCGGCCCGGAAGGCCGCCGCGCGCACTCCCTTTGCTTCCAGCTCGGCGACCACCGCCTCGGCTCGATCGGCCGAGGACGAGTAGCCGATAGCGACATCGGCTCCCTCGTCGGCCAGCGCCAGCGCCGACGCCGCCCCGATCCCCCGCGATCCGCCGGTCACGATCGCCACCTTGCCATCCAGCTTTCCCATGCGCTTCCCACTTCCCTCGGTATGACATGCAACGGAGTTATTGACCGTCCGGTCCACAATAAGCAGTTCTGGACCATTCGGTCAATAACCCGTATCGTGATCGGTATGGCCCGTCCCCGCGCGTTCGACGAGAAGCAGGTACTCGACTCGGTCCGGGAGCAGTTCTGGAACGCCGGTTACGCCGCGACCTCACTCGACGACCTGACGCGGGTCAGCGGGCTGGGCAAAGGCAGCCTCTACGCGGCGTTCGGCGACAAGCGCCAACTCTTCCTGCGGACACTGCGCGGCTACACCGACGACAACCACGACCGGCTCCGGAAAGCCCTCACCGAGGAGCCACGGGCCCTGGACGCACTCCGCATGCTCCTCGAGGCGCCGATCACCGACCCGACCGGCGCCGATACCCGGCGAGGCTGCCTCATGGCCAACAGCACCTGCGAACTCGGCACCGCCGATCCGGAAGTCCTCGCCCACGCCCACCGCACCTACGAGACCTCCACCGCGCTGATCGTCGACTGCGTCGCCCGGGCTCAACGCGAAGGCGACCTACCGGCCGAAGCGGACCCGATCGCACTGGCGCGGGCCCTGCTGGCCGCGCAGCAAGGGATCGTGTTCATGAGCCGCACCGGGTTGGACACGGCCACACTCACGGCCACCGCACGATCACTCGCGGCCCAGCTCCTGCCGGACCACCCCGGCGACTGAAACCACGAACCGTTCACGCTGTCTCGGATCCGAAGCCGATCGAGGTTCTGGCACCGTCTCGAATTCCCGTTCGCACCAACGACGCCCGCTCTATTTAGACCCCCTACGGCAGCCGGCGCGAAGGCGCGGGAGGAGGCAGTAGACGGCGGACTTCGAGCAGAGATCATCTACCGTATCTACATCTACGAGTTCTACAACTTCGACCACAAGAAGCAGGACACGTTCAGATTGAATGTCGGAACGAATGTCAACAACGAGATGCGGGAACTCGAAGAATTCGGATGGGCCCGGAGTTTCCGTGTCCACGGTGAAGCGCCGAGGCTCGAACAATGGATCGGAAATCTGTGACGCACAGAAGTATTCGGAGAGCGGTCGGCATCGGCACAGCGGCATGTATCACCGTATCGACTCTCGCCGGGTGCTCCTCCGACGAGGAAGACGCTCGTAGCCTGGTCGAATGCGCAGGCATTGTCTTCCCCGAGGAGATGGATGCCCTGTGGTCGTGGACCGACAGCGCCTTTCGCGAGGCAACCTCGGCGGCAGTCGTCGATATTCCCGCAGACTCGGTCGGTGAATTCTCGCGGCTTTCCGGATTCGCCCGGTTCGAGCCCGGAGTTCCTCCGTCATGGCCGTCCTACTGGCACGACAGTGGAATGGCCGATGTCCTGTCGGCCGATACGGGAAACGAACACTCGATCGACGAATACCGCGATCCACGCCGCTACGTCGTCATCCACGACGGAGGCGGTGACACGCGCCGGATCTTCGTGCGCACCGACTGCTGAATCCGGATCCGCGTCCCCCGCGCCCAACACGAAGGCGCGCTACCGGCGGAAGCGGACCCGATCGCACTGCCTGCCGGACTCCCGGATTTCCCGGCGGGCTTGTCCCGCATCGAGACCGATCAGTGACTAACGACGCCCCGGCGGCCGCCGATATGCCGGATATGAGTCTGAAAAGCGCTTGTGGAAAACAGGTTTCGCTTCAGGTGGGGGTGGCTGCCGCGGCGGCCGTTGCCGCGCTCGTCGGTTTCAGTAGTCCAGCGGCCGCGGTGCCGTCCGATCAGGTCACGCAGTTCAACCCCACCCTCGCCCGGGTGCCGGGGTCGGGTTGCTCGGCCATCATCAACGCCGAAACGGTTCCGCAGCCCGGGGTGGGACATCTCGGGGTGAAAGTGGACATCACCCAGGTCGGGACAGGGTGCCGGCCCTACCGGGTGGCGATCCGGTGGAAGAATCTCGACACCGGCGCCACGGGCGGCCAGTCCCACAAGGTCCTCGCCGACGGCGTCCTCGAGTACGCGCCCGGAAATGTGATCACCGGTATCGGCATGGGCCCCGGACCGGGGCGGGTGGAGGCCACCCTGGTCGCCACCGCCGACCACTACCCTCAGCACCCTGAGCTGGAACAGCTCTCGGGCATGGCCTGGATCACCCTCAACAAGTAGGAAGCACCCCCTGGGGCCGATTCGTCGCGCGATCGGCCCCTTGCTTCCCGTTCACGATGACGGCATCTGGAAGCCCTCTGGTCCCGGTTACCAGAGGTGCGCCGGAACCAGGACCGTCCAGACCTGCCCAGGCGCGAAGGGGATGGCTGTACCGGTAGGGGTTGTATACGTTGTGCCCGACTCCGGGGAGGGCCGGGACCACACGGCCGGAAACGCTCGACCGTCGCGCAATACGACCGCGTCACCGCTACCGGTCGTCTGGACCAGGGGTGAGACGCTGCCCGCGACATCGCTGACGGCCGAATCGCTTACCTGCACACTCTGCAGCACGACCGTACTCGCCATAGCCTGTCCGGTATCGGCGACGGTATAGGCGGCACCGTCCATGGACACCAGCCACCGCTGGTTCTCGGGTGACCAGTCGAAACCGAACACCGCGTCCTGGTACCGCGCCTCCTCGTATTGTGTGGGCCGGCCACCGGCAGGCGTGGGACCGAACGGCAGCTGCGTAGCCTGCGGCCAGCCGCCGCCTTCGGGCAGCTGATCGGACTGGACGAACAGGTTGTGCGGAGCGGCGCGGTCGTAGTCGCGGAAGTACGCCGCGGGTTGCCGCTCGGCCGAGGCGTTCTGGAGCGGCGACCGGTCGACGGAGGCAGTCAGCTCGGGTGCGGCACCGGAGGATGCCAATGTCGGGTTGCCGAACTGATCCAACAGCGTCAGATCCGTCTCCCGCGCGCTGCGGACAGGTCCGATCACCGGCGGTTTATCGGCCGAGAACACCGCGGCCAACCGGCTCAAACCACCCTCGACCGGCTCGACGTAGACCACATCGGCGGCTGCCAGCCCGACCGGTGGCCGTGCCTGCGGACTGTTGTCCACTTTCGCGACCAGTACGGGTACCCCCGCCCGGGAGGGTGTGTCCTCACCGGGTGAAGCGCGCTCGGGTCGGGTGCCGCTACTGCACGCGAGTACCGCGCACATCCCCAGTGTCGTCAGGAACGCCGCAATCCACAACCACCATCGCCGCTGCATAGGGGTAACTTCCGAACGCACCCGAGTCTACGCCGCACGCTGCACGGCAGGCGTGGGGCCGATACGGTCCTGCGACAGTGCAAGCCGTGCACGCCCGGATGATGTTCTCAGCGGAGTTGACGGAGACCTTCGGCCATCTGATCACCCCACGCGACGACCTCCTTTCTTCGTCCGAGACGTGCTGTCAGCTGTGGCGCCACACCCGCGAACTCCCCGATCCGTATAGATCCTGGCGAAGCGCCGCACAGAATCCGCGCAGACCGTATTTGGTGGCCGCGTAGATGGAGGTTCGGGCCATCGTGAGCTTGCCGCCGATCGACGAAACATAAACGAAGTGCCCACGCCCGCGGTCCAGCATCCCCGGCAGCAGTTGCCGGGTCATCAGCATGGGTGCCCGCAAGTTCACGTCGAGAGCGCGGTCGAGTTGTCCGGCTGTGAAGTCTTCGACTTTCCCGGTGGCCGGGAGCGCCCTACCGCGCCCGAGCGCGGCGGAGGATTCCGTTGTTGCGCACGCTCATCTGTTCGGCGTCGATCGGATCTCACCGGATTGCGGTCGGATAACACACCGATGAGGTGACAGGCGGGAAACCCCGGGCCGAGGGCTCGTCACTGCCGACCTTCGTTCATATCACGCACCAGGTAGCCGAGTGCTGACGACAGACCGCTGCTGCGGGTCCACAACGGGATCGTCCCTTCGATGATGGAGGTCCCGACGCCGCCTCGGTCGGCGGCAACAACCAGCTTCCATCCGCTGCGAAAGACAATACGCAGAGCACCGGACTTTCCGACCACGCACGACAGGATCTCACTTGCGAGAGCTTGCCGGACAAGTTCGAAGTCCATTCCTTCCAATGGCCGCAACTGTCCGTCCTTGCGAGCGATCGATCCGCGGGTCAGTTCAGCGTCCATTCCCACTCGGATTTCGATCCCCGAATCCACTCGGAGTGTGAGGTCGCCACCCCTCACCGCAATATCGATCACATGACTCCCGCGCAGCGGCAGTACCCATCGATCCTCGTACTCTCGAATGACTTTGCTCATGAGAAGGTCCTCACTCCGGCTCTTCGTGGTCGAAGATGTTCCCGATGCTGTCCTCCGATGCCACGCCTCCGGGGAGCACGCGAAGCACCTGCCGGGTTTTCGTGATCGTCCCGACGACTTCCATATCGAGAGGTACACGATCGGGCGAGACCATTGGACCGAAGGTTTCTTCAAGGCGGGTGCATGAACATGGGCAATCCAGAGGAATCGGCCTTCTTGGTCGAGCACGTCTACCGTCACCATGCCGTGGAGGAGGTGAAACGCATCGGGGTGTACGCGTCGGCAGAGGAAGCGCGATCCGCCGTGACCCGGCTCCGTATTCGTACCGGCTTTTCCGACCACCCCGATAAGTTCGTGGTCCGCGACTACGTGGTCGACCGGGATCACTGCACGAACGGGTAGGACGACGGCGACCGAGACAGGCGGACAGCAGAGTAGGCTGCCGCTGTCGATGGAGATCCCGCCACCTGGCCCCGGCGTGAGGGCGGCAATAGTAGCGAGGTGCATACGAGGAGCGACCGTGCCGGCACCGCGATGGGCGCCCGCGCCAACGGCAGCGGGCTCAACGGAGTCACTGGATCATGACATCGGACAAGTTGGGTTCGATCGACTTCCAACTCTATCTGTTGAAGACGATGCAACCGCCTCGACCTATCCTGGATTCCGCCCTGTCGCGCCTGAACAGTACGACCGGACACATGCTCGCAAGCGCCGATTCGATATCGAAGCAGATCATGCCGGGCAAAGGTGGATCGGCGCACGCACTGAAGCCGATTCTGCATGAGGCCCTGATGAACGAGACCCGCGGTCCCGAATCCGAAATTCTTCTGTATCGGCTCCCGCTATGGGAAGAATTCGCGCTCCGGTTGGAGCTGGACGACCTCCCCTTCATGAAGAGAGTCGAGTTCGTCGACCTCGAGGGTGCCGACGAGGAGGTTGTCCCGTGGAAGTTTCTCGAAATCCACACGAGCGAGAAGTTCGCTGACGTCCGAGAGGTCGATTCCTGGGGCACCTACAACAGCTACACCGTTCGAGACCGGAGGACCGGTAGACACCTCTTCCTGAGATTCTCATGGGGGCTGCTTCAGGAGGTGGACACGGTGGCCGATCAACCGCAGTGAGGTAAGCCGCCGGAGCCAGAGGGCCGCTACCGCATCGACATCAGTCGAGCTGGTAGATATCGAGCCGCTTGACCTCACCTTCAGAATCTCCCGATCCACCCAATGTCACTTCGAACAGCCAGGAGTCAGCGATGCCCACACCGCGATGGGTCGCCCGCGCCAACCGCAGCGGGCTCAACAAGGTCACCCGGTTCATCGCGCCCTGGGCTCCGGGGTGGGCGGTCATCGTGCATCGAGGGCGGAAGTCGGGCCGGGTCTTCCGGACGCCGCTGTGGGTGTTTCGCCGGGACAACGGTTTCGTGATCGCCCTGACCTACGGGACCGAATCGGATTGGGTGAAGAACGTGCTCGCCGCCGGCGGCTGTGAACTGGAGACGCGACGGCGGCGCTATCTCGTCGGTTCGCCGCACCTCTACCGGGATGAATCGGCCCGGGGGATGCCGCTGTTCATCCGGTTCATGCTGCGCCGGGTCATCAATGCTCCGGACTTCCTCGGTGTCGAGATCGTCCGGGAGCTCGAGAAGCCGGCTTCCTAGGACGGCAGTGCGTCCGACGCGACCCCACCCGCGAAGTTGTGCCGGGATTCCGGAATCGGTTGCAGTCCGGTGACATACACTCCACCGGTACCGCAGGGAGCGAATTTCGGAGTATGGATGGGGTGGGTGGGGAATGCCCGTTGGTCGGATTGCGCTGCTGTCATTTGTCGTCGGTTCATCGGTGGCACTGGTGGCATGTGGAGGAGTGCAGGCCAGCACGACTCCGATCGGTGAGACGAGCGACTTCGACGCGCTCTGTACCGGTGGTGATTTCCTGGGCCCGAAGCGGACGTCCTTCCCCGACGCGGCGGCCTACGAGGGCGGCCGGAATCCACTGGTGATCATCGAGAACGCGAGTGTCGAACACCCGTCGTCATCCAACAGTTGGACCGGTTTCTCTTCGAGCGATGCGGATCTGGAGCCCATCGGCGACCCGAAGCAGGTGCAACTGGTCGCCTGCGCCGAACACGGGGAAGACCACGAGAGTGTCGGGACCTGCACCTTCGATGAGGGTGAGACGGCGAAGGTTTTACGCTCCAGCGCGAAGGTGACGATTTTCGAAGCTCGATCGGCGGAGCAGGTAGCCGAGGTGACCGTCGACGCCGCCCACTACACCTGCCCCTCCATCATGTGGTTCAAAGGTGAACCCACGGTTTACACCTCGCCGACATTGCAGGAGTACCGCACGGCACTGGAGCGGGCCGTACCCGGTATCGAGATCGTCAGGTAGCCCGTTGTCTTCGTGGGAACCCGGCCCCACGTCAGCCAGGCTCGATACGACTTCTTACCCCGTCGTTCGCATGCTCCTGGTGTGTCGCCGGACTGTGGTGGCGTCGACGGACCGCTGATGCGGACAGGGTGCTTGCGACGATGGCCGGCCCAGCAGCGTTCGAGGAGTCCGAATCGCTGAAGCTGGCGCCGGCCGACCCGTGGATCTCACTATCGACCGACCCTACGGAACCGCACCCGACTTGCGGGTTTCTCCACCTTGCCAACTACGGCTACGTGCCCGGCACACTAGCGCCCGACGGCGAGGAACTCGACGCTTACTATCTGGGCCATTCCGAACCGATGACCTCAGCACACGGCACCTGCATCGCGATCGTCCACCGGCTCCATGACGATGACGACAAACTCATCGTCGTTCCCAACCCGCCACAGCACTGGACGACGCGGATATCACCGCCGTCGTAGAGTTCCAAGAGACCGCCGGGCACTACCTCATCATCAGACACTGATCCTGCCGATGGCGCTCTACGAAAACGATAGGGACACCTCGGGGGCTTCCGCGGCGGGGCGCCGGACGGCCGGGACCAGTGCATCTGGCGTCAGAGGAGGTCCGCCCGGGCGACGATCAGGTTGATATGGATTCCCATCTCCGCGTCCCTGACGTCGCGGGAATCGCTCCTACTTCGCTGAGCGCAACGCGAACACTTCTATGTCATCCAACGCATCCTGCGTACGTCCCGACGTTTCCGGATCGATCAACAACTTTTGTAACGCAGGAACGACACGCTCGTCGATCCTTTTGTGGATTCGAGCAATATGTCCAAGCGCCGTAGCTGCAACAACCCTGATACCCACCTCTGGGTTATCTAATAGTTTCAAAGCCTCTTCCGTCACCCAATGATCATCAGAATCATGTAACGCAAGCCTCAGAATCGCTTGAGAAACGCTCCGTACGTCGCCGGCCTGGAGCATCGCGAGCGCCTCCTCACGATCGATCGGATACAACTCTTCATATTTCACAGCGGCCTACCCCTCCTGTCGACAATGCCCGCCTTTATCAAAACACTCTGCTGCGCCTGAGTAAGCTCTTCCCACGTGCGCCTGTGTCCATGGTAGATACCCGTTTCATGTTCGGTTAGATCGAAAATTGCGAACTCTCCGGTCGCAGGATCATACCCCACCCGCCGGGGAGTATTCTCGTTCAGCCGCACAGAGTTATCGAGAGTTTCCTGCGGATTGGTCGGCGCGGGTGCGGCGTCGCCCCGCTGTTTCGGGCCGTGTTTCGGGGATGCCTCATAGATAAGCGCCGGTTTGGATACGATCGCAGCCAATTGCGCCGTGACGGGTCCGAGGTCGGGAAGAATATCGAATTCCTTGGTTGAACCGACCGCACCATCAGCCAAGACCGCGAGGCCCAGGACTTCCGCAAGGTTGCTGAGCACGTACGCATCGTGTATTGCCTTGACGGTCCGGGCGACCATGCCGCCGACACCGACTCCCGCAGCTGCGAGACTGCCACCGAAACTGAGCCAAGATATCGCGGCAGCGGCAGCAATCGTAACGCCGATCTCGAATAGTAAATGTTCGACTTCGCTTTTTATGGTCGTGCTGACGTCGACTGTTGAGGTTCGGTAATTCCCTACACACAAGGCCATGAAAGGAGATGAATCAATAATCCCTTGGGCAGCATTTTTCATGACCACGAAATGATCTCCGATCATCTGCGCAGTGACCGGCTCGTCCATACCGATGAACATGTCAGCGATCGTGGTTATTCGGGCAATAGAACCGGTAACGAACTGGTGTTCACCGAATGTGGCCCATGCAGCACTGGCACCGGCCAGTGTCGATATCGCCGTTCGGTAGTTTACCGAACTGGTCGGTTACCTTCTTCACGAGATCATCGAAAAACTCGGCGATCCCACCTTCATTGCCCAGACCGTTGCCGTTATCAGCGACGGAGCTCGGGATCTGCACGTCATGCACGGACATCTGAAAGATAGTGGGCCGGTCGGGGTGGCTGTTGTTCGCAACCCCATGCCTATACCCAATAGCCCGGAGTAGATAACCGAAGTTTGTCAATGCATCGGCGAGATTCGTGCAGGCTTGCAATACCGCATGAGCATGCTTGTCATATACCTCTCCCCACTGCTTGCAGCCAGGAGCGTCGCCTGCCATCCCCGCGCATTCGACTTTGACGGCGTCATGGACCGGCTTGTCGGCAGCGCGAAGGTCATCGGCGAGCTCGTGACATTTCTGCGCTGCCTCGTAGTACAGTCGCCAATCCACCCTGATTACCGGGTCACCCATCGCCCAGTAACTTTCGATTGAACTCGATCGCGCCGGTATACCGATCATGGGCCTCGCGGGCGGCATCACTCATCTCCGTCATCCCGGTCGCAAATTCGCGCGCTCCGGTCGCCCACAGTTGATGCGCATCCCTGTAAGCGGCCGCAGCGATCGCCTCCCACGCACCATCGAGGCCCGCCACTCTGTCGTCGATGAGGTCGAGTTGCTCGGTGATGTAGGTCGCGAGATTTGCCAGCCGAACCGCTATGCCGTCGAGTCGGTCCAGGTCGACGGTGAATTCGGACTTCACAGGTTCAAACTCGGGAACTGTTGGGATACGCCGTTGTCAGTGGCCTCATAGGTATCCGATTGGACTCCCAGTTGCTGCGCCATTCCGTCCAAAGCCTGCAGGATTTTCAGCCCGCCGGCGCGGAGTTCGGTCCAACCCCCGAAGAACTCGTCGGAGAGTCCCCGGTCCACCCGTCCGCGAGAAGTGCGTCCACATCCATGCTGGCCGAGTCCAAGCCCGAACGTAGGTTGCCGGCGATTTCGGCCACGAATCGCCCCACGGACCGAACCTCCTCTGGCACAACAACAACGCCAGGATGCGGATTCCCCCTTGATCTACCATGGCCTCGAGAGTACCGATGAGCTCGATCCGCGCAACGCGGAATATGGTACCGCCGCATCTGTGGCACTGATGGCATATAGAAGAGTACAGGCCGGCCTCAGGGGAGATCCGCCCGGGCGACGATCAAGTTGAGCAGGGGCAGCTGCAGGTCGCAGCTGGCCTGGGACGTGTCGTCGAGTTCGACGTCCGTCTTGTTCCGGGCCGTGTCGATATGGATGCCCATCTCCGCGTCGCGGAACGTCAGACGGACAACACAATCGCCGCCTCGCTGATAGTCGACGACGGCCTGTCGACCGCCGATCTCGATATCGCGGACGTGATCGGGCGACACGTTTTCTGCGGCGGCGCGATCCTGCACGGAGATCTTCAGGTGCTCCCCCCAGGTGCACACGGAGGAGGTATCGGTGTCGGATCGCTGCGGTTGGGTGATGTCGTCGGCGGATCTGCCGGCGTCGACCTCGGCGACCTCGACCGGTTCCACCAGTGAGCACACGTCGAGCGAGCGCCAGTCCCGGGGCTCCTCGAAATCTCCGCCGCAGCCCGCCGCGAGTGTTGCGGCGAGGGCGGCCGTCAGGAGATGACAGTACGGTCGGAGGGATTTCACGCGGATTGTCACCGTCAACTGCAGCCCCCAAGCCGGTATGCGTCTGTGCGGGAGAGTATCAATTCGCTCGATGATCCTCAACCGGATTGCGCGCCCGAGGAATTGAACTACGGGCTACGCGGATATCACGAGGGCGGGGCGAGAAGCTCGCGGCGGGACTTGATGCCGAGCTTCGCGAAGATTTTGCGCAGGTGCCATTCGACCGTGCGGGGGCTGATGAACAACCGGGCCCCGATCTCCGGATTGGTGAGACCTTCCCGCACCAGCCGCACCACCTGGGTTTCCTGGGCGGTGAGTTCGTTTCCGTTGTCCGCGATAGGTTTTCGGATGTTCTCGCCGGTGGCGGCGAGTTCGCGGGCGGCCCGCTGCGCGAATCCTCCCATTCCCATGGTGGTGAACAGGTCGTGGGCGGTGTGGAGGTGTTCGCGGGCGATATGGCCGCGGCGTTCGCGGCGTAGCCATTCGCCGTAGACCAGGTGGGCGCGGGCCAGTTCGCCGCGCAGGCTGGTGCGGGAGAGGCTGTCGATCGCTTGCAGGTAGCGGGTTTCGGCGGCGGTGCCGGTGGCGAGCAGGGCGTGGGAGCGGGCTTCGATACCGGTGGCCCAGTCGGTACCGGCGGGGGTGGTGACCTCGGTGAGGCGGGTGAGGGCCACGCGAGCTTCGTCGGTGGCGCCGGTGCGGGCGGCCGCTTCGATGTATTCGACGAGCGACCAGATGGGGATGCCCACCTCCAGCTGGACGTATTCCCTGTTGGCCTGCTGGGCCGCTTCGGCGGCTTCGTCGTAGCGGCCGAAGCTGTTGTAGAGCAGGGCGCACGCCCAGCTGCTGACCACGGGGCCGACGCCTTCGCCGCGGCGCAGCGCGCCTTCCTCGGCGCGGCGGCCGAGGTCGAGGCATTCGGTTTCGTGGCCGCGCCAGGCGGCGACGAGGAGGTCGGCGTAGAGGGGGGCGGGGATGCCGACGGCTTCGGAGACGGTGCGGATCTCGGCGGCGGCGGTTTCGCCGTCGGCGAGGTCGCCTTCGGTGACGTGGACCAGGCAGCGGACGGTGAGGGCGAGGGGTAGTGCGGAGGCGAGGCCGGATCGGCGCACCAGGTCGAGGTTGCGGATGCTCAGGGCGGAGAGGGTGTCGTGGTCCCACAGGCCGGCGGCGGTCGCGGCGGTGAGCCACAGCCGGCGCAACGCCTCCTCGGGCTGGAGTTCGGGACGGCGGTAGGCGCCGAGGGCGGTCCGCAGGGCGGGAACGGCGGCGCTGTGGCCGTCGAGGATGCGGGTGGCCCAGCCGTCGAGCAGCAGATCGGACGGGCGCGGCGGATGCGGGGCGGGGGTGTCGCGGGCGGCGCGGGCGGCGTCGTTCTGGCCGCGGTCGTAGGACTGGGGGCCGGCGAAGATCGCGGCGTCGATGACCTCCAGATAGGTTTCCCGGGCGTGGGCGGGATCGTGGGGCGCGAGCCGGCTCGCGGCGTCGAGCAGCAGGGCGGGAGCGGCGCTGCCGCGGTTGGTGGTGAAGGCGATACGGGCGCGTACCAGGTCGGCTTCGGCGCGCAGGCGGTCGTCGTCGAGTCCGGCCTCGGCGAGGGAGAGCAGTTTCAGCGCGGTATCGGGATCGCCCGCCTCGTGGGTCGCCTGGGCGGCGGCGAGGGCGCGGGTGCGGCGGCGGTCGGTATCGGGGGTCAGTTCGACGGCGCGGGCCAGGAAGGCGGCGGCCGCGGCGACACCGCCGCGGATGCGGGCGCGCAGGGCGGAGCGCTCGAGTTCGGCGGCGACGGCTTCGCCGGGGTTGGACGCGCCGTAGGCGGCGTGCCAGGCATGGCGGTCGGGGTCGGCGGCCGGATCGGTGGCGGCGGCGAGCGCGCGGTGGGCGCTGCGGCGGTCGTCGGGTGAGGCGGCCCAGTAGACGGCGGAGCGGGCGATGGGGTGGGTGAACCGGACCCGGTCGCCGAACTCCACCAGACCTGCCGCGACAGCGGGGGCGGCGGCGTCGATATCGACGCCGGACCGTTCGGCGGCGAGCCACAGCAGTGCGGGTTCACCGGTCGGGTCGGCGGCCGCGACCAGGAGGAAGTGCTGGGTTTCGGGCGGGAGATCGGCGGTCCGGCGCAGGTAGGCGTCGCGCAGGCGCGCCTTGATCGCGGGGGCGGCGGGGAGGCCGAAGCCGCCGGCAAGTTCGCCGAGGGTCGAGGTCTTGGGCAGTTCGCGCAGCGCGAGCGGGTTGCCGCGGGTCTCGGCGACGATCCGGTCGAGGACGTGATCGTCGACCGGGCCCGGGATGGTGGCGCGCAGCAGGGCGCGCGCGTCGGGGTCGGCGAGGCCTTCGAGACGCAGTTCGGGCAGGCCCAGGGGTTCCGCGGGTTCGGCGACCGCGTCGTCCTGCGCCCGGACCGCGAACACCAGGGCCACCGATTCGGCGCCGAGCCGCCGGGCGGTGAACGCCAGGGTCTGCAGCGAGGCGCGGTCGAGCCACTGGGCGTCGTCGACCACACAGAGCAGCGGTCGCTCGCGGGCGACCTCCGACAGCAGGCCGAGCACTCCGAGGGCGACCAGGAAACTGTCCGGGGCGTGCCCGCTGCCCAGCCCGAGTGCGGCGCCGACCGCGTCGCGCTGGGCGCCGGGCAGTTCGCCGAGCCGGTCGGTCATGGGCAGGCACAGCTGGTGCAGGCCGGCGAAGGCCAGTTCCATTTCGGACTGGATACTCGTCACCCGCGCGACCCGGAACCCCCGCGCGTGCTCGACCAGGTAGTCGAGCAGCCGGGTTTTGCCGACACCGGGTTCGCCCCGGATCACGAGGGCGCGGCTCTCGCCGGCGCGCACCGCGCGCAGCAGTTCGTCGAGCTGTTCGCATTCGCGGTCTCGTCCCGGAACACGCGGCTGCATGGTGCTCCCGTCGGTCTGTCGAACGGACTCGGAACGGCTCCCGTACGGGGAGCGCGCCTGACGCATATCGGAAGAGCTGCCGGTACCGGCGAGGCCGGACGGGGACGGGCCGGCTCGGCCGCGTCCCGGATCTCACGGCCGCCGGAGCCTGTTATGGGTCCGGTGGCCGACGATCCGCCGCCGACGGCGTCCGGGGCCGCGCCCACGACCGGGGCGCACCGGAACCGGGCCGGATTGTTCCCCGATGGTGCCGGGCAGCGACGACCAGCACTGTTGTCGGCATGGATTCAGGGTAACCGGCCCGGCGGAGGTCGGCTCGTCGTGCGGGCGGGAACCGGGCGGCGGACCGGGCCCCCGGGGGTGCTTTCGTACTGCGGATCGGCTCACGGATGGATCGGCGCCGGGCAGGAGCGGAACCGGTGCCGGCACCGGACGCCCTCGACTGTCACGACCGCGCCGGACAGCGGTCGGCTCCCCGCTCCCCTCCCGGCCGCCGGTCGGGTTCGTCCGGATGACCGGTGCCCGCCAGGGCGACGTCGGTGAACTGCGGCGGCGCGTCGTGGTGGATGCGGGTGTGGGTCGAGGCCAGCGGCAGGCCGGTCCCGCCGTGCCGTTCGGCGACGAACTCGGCCGCGATGGCGAGCGCGGTTTCCTCGGGCGTCCGGCCGCCGAGGTCCAGGCCGGTCGGTGCGCGCAGGCGGGTCAGTTCCGCGGCGGTGACGCCGGCCGCCCGCAACCGGTCGATCCGCTCGGTCTGCGTCCGCCGCGACCCCATCACCCCCACATAGGCGACCGGGAGCCCCAGTGCGCGGGTGAGCAGTGGGATATCGAATTCGGGGTCGTGGGTCAGGACGCACAGAACGGTCCGGTCGTCGACCGCTGTGGTCTCGAGGTAGCGGTGCGGCCGATCGGCGATCACCTCGTCGGCGTCCGGGAACCGCGCGGGGGTCGCGAACACCGGTCGCGCATCGCAGACGGTGACGTGGTAGCCGAGGAATTTCCCGAGCCGCGACAGGGCGGCGGCCACCTCGATCGCCCCGAACACGATGAGGCGCGGGGGCGGGGCGCTCGATTCGATCAGCAGGGTGAGCCGTCCGCGCGTCGCGTCGCCGGTCGCCACCCGCTCGGTACGCGCCGCGGCCAATGCAGCGCGGGCCCGCGCCGCCACAGCGCGGATATCCCGGTCCGGCCCCGGCAGGGTGGTCTCGAACGCACCGTCGGATCCGGCGACCAGCGTATGCCCCGTCGTCTCCGCTGGGCCGTCCACCACCAGGGCCAGCGCCACCGGTTCGCCGGCGCGGACGGCGGCCACGGCGGTTCGCAGCGGACCCGGTGCGGCGGCCCGGACCGGGGTGACCAGGACATCGATGGCACCGCCGCAGGTCAGTCCGGTGGCGAAGGGGTCGTCGCCGGTGGGTCCGAAGCGCGCGGAAGCGGTGTGACCGTCGGTCAGCGCCTGCCGGCACAGTTCGTACACCGCGGCCTCGACACAGCCGCCGGAGATCGATCCCACGACCGTCCCGGTGTCGTCCACGGCGAGCGCGGCCCCGGGGCCCCGGGGCGCACTACCGCGCACCGCGACCACGGTCGCCACCGCGAAATCCCGGCCGGTCTCGAACCAGTGGTTCAGTTCCCGGGCGAGTCCGAGCATCGCCACCTCCCGCGGCCGCCGCGCGACCCTGCCGTGGACGACCGGCCGGACTCCCGCCGCGGCACCACCTTCCCGGCGTTCACAGCATGAGCCGGTCGACGACGATGGGCAGTGAGCGGATCCGGCGGCCGGTGGCGTGATAGACGGCGTTGCCGATGGCCGCGGCCACCCCGACCAGCCCGATCTCGCCGACGCCTTTGGTCCCGAGCGCGCTCGCGGGGTCGGGACCGCCGACGAAGACCACGTCCATATCGGGCACATCGGCATTCACCGGGACCAGATAGTCGCCGAATGTCGCGTTGGCGATCCGTCCGGTGTGTTCGTCGGTGAGGGTCTCCTCGAACATCGCCTGCCCGATCCCGCCGACCGTGCCGCCGATGATCTGGCTGGTGGCGGTCTTCTCGTTGAGGATCCGTCCCCCGTCGATCACCGACACCATCCGCGTCACCCGCAGCGATCCCAGCCCGGGGTCCACGTGCACCTCGGCGAATTTCGCGCCGAACGCGCCCGCCACCGCCGTGCCGAGCTCGGTATCGCGCGCGGGTGTGCTGCGGCCGTCGGTGCTGAGTTCCTCGAGGCCGTGGCGGGCGAGGATATCGGCGTAGGCCTCGCCGCGGGCGGGGTCGGCCGGGCGATGGATCCGGCCGTCGGTGACGGTCACATCGTCGAGTAGGGCTCCGCGCAACGGTGATTCGGGATCGTCGGCGACCACATCGAGGAATTCCTGCACCAGCCGCCGGCAGGCGATCCGCACCGCGTTACCCAGCGCACCGGTGAGTCCCGACCCGCCCGCCTGGGGCGAATACGGCATATCGGAGTCGCCGAGATCGAAACGGACCCGGCCGATATCGAGACCGAGTTCCGCGGCGGCCAGCTGGGTCATCACGGTGTAGGTGCCGGTGCCGATATCGGTGGCGGCGCTGCGCACATAGGCCGAACCGTCTCGGCGGATCGAGGCGCGGGCCTGGCAGGGCACCCCGTAGAAGGGATAGGAGACACCGGCGACCCCGTAGCCGACGAGCCACCGGCCCTCGCGCATGGAACCCGGTTCGGGCGCGCGCCGCGCCCAGCCGAACCGTTCGGCGCCCACCCGGTAGCACTCCCGCAGCGCCTTGCTCGACCAGGGCAGCCCCGAGACCGGATGTACCTCGGCGTAGTTGCGCAGCCGGATATCGAGCGGGTCCTTCCCCACGGCATAGGCGATTTCGTCGATCGCCGATTCCAGCGCGAAATTGCCCTGCGCTTCGGCCGGGGCGCGCATCGACCCCGGGCAGGGGATGTTCAGCCGGGCCTGCCGGTCGCGGGTGCGGACGTTCGGGCAGGCGTAGGAGAAGGTCGAACCATACGACACCGCCTCGTAGTCGTCGTCCTCCCGCGCGACCGGCGAGAGGGCGTGATGTTCGATGGCCAGGAGATCACCGTCGACGGTGGCGCCGACCCGGATCCGCTGCACGCTCAGCGGCCGGTGTCCCACGGAGGTGAACATCTCGGGACGGGTCAGCACCAGTTTCACCGGCCGTTCGAGCAGCCGTGCCGCGAGCGCGGTGAGGATCACATGCGACCACACCCGCAATCCCGCCCCGAACCCCCCACCCACATAGGGAGCGAGCACCCGGACCCCGCTCTCGGGTACCTCGAAGATCGCGGCCAGGGAGGTCCGCACATTGTGCGGCCACTGGGTGGAGTCGTGCACGGTGAGCGAATCGCCCTGCCACACCGCCAGGGTCGCCATCAGGCCCAACGGGTTGTTGGTGTTGTCGGGGGTGGTGTAGGTGGCCGCCACGACGGCGTCGGCCCGGGCGAATCCCGCCTCGACGTCCCCGCGGTCGGTGTCCTGGCCCCACGGGTCGTCGAGGATCTCGGCGCGCGGGTCGTCCATCTCCAGCACCGGTTCGCCGGGCTCGTAGTCGATCCGCACCAGTCGCGCCGCGTATCGCGCCTGTTCCGGCGTTTCGGCCACCACCACCGCGAGATGCTGTCCGTAGTGCAGGATCCGGTCGTCGCACAACGGGGCGGGGGGTGAGCAGCCCAGCAGATTGTCCGGGGCACGACGCAGGGCGGGCGCGGTGCGGTGGGTGATCACGGCCAGGACGCCCGGTTCGGCCTCCGCGCGTGACGCGTCGATACGCCGCACCCGTCCGGCGGCGATCGTGCTGCCGACCAGTGCGGCGTGCACCATCCCGGGATAGGCGAAATCGTTGGGATAGTGCGCGGCTCCGGTCACCTTCGGGGCGGCGTCGACTCGGTCGATGCCCGCGCCGATCACGGTCCGGGCATCGACGGCGGTCACGGGACGCCTCCCGTGACGGTTTCCAGCGCGCGGATCAGGGTGCGTGGGGCGAGGTCGAGTTTGAACGCCGTTCCCCGCAGCGGCCGGGCGCCCTCCATCGCGGCTTCGGCGGCCGCGGCGAAGACGGCCGGTTCCGGGGCGGCGCCGCGCAGTGCGTCCTCGGCGCCCCAGGCGCGCCAGGGCACCGTCCCCACCCCGCCCAGCGCCACCCGCACGTCCTCGATCACCCCGTCCTCGACCGTCAGCGCCACACCCGCCGAGACCAGCGCGAATTCGTAGGACACCCGGTCCCGGACCTTGAGGTAGTGCGACCGCGTCCCGGCCGGAAGCAGCGGGATCTCGATCTCGGTGACGAGTTCCCCGTGCTGCAGCACGTTCTCGCGATGCGGGGTGTCGTGCGGCGGCAGATAGAACCGGGTCAGCGGGATCTCGCGGGTACCGCCGGCGGCCCGGGTGTGCACGACCGCGTCCACCGCCGTGAGCGGGACCGCCACATCCGAGGCGTGCAGGGCGATGCAGTGCTCGCTGACGCCGAGGACGGCGTGCATGCGCTGGATACCGCCGATCGCGGCGCATCCGGACCCGGGATCGCGTTTGTTGCAGGCCGCGACGGTGGGATCGCGGAAATAGCGGCACCGGGTGCGCTGCAGCAGGTTGCCGCCGAGGGTCGCGGTATTGCGTAACTGGACCGAGGCCCCGAGCAGCAGCGCCTCCCGGACGAACGGCAGCCGCTCCCGCACCACCGGATCGGCCGCGAGTTCCTCCATGGTGGTCAGTGCCCCGACGCGGAGCGTGGTCTCGGTCGCGGTGATACCGGTGAGCGGAAGGCGGGTGATGTCGACCAGCCGCGCGGGCCGCAGCACACCGTCCTTCATGAGATCCAGCTGGGTCGTCCCGCCCGCCAGGAAGGAGGTGCGGGGATCGGCGGTCACCGTGGCGACCGCGCGCCCGGTCTCGGCCGCCACCTCGTATTCGAAAGGATGCACCGTCACCGCTCCTCTCGGGCATCGCGGATCGCCGCGCGGATATTCGGGTAGGCGCCGCAGCGGCACAGGTTGCCGCTCATGTATTCGCGGATATCGGCGTCGGATCCGGCCCGGCCCTCGGCGATCAGGCAGATCGCGGAGATGATCTGGCCGGGTGTGCAGTATCCGCACTGGAAGGCGTCGTGGCGGGCGAAGGCCGCCTGCATCGGATGCGGTTCCCCGTCTACGGCCAGGCCCTCGACGGTGATGATCGCGCGCCCCTCGCACCGGGCGGCCAGGAGCAGGCACGACACCACCCGTTTCCCGTCCACCATCACGGTGCAGGCCCCGCACGCACCCTGATCGCACCCCTTCTTCGCCCCGGTGAGGGCCAGATGGTCGCGGAGCGCGTCCAGCAGGGTCACCCGGGTGTCGACCCGCAGATGATGGGCCGCCCCGTTCACATCGAGGGTGATATCGACCTCGGGCGGCCGCGGCGGCCCCTGGGCCGGTGGACGAATATCGGGCTCTGCGTATTTCACGGCGCCTCCGCTCGGGGGTGCGGGAATCTCGGCCACGACGGGTGCCGTTCGACTATCCCCCGCGATACCCGCGGACCGGACCCGGGTGGACCACGGGCCTCGTCCCTGGGGCACCCTCAGGACGTGGGCAGATGGGCGAGCACCGCGAACATCGTCACGGAGAGGTGGTGGTCGCCGGAGGCGATCCCCGCGTCGATCCGCGCGACCAGTTCCCCGAACTCGTCTTCGGTGATCACCCCGGTGGCCAGCGCGCTCCCGCCCAGCTGCCCGAACATCGGGCGGACGGCCACCGGATCCCAGATCACCGCCTCCGAGCCCATATCGTCGATCTCGAACCCCGCCGCGATCAGCTGTCCACGCAACAGGCGTCCGGAGCGGGCGTTCGGGGTGGCCTCGAGCATCGCCGCGGTCATCCGCGCGACGACCCCGGTGTCGCCGGGGTGCAGGATCGCGGTCTGCCAATCACTGTCGATCAGCAGCGCCCGCCCGCCCGGCCGCAGCACCCGGGCGATCTCCGCGGTGGCCGCCGCCGGATCGTCGAGATGCTGGTAGACCCGCTCGCAGCGCACCGCATCGAAGGCGTCGTCGTCGAACGGCAGGCGGTAGACGTCGCCCGCCACGAAACGGCACCGGGCCCCGGCCGCCGCGGCGCGGGCGCGGGCGACGGCGAGCATCGCCGGGTTGGGTTCCACGCCGACGGCCGCGCCCGCGGGCCCCACCCGGGCGGCGAGGTCCACCACCTCCGACCCGGTGCCCGATCCCACGTCCAGCACCCGCTCCCCCGCGCCGGCGTCCAGCGCCCGGTGTCCCCAGTCGCGCATCCGCCGGATACCGGGCAGGTCGGCCTGGAGATCGAGCATGGTCACCAGCAGTGCCATCGGGTCGTCGCCGGGCGGCGTCGCGCCCTCGTCGCGGTCGGCGGCGAGGGCATCGAGATGGAACGAGGGTGTCCGCTGAGGCGGCACGGGGTGCTCGCTCGGCATGATCCCGAGGGTAACCCCGGATTTGCGGGGCCGCCCGGTCAGCCCAGATGTTTGCGCAGCACCTCGAGGTGGGTGGGGCGGGCTTCCTCGAGCCGGGCGCGACCGTCGTCGGTGAGGGCGAGGAAGTTGGCGCGCCGGTCGAAATCGCAGGCCGCGCGCTGCACCAGACCGGCTTTCTCCAGCCGGGTCACCGTGCGCGACAGCGCGCTCTGACTCAGGTACATCTCCGCTTCGATGTCCTTCATCTTGACCTTCGCGGACTCCGCCGCCCCGCAGCGGCCACCGAGAACCTGCAGGAGTTCGAATTCGCTGAGCCCGAGCCGGTGCTCGGCCTGCAGCGCGTTCTCCAGCTCGCAGGAGGTGACGTGGTACCGACGCAGCGTTTCGGACCACTTCGCACAGACATCGTTGTCGGAGTCGTGGTACATGACCCGAGATTAGCATGTCAAGTCATTTAATGCATGGTCATTTCATGCGACTGCATTTCATGCGTTGACATTCAATGCTCGCGCATCTAAATTCTCTCGGGTGACCCTCACCGCAACCACACCGCAGAATCTCGCCTCTGCCGAATCCGCAGCGCCCGCCTCCGGGCGCTGGGGGCCGAAGCTGTGGGCGATTCTCTTCGTCGCCGGACTGGCGATGTTCCTCGACGCGCTCGACGTCTCCATGGTCGGCGTGGCACTCCCCTCCATCGGCGCCGACCTCGGACTCGACACCTCCGCGCTGCAATGGATCGTCAACGGCTACATCCTGGGCTACGGCGGTCTGCTGCTCCTCGGTGGACGCGCCGCCGACCTGCTCGGACGCCGCCAGGTCTTCCTCACCGCCCTGGTGGTCTTCGGAATCGCCTCCCTCGTCGGCGGACTCGTCGACGACGGCTGGCTGCTGATCGCGACCCGCATCGTCAAGGGCGTGGCCGCCGCCTTCACCGCGCCGGCCGCCCTCTCGATCGTCACCACCACCTTCAAGGAAGGCCCGGACCGCAACCGCGCGCTGTCGATCTTCACCATTTTCGGCGCCACCGGATACGCCTCCGGCCTGATCGTGTCCGGGCTGCTCACCGGTATCGACTGGCGGCTCACCTTCTATATGCCGGTCGCCGTGGTCGCACTGGTCCTCGTGGCCGCCTACATCGTGGTGCCCCGCACCATCGAGAAGGAAGAGGGCCGTATCGATTACACCGGGGCGGCCCTGCTCACCGGCGGTATGCTCGCCGCGGTCTACACGATCGTCACCGCGCCGGAGACCGGTTTCACGACCACCGTCATCGCGACCACGATCCTGGCCGTCGGCCTGCTCGGCACCTTCTTCGTGGTCGAGAACCGGGTGAGCCATCCGCTGGTGCGGCTGAGCATCTTCCGGGTGAAATCGATCGTGCGGGCGAATCTGGCCGCACTCGCCATCTTCGGCTCCTATCTGAGTTTCCAGACCATCGTGTCGCTGTACCTGCAGAACACCCTGGAATGGGAGCCGCTGCAGATGGCGCTCGCGATGGCGCCGGCCGGTATCATCGTCGCCGTCCTGTCCCCGCTGGCCGGCAAACTCATCGACCGGTTCGGCACCGCTCCGATGATCATCGCGGCACTCACCTCGTTCGTCGCCGGCTACGTCTGGTTCCTGGCACGCGGCGGCAGCCCCGACCCGGCCTACGCGGTCGACTACCTGCCCGCGTTCCTGCTGCTGGGTCTCGGTTTCGCACTCGGCTTCTCCGCGGTGATGTCGCAGGCCACCGAGGGCATCGCCGACCACGAGCAGGGGCTGGCCTCGGGTCTGGTGCAGACCTCGTTCCAGATCGGCGGCGCGGTGGTGCTCGCCGTCGCCACCGGACTCATCGGCCATGCCGCCACCGACGGTATCGCCGGCTACCGGCCCGGGCTGTACCTGGTCACCGCGGTCGCGGTGGTCGGCCTGATCGCCTCGGCCACGGCGCTGCTCAACCGCCGACCGGCACTCGCCGAAGTCGCCTAGCCGATTTCGGTTCGCGAGCGGATGGGGTCGCCGGATCGGCGGCCCCATTTGCGTCTCTCGAACGTCACCGGTCCCGGCGATCGGCGGTCCACAGCGGCTGCCACATATGCCAGTCGGTGGGGTGCGCCGCGATACCGGCGGCGAACCGGTCGGCCAATCGCTGCGTCGTGCGCGCGACCCCACCGCCGGTTTCGATCGGCGCCCCGATATCGAAACCCCATCCGCCCGGGGTGAACCAGCACTGCACCGGCAACAGCGGCGCGCCGGTGCGGATGGCGAGCCGGGCCGGGCCGCTCGGCATACTCGCCGGTTCGCCGAAGAAATCGACCTCCACTCCCGCACCGGACAGATCACGTTCGCCCAGCAGTCCCACCATCCGCCCCTGCCGCAGCCGCGCGGTGAGGAGTTCGAACGGTGGCACCGCGCCTCCGGTGAGCGGAATGATCTCGAATCCCAGGCCTTCCCGGAACCGGGCGAACCGCCGGTACAGCGATTCGGGCCGAAGCCGCTCCGCCACCACGGTCGGTGGTCCCACCCGCTGCACCAGCCAGACTCCCGCGAGATCCCAGTTGCCGCTGTGCGGCAGAGCCAGGACGGCTCCGCTACCGCGGCCGGCCGCCGCCCGGATGTGCTCGATTCCGGTCGCGGCGGATTCGATCCGATCGGCCAGCCGCACGGGATCCATCGACGGTAACCGGAACGCCTCGCACCAGTACCGCGCGTAGGAGCGCAGGCTCGCGCGTACGAATTCGTCCGGCACCTGCTCCGGGGTGGTCGCCAGCACCCGGGAAAGGTTGCGCCGCAACTGGTCGGGCCCGCCGCCCCGAGCTGCCCGGTCGGCGAACCGCTCGAACATGCGCGACGCCCACCGCTCGGGTACCACGCGTACGAACCGCCAGCCCGCCGCGTACCCGAGATCCGCTATTCGCGCTCTGCCGCTCATCCGGCCGGGCCCCGCACCGTCCGACGGACCGGCCCGCTCACCGGACTCCGGCCGATCACCGCGCGACCACGCGCCCCGGTAGCGAAACCGTCGCGTCGAGGAGCCATATGCCCAGGTTACGCGCCGGGCGGGTCCACTCGGCCGGCCCGATCCGGGTGGAGACGCGCCGAGCCGGATGGGCGTCGGCGCAGTGCGGTGCGCGCGCCGCCGCAACGGCACACCCGCGTTTCCGGTGAGCGGAATGCCCGGGGCCCGGGTCGCGCGCGACCGGTAGAACAGAGCCAGCGGCACCGCTGTCCGGATACCGCCGACGACCGGGAAGGATCCCCATGACCGACACCGCCGACCTGGTGGCCTCGCTGCTCGAGCGTGTGCGACTCCTCGAGGACAAGGCCGCCGTCCACGAGGTCCTGACCGCCTACGGGCCCGCCGTCGACGCCGGAGACGCCGAGGCCGTCGGCCGGCTGTGGGCCGAGGACGCCGTCTACGACATCGATATCCGGGTGATGCGGGGGCGCGACGCGATCACCGAGATGGTGCGCACCGCACCGCATCAGGACTACATCCACGAGGGCTGCGGGCATCTGCTCGATCCCGTCCACATCCGGATCGACGGGGATACGGCGGTCGCGACCTGTCATTCGCTGCTGCTGCGCCGTAACGCCGAGGAGGATTCGTTCCGGGTGTGGCGCGTCACCGCCAACCGCTTCGATCTGGCCCGCGTCGACGGAAGCTGGCTGATCCGGCGGCGCACCGCCCGGCTGCTCGACGGCAGCGCGGCAGCGCGCGAACTCCTCGCCCGCGCCGGACACTGACCGGGCCCGCCGCACCGGCCCGGGCCTCGGCCGCGGGGTCAGTACAGGTTGCGCTCGTGGGCCGTGCGCCGGAACGGTGTCAGCGGCGCCCCGGTGCGCAAGGTGGTCGCCAGCGCCGGGTCGGCGAGATGCAGCCGGCCGATCGCGATCAGGTCGAATTCACCGGACTCCAGCCGCCGCTCGACCTCGCCGATATTGTCGGCGACCTCCGCCGCGCCCTCGGCACGGCTGTCGCGCAACGGTTTCGCCAGGCCGACACTGCCCACCGCCATCGCGTATCTGCCGGTGAGTTTCTTCGCCCACCCGGCCAGCGACAGCTCGCTGCCGTCGAACGCCGGTAGATCGAAACGCCGGATACTGGCGTCGAAAACGTCCACACCGGCATCGGCGAGCGTCCCGAGGATCATCTCCAGTTCCTGCGGAGTCTCGGCGATGCGGGCCGTGTAGTCCTGCTGTTTGTGCTGGGAGAACCGGAAGAAGATCGGCAGTTCGGCGCCGACGGCCGCGCGGATCGCACGGACCACCTCCGCGGGGAACCGGGTGCGCGCCACATGATCACCGCTCCAGCGGTCGTCGCGGGTGTTGGTGTCGTGCCACAGGAACGCGTCCAGCAGATAGCCGTGCCCCCCGTGCAGGGCGATACCATCGAAACCCAGTTCCGCGGCGGTGACCGCCGCGCGCACGTAGGCCGCGAGAACATCGGCGATATCGTCCTCGGTCATCGGCCGGGTCGGCGGCGCGGCGCGCGCGATGTACTCGCCGGAGTAGGAGGTGGCGCCGACGGTGCCCCACCGGCCGGACGGCCGCATCGGCGTGACCGTCGAGTCGGGCTCACCCATCGCGCCCCACAGCGGCCCGACATGCCAGAGCTGCGGAACGATCCGGCCGCCCGCCGCATGAACCTCGTCGACGACTGTGCGCCAACCGGCCAGGGCGTCGTCACCGTACAACCGGGGGACCCGGGGATTGTCGACCGCGGCCGGATGGTCGACGGCGACTCCCTCGGTGATGATCAGACCGGTCCCCCCGGCGGCGCGGCGGCCGTAGTACCGCGCGACATCGGAGCCGGGAACGCCGCCCGGCGAGGCCGAACGGGTCATCGGCGACATGACGATCCGGTTCGGAAGGCGCAGCGACCGGATATCCAGGGGCCGGAACAGCGCGGGATGCGGTTCGGTCATCGTGATCACAGGGGCAATGGAAGCCTCTCCGGGCGACCGCCGCAGCCCGCCGTCCTACTCAACGGAAGCCGCCGATCATCGAGAATCCGCGCCGCGCGTCCCGAGTGCGCCGGCACCGGCCGGGTACGAGTTCGCGGAGACACCAAACCGCACCGGCGCGCGCTGCGAACCCCTTCGGATGCCGAATCAGGGCGCTCACGGCGCTCTTCCCGATCGGCCGACGACGAGGACTACCCGGGAGGTCTCCCCAGTGCGAACCCCGCGACACACGCCCACCGCGACCCTGCGCCTGTTACTCGCCGGCGCGCTCGCCGCGGCCGGACTGTTCGCCACCAGCGGCACCGCGTCCGCCGAACCCGGTGTGGTCTCGGTGGAGCAGGTCAACGACACACAGCAGGTGGTGAACGTGTTCTCCCCCGCGATGAACCGGGCCATCCCGGTACAGGTGATCCGGGCGAAGAGTCCGTCGCGGCCGACTCTCTACCTCCTGAACGGATCCGGCGGCGGACCCAATCAGAGCGGCTGGGATGTGCAGACCGACGCCTTCGGCTATCTGGGCGGTAAAGATGTCAATGTCGTGACCCCCTACGGCGGCAGCAACTCCTACTACACCGACTGGATCCGCAACGACGCCAACCTCGGCTACAACAAATGGCAGACCTTCCTCAACGAGGAACTGCCGCCGGTGATCGAGCGCCACCTGAATGCCGACGGCAACCGGATGCTGGCCGGGGTGTCCATGAGCGGAACCTCGGTGCTGAACCTGGCCATCGCCAAACCCGGCTTCTGGAAGAGCGTCGCCTCCTACAGCGGCTGCGCGCAGACCTCCGACCCCGTAGGGCACGAATTCGTCCGGCTCACGGTGGAGAACTGGGGCGGGGGGCAGAGCGTGGAGAACATGTGGGGCCCGGCCGACGGCCCGCTGTGGCGCGCCAACGATCCGCTGGTCAACGCGGAGGGATTGCGCGGCACGGCCGTCTACCTCAGCACCGGCAGCGGTATTCCGGCCGCGCCGCACGACACCCCGTTCGACAAGCGTGTGCAGGAAGGCCGCATCCCGCTGCCGGTGCAGATCGCGTTCGGCGGGCCCATCGAGGCGGCCATCCGAGGTTGCACCCTGAACCTCACCAACCGGCTGCGGGAGCTGAATATCCCGGTGACGCTGAACGACCGGCCCGTCGGCACCCACTCGTGGGGCTACTGGGAAGACGATCTGCGCAGCTCCTGGCCGTTCCTGGCACAGTCGGTCGGGCTGCCGCCGAACTGATTCCCGGCCGTCGCACCGCGTGATCGCGGTGCGACGGCCTTCGGCCTCTCGTCGCTCGAAATGTGAAATTGGGGTGTAACACAATGCGCCCAGTGCTACATATGTGAGCGTAACCACAACTATCCCATCAGGGATATCAACGAGAGGACTCGAATGAGAGCCAAGAGATTCCGTACGTTCGCCGGTGCCGTATTCATAGCCGCAGCCGGGGTCGGTGCGGCGAGTGGTGCCGCGAACGCCGAACCTCTTCCCCTGACCGAGGCAGCGCCGGTCACCGGCGATATCCAGGACGAGACGGGCACGGGTTCGGCGGAAACCCTGCTCCCCCTGCTGCTGTCCGGTTCCGCCGAGGCCCCCGCCACCGGAACCCCTGCCCCCGGTGATGTCAGCGGGGAAGGCGACGAGCAGGGCGCGGCCACCGGATCCGCGGATGTTCTGCTTCCGCTGCTCCCGCTTCTGCTGTCGGGTTCCGCCGGTGGCGAGGCCCCGGCCGGCGGCGGCGAATAACAGCCCCACCCGTTCGGTTTCGATGATTGCGGCCCCTGTTCGCCGGGCGCGGCCGCTCCGAGGCGGAACACTGCACCACCCCGAATCTGCGCAGGTCACGAATAATCCAACCGTGACCCCGGACCCTGGGAGCCGCTCCAGGCTCCCGGGGTCCGGTCATCTCCGGACCGCTTCCGCCGGACCCGTCAGCCCGCCCCCGGCCGCGGTATCGCCGTACCGACGATCCATTCATGGCCGAACGGATCCCGCACCCGGCCCTGCCGGGCGCCGTAGGGCTGATCCGCCACTTCGAACACCACCTCGCCGCCCGCGGCGGTCATCCGCCGCGCGATATCGTCGGGGTCGGCGGTCACCACCGTCAGCAGTACCCCGCGACCGCCGATCCGCCGCGGGTCCCGGTCGAACTCGTCGGCATCCTTCACCGTGAACGTCTCGCCACCGGGCAGATCGAGTTCGGCGAAGACCACCCGGCCTTGCGCCTCGTGCCGCTGCACCAGCGTGGCGCCGAAGACGTCGCCGTAGTACCCGATGGCGGCGTCGGCGCCCTCGACCACCAATTTCGGAATGATGCGCTCGATACTCATGCGGCGAGTATTCGTGGCCACGACCCGGAGCGGCTTGGAGATTTGTCTCCACCCGGCGCGGCGCTGCCCGCGGTCCCGGCGCCGACCGGCTTCCCGGCGCGACGGTATAGTTCTCCCGCCGAGTACACCGGACGCCGTCGTCCGGCAGCGTGGCCGGATCCGGACCGGGTCCCCCTCCCCGCCTCGGCTTCCTCAGATGAATCCCCGTGCACCCGCCGGCCCGCCCGGTCGCGGCCGCACGCCCGGCGAACGGAGTCGCGCCTGTGCCGACGGCATCCCGCGGCGGCGAATCCACCGGATCGGTGGTCGCCGCGCTGCGCAGCCCGAAACAACTCCGCACCGAGGTCTTGGCCGGTGTGGTGGTGGCGCTCGCGCTGATCCCGGAGGCGATCGCGTTCTCGGTGATCGCCGGGGTCGATCCGCGGGTGGGCCTGTTCGCCTCGTTCACCATGGCCGTCACCATCGCCTTCACCGGCGGCCGGCGCGCCATGATCTCCGCGGCGACCGGTGCGGTCGCGTTCGTGGTCGCGCCGGTGATGCGGGAGCACGGGCTGGACTATCTGCTCGCGACCGTGATCCTGGCCGGGATCGTGCAGATCGGGTTGAGCGTGGCCGGAGTCGCGAAGTTGATGCGGTTCATCCCGCGCAGCGTGATGGTCGGCGTCGTCAATTCCCTGGCGATTCTGGTGTTCCTCGCGCAGCTGCCGCAGCTGATCGGGGTGCCGTGGCTGGTGTATCCGCTGGTGGCGGCCGGTATCGCGGTGATCGTACTGCTACCGAAACTCACCACCGCGGTACCGGCCCCGCTGGTGGCGGTGATCGCCCTCACCGCGGTCACCCTGGTCTTCGGTCTGCACGTGCCCGATGTCGGCGGTGAGGGTGCGTTGCCGTCGAGCCTGCCGGTGCCGCTGCTCCCCGACGTCCCGCTGAATTGGGAGACGCTGCGGATCATCGGCCCGTATGCCGTCGCGATGGCGGTGGTCGGGCTGCTGGAATCGCTCATGACCGCGAAGCTGGTCGACGACATCACCGATACCGGCTCCGATAAGACCCGCGAGAGCTGGGGGCAGGGCGTCGCGAATATCGTCACCGGTTTCTTCGGCGGCCTCGGCGGCTGCGCGGTGATCGGCCAGACCGTGATGAACGTGAAGGTCTCGGGTGCGCGCACCAGGATCTCCACCTTCCTGGCCGGCGTTTTCCTGCTGGCCCTGGTGGTGGGGCTGGGTGGGCTGGTCGCGCGGATCCCCATGGCGGCGCTGGTGGCGGTCATGATCATGGTGTCGGTGACCGCGATGGACTGGCATTCGCTGGCGCCCGCGACGCTGCGGCGGATGCCGGCCGCCGAGACCGCCGTGATGCTGCTGACGGTGGGTGTCACGGTGGCCACTCACAACCTCGCCTACGGCGTGGGCGCCGGTGTGCTGGCCGCGATGATCGCGTTCGCGCACCGGGTCGCACGTTTCACCGAGGTGGTGCCCGTCCCCGCCACCGGAACAGACGCCGGTACCCGCGTCTACAAGGTGCGCGGCGAGCTGTTCTTCGCGTCCAGCAACGACCTCGTCCACCGATTCGACTACCGCGGCGACCCGCCCCATATCGTGCTCGATATGTCCGATACCCATATCTGGGACGCCTCCAGCGTGGCCACGCTCGACGCCATCACCACCCGGTACGCCGCCCGGGGCAAGACAGTGGAGATCCTCGGACTGAATCCGGCCTCCGTCGCCCGGCACCAGCGCCTGTCGGGACATCTGACCGGCGGGCACTGAGAGCGGACGGCCGGAGTTCCCCGGTACCCGCCCGCGGCGCGGGTACCGTCGCGGTGGCAGGTTCACCGACGAGGAAGGGGCATCCGTGCGGTACCGGCGACTCGGCAATTCCGGTCTGCGGATCTCGACGCTCACCCTGGGCACCGCGACCTTCGGCAATACCGACCCGGCCGGCTGGTCCTGTATCGACCTCCCCCGGGCCCGCCGCCAGATCGACCGCTGCCTCGACGCGGGCGTCAACGTCATCGATACCGCCGACGCCTACGCCGAGGGCCGCTCGGAGGAGATGATCGGCGAAGCGCTCGGCGCGCGCCGGGATTCGGTGATCCTGTCGACCAAAGTGCGATTCCCGGTCGGCGAGGGCCCCAACGACGCCGGACTCTCCCGCCACCACATCCTGCGCGCCGCCGAGGCGAGCCTGCGCCGGCTGCGCACCGACTATCTGGACATCTACCACGTGCACGAATGGGACGGTCAGGTCCCGCTCGAGGAGACGCTGCAGGCGCTGGATTCACTCGTTCGATCGGGCAAGGTCCGCTACCTCGGGGTCTCCAACTACGCGGGCTGGCAACTGATGAAGGCCCTGGCCGTCTCCGACCGGCACGGCTACCAGCGGTTCGTGAGCAATCAGATCTACTACTCGCTGGAGAGCCGCGACGCGGAATACGAACTCCTGCCGCTCTCGGTGGACCAGGGCCTCGGTGTGATGGTGTGGAGTCCGCTCGCGGGCGGGTTGCTCACCGGCAAGTACCGGCGCGACCGCCAACCCGAACAGGGACGCCACGTCGGCGGGTCGAGCGAACCACCCGTCCGCAACCGGGACAAGCTCTACGACACCGTCGACGCGGTGGTCCGGATCGCCGAGGCCCGCGGAATCCTGCCGGCCCAGGTCGCGCTCGCCTACCTCCTGACCCGGCCCGCGGTCGCCACGCTGATCGTCGGCGCCCGCGACGAGGACCAGCTCGCCGAAACCCTGCGGGCCGACGAGATCGAACTCGACCCGGAGGAACTGCGGTTCCTCGACCGGGTCAGCGCCCCCGAGCTGATCTACCCGCACTGGCACCAGGACGCCATCCCCGCCGAATTCCGCGGTCCCTCGGATCGGATCCTGCACCCCGAAGGCTGACGGGATCCGGCGCCCCCTCCACGGTCAGAGCGTCCCGCGCGCCCGCGCCTGCACTCCCGCCACGATGGTGTCCGCCACCAGCCGGGCGTGCCGCCGGACCGCAGCGGGGCCGCGGGGGTCGGCCGGGGCCATCCGCTGCGCCATCGGGAGCATGGCGAAGGGCGCCGTCGCGCCGTGGGCGATCAGGAAATGCAGCGAACGCAGATCCGCGCGGTTCAGGACCTTGTTCTGGATCAGCGGTTTCAGGGGTTCGGCGAGCAGGATCAGCATCGGCTCGATATGCCGGTCGTAGAGGTAGGTGAGACGGGGGCCCTCGATGGCCGCCTCCATGCTGATCAGCCGCACCACATCCGGATACTCGGCCTGCAGTTCCAGGAAGCGGATGATGCCCGCCCGGAATTCCTCCAGCGGCGGCAGCCCGGATTTCTCCGGCCGGATCCTCAGCAGGGTGAACGCGTTGGCGAAGATCCAGTCCACCACCGAGTACCAGAGCGCCTCCTTGGACCCGAAGCGCTGATGGATCAGGTTGTGGCTCACTCCCAGTTCGCGGTTCACCGCCGCCACCGAGGCGCCCGCGTAACCGTCGCGGGCGAAAACGTGCAGTGCCGCCGCGAGGATCTCGTCGGCCGAGGCCGGCGAACCCCCGGCCGGCGGCCGGCCACGGGTCGCGCGGCGGCCGCGCGGCTCGGGTGCGACGTCGGTGTCCATTTCGTCATTATATTGACACGTATCAATTTCTCTGCGAGGGTGACTGCCATCACTTCGCTCCGCGTCGCAGCGGATCGCAGCGCCTCGGTGCCGGCGACCGCTACGCGCCCGACGAGGACGGATGCCGCTATGGAATCCTTTGTGCACCTGCGGAAAGGCACCACTCCCGACCGGCTGCACGCCGATCTCGACGGCCTCAAGGACGACGAACTGGGCCGCGGCGGTTTCACCGGCCGCACGGCCCAGCTGTACCGCCGCAACGATCCGGTGAGTTATCGCGCCGAAGGGCCGCTCGCCCCGATCGACGTGCTGGCCGACGCGCTGAAACCCACCGATTCCACCGATCCCGCGGGCGCACCGCTGCTGCTGTTCTCCAACGCCGACTGCCGGATCCTGCTGAGCCGGCGCGACCGGGAGATGCCGTTCCTGGTCCGCTATATCGACGGCGATCTGCTGTCGTTCGTGCACAAGGGGTCCGGGCTGCTGGAAACCGAATTCGGCCCGCTGCGCTACCGCGAGGGCGACTGGGTCTATATCCCGAAGGCGTGTACGTTCCGCCAGGTCCCGGACAGTGAGACCACCCTGCTGATGGTGGAGGCCACCGAGGAGTTCCGGGTGCCGCCGCCCGGACCGCTGGGACGGCACTTCCCGTTCGACCCCGGCCGCGTCACCGTCCCGGAGCCGCAGGCCATCGACGGTGACGGCCGCGACGAATACGAAGTGCGGCTGATGCACGAAGGTGGGCCGACCTCACTGTTCTACCCGCACCACCCACTCGACGTGGTGGGCTGGCAGGGCGACAACTTCCCGTTCACCTTCAATATCGCCGATTACAACGTGGTGCTCTCCGATACGGTGCACCTGCCCGCCACCGTGCATCTGTTCATGCAGGCCACCGGCGTGTACATCATGAACTTCCTGCCGAAGCGGGCCGAATCCGCGCCGGGAACCGAGACCATCCCCTGGTATCACCGCAACGCCGACTACGACGAGATCGCCTTCTTCCACGGCGGCGATATGTACGGGGTGCCGATGCCCCCGGGGCTCATCTCCCATGCGCCGCAGGGCGTTCACCACGGCGCTCCCGAACGGATGCGGGAGCGGGCCCGCCGCAAACGCGAGGAGATCACCACCATCGGCTGGACCACGATCGCCGTCGACACCCGGCGCCGGCTGATCCCGTCGCCCGAGGTCATGGCGAACAATCTCGGCGCTCACTGAACACCGCCGCGCGTCGCCGAGGCCGGCCGTCCGCCGGCGTGATCCGGGACGCCCGCACTCCGGCAACGAAGAACGAAGGCAGGCAAGCCGATGTCGCATCATGTCGAACGCGTCCCCTATGTCGTCGCGTACGCGAACACCTCCGGTACCCGGGACGCCTACGGCGGGCTCACCGAAATGGTCACCCTGGACTCGATCCTGGTGAAACCGGAGGGCCTCGAATCGGAAACGGTGCTGGTGCTCATGCATCCGGTGTCCAGCGGCACCTATCTGCCGATCGTGACCGCGCTGGCGAAGGCGGGGCATCACATCATCGTCTGCAACAGCCGGTACCGCGGTGCCGACGCGGCACTGCTGATGGAGAAGGTGGTCCAGGATCTCGGCGAATGCGTCCGCGACGCGAAACAGCGGCTCGGGTACCGCAAGGTGGTGCTGGCCGGGTGGAGCGGCGGCGGGTCGCTGTCGGTGTACTACCAGCAGCAGGCCCAGCATCCGACGGTGACGGCCGCGCCCTCCGGTGACGGCCCCGACCTCACCGCACTCGGCCTGATCCCGGTCGACGGCATCCTGCTCATGGCCGCGCACATCAGCCGCCACCACACGCTCACCGAATGCATCGACCCGTCGATCCTCGACGAATCCGACCCCACCCGGCGGGATCCGGAACTGGATCTCTACAACCCGGACAACCCCGACCGCCCGCCCTACGGCCCCGAGTTCATCGACCGGTTCCGCGCCGCCCAGCAGGACCGGAACCGGCGAATCACGGCGTGGGTCAAGGAGAAACTCGCGACGATCCAGGCCTCCGACCGCCCGCAGGACGAATTCTGTTTCGTGGTCCACGGCACCATGGCCGATCCCACCGTGCTCGACCCCACGCTCGATCCCAACGACCGCGTTCCCGGCGAGTCGTATCTGGGCGAACCGCAGGAGGTGAACACCGGCGCGTTCGGACTGGCCCGGTTCACCACACTGCGCAGCTGGCTCTCCCAGTGGAGTCTCGACGACGCCCGCGGCGACGCGGTGGCGTGCGGGCCGGATATCGCGGTGCCGACCCTGGTGCTCTACAACGCCGCCGACAATGTCTGCACCCCCTCGCACGCGCACCGGATCTACGAAGCGCTCGGCTGCGCGGACAAGGAACTGCACGAGATCCCCGGCGCCAACCACTACTATCTCGGCCCCGACCAGCGGGAACCGCTCGCGAAGGCCATCGGCGTCGTCGACGGCTGGCTGCGCGCCCGCGGCTTCGGCCCGGCCGAATGAGCGGCCGTCCCGCGTTCCGGGCCCGAATCCGGTGATACGGCGCCCCCTCGACACAGCACCCGGCGACCAGGGAGATAATGCCGCGATGGACTCCGCGACAACCGGCGCGCTGGACGGTATCCGCGTACTGGAGATCGGCACCCTGATCTCCGGCCCCTTCGCCGGACGCCTGCTCGGCGATATGGGCGCCGAGGTCATCAAACTCGAACCACCGGACGCTCCGGACCCGCTGCGCACCTGGGGCCAGGCCGAGCTGGACGGGCACCATTTCTTCTGGACCGTGCACGCCCGCAACAAGAAGGCCGTCACCCTCAATCTACGCGAGGACGCCGGCCGCGACCTCTTCCTCGATCTCGCCGAACGTTCCGACATCATCGTCGAGAACCTGCGGCCCGGCACCCTCGAACGGTGGGGTCTGGGCTACGACGTGCTGCGCGAACGCAATCGCGGCATCATCCTGGTGCGGGTCTCCGGATACGGCCAGACCGGGCCGGAGGCGCGGAAGGCCGGATACGCGTCCGTCGCCGAGGCGGCCAGCGGGCTACGGCATATGAACGGATTCCCCGGCGGGCCCCCGCCGCGGCTGGCCCTCTCACTCGGCGACAGCCTCGCCGGAATGTTCGCCGCGCAGGGCGCGCTCGCCGCGCTCTACCGCCGGACCGTCACCGGCGAGGGCCAGATCGTCGACGCCGCGCTCACCGAAGCCTGTCTCGCGGTACAGGAATCCACCATCCCCGATTACGACGTCGGCGGTGTGGTCCGCGGCCCCTCGGGCACCCGCCTGGAAGGGATCGCCCCCTCCAATATCTACAAGACCGCCGACAGCAGCTGGGTCGTGATCGCCGCCAACCAGGACACCGTCTTCCGCCGCCTGTGCGCGGCCATGGCACAACCCGGACTGGCCACCGACGAGCGTTTCGCCGATCACACCGCCCGCGGCCGCAACCAGGACGAACTCGACGACATCATCGGCACCTGGGCCGCGGAGCGGCAGCCGGGCGAGATCATCTCCACCCTGAGCGAGGCCGGGGTGATCAGCGGCCCGATCAATACCGTGGCGCAGGTGGTCGAGGATCCGCAGTTCCTGGCCCGGGGCATGATCGCCGACCACTACGACGAACGCATCGAGCGCACGGTGAAGGGGCCCGGTGTGGTTCCGGTGCTGTCGGCGACCCCGGGCACCATCCGTAACGCGGGTTCCGCGCGGCCGGGGCAGCACAACGACGAGGTGTACGGCGGGCTGCTCGGCAGGTCCACGGCCGATCTCGAGGCGCTGCGTGGACAAGGGATCGTATAGCCCGGTTCAGAGGAGCGCGGTGCGGGGCGTTTTCAGGCCGATCGCAGTGGACCCCGCCAGTTCACGGGTGGTGTCGTAGTCGAAGATCACGTGCCCGCTCAGCACATCGACGTCACGTTTGAGCCGCTGCATCGGGTGGTCGGTGAAATGCACACTGCCGCCGGAGGCGTGCAGGAGGTCGGCGATGATCGAGCGGGATTCGCGCACGATATGCGCGGCGGCGAGGCGGGCGTCGGCGCGGACCCCCACCGCGACCGGGACACCCGCGTCGAGCAGGCCCTCGACCTCGGCGACCGTATCGTCGAGCAGACCCCGCAGCGCCCGCAACCGGACCCGCGCCTGCCCGAGGTGGGCCCGGGCGATGGGTTTGTCCTGCTGCCGGGCGCCGCCCTCGTAGAGGACCCGCCCCTCGAGCCGGTCGGCGTACAGGGCGGTGGCCCGTTCGGCGGCGCCGAGCGCGGGCATCGCGGCGGCCAGGGCGAGGGCGGGAACCAACGGCCAGCGGTAGGTGGTGGCCTCGTGGAGGGCGGATCCGGGCGCCGAGCCGCTGTTGATATCGGCCGAGCGCACCAGACGGTGATCGGGCACGTGCGCATCGGTGATCACGACATCGTTGGAGCCGGTGGCCCGCATCCCCTCGGTATGCCAGACGTCGTCGATGGCGATCTCGGAGGCGGGCAGCAGGGCCAGCGCCGGATACAGCCCGTCGGCCGGACCGCACAGCGCGCCCACCATGATCCAGTTCCCGCCCATCACGCCGGTCGCCCACGACCACCGGCCGGACAACCGCACACCGCCCTCGACCGGGGTGCCGCGGCCGGTCGGAGCCAGCGGGGCCGGGCACAGGAACGGCCGGGCGGCCGACGCCTCGATCTGGGCCTGTTCGGGGAAGAGGGCGAGCAGCCAGTTGTGCAGGGCGTAGAAGCCGAGCGTCCAGGCGCTCGATACGCAACCGTGGGCCATCCGGCGAATGGGGTCGAGGATCGCGGGGAACGCCGCTTCGTATCCGCCGAACCGTTTCGGCGCCAGCAATTCGAAGAATCCGGACGCCGCCGCGGCCTCGAGTGTGGCGTCGGGCAGCCGGCGCAATTCCTCGGCCGCGCGGGCCCGGCCGGCGAGTTCGTCGACGAAATTCTGGCTGATCATCGCTGCGTTATCCGGCTCTGCCGCAGTCATATTCGCGACCGTACCATACCCGAAAGTATGGAACGGGGGGTTCGGGAATTCCCGATATTCCCGACACACCGCGGCAAATACTGGCATTTACTGGACTTCCCTGGAATCGCCGTTTAGATTCACCCCCATGCCCACCGCCGAAGCGCTCGAACAGCGCATAGCCGAGTTGCGCGCGCAGGTGCGCCGGGCCGCCGGATCCGGAGACCGGACCGCGGCCCGCCGGCTGCGCGCCGAACTCCGGGCCGCCGAGGCGGAATGGGATACCGCGGTCCTCGGCGGCGCCGAGACCCCGGAACCACCCCGGCAGACCTCGGCCGCGGTACCGGTGCGCGAACATGTGCACCGGGCGCTGACACTCCTGTCGGTGCCCGCCGCACCGAAACTGGTACTCGCCGTGCACGAGGCGTTCTTCTCCGGCGACCTCGTCGCGGCCCGGCTCACCAGCCTGCGCCGGGACGAGGAACGCTCCTTCCGGGCGGCGCCGTTCGCGCGGCCGTACTATCTGTGCGCGGCCATGACCACCGACCTGCTGGCCCCCGCCCGTGGCCTGCTCGCGGTGAGTACGTGGCCGTTGGCGCAGCGCATGGTCGGACCCCTGAGTCCCCGGGTGGACCTGCTCACGGCGGCGATCCGGCTCTCCCGGCACACCGCCGATCACGGGTGCGCACCGGCCGGGCAGCGGGTCCTGTGGCAGCTGGCGGTATCCATCCCCGGGGCGACGGACGGGAAGAATATGGACCCGGATGTGGTGCTGGCGGCCGCGGAACGCGAACTAGAGGTACACAGAGACGACGACACACAGCAGCGGGCCGACGCCGCGGAACGGGCGGGGCGGCAATTGGCGGATCCCGCGGCGCAATTGTTCGGCGTTCGGCTCGCGGTGGCCGAACGGCGACGGAACGGGGCCTGAAAAAAATGATGCCGGCCGAGAAATCGCTGACCGCCCGCTTGGACGAGTTGCGCGGAGCGGCGGCCACCAGCCGCCACAACGCCCGCACCATCGCCGCGCTCACCGCCAATCCGGGCTGCGCCCGCCGGGCATTACTCGATGCCGCCGCCGTGGACAAAACGGAGGTGGCCCGGGAACTGGGATTCCCGGCGCAATTCGGCCAGTCGCCCTTCGCCATCACCCGGGGTAACTCCTTCGAGGCCATGGTGAAAGCCCACGGGTGCGCGGAGTTGCTGCGACTGTTGCGCGAGGAACTCGGGCTCACCATTCCCGAAGTGGGGTACCACGATCTGGCGACGGTCGGCGACAACGCCACGAATTCGATCCGCTACCAGCGCACCAAACAGCTACTCGGCCAGGCACTCGCGTCCGGCCAGGGCACGCTGTTCGACCACCCCATGCTGCGCCTGGAGATCGCCGGCGCCCCCGCCTATCTCGAACCCGATGTGGTGGCCCTGCAGATCGGCGGCAAGTTCTACGTGGTCGAGATCAAATCCTTCGCCGTCGTCGACGGCCAGGCCGATCCGGCGCAGGTGGCCTCGGCGGCCCGGCAGTCCGCGGTGTACGTGCTCGCGATGCGGGAACTGCTGCGCGAACTCGGGCACTCCCCCGACGATGTGGCATATCGGGCGATTCTGGTGGCAGCCCGGGATTTCACCAACCGCCCGGTCGCGGCCATGCTGGATCTGCGCAAACAACTCGCGGTGATCGGCCGCCAGCTGTCGCGGCTCACCTCGGTCGACGCCCTGCTGGATCTGGTGCCCCCGGGGGCCTCGTTCACCCCCGGCGACGGACTCCGCGACACCGTCGCGGCCATCCCGTCCCGGTACGCGCCGGAATGCATGTCGAGCTGTGAACTGGCCTTCGCCTGCCGGTCCGAGGCGCGCGACAACGGTTCGGTGGACACGCTGGGCCGCGGGGTCTGCGACGATCTCGGCGGTATCGACAATCTCGACACCGTCCTGGGATTGGCCGAAGGCGCGCTGACCCCGGGACCCGAGCACGCCGATATCGCGGAGATGCTGCGACGGGCCCACGCATTGCGCCTGGAAGTCGCCCGATGAGCGTGCTCGGCGCACTGGCGAAGGCCACCGCGGCCCGGACCGGCCGCGCCGAACCCATCGCCGACCGCCGGCACTACCACCTCTCCGACCGCCCGCTGGTGCTGGTCCCGCTGCGGCTGGCCGGTGAGGCGGCCGCACCGCTGGCGGTGATGTTCGGGTCCGGACCGCACGATTCGACGGTGCTGATCGTCGCCCAGCCGCGCGACCGGGTGCTGCGCCTGCGTTTCATCGAACAGCTCGCCGACCGGGTACTCCCCTATATCTCGGCCTTCTGCGAAGACGCCGAGGAACTCACGGTGAAATCGACGGGCGAAACCTACCTGCGCTACGTCGACGCACCGCAACTGCTGCTCCCGAATCCCGGGGGCGTGGAATTCCTGCGCCTGCTGGGCCGTTCGGTGCGCTTCCATCGCACCGAGGGCGAGAACGCCGTAGCCGAATCGCTACCGCTGCTCGGCCGCTGGCTCACCTGGTTCGGCGACCGTTCCGATTTCCCGGGGTCGAGCGCCTGTCTGGCGATGACCTCGGTACTCACGACCCATTGGGCCTCCGGTCAGTCCTCGCTCGAGGACGGCAATCTGGCCGCCCTGCTCGGCTGGATCGACCCGCCCGCCGGGCTGACCGGACCGCAGGCCGCCGCGCTGGCCGAGGATCCGCTGACAGCGCCCCCCGCGGGCCCGGCCACCGATCCCGGTTTCGACAACGAGGAACTGGCCCCGCTGATCGCCGCCTACGACGGCGCCGGACACGAATGGGCGAAGGTGATCGCGGCGGAACGGCTCGAACAGGCGCTACGCGGTCAGCTCGAACCGACCTGGGAACTGATGTGGCGGGCGGTGGATCTGCTGCGCGCGCTGCCCGAGGGGGCGAGTGTGGAGAAACGCTGGACCGACGACCGCTCAGCGTTCTCCTGGTTCGTCTCCGATATCCCGGAGGGCTATCCGCAGGCACGCCGCGATTCGGCGGTCTCGGCGACCCGGCGGCTGCTCAAACAGGAACAGGCCCTGGACACCTTCCAGGCGCAGCGCGCGTTCGACGATCCGCGGGTGCTCATCGAATACCGCCTGGTCGGTGAGGCGTTCCAGGGGACGGTCGCCGACTGCGAGCCCGAGCGGCGGGCCAAACCCAAATCCCGTGAGGTGCCGCGCCCGTATCTCTGGGTGCACACCTCCGACCCGTTCCGCGGGCGGATCGGGGAAACCCTGATCCGCATCGACCGGCCCGCCCAGAAAGCGGAGGTCGTCGCGGTGGACGACGACGTGATCCAGCTGGAACTGGTGAGCGGTATGGGCCAGGGCAAGAACCCCGCCCCGGGCAGTGTGCCCGAAGAGGGCGACGCCATCGGATTCGCCCGCTTCTCCCCCACCGGTTTCGCCGGGCCGCCCGCCAAACTCCCGCCGCGCGAGGAAACCCCGTGGACGCACGGCGGCCCCCCGCCGGAACCGAACCTCGAACCCGTGGAGGAATGGTCGTGAGCACCGCCGACGAGGTCATCGGCCGGATCCTCGCCGATCTGGACGATCCCGCCCATCGCGCGCTCGTGGTCGACTCCCCGCCGGGCGCGGGAAAATCCACCCTGGTGGTGCGGGCCGCGCGCCAGATGGCCGCCGCCGACGACGAGCAGCGCATGATCGTCGCGCAGACCAACGAACAGGTCGACGATCTCATCGACCGGCTCGCCACGGCCGATCCGGGGCTGCGGATCGGCCGACTCTCCGCGGGTGACTACCGGCCCAGCGCCCGCATCGACCGCGAGAACGTCGACGTCGCCAACCGCGCCGCCGATCTGGAACGCTGCGCGCTGGTGATCGGGACCGCCGCGAAATGGGCCACCCTGGACGAGGGCCGCTGGACCCACGCGATCGTGGACGAGGCCTACCAGATGCGCTCGGATATGTTGCTGCGCATCGCGAACCGGTTCGAACGCGGGCTCTTCGTGGGCGATCCCGGCCAGCTCGACCCGTTCGCCACCGTCGACTCCGACCGCTGGGCCGGCCTGTCCTGGGATCCGACCATGAGCGCGGTCGCGGTGATGCTCAACCACAATCAGGGCATTCCGGTGCACACCCTGCCCGTTTCGTGGCGACTGCCGCCCTCGGCGGCGGAGGTGGTGTCCTCGGCCTTCTATCCCTTCGCCCCGTTCGCGGCCGGTACCCGGCCCGACCAGCGGAGTATGGAGTTCACCACCCGCGGTTTGCGGGGTCCGGTCGACGAGGTGCTGGACGAGGCGGCCGCGCACGGCTGGGCGTATTACGAACTACCCGCCCGGCATACGCTGCGGACCGACGCCGAAGCGGTGGCCGCCATCGCCGATCTCGCCTGCCGGCTGCTGGAACGCGGCGGGGTCGCGCATTCCGAACACGGCACCCGCGAGATCGACGCGAGCCGGATCGCGGTCGGCACGGCCCACCGTGATCAGGCGCAGGCGGTACGGGACGCCCTGGCCGGTACGGTCGCCGCCGCGGTCACCGTCGATACCGCGAACCGGCTGCAGGGCCGCGAGTACGACGTCACCGTCATCCTGCATCCGCTCTCCGGCCGCCGCGACGCGGGTGCGTTCCACCTCGAGGCCGGGCGGCTGTGCGTGCTGGCGTCACGGCACCGGCACGCCTGTATCGTCGTCGGCCGCGCCGGGATCGGGGAACTGCTCGACGCCCACCCCTCGGCCGAACCGGTTTATCTCGGGGTGCCGGTGAAATTCCCCGACGGCTGGGAAGCGAATCAGGCCGTACTCGCCCGGCTGGCGGCCCATCGCGTCCCTGCGCCGGTCTGACCCACCGGCACGCCGGACCGGACCTCTCCCAGCGTCTTCCGGTATGCCCAGCGATTGCCAAGTCCGCGCGCGGCGGGCACGATGACGGGTATGCGAGTCGTGATCGAGCTCCGCCCTGCGCCCGAAGTAGTCTCCGCCGCAATGGAATCCGCCACCCCGATATCCGCGGCCGAGGTCACCGGTGAGCTTCCCGGATTCACACTCGACCCCGGCTTCCCACCGGTCGCCGTATCCGGCACCGCCAATGATACCGCCCAGCAACAGGGCGGATCGTTACTGGTGCGCGGTGAGATCCCCGACGGCGATCAGGCCGCCCGCGCGGCCGTCGCGGGCGCCGCCGGAGTAGGCGGTATCTTCGCCGATCCGGTGATCGAGCCGGTTCTCACCTGCGGCGACGACGGCCCGGTGGGCACCTGGAACGACGTAGCGTCCCGGCTCGGCCGCGACGCCCTCACCGAGGCCGGCCTCACCGGGGCCGGAGTAGCGCTGGCGGTGCTGGACACCGGGATCAACGCGGCCCGGGTGAACCAGGTCGCCGGAGGGACTCTCGCGATCGACGCGGCCCGGAGCTGGAACCCCGCGGGGGTCAGCGGCCGGGCGGGCGAATTCGACGTGGATCACGGCACGATGTGCGCCTTCGACGCGTTCATCACCGCGCCGGGCGCCACCTATCTCGATATCCCGCTGCTGCGCAGCACCCGCTCCGGCGGCAGCCGGATGGACGGACTCCTCTCCGACGCCATCGCCGCCTTCGCCCATCTGCGCACGGTGCTCACCGCGCAGCCGGAGGACAAACGCGCTCTGGTGGTCAGCAACAGCTGGGGTTCGTTCTCCCCGCAGTGGGATTTCCCGGTCGGCGATCCGGGCAACTACTCCGACAACCCGAACCATCCGTTCAATGTCATCGTGGGCGGGCTCGACGCGGCCGGCGCCGATATCCTCTTCGCCGCCGGCAACTGCGGCCGCGACTGCCCCGACGGCCGCTGCGCCTACCCCGACCGGCCCATCACCGGCGCCAACTCCCATCCCGCCGCGCTGTCGGTGGCCGCGGTCGATACCGCCGGGCAGCGGGTCGGCTACTCCTCGCAGGGGCCGGGCCGGCTCAGTGACCGTAAACCGGATCTCTGCGCCTACTCCCACTTCCTGGGCTCCACCGCATTCGGCGCCGACGCCCCGGATTCCGGCACCTCGGCCGCCTGCCCGGTACTGGCCGGGGTGGTCGCGGCATTCCGCACCGAATGGTCCGCCACCGAATTGCCGCCCGCCCGGTTGCGGGAACTGCTCCAGCGCACCGCCGCGGACGCCGGTGGCGCCGGCTTCGACCACGACCACGGGTACGGCCTCGTCGACCCGGGCGCGCTGCTCGCCGAACTGCGCAAGGTCGCCGCACGCGCGTAACGTGAAGGGGTGCCGCTGCTCACCGTCCTGCTCGCCCCCGGCTCGGTTTTCGCCGACGCCGTGCGGGTCCTCGGCCTCACCGAGGACGAGGTGGACGGTGACTACGGCCTGATCGATCTCGATCCGGGCACCGGCCGGTTCTGCCTGCGGGTCGAACCGCACGCGGCGGCCCGCCTCGCCGCCGATCCGGCCGTCACCGTATTCGCGGATCCCACTATCGGCCCGGCCGGGTCCGAGCGTCCGGGGGAGTCGAAATAAGCGTCGCCCATGGGGTTTCGAGAAGTATCCCCGAACCCGTCCCACTCCTGTGCGGTGCTGTGACACGTCACGGTATGTGGTATCGGTAGCTCGTGGAAGGTACACCGTTCGGTCGCTATCGGCTGCTCGAACCGCTCGGATCGGGCGCGATGGGCGAAGTGCACCGTGCCTACGACACCGATACCGACCGGGTGGTGGCGCTGAAGGTCCTGGCCGAGCAGTTCGTCGACGACGAGGTGTATCGCAGCCGTTTCCAGCGGGAGGCCCGGGCCGCGGCGCGGCTGCGGGAACCGCATATCGTCCCGATCCACGATTTCGGTGAGATCGACGGCCGGCTCTATCTGGAGATGCGGCTGATCGAGGGCCCGAACCTGGCCCGCCTGCTGGCCGACAAGGCGCGATTGTCCCCCGCCGCCGCGGTCGCGGTGATCGGCCAGATCGCCGCCGCCCTGGACGCGGCGCACGCCGAAGGCCTGGTGCACCGGGACGTGAAACCCTCGAACATCCTGGTCGCCGACGAGTATTTCGCGTATCTCATCGATTTCGGGATCGCCCGCAGCGAAGGCGACACCACACTCACCGCCACCGGCGCGATGATCGGCACCTTCGCCTATATGGCGCCCGAACGCCTCACCGACGACGACTCCGGTGTGCCCTCGGACGTGTACTCCCTGACCTGTGTGCTCTACGAATGCCTGACCGGCGCGAAACCCTATCCGGGTGAGAGCGTGCAGCGGCAGATCGCGGCCCATCTCAACGATAAGCCGCCCCGGCCCTCCACCACCGGAATCCCGGCCGCCTTCGACGCGGTGATCGCGAAGGGGATGGCCAAGAAACCGGCCGGGCGATACGGATCCGCCGGAGAACTGGCCGCTGCCGCGCAACGGGCCCTGACCCGGATGGACGCCCCGCCGCTCCGGCGGCAGCGCGCGCTCGGGGCAGCGGCGGCGGTGCTGATCTTCGTGGTCGCCGGGGGCACGGCGCTGGCGGTGACCCGCGGCGGCTCCGCGGTGGTCACCGACGCGCCCGATCCCGGGGTGACATCGGCAACCGTGGCGCCACCGCCGTACGGCGACCCCGTCGTCCCGGACCCGGCCGGACCGGTTCCCGCCGACACGGCTCCCTCCGGCGGCCCGGGCCCCCTCCCTCCGCCCGCACCGGAGACCGCGGTGCCGGTACCCGGTGCACCGGCCGCCGAGCCCACGCCGGTCACACCGCACGTGGTCCCGGGAAGCGCCGTCGCCGAACCGGGAGCCAACGAGCCTCCGGCCACGACACCCGCCCCGCCACCACCGGCACCGCCGCCCGTCACGAGCACCTCGTCGCCGCCACCGGTCACCTCCACGACGACACCGCCGGTCACCACGACAGCGACACCGTCCACCACCTCCGCCGCGGCGACGACCACACCGACCGCCGACCCCTCCGCCGAAGGCACCTCGACCGGGTCGGGCGTATCGAGTGAAACGGCCCGCAGCGAATCCTCGGTCACCGCCGAGGGCAGCACGATCGCGACCACGGCGGAGGGCAGCACGATCGCGACGACCGCGGACGGCAGCACAGTGGCGTCCACCACGGAGGGCAGCACGGCCGGCACCCCCACCGGAGCGGGCACGGCCACCACCACCGCGGCACCGCCGATGAGGTGATACGACCGGCCCACCGGAATGTCACCGGATTTCACCCCGGCACCGGAGAGTCGAATCACACCGGCCGCGACACCGATCGGTGCTCACGACCGGCGATAATCGGACCCGACCCGGGCAGTGCGGCTCGACCTCGGAGGTAATCGATGACCCCGGACAACGGACCCGGCCGCCGCGCCGTCATCATCGGCGCCGGGGTCGCGGGACTCACCGCGGGCTCGGCCCTGCGACAGCGCGGATGGCAGGTCGAGGTTCTGGAACGCGCATCCGCCATCGAGCCCGCGGGTTCGGGACTCAGCCTGTGGCCCAACGGTTTACGGGGGCTCGATGCTCTCGGCGTCGGACCGGCGGTCCGGGAACAGGCCATGCCGGCGACCGAGGGCGGGATGCGCGATACCCGCGGCCGCTGGCTCTCCCGTATCGATATCGCCGACCTGCGCGCCCGCTACGGGGATCTGGTGATGATCCACCGGACCCTGCTCTCCGAGATCCTGCGCACGGCGCTGGGTGCCGAACACCTGCGCCTCGGCGCGCCCGCGCACGCGGTGGAATCGGCCGGACCGCGGGTGGTCGTACGGCACGGACTCGGTACTTCCGAGGCCGACCTGGTGATCGGCGCCGACGGAATCAACAGCACGGTCCGCACCACACTGTGGCCGGACGCCCCCGCACCGGTGTACGCCGGTTACACGGCCTGGCGCACGATCGTCACCCCCACCGGCCCGGTCCGTTCCGGAGGCGAGACCCTGGGCCGCGGTGAGCGTTTCGGTATCGCCCCGCTCCGGGACGGCCGGGTCTACTTCTTCGCCACCGCGAATACACCGGCCGGACAGCACGATCCCGAAGGGGAGCTCCAAGCCCTGCGCCACCGCTTCCGCGACTGGCACGATCCCATTCCCGCGCTACTCGACGCCGCCGAACCGGAAGCCCTGCTGCATCACGATATCTACGAACTGCCGCCGCTGCGCAGCTATATCCGCGACCGTGTCGTCCTGCTCGGCGACGCCGCCCACGCCATGACCCCGAACCTCGGGCAGGGTGCGAATCTGGCGATCGAGGATGCCCTGACCCTCGCCGCGGTCCTGGACCGGACACCGGATATCCCTGCCGCACTGACCGGATACGACCGCATCAGGCGGGCCCGGGTGATACCGCTGCAACGGCTTTCGCGCCGGATGGGCACCGCGCTGCAGTGGCCGTGGGGTCCGGTGGCGGCGGTCCGGAACACCGTCTTGCGCCTGGCGCCCGGCGGCGCCGCGCTGCGTTCTCTCGGGCCGATTCTGTCCTGGGAGCCGCCCGGGCGGGCCGGCTAGCGGATCAGACCCATTCCTTCCGGGCGAGGTCCAGGATCACCGGATGCATCAGTGTGGAGGGCTGTTCCCCGGTATCACGGCGGTCCGGGGCGAAAACCGTGGCCGCGGGCAAACTCTGCCGGTCGATCGACCGCAGCGGAGTGGGCGGATCGAGCGCGAGCCGGGGATCCGGCTCGCGGGTGGCCAGAAAGAAACCCCAGTCGCCGAAGCTCGGCACATCCACGTGATAGGGCAGCACATGCAGTCCCGAGGCGCGGATCGTCGCCCCGATGCACCAGTACGAATGGGGCGCGAAGAACGGCGAACCCGATTGCACCACCATCGTCGCGCCGGGGGCCAGCACCTGGGTGGCCATGGCGTAGAACTCGGTGGAGTAGAGCTTGGCGATGGAGGTCTGGTCGGGGTCGGGCACATCGACGATCACCGCGTCGTAATCGGATTCGGCGGTGCGCAGCCAGGCGAACGCGTCGGCGTTGACGGCCCGGACCCGGGGATCGGCGAACGAGTTCCGATTGAGGCCGGTGAGCCGGGCATCGGTGCGGGCCAGCTCGGTCATGGCGGGGTCGAGCTCCACCAGGGTCACCGTCTCCACATCCGGGTAGGTCAGGATCTCCCGCAGCGCCAGACCGTCGCCACCACCGATGACCAGCACGTTCTTACGAGGTCCGGCCAGGGCGGGGTGCACCATCGCCTCGTGGTAGCGGTATTCGTCCACCGACGAGAACTGCAGATCACCGTTGAGGAAAAGCCGGGTATCACGGGTCCCGAACGGGGACACCGATTCGGTGAGCACGATCTTCTGGTACTCGGTCTGCCGCTGCCAGACGATCGGATACGCGAACAGTGCCTGCTGGGCGGTGGCCTCGAACCGATCGGCGTAGACATAGCTGCCGAGCAGTACGGCGGCGACCGCCAGCGTCACCGCGCCCAGCGCCACCCGCAGCAGATGCGAGAGGTCACGCCGGAACCAGACGATGATCAGCACCAGCCCCGCCACGGCGTTGACCACGCCGACGATCAGACTGCCGCGGATCTGCCCGAATACCGGTAGCAGCAGGAACGGGAACGCCAGCCCGCCGAGTAGCGCGCCCACGTAGTCGGCGGCGAACAGATCGGCCACCGCGCTCCCGGCGTCCTGACGCCGGATCCGCTGCAGCATCTCCATCAGCAACGGGATCTCCGCGCCCACCAGCGCGCCGATCACACACGCCGCCAGCACCAGCGCCGCCGTGTACAGGTTCAGCCAGGCGTAGGCCGCGTAGAGCATCAGCACCGACAGTCCGCCGAACAGCGCCAGCGCCAGTTCGACCGCGACGAAGGCCGCGGCCGCCCGGTGCCGCAGTGGTTTCGCGGCGAGCGCGCCGACCCCCATCGCGCACACCATCACACTGAGCGTGATGGACGCCTGGGTCGCGGTGTCACCGATCAGATAGCTGCCCAGCGTCACCAGCGACAGTTCGTAGACCAGCCCACACGCCGCGCAGACGAAAACCGTGGTCAGCAGCGCCACCCGGGCGAAACGCCCCGGCACGCCCCCGGATCCGCGCGCGCTCCCCGCGGGCCCGGAGCCGCCCGCAGGCCGGTCACTTCCGGAGGACGCCGCGACGGAATCCCCTGCCGGCACCTCGGCCGCGACCGTGGCGCCGTGCGTATCCCGCGCCGTCAACTCAGGTGAGCGCGGACGCGACCACCGCCGCGACCGCGATATGGATGGCCGCGCTCACCCACACCCCCGGATGCAGTTCGTGCTCGTTCACCACACCGCGGAATTCGCCCGGCGTGGTGAACTCCAGGATCAGGAACGCCAGCGCCATCGCGACCAGACCGATGATCCCGTACACCGCGCTGGAGACCAGGGCCCGGCCGATCGCGCCCTCGGAGGTCCAGATCGCGGTGGCGACGATGATCCCCACGCCCAGCATGTTCGCCGCCACCAGCAGCGCCGCGTTGCGGTTGCGCTCGATCCAGATCTGATGCCGCAGATTACCGGGGGTGAGCACATCCACCATGACGAACCCGAGCACCATCAGCACGATCCCCAGACCGGAATAGGCCGCCGCGGCCCCGGCGTTCGCGGGCAGGTCTTCGAGCATTGCTTCCTCCTGGAATTGGTCTGTCTGCGAGGGCGGCTATTTACCGTCGCCGGAACCGCCGCCACGGAATCCGCTGTTATCGCTGGGCCAGCCGAACCCGCTGACATAGGTGTGATGCCGGCGGTGGCCGGTGCGGTAGTCGTCGACCAGGATCTTGGCGCCCGATCCGTTCGGCGAGACGGCGATGATGTCGTCGCGATACTGCAGGAACGTCATCGGCCCCGAGGTGCGCCGGTCCAGCGGGCGCGACGCCCGGGCGATCTCGTCGGCGGCCGCGTTCGGCGCCTTGTTCGCGGTGTAGGCCATCCCGTTGTTCGCTTCGTCGAGCTTGGCCGCCCGGGTGTAGTGCGACCCGATATAGGAGCGGGCACTGCTGCCGTCGTCGTCATCGGAACCGCAGCCCGCGAGCACCACGGCCAGGATCGCGCACACGGCAGCGATCACCCAGGATTTACGACTCACTGAAACCTTCCCCCGTCCGGCACGCAGCCCGTCTCGTATCGCAGTTCCTCAGGACGGTGACTGCGGGTAGATCATAATCGCACTCCGGTAGAGCACCTGCCCGATCGCGGCTTCCTTTTTGCCCGATTCCCCGAAATCCTCGAACGACAGCCGCGTTCCGTCCTCGGCCACATAGTCGTGGTAGGCCAGCGTGCCCGACGGCGTGAGCCCGGTGGTCGCCTCGCTCAGGTACTGCGCGTTCCCGGATTCGTCGAGCCGGAACCGCTTCCCGTCGTGCTCGATCTCCTTACCACCGGGCGCCGGAATCCCCGGCGTCTCCGTCCACAGCACCAGTTCGAGGTCGGGATCCTCCTCCACCGACAGCCACTTCCGGCTGCCCTTGGCGGTATCCAGCAGATGTTCGCTCCACTGGTACCCGCCCTCCTTCAGGCGCAGCGACCCGCGGACGCTGTAGGTCTCGCCGAAGATATCGACGATATCCCCCGCCTTCAGGGCGCGCGGATCACCGCGCAGGGCATCGGAATCCTTATCGGCGAACGGATCGACCGGCCCCGCCGGCGCGGCGGGCGTCTTCCGCTTCCGCACCAGCAGGTACACCGCGACACCGGCCACCACGAGCACGATGAGCAACAGGACGAGCAACAGCGCGTCGATGGCAGCCTCCCTCTGGCGATCTCCAGCGGAGACTAGCATTCACCGCCGGAGGTTTCAGACCACCACTGGGGACCCGCGCGGACTCTTCGCCGGTTCCCACCGGCCTCAGGTCGCCTGCGGCGCCTGCACCGGAGGTGGCGCGGGTGGCGCCGACTGGGTGACCTTCGGGTCGGGCAGTCCGTCGGGCGCTTCGGGAGCCGCGCCGGCCTGAGTGCCGGAGTCGAGGCCGGTCGGGTGGAAGAAGTTCTGGAACTTCCCGTACTGCTGGCTGTCCAGATTGTTCGTGTCCAGCGGAACCAACTGCCCGTTGTCGATGAAGTGGGGGCCGTTCCCGTTGTCGACAATGATCGCGCTGTGGTTCTCCCAGGCCACCACATCACCGGTCAGGAGCGGCTTCTCTGGATTCGGTGGGTCGTATACGACCTCCCACGGCTTTTCCGCACTGGCCGCGGCCTCGGTGCCGGCATAAGCGGTACCCGCGTCGATCGCCGGGTTGCCGACCTGCTTGGTCAGCGCGTCCGCGACACTCTGCGGCACATCGACAGTGGATTTATCCGGCAGTACGTAATCGACCGTGGCTCCCGGAGTGTTGATGACGGGCGGTTGACCGGGGTCGGCGGAAGCCGTGACGACTTGACCCGGTGCGCCCTGATCGACAGCGGTGGTGGTAGTGACTCCCGGTGACTGCTGACCGGGGCCGGGGACCGGCCGGTCCTCTTCCCGCTCGTCCTCGTCGTCGCCCTTGTCTTCCTTACTCTGCTGGTCGCCGCCTCCGAACAAGCCACCGGCGCCGCCCATCGTCGACATCGCCGCTATCAGCGGCACTATCGATTCCGCACCGGTGCCGCCCTGATTCACTGCCGGTTGCGCCTGCACAGGTGCACCCTGCTGCTGCGGTTGCTCGCCTTCACCACCGTTGGCGATGTAGTCCATCACCTTGTCTTCGAGACTCTTCGAGTCCCCATCCTCGTCGGTGCCGCCCAGCAGATCCTGGTCGCCGGTCGATCCGGGTGTGGTCGAGTCGTCCCCGATGATCTTGTCGAACTCGTCTTCGACATCGATCGGCTCGGTGTCCTCCTCCGGCTTCTCGGTCGTCTCTTTGTCGTCGCCGGCCCCACCGAAGTTCGGGTCGTTCCCGTTATTACCGTTGCCGTTGTTGCCGTTGTTGCCGTTGCCGTTGCCGGTATTCCCGTCCTTATCGTCTTTGTCGTCCTTATCGTCTTTGTCGTCCTTATCGTCTTTGTCGTCCTTATCGTCTTTATCGTCTTTATCATCCTTCGCGGGCTTATCGAATCCCTCATACTGAGATTCGACCGGCTCGACAGGATAATCGAGGTCGGCAACTGTCTCAGCGAAATCCCACACGCTCTCCGAACAATAAATGACCGCGTCGCGAACGATCTTGTATATGGGCCCCTCTTCGGAAATATGCTGAACACCACCCTGGGCATATTGAGTCGCCAGCGTAGAACCACCGTGGTAACCGGTGACACCGACCTTCGTCTGCTCCCAGATATCTTCATGGGCCGTCTGGATATGGTCGTACATATCGCGATAGACAGTGTCATTGAGGCTGGTGACCTCGCCGGTCAACTCTTTGAGCTTGGAATCCAGCGACGCCCAACGCTCTTCCAGGGCCGCCACCGAGATAGTGGCGCTATCATAGGCGTCGGAAGTTTCACCCGATTGATCGGCGCCGCTTGCCAGCGGGCCGTAGAAATCTGCGGCAAGATTATCGTCCATTGCGACATCATTGCCGTCCTTTTTATCCTGCTTCGGATCGCGAAGGTACTTCAAGAACTGCGGGTTCTCAGTATCCTTCGAGTCCACGGAACCCATTTGATCCATGAGATACCGCAGCTGCATGTTTGCGGTTTCTATACATCCCTGCAGCTCATCCGAAACATCTCCCGGTATATCCCTGAACTCGAGGGGAAATGCGGAGAACTTATCTCCCTTGGAGGGTTCTTTCGATTGAAAGTCCCCATCCCCCAGAAATGTGGTTCGATCGATTTCCTCTTGGTCGGCGCCGTCGTGCCAAACGACGTTCTTGTCCGCCAGGGAGAGATTGCCGTCCCAGTTGTCCGGCACCTTGTCCTTGACCGCGACAAGCCGACCGTCGTTCGTGAGCACGAATTGCGCAGGCTTTTCGTCATCGTCGTCGTCCCAGTCGGAACCGGCGTCCGTCCCTTGAACCCCGTTGTCGGGCGAGGCACCCCAAACACGATCCTCACCGTCCTGCAGCTCGAGCGTATGCGAACCGGCCTGGTTTGCCCCGAGTGTGTACAACGAACCGTGTTCCTGCTCGAACTCGATCCGGTTTCCTTCACTGTCCCCACTCGAAACCTGCGATACCACACTGTTGGTGGTGGTGTCCTTGACGACAATTTTGCCGTCCTCGATCCCCAGCTTGTACCGCTCGTTCTGCGAAGTGAGCCATTTACCCTCGTCCAGGGAATCACCCGGATTGAGAACGCTCTTCTTCTCGCCCATCAGGCCAGACCTCGATCACGCATGAGAACCCCCTCGCTGCAACGGCATCCGAACATACTCGTCAGACCGGCATCGAACCCTTGACCGTAGAACCGCCGTCTTCATCGCGCACCTCGAACGTGGTCGCACCCGAGATAGCAGTGTCTCCGATTCCATATCGCTTGTCGCCGCCCGCCGTGAACCCCCGCTCACGGCCACGGATATGGCTACGCGCGTAGACAATGAAGGCATTCGCCGCCTTGCCGTAGCGACGCTCGAGGCCGGCTTCCCACTCGGGATCCCCCTCTGCCCGCCGATAGTTCACATCGCCGACAGCGTGGTTGCCACGACCTTGGCCACGCATCCGATCCGGCTCCTGAGCAAACTCGTCGGCCATGGCTACGCCTCTTTCCGTCTGGACAGTTGCTTCCATTCTGGGATATACCCACCTCTGGGAACCGTCAGTCGGGGGCGCCGAACTCGGCCTTCTCCAGTCGTTCGTAATCCAACTCGGTAGGAAGACCCAACCTATCGGCAAGCCGGATCCCGGCAGGGGTAGCCATCAACTCGATACGCCGGCCCACTTGCGCTTTCAGTCGGGACAGCCTTGCCACCCGTACGATCTCGGAAGCCAGCCAGTCGTCGCTGCTCTCCCACACCTCGTCGCCGAGATGCAACCCGACTATCAAACCGGTCCGATCGCACGCGACGCCCACCGAGAAGTCCGGGTTGAAAACCTCGAAAGTCTGCGGAAACTGCACGGGAGCCGGACCGGCGCTCCCCGATTCCGGTGTGAACACATTCATCACGAACCCCCGGGCGATGCCACCGGAGTCGTCACGGTAGCTCTTGCGCCGGCCGAGGCCACACTCGGCCCTGAACCGCTATCTGCCGCTGCCGAAGCGCATCGACGGTACTCTCCTGGATCGCCATCGCGATATCGGCGATCAACTCGTCGCGCGAGAAGGACGCAATCGTTCCGGGAGCGATGTACATGCCCATCAATCGCCCCTCCCCGTCCACCTCCGGAATCACTCTGCCGCTGGGTGAAGGTCGCCGTGCCCTGATCCTGCCGACCTCGTCGAACATATCGTCGACTGCGTGCACGAAGGTTCGAGCAGAGTCCAGCGCAGCCGCTGTATCGGGGTGCAGCATATGAGCCCGGGCCCAGTTCTTCGACACGCAACCTCCTCACCGCTGACAATCCAATCTGCCACATCCACCGGCAGTTCCCAATGTTGGGAGGCTGTGGATTTACAACCCCGAGCACAGAAGCGGCCACCGGCCTTTCTCTGTGCCGGGAATGTCCGGAAATCGTGCTATAACGCACTGAGTCCAACTCCGGACGGTTGGTCGTCTGTGTCGACGACACCGGATTCCGGGGTTCTCGGCCGCATGGCAGAGGCAGAGAGAAGATGCGATGAGCCCGACGACGGCCGAGAAGCTCGAGATCGAGCCCCTCCCCCACCCCGATGGAGCCAGCGGGGGTCTCAACGCCGTCATCGACGCGGTCGAGGAGCACATCAACCGGTCGAACCTGCTCCTGGCCGCCGGCTACCCGGGTAGCGGGCCCGATTTCGTCGAATGGCTGGAAAGCAAGAAGCTGCCCGGACAGCAGGAATTGGATACCTCGAAGGACGAGTCCGTCCTCGTCGAGAAGTACACCGACCGGCAGCAGGAGGTCAGGGACTGGGCGGCGGAACTCGAACGCAAGAACAAGGACATCGATACGTCCAGGATCGGCACCTTGAAGACCGCGAACGATACGCACAAGAACATCGACCAGATCGTCGTCGAGCTACGGGGCAAGCTCGAGAACGCGCCCGACCCCAGGAAAGGCGAGGACGATATCTATCGGTTGTCCCCCGCCGCGGAAGCCGATCTGCTGTCGGATCTGCTCGACGCCGCGGAGCGGGTGCACGACGAGATCGAGAACGCGGCGAAATCCGTCGACAACCACGCACGCGATATCGACGGATCGTTTCCGACCATCCCGCGCCGTTTCGACACCGACAGCGGTGGGGTTCCCGCGGCGAGCAACGCCTACCGGCCGCCCGCGGTCAGTAACGCCAGCTACCGGATCACCGACCCGGACGACCCGGTGGGGACCGCTGTCGACCTCGCCAAACGCCAACTCGGGATCAGCGAGAACTCCGAGGAATTCCGGAACAAGCCCTACAACAACGGCAGCGCCTGGTGCGCGTCGTTCACCAGCTGGCTGTGGAAAGAGGCCGGCTACGACGTCTCCTGGACCGACTTCGACTATGTCCCCGCGGTGTGGAACGACGCGGTCGCCATGGATCTGAACCGGGCCAACCCCGGTCAGGCCCAGCCTGGCGACCTGATCGTCTTCGATTGGGAGGGGGACGGTACCCCCGATCACATCGGCATCGTGGAATCGGTGACCGGTACCACGATCAACACCATCGAGGGTAATTCCAGCGACCGCGTGCAACGGCAGCACTACGGGGTCGGCGCGGGCGAGATCGTCGGCGTGGTCAAACCACCGCCCACCGGATCGGAGGGACGGGATTAGCCGACAGATCGGGTAGGACTCGATCGCGGGTCCACTTCCGGCATGCCGATCTCTCGTCTAGGTTCGCGGGATGACAACCGAGGACCGCGGGGCGGTATTCGACGGGGTGAAAATCGGCCGGCCGGCGACCGGGGCGCTGATCGATGCGGGTTACCGGTCGATCACCGACCTACCGTCGCGGCTCGACGACCTCCTCGTCCTGCACGGCGTGGGCCCGCGCGCGATCCGGCTCCTGGCCGCGGCGCGTGACGGCGAAACCGGCTGAGCAGCAAGGTATTCCCGAGAGGACACCGGCCGCAGCCGAAACGCCGATCAGTTGTGGAACCGCAGGTCGGGCCAGGGCGGACGGCGTAGCACAGCGAGACTGCCGATCACGGCCGCCAGTAGGCCGATCAATTCCCCCATGAGTGCGAGCCGATAGACGTCGACCGCCGGAACCCAGGTGGCCGCGCCCTCGCGGACGACGAAGACACCCGCCGGTCGCATGGTGGCGCTCAGGAGGCTACGGCGGGAGACCGTGATGACGATGGCCCCGTCGGCCGTTTCGAACGGTTCACCGTAGACCGGCGCGATATCGGCGGCCGGAAGGCCCAGTCGTTCACGAATGGTCACAGCACAACCGTTCCGTCCGATTCGATTCGCCAGGCCGGGTTGTGCGCGATCTCCCAGACGACCCCGTTCGGATCGGCGACATGACCGTTGAAGATTCCACCGAATTCGCTCTCCCGCGGCGTTTTGAGAACCACGCCGCCCGCGGCGACCATGGCCTGGACCGTGGACAGCACCCGATCGCGATCGGCGACATTGTGCGAGAGCGTCAGCCCCGACACCGCCGCGCGATCGGAACCGTCGGCGATATCGGCATTGAATTTGTCCGCGAGGAAGAACCCCAGAACCAGCCCGGACGCTATCTGGAAGAAGATGATCTCACCCGGCACATCCATGAGCGGTCGCCAGCCCAGGCCGTCGACGTAGAACCGCCGCGCCGCGTCGAGGTCGGCCGTCGCGATCGTCAGGAAATGCGCCTGCTGCTCCACGAAGCCTCCTCGTCGTCCACCGGCAGCGACCTGTCGCCAGCCTACCGCCGCGCCCCGGCGAACACGCCGAATCAACCCTCGCCGGTGGGTCCCGGATCGCGGTGTGCGCTCGTCACCGCGAGACCGGCGGTCCGGCAGCTGATCGGGATGCGAAAGACCACCAACGCCAGCACTTTCGAAGCCGTATAAGACATGCTGCGGGCGCGGAGACACTGTGTCAGGGTCGCCGTATCGTGATGCGGCACTTGCGCACTCGTGACTTCACCTCGTGGACCGAAGATCTCGCCGCGCGAGCCGTCGAACTCAGGCGTCCGGTACGGACCCGACCCGCTGTGGGGCGCGGCCGGGGAGAGGCACACCCCGCGGAGCCTCTCCCGCCCCGGCTCGCCACGGACCGCTCAGGCGGCCGCCCATTTCTCGGGGTGCAGGTAGTGCTGGACGAGGGCGTTCGCATGCCCGTGCCCGAACCCGTGCTCGGTCTTCAGCAGGTCGACCAGTTCCTTGTGCGCCGCGAGCCCGGATTCGCTGAGGACGGCCTTCCATTCGTCGATGCCGCGTCCGTATTTCGCTTCGATGGACGGGAAGTAGGACGCGGGGCCCTTCGGGGTGTTCGGCATCGTCATCTCCTTGGTCTCTGTGGAACCTGATCAGGAGACGAACCCGCGGACGACGATTCATCGGAAGGCCGCGCATTGTGTCCCACATCACTCCGATTCGCTTGTTCGCCGCCCCTCGGTCGCCGGGCGGCCCCGGTCGCCGGTCTGCTCCCCAACCACGGAACAACCACGCATTCGCGTAATGCTTAGCTCCGGTCAACAATTGGCGCCGTGCAAACCACCGCTCCCCCCGGTCGGGCGACCGGCACGCTCCGATGGCCGGCTGCAGCCGGCCCGCGAGTCTCGCCGCGCGTTCGCACCGAACCCCGGCGGACCCGGTATGCCGAGGCTCGATGGGCACATTGACGCGATTGGCATCGAGCCTGACCGACAGAATCGCACGTTCGCTGCGTCTCGGCACGCATTCCACGGCCGCGGAAGTCGGCGGGCTGACCGGTAAAATGCGTAGCGCCGGAACGGCACACAGCGATCTGGACAACGCGATGCCACGGGAATTCGACCGGGATGGAACCGGATTCTTCGATTCGGACTTCGGAGTCCGGGTCCCGCGATCCGGACCACCGTATTCGACTGTCTCCTTACAAAGAGAATATGTAGGCGAGAACAAGAAGAACAACGAGGCATGGGGGAAGCATGCAGTGAAATACTATGGCGAATCCAGAAGGCAAAGATTCCTGGTAACGGTCCGCGACGGTTTCCTGTATGACAATCGTGGCCGGCTGTTGTCCACCAAGGGCGGCCGCTGGCTCGAAAATGCCGCCTTGTTCGTGATGGATGAGCAGGGCCGCATATTCATGTCGACCAAAGCCAAGGCCGGTCACTTCCATCACTCGAGTTTGGTCGCCGGGGAGCCCGTGGCCGCGGCGGGAACGATTCGGGTCCTGAAAGGTCAGGTACAGCAGATAACAAACGACAGCGGGCACTACAAGCCCGATAAGGCACTCACTCTGCAGTTCATCCACCACCTCCACAGCCTGGGCGTGGAGAGGATCGGTCCCGATATGGTCAAATTTGTCGAGAGGAATTAGCGAATGCCCGAAGGTACCAGCGAGTGGAGCAATATGGTGCGCGCCCTGCTCTACCGTATTCAATTCGAAGATCGGATCGATGCGAACGTAGTGCACAGCGTGGCAACCGCACTCATCGAGGACCCCCTGTGGGACCTCACGCCGGAGCAGGAATACGAAACTCTGACCACGGCGCTGCAATTGCGACACCCCCTACCACAGGAACGCCCGTCGAAGATGGCGGACCGAGAAGTCCTGGAGTTCCTCTCCTCCGTCGTTTCGAGGATGGATGCACTACGGCCGTGGCCGATCCGGCTGTTCGATGTTCTGCCGGACGAGAGACTGTCCGATTTCACCTCGCTCGCACCCATCGCGAATCTCGATCTCGCTGTGGAGGAGGTCGAAGATCGGATCGACCGACTCTTCGATTTCGAAGACTACGGAGATTTCCTGCTGATCCGATTGCAGTCGGGGAACGAAGTCGGTTTGCTGAGTCCGGGCGAATCGGGAGACGAACCGGTCAGCGTGGTCAGCACCGCCCGGGGCATCCCCGCGACGGAAATTATCGACGAGCTGGCAGCGGCCTCGGGGCTGGACAGGGAGTTGTTCCTGCTACGCGAATGAACTGTGGCCGTGGTGGTCGTGGCGCGACGGCAGGCGTGACGGTTCGCACGCGTCGATGTCCGGCTGCCGACGTTGCACCAGCAGCACCGGCCATCCCTGCGCTTCGCCCAGCCGACCTCGCGCGTCGACCGAATTTCGGCGAAAGCCTGTGCGGCCTCTACCACTGACGCAGTCGAGCCCTCCCGCAGCTGCGGGAGGGCTCGAAAGACAGAGCGACCCTACGACTTACACGTCGAAGTAGAGCTCGAACTCGTAGGGGTGCGGACGCAGGTTCACCGGGGCGATTTCCTGCTCGCGCTTGATGCCGATCCAGGTTTCGATCAGGTCCGAGGTGAAGACGTTGCCCTCGGTCAGGTAATCGTGGTCCGCCTCGAGGCGGTCGATCACCGACGCCAGGCTGGTGGGGGCCTGCGGGATGTTCTTGGCCTCCTCCGGCGGGAGCTCGTAGAGATCCTTGTCGACCGGGGCCAGCGGCTCGATCTTCTTCTTGATGCCGTCCAGGCCGGCCATCAGCATGGCGGCGAAGGCCAGGTACGGGTTGCCCGAGGAGTCCGGCGCGCGGAACTCGATGCGCTTGGCCTTCGGGTTGTTGCCGGTGACCGGGATGCGGACCGCGGCGGAGCGGTTGCGCTGCGAGTACACCAGGTTGATCGGGGCCTCGAAGCCCGGGACCAGGCGGTGGTAGGAGTTCACCGTCGGGTTGGTGAACGCCAGCAGGGACGGGGCGTGGTGCAGGATGCCGCCGATGTAGTGGCGCGCCAGATCCGACAGGCCGCCGTAGCCGGCCTCGTCGTGGAACAGCGGCTTGCCGTCCTTCCACAGCGACTGGTGCGCGTGCATACCCGAGCCGTTGTCGCCGAACAGCGGCTTCGGCATGAAGGTGACGGTCTTGCCCTCGGCCCAGGCGGTGTTCTTGACGATGTACTTGAACAGCTGCAGATCGTCGGCCGCGCCCAGCAGGGTGTTGAACTTGTAGTTGATCTCGGCCTGACCGGCGGTGCCGACCTCGTGGTGGCCGCGCTCCAGCTCGAACCCGGCGTTCTGCAGGTTGGTGGAGATCTTGTCGCGCAGGTCGACGTAGTGGTCGTAGGGGGCGACGGGGAAGTAGCCGCCCTTGTTACGGACCTTGTAGCCGCGGTTCGGGCTGCCGTCGGGGTTGGTCGCCGCGCCGGTGTTCCAGGAGCCGGAGATCGACTCGACCTCGTAGAAGGCGCCGTTCATACCGGAGTCGTAGCGGACCGAGTCGAAGATGTAGAACTCGGCCTCGGCGCCGAAGTAGGCGGTATCGGCGATACCGGTGGAGCGCAGGTACTCCTCCGCCTTACGGGCGATATTGCGCGGGTCGCGGGAGTAGGACTCGCGGGTGAAGGGGTCGTGCACGAAGAAGTTCATGTTGAGCGTCTTCGCCGCACGGAACGGGTCCAGCGCCGCGGTGCTGTAGTCGGGCAGCAGCAGCATGTCGGACTCGTCGATGGACTGGAAGCCCCGCACCGAGGAACCATCGAAGGCCAGGCCCTCTTCGGCCAGGTCGGCGGTGAACGCCTTCGCCGGGATGGAGAAGTGCTGCTGCACACCGGGCAGATCGCTGAAGCGGATGTCGACGTATTCGACATCCTGATCCGCGATGTACTTGATGACCTCGTCGGCCGTGCTGAACGTCACTTAGTTCTCCTTACGGATAGATTCCCAGCCAGTATCGAGTGCAGGGCGTCGCGCCCCGACGCTATGGACAGGGTGTTTCCCGCCAGTCAAGAGTGTGTTTCGCCAGTGTTACACGTCGTGTCGGCGGGGTGTCTTGGGCCACGCCACGAACAGTGGGTTCGGCTCCGGGCCCGCAACCAGGCCGTCGACCGGCACGAACGCCGGGTTTGTCCGAATATCCCGCCGAAGCGAGGGCGGAGGCTACGCCTATCCTGGGAGCATGGCACGTATCACCGGCTCCTGGCTCTCCGGCCCTCCCGTCGCCTCGGGTAAGGGTGCCGACGACGATTACGCGGGAGCCGAGCTGGGGTTGCCGCGCGACGGCGCCGGATCGCTACCCGGAATGTCCCGGCGAGTGATCGCGATGCTGGTCGACTGGCTGATCGCGGTCGGGATCTCGGCGTTGATCGCGCAGGGGATGCCCGCCTCGTCGGTGAACCTCGGCATCTGGTTCGTGATCGGGGTCGCGGCGGTGACGCTGTTCGGGTTCACCCCCGGGCAGTACTTCCTCCGGATCCGGGTGATCCGGGTGGACGCCGACGCCCCGGTCGGGTTCCTGCGGGCGCTCGGGCGTCAGGTCCTGCTGGTGTTCGTTATCCCCGCGCTGTTCACCGACGCGGACGGGCGCGGGATGCACGACCGCGCGACCGGGACCGCGGTGGTCCGGTCCCGCTGACCTCGGCCGGCCGTATCGCGGCGGCCGAGGTCGCGGGCGGCCTGTCAGCGGCGGCGGATGGTGCGCTGCATCCCGCGCATCTTGGCGTTGGTGGGCATCGGACCCTTCGGCATCGCCGGACCGCCGCTGCGCGAGCTCAGCGCGCTCAGCCGGCCCTCGATCTGATCCATCCGCTTGGTGTCGATATTGCGGGGCAGTTTGGTGAGGTAGCGCTGGAGTTCCTTGAGCGGGACCTGGCCCTCGTCGTTACCGACGACCACGTCGTAGATCGGGGTATCGCCGACGAGGCGCGCGGTGCGCTTCTTCTCCTGGGCCAGCAGTGAGCGCAGCCGCTGCGGTGAGCCCTCGGCCACGAAGATCACCCCGGGCAGGCCGATCACCCGGTGCACGGCGTCGAGCTGGGTGGTGGCCGCGATCCCGTTGCTGACCCGCCATTTGCCCTGCAGGTTGTCCAGCACCCAGGCAGCGGCACCGGCCTGGCCTTCGGCTTTGCCGTAGACGCTCTTCTGGACCCGGCGGCCGAAGATGATGAAGGCGAACAGCACGCCCAGCAGCAGGCCCAGCGGCAGCAGGAACCACTGCACCCCGAAGAGGAACCCGATCCCGAACAGCACCAGCGTGGTGACCAGGACGGCGCCGATCATCAGCGGCAACAGCAGCTTGTCTTCTTTGCGCTGCATCTGGAACGCCTGCCAGATCTGCTGACGACGTTCCTTCGACTGTGCCTTGCGCGCCGCTTTCGCGGCGGCTTTCGCCTCTTTGTCGGCTTTGCCTGCTGCCATGGTTCCCAGAATAATGCCCACGCCACGAGCCTCCGGCCACGGGACGGGGCACGGCGGCCGGAGCCGGGCGGGAACCGGCCGCGCACCGCCCCGCCGGATCGCGGCCGGCGGGCTTGCGCGGCGGAGGAGAATGCAGGAATGTCTGCGAACCTCGAGTCCCGTCCGTCCCTCGGGGAGCCTGTCGACGACGCCACCGCGGAACGGCTCGCCGTCGCGCTGCGCTGTGTCACCGTGTCCCGCGAGGAGACCTCCCCCGCTCGGGACGCGGCCGGCGCATCGGGGGCGACCGGCACCGCGCGGACGACGGACAGTGCGCTCGACGCGGAGTTCCTGCGGCTCGGGGCGCACCTCGAGGAGTCGTTCCCGCGGGTGCACGCCGAACTCGAGCTCGAGAAGTTCGGGCACAGCCGCCTCTACACCTGGCGCGGCGCCGACCCGGCACGCACATCGGCGGTCCTGCTGGCCCACCAGGACGTGGTGCCGGCCGACGAACCGTCGCGCTGGACCCATCCCCCGTTCGCGGGCACGGTCGACGAGGAGTTCATCTGGGGACGCGGCGCCATCGACGACAAGAGCCGGGTACTGGCGATCCTGGAAGCCGTGGAGTCCGCTCTCGCGGCGGGCGCCCGGCCGCGGCATACCGTCTACCTCGCGTTCGGCCACGACGAAGAGGTGTTCGGCGACTCCGGCGCCGTGCTGATGGCGGCCCGGCTGCGGGAGCGCGGAGTGCGCGCGGATCTGCTGCTGGACGAGGGCGGCGTGATCACCGACGGCATCGTCGACGATGTGCGCGTACCGGTGGCGACGATCATGCTCGGGGAGAAGGGGTACGCGACGATCCGGTTATCGGTCTCGGAGAAGGGCGGGCATTCCTCCATGCCCGGGAAACAGACCGCGATCGGCCGGCTGAGCCGCGCGGTGAGCCGGATCCAGGATCATCCGATGCCGCTGCGGGTGACGCCGGTGGTCACCGATATGCTCGCCCGCCTGCGACCGCATCTGCCCGCGACCAAACGGCGGCTGCTGGGGTTCGCGGGATTCGCGGCACCGGTGATCGGCCGGATCATGGCCGCGACGCCGCAGACCGAAGCGCTGGTACGCACGACCACCGCGCCCACGGTGATCCGGGGCGGCGTGAAGGCCAATGTGCTGCCGCAGCAGGCCGAGGCGCTGATCAATTTCCGTATCCTGCCCGGGGATTCGGTGGATTCGGTGCTGGCGCACTGTCGCCGGACGGTCCGCGACGAAGGGGTGCGGATCGAGCTGGTGGGGATGTCGTCGGAGCCCTCCCCCACCACCGTGCCCGGACCCGGTTTCGAACTGATCGCCCGGATCACCCGGCAGGTGGCGCCGGGTGTCGCGGTGACCACCGGCCTGGTGCCGGGTGCCACCGATTCCCGCCACTACGACGACCTCGCCGAAACCCGCTGTAATTTCGCGCCGATCCGGCTCACCGCGACCGATCTGGAGCGGATCCACGGCGACGACGAACGACTGTCGCGGGTGAACTACGCTCGCCTCATCGACTTCAACCGGCGCCTCGTCGCCGCGCTCACCGAGCCGGTCCGGGCCGCCCGCTGACGGCCCCACACATCAGAAGTGGCCCCGACACATCAGAAGTGGCAATCCCGGGTACCCCCATCCCGGCCGACCATAGGCACCGACTTCGAGGGAGACCCCAAGTGAGCAGCGACCAGGAGATTTCGGTTCGGCGAGGGGAGTTCGAGCGCCACGGGCGCCGGATCGCCCGGCGTTCCTGGCTACCCGCGACCCCGGCGCGCGGGGTGGTCGTCCTCGTGCACGGGGTGGCCGAACATTCGGGCCGCTACGAATTCGTCGGGCGCACACTGGCCGCCGCGGGATTCGCGGTGCACGCGCTGGACCATATCGGCCACGGGGAGTCGGCCGCGATCGGCGCCCGCGCCAATATCGAATCCGTCGAGGACGCCGCGGACAATGTGGCGGCCCTGCTGGAGCTGGCGCGGGCGGAGCATCCCGGGCTGCCCGCCTTCCTGATCGGCCATTCGATGGGCGCGCTGATCACCCTGTACCTGGCCACCCGCGCCCCGCTCGACGTCGCGGGCGTGGTGGTCTCGGCGCCGCCGCTGATCATCGACGCGGGCAACCCGGCGCAGCGGCTGCTGGCACCCGTACTCACCCGGCTGGCGCCGAATCTGGGTGTGCTGAAGCTGGATTCGTCGCAGATCAGCCGCGACCCCGCGGTGGTCACCGCCTATGACGAGGACGCGCTGGTGTACCGGGGCAAACTGCCGGCCCGGACCGCGACCGAGATCCTCACCGCCGCCAACCGGGTTCTCGACCGGCTGCCGCGGCTGCTCGTCCCGACCCTGGCACTGCACGGCACCGCGGACGCCATCGCGGCACCGGCGAGTACCGACCGGATCGAACAGCACGCGGGCACCACCGACCTCACCGTCCGCCGCTACGACGGGCTGTACCACGAGGTCTTCAACGAACCCGAGCGCGCCCAGGTACTCGCCGACGTGGTGTCCTGGCTCGACGCCCACCTCCCCGCCGACTGACGGGCAGCGGGCCGGGGCGATTCCCGCACCCGGCCCGCCGGGCCTATTCGTACTCGGTGAGGCAGGCGTCCGCCCCGTCGAACACCCCGAGCCGGAATGCCTCCAGACGCAGGTAGCCCTCGGGCACGACCTCGCCGTTCACATCCGCGGCGGCCATACCGTCGGCCAGCAGGCCCGATACCGCCTCGTCCAGATCACCGGCCGACAACCGCAGCGCGCTGTCGGGGCGGCTCAGCGCGGTGGTCACCGCACCGGAGAGGCAGGCGGTGCGCAGCCCCGCCGTTTCGGCGCCCGTGAGCGTCAGCTGTTCGCCGTTCTGGTAGGCGAGGGTGTAGCGGGAGACGAAGACGACGAAGGCGTTGTAGTCACCCGCGACGACGGCCGACAGCGGTTCGTCCGGATCCACACCCTCGCCCGCGCGTTCGGCCAGGGCATCGACATCGGTGCCGATCACCTCGTCGGCCGGACAGTAGCCGACCGGTTCGGCCGGGGTGGCGTCGGCGCAGCGCACCGGCGCGCCCTCGTACTCGTAGGCGGGGGCCGCGGCGACCGGCAGGATATCCGCGAGCGCGTCGGCCATATCCCGCAGCGAATCCTCGGTGACCTCGAGCTGCATGTACTCCTCGCCCGGATCGAAGGTCACCGGGAGCCCGGCACGGCGCTGCTCGATCTCGTCCTCGTCGATGGCCGCGCAGGACTCGGCGCCGTCGGTGTAGCCCATCTGCACCGCGGTGACCCGCTCGAACGCGCTGCCGTGCACGTTCTCCGGATTATCGGGATCGCGGTCGCGCACCGCCACGGTGGCGCCCAGGACACCGTTGAGACCGTCGCTGGTGTTCAGGCTGAAATGCCGGGAATTGCCCTCGGCGACGTACCGCAGGAATACCCCCGCGAGACAGTCGGCCTGCTGTTCGGTGACCAGACCGGCGGAATCCTCGGTCGCGATCCCCGCGGGGATCTGCAGGGCATGACCGTATTCGTGGGCCAGCACCATCACCACCGACATCTCGCCGAAACGGTCCACCAGTTCGGGAAGCAGCACACCCCGGTCCCAGCCGATGGTCTCGTCGGTACCGCAGTAGGCGGCGTTCACCAACTCGTGGGTACTGATTCCGCAGAACTCGACCGATTCGCTTTCCCGGGCGTCGGCATCCCAGGAGATGAGCCGCGATACCGGGCGGAACTCCCCGGGAAAGGTGGCCGAATAGTTCTCGGTCCAGAATTCCTCGATATCGGCGACCGCGTTGAGCGCGAGCCGGTCGATATCGCCACCGTCGCTGTTCTCGGCCTGCCGGTCGGTATCGGGCACCCCGTCCCGCGGGCCGCTCGGCCCGGTACTGGTCGTGGCGCCGGTGATCACCCACGGATTCTCCGCGGCGACCGCGTTGCGCGCGGAATTCGCGTCCGAACACGCCGACAATGCCGATACCGCGAGCATCCCCGCGGCCGCCGCGACCATGAGCCGCGACCACCGTGTCCTGGTCATTACTGCCTCCCCGATTCCCGGCCGGACCCCGCGGGCCCGGCGCCGCCCGGCCCGCATGATCGCCGCGGCCGAACCGAGGATCATCGAATCACAAGGCGGGCAACGCCGTACAGGAAAGAAGTGCGGGCGGACAGTTCACCTTGCGTCATACGGACGACGGGTCCGGGCGTTATCATCCCGTTCCGGCTTACACCGGCCCGGACCTGCCCTGCACCGTGTCGGGCGATCCCGCCGCGACCAGGGGCTCAGACCCCGAACACCCGTTCCACCACCGCCCGGGCCCGCCGGGTGATCCGCAGATAGTTGTCGAGGAACTCACCGCCGTCATGGGTCGGCCAGCCCGCCACCCGGGCCACCGCCGACAGCGTCGTGCCCGGCCCGGGCAGCTGATCGGAAGGTTTGCCGCGGACCAGTACCAGGGCGTTGCGGGCCGCTGTCGCGGTGATCCAGGACTGCCGCAGCAGATCGGTGTCGACCGGGTTGAGCAGTCCGGCCCGCTCGATCACATCCAGCGATTCCAGTGTCGAGGTGTTGTGCAGGTCCGGGATCTCGTGGGCATGCTGCAGTTGCAGCAGTTGCACGGTCCACTCGATATCGGCCAATCCGCCGCGACCGAGTTTGGTGTGGGTGGCGGGATCGGCGCCGCGGGGTAGCCGCTCGGAATCGACGCGGGCCTTGATCCGGCGGATCTCGCGGACGGCGTCGGCGGAGACGCCGCCGGACGGATAGCGCACGGGGTCGATCGTATGCAGGAACCGCAGGCCCAGGTCCTGATCCCCGGCCACCTGATGGGCGCGCAGCAGGGCCTGCACCTCCCACGGCTGCGCCCACTGCCGGTAGTAGGCGTCGTAGGCGGCGAGCGTACGGACCAGCGGCCCGCTGCGGCCCTCCGGCCGCAGCCCCGCGTCCACCTGCAGCGGCGGATCGGTGCTGGGGGCGCCGAGCAGTTTCTGCACCTGTTCGGCGATACCGTTGGCCCATTTCACGGCGACGTGTTCCTCTTCGCCGGGCCGCGGATCGCAGACGAACAGGACATCGGCGTCGGATCCGTACCCGAGTTCCATCCCGCCCAGCCGGCCCATGCCGATCACCGCGAAATCGGCGGGCGCGGGGGCACCCCGTTCGATGACACTGGCCCGGATCACCGCCCGCAACGAGGCCTCGAGCACCGCCACCCAGACCGCGGACAGCGCGGCGCAGACCTGCGGGACGTCCAGCAACCCCAGCAGATCGGCCGAGGCCACCCGGGCGAGTTCGTGGCGGCGCAGGGACCGGGCGGTGAGCACCGCGCGGCGGGGATCGGTGTAGCGGTCGGCGGCCGTCAGGATGCCGCCGGCGACCTCGGCCGGCTGGGTCCGCAGCAGTAGCGGCCCGTGCGGGCCGTCGGCGTACATGCGGATGGTCTCGGGCGCGTTGATCAGCAGGTCCGGCAGATAGGCCGAGGAACCCAGCACCATCATCAGCCGCTGTCCCACCGCGCCCTCGTCGCGCAGGACCCGCAGATACCAGTCCTGGTCCACCAGACCCTCCGACACCCGCCGGTAGGCCAGCAGCCCGGCATCGGGGTCGGGGGTCTCGCCGAGCCATTCCAGCAGGGTCGGCAACAGTAGCGCCTGGATCCGGCCCTTCCGCGAAACACCGCTGGTGAGGGCACGCAGATGCCCCAGCGCGTGTTCGGGCGCGGCGTAACCGAGGGCGGCGAGCTGGCGGACGGCGGCGTCCGGACTCAGCCGCAGCGCGTCGGAATCCAGCCGGGCCACCGATTCCAGCAGCGGCCGGTAGAAGAGTTTGGTGTGCAACCGGCGGATCCGGCCGGTCTGGCGGCGCAGTTCGACCCGCAGTACGCCCGCGGCGTCGCGTTTACCGTCCGGGCGGATATGCGCGGCGCGGGCCAGCCAGCGCATACCTTCCTCGTCGTCGGTGGCGGGCAGCGTATGGGTCCGTTTGAGCCGCTGCAGCTGCAGCCGGTGTTCGAGCAGGCGTAGGAACTCGTAGGAGGCGGTGAGATTGGCGGCGTCCTCCCGGCCCACGTAACCACGCGCGGTGAGCGCCGCCAGCGCTTCCACGGTGCCCTGGACATGCAGCTTCGGGTCGACCCGGCCGTGCACCAGCTGCAGCAGCTGCACCGCGAACTCCACATCCCGCAGACTGCCGCTGCCGAGTTTGAGTTCGCGCTCGCGCATCTCCGCGGGTACCAGATCCTCCACCCGGCGGCGCATCGCCTGGACGTCGGGGACGAAATCCGGGCGTTCGGAGGCCGTCCACACCAGCGCGTCGGTGGCGGACCGGTACTGTTCGCCGAGTTCGATATCGCCGGTCATGGGCCGGGCCTTGAGCAGCGCCTGGAACTCCCAGGTGCGCGCCCAGCGCTGGTAGTAGGCCAGATGCGAGTCGAGCGTGCGCACCAGCGCACCCGCCTTGCCCTCCGGCCGCAGCGCGGCGTCCACGTCGAAGAAGGCCGAGGACCCCACCGTCATCAGTTCGGCCGCCAGCCGGGTCGCCACGGAATCGGCGGGTTCGGCGACGAACACGATATCGACGTCACTGACGTAGTTGAGCTCGCACGCGCCACTCTTGCCCATGGCGATGACCGCCAGCCGCACCGGGCACGGCTCGCTCCGGCACACCCGCGCCACCGCCACCGCCAGGGCCGCGGTGAGGGCGGCGTCGGCGAGCGCGGTGAGCTGCCGCCCGACCTGCTCGTACGGGATCACCGGCTCGTCTTCGACGGTGGCGGCCAGGTCCACCGCGGCCAGCAGCATGAGCTGGTCGCGGTACCGCTTACGCAGCGACGCGACCACTTCCGGTCCGGATTCCCCGGCCCGGTACAGCATCGGCGAGGCGTTCGGGCCCGGCTCCGGTTCGGCCGCGACGACCGCGAGCAGATCGGCGATCAGTTCGTCGCGATCGGGCAGTTCCTCGCGGCGCAGCAACTCCCACGACCCGGGATCGGCCACCAGATGGTCGCCGAGCGCCGTCGAGGACCCCAGGAGCGCGAACAACCGGCCGCGCAGCATCTTCTCGGCGCGAATCGCCGAATCCAGTTCCGCCCAATCGTTTCCGAGCGCCTCGGACAATCTGATCAGCGTATTCAGCGCGAGGTCGGCGTCCGGGGCCCGGGACAGCGCCCACAGCACCGGAATGCTGTCGACGTTGTCCCAGCCGAGGGTCTTCAGCGAGGCGGCGGCCGTCGGTTCGAGCAATCCGAGACGGCCTGCGCCGGGTACGGCGGACCTGGCGGACGGAGGGCGGACCATGAGCTCAAGGTACCGATAATCGGGGCCCGTTTGTGGGCGCCCCCTCGGCCTCGGGCGATCCTCTCGTCTGCTACCCGCGGGGCCGGCGGCCCCGCGGGCATCGGGCTCAGAGACCCAGGTATTCGCGCAGTTCGAACGGAGTCACCTGGGCCCGGTAGTCCGCCCATTCCCGGCGCTTGTTGCGCAGGAAGAAATCGAACACGTGCTCGCCGAGCGTTTCGGCGACCAGCTCGGACCGCTCCATGGCGTGCAGGGCCTCGTCCAGGGTGCCGGGCAGTTCCTTGAAGCCCATGGCACGCCGTTCGGCCGCGGTGAGCGACCAGACGTCGTCCTCGGCCTCCGCGGGCAGGGTGTAGCCCTTTTCGACCCCGCGCAGACCCGCGGCCAGCAGCACCGCGAAGGTCAGGTACGGGTTGCAGGCCGAATCGGGGCTGCGGATCTCGACGCGTCGCGAGGACTGTTTGTTCGGGGTGTACATGGGCACCCGGACCAGCGCCGACCGGTTGGACCGGCCCCACGAGGCCGCGGTGGGCGCCTCGCCACCGTGGATGAGCCGCTTGTAGGAGTTCACCCACTGGTTGGTGATGGCACTGATCTCGTGCGCGTGCTCGAGGATGCCGGCGATGAAGGCGCGTGCGGTCGTGGAGAGGTTGTCCGGGTCGTCCGGATCGGAGAAGGCGTTCGCCTCGCCCTCGAACAGGCTCATATGCGTATGCATGGCCGAACCCGGGTACTGCGCGAACGGTTTCGGCATGAAGGTGGCGCGCACACCCTCGTCGATCGCGACCTCTTTGATCAGGTAGCGGAAGGTCATCACGTTATCGGCCATCGACAGCGCGTCGGCGTAGCGCAGGTCGATCTCCTGCTGGCCCGGGGCGCCCTCGTGGTGGCTGAATTCCACCGAGATCCCCATGGATTCGAGGGCGTCGATGGCATGGCGCCGGAAGTTCGGCGCGGAATCGTGGACCGCCTGGTCGAAGAAGCCGCCGGTATCGGCGGGTACCGGGTCCACGCCGTCGGGCTGATTCTTGAGCAGGAAGAATTCGATCTCCGGATGCACATAGCAGCTGAACCCGACATCACCGGCCTTGTTGAGCTGGCGGCGCAGCACATGGCGCGGATCGGCCCACGACGGCGAACCGTCGGGCATGGTGATATCGCAGAACATCCGGGCCGAATGCTGGTGGCCCTTGCTGGAGGCCCACGGCAGCACCTGGAAGGTGGACGGATCGGGCCGGGCCACCATATCCGCCTCGGAGATCCGGGCGAAACCTTCGATGGCCGAACCGTCGAAACCGATGCCCTCTTCGAAGGCGCCTTCCAGTTCGGCGGGCGCGATGGCGACGGACTTCAGATAGCCCAGCACATCGGTGAACCAGAGACGCACGAAGCGGATATCCCGTTCTTCGAGCGTCCGCAGCACGAATTCCTTCTGGCGATCCATGCCCGCGAGAGTATGCACCTGGCGTTAAATCCGTGTTACATGACGCGCTGCGCTGTGTGTCGGATCAACAGCGCAGGCCTTCGGACGGGGTTCTCAGATCCACGAGATAGCTGATCACCGCATCATCGACGCAGGTCGCGCCCCCGTTGAGCACCACGGTGTGACTATCGCCGACATGCGTGATAAGCGCGGCGCCGAGCTGATCGGCCAGATCGACACCGGCCTGATAGGGCGTCGCCGGATCGCCGGTCGTGGATACCACGACCACCGTCGGCAGGCCCTCGACGGAGATCTCGTGCGGTTGGCTGGTGTTGGGAACGGGCCAGCCGGCGCACAGTTCCAGGGGCGCCGCGCCGGTCCCGCGCCCGTCGTCGAGGAAGGGCGCCGCCGCGCGGTACTCGGTGTCCTGCCGGCCCGCGACCGCCGGATCGGTGACCCGCGGATCGTCCACGCAGCGGATCGCGTTGAACGCGTCGGAGAGATTGCTGTAGGTGCCGTCGTCGCGGCGGCCGTTGTACATATCGGCGAGTTGCAGCAGGGTGTCGCCGCGGCCTTCGCCCAGCTCGGTGAGGGCGACGGTGAGCACCGGCCAGAAATCGGCGCTGTAGAGGGTCTGCTGCACGCCGGTGACGGCGTCCTCGTAACCGAGGCCGCGCGGGTCGGTGGTGGCGGCGGGGGTGTCCCACAGCGGGTCCACCAGCGCGCGGAACCGCGGAACGACCCGGGCCGGATCGTCGCCGAGCGGGCAGTCCGGCGATTGCACGCAGTCCGCGGCGTAGGCGTCGAAGGCCTTCTGGAACCCGGCGGCCTGCCGCAGCGATTCCGCGACGGGGTCCTGGGCCGGATCGATCGCGCCGTCGAGCACCATGGCACGGACATTGCCCGGGTACTTCTCCGCGTAGGCCGCGCCGAGCCGGGTGCCGTAGGAATAACCCAGGTAGGTCAGCTTCGGATCGCCGAGTACCGCGCGGATGACGTCCATATCCTGGACCACTTCGCGGGTCCCCACGTGCGCGAGCAGATCCTCACCACTGCGCGCCATACAGCGGTCGCTGTACTCGCGGTTCTCGGCCTCGTCGGACGCGATGCCTTCGGGAGTGTTGGGCACCGGCGGCTCGGCGCGTTCGGCATCGGCCTCCTGCGGGGTCAGGCAGGTCACCGCGGGCGTGGACGCGCCGACGCCGCGCGGATCGAATCCCACCCGGTCGAATCGCTCGGCCAGTTCGGTGCCGCCGCCGACCGTCGCGGTGGACAGCCCGGACATACCCGGACCGCCCGGGTTGAGCAGCAGCGATCCGATCTTCTGCCCCGACGCCGGCACCCTGGACAGCGCCAGCTGTGCGGTGGGCCCGTCCGGGTCGGCGTAGTCGACAGGGACCTCGATGCGCGCGCACTGGGCGACCGGGGGCAACCCCTCACCGGGGGCGGTGTAGCCGGTACAGGACTCCCAGACCGGGACCTGGCTGTAGAACCGGCTCAATTCGGCGGGAACCGGAGCGGGCGGCGCGACCGCCTCCGGGGGCTCCGCACCACAGCCCGCGACCCATACCGCCGCCACCGCCAGCACACCCGCCAGCACACCACGCCCGCTCCGCACCGCCGCAATGCTAGCCGGACCAGCGACGACTCCCGGGGATGTGACCAACCGCACCTGGTCGCGGGCTTAGTCCCGAGTCGGCGGCGGGTGCACACTGGAAGGCGTCAACCCCGCCCGGGGACCCGCTCAGGGCCTCGAGGAGACGAAAGGGACGAAGATGTCCGATACATCCGGCATGTCCGAATCATCGGCGGAAACTCCCGCCTACGGCGCCGCGAAATCCGAGAAACCCGCCCGGCGCCCCACCCGCGTCCAGCATCTCCAGCAGATGAAGACGAACGGTGAACGCTGGGCCATGCTCACCGCCTACGACTACTCCACCGCGCGCCTGTTCGAGGAGGCCGGGATTCCGGTCCTGCTCGTCGGCGATTCCGCGGCCAATGTGGTCTACGGCTACGACACCACTGTGCCCATCACCGCCGACGAACTGATCCCGCTGGTCCGCGGCGTGGTGCGGGGCGCCCCACACGCGCTGGTGGTGGCCGATCTGCCCTTCGGCAGCTACGAGAGTTCACCGGAACAGGCCCTCGCCACCGCCACCCGCTTCATGAAGGAGGGCGGCGCGCACGCGGTGAAACTGGAGGGCGGCGAACGCGTCGCCGATCAGATCGCGCTGCTCACCGCGGCCGGTATCCCGGTCATGGCGCATATCGGTTTCACCCCGCAGAGCGTGAACACCCTCGGCGGGTTCCGGGTCCAGGGCCGCGGCGAGGGCGCCGAGGGGCTGCTCGCCGACGCGATCGCGGTCCAGGCGGCCGGGGCGTTCTCGGTGGTGATGGAAATGGTCCCGGCGGAACTGGCCGGCCAGGTCACCCGCAAACTGACCATCCCGACCGTCGGTATCGGCGCGGGCGCCGATTGCGACGCCCAGGTACTGGTCTGGCAGGACATGGCGGGCTACACCAGCGGTAGGACCGCCAAGTTCGTGAAGCGGTTCGACGCGGTCGGCGACCGGCTGCGGGAGGCCGCCGCCGCCTACGCCGACGAAGTACGCCGCGGCACCTTCCCGGGTCCCGAACACAGCTTCTGACCGGGCTCCCACCGACAGGGCGCCCCACACGAGCGCGGGATGGCAGACTCGAAGTCGACGATTTCGACTCGAGTACAGAGGTACGGATGCGGCAACGCGCTTGGACAACACGGGGTGCCCTGACGGTGGCGGGTATAGGAGCGGCGGTGCTGCTCACGGCCTGCGGCGGTATGGAGTCCGGATCGCCGTCCCCGGCGTCCACCGGCGCCGCGGCCACGAGCACCGGCACGAGTTCCGCGCCGCGGACCACCGGGGAGGCACCGGGAACTCCGCTGGAGGTCTCCGACAAGGCCGCCCAGAACCTGTGCGCCATGATGCAGCCCGAACTGTCCAACTGGCGGGTCCAGGGCCCCACCCTGGGCCGCGTCGGGCTCAACGCGATGGTCCACGAATGGGCGCTCACCAACGGCGGTATCAACGGCCGGGTCCTGGCCGACAAGGCCGTCGTCGACCGGGTCACCACCAAGGCCTGCCCCGATGTCCACACCCAGGCCGTCGAGGCGCTCGAAATCCCGGATCTGGCCTCCGGCCTGGCGTTCTGATGCGCACGCTCTACCCGCCACTCGAACCCCACGACGAGGGCATGCTCGAGGTCGGCGACGGCCAGGCGATCTATTGGGAGTCCAGCGGGAACCCGGACGGGAAACCCGCGGTGTTCCTGCACGGCGGGCCGGGCGGCGGCACCGCGCCGCTGAACCGGCGGTATTTCGACCCCGAGCGGTACCGGATCGTGCTGCTCGATCAGCGCGGTTGCGGCCGGTCCACCCCGCATATCGCCGACGGCGCCGATCTCTCGGTCAACACCACCGCCCATCTGGTGGCCGATATCGAAGCGCTGCGCGCCGCCCTCGGTATCGAGCGGTGGCTCGTCTTCGGCGGATCCTGGGGCTCGACCCTGTCGCTGGCGTACGCGCAGCGGTATCCGCAGCGGGTCACCGAATTGGTTTTGCGCGGCATATTCCTGCTGCGGCGCAAGGAAATCGATTGGTACTACAACGGCAGCGCCGGATATGTGTACCCGGACGAATGGGAGAAATTCCTCGCCCCGATTCCCGAGTCCGAGCGCGCGGGGGATCTCGTCGAGGCCTATCACGAACTCTTGAACTCCCCCGATCCGGAAATCGCGACCGCGGCCGCGGTGGCGTGGTCCACCTGGGAGGCCGCCACCAGTTCGCTGCGCCCGGATCCGAACCGGGTCGCCGATTCGGCCGATCCCCGTTTCGCGCTCGCGTTCGCCCGTATCGAGAACCATTACTTCCGGCACGGCGGTTTTCTGGACGAGGGGCAACTGCTGCGCGATATCGAGGCGATCGCCGGGATTCCCGGCATCATCGTGCAGGGCCGCCACGATATCGTCTGCCCGGCGGTGAGCGCGTGGGATCTGCATCGCGCGTGGACCGGCTCCCGGCTGCATATCGTCGACGATGCCGGGCATTCGGCCAGTGAACCCGGAATCGTCCACCATCTGGTGGAGGCGACCGATTTCTTCGCCGGGTCCGGCCATGAGTGAGAACATCACCGCCGCGGCCGCGCTCACGGCGGCATTACGCGCCGATATCGAACGACTACTCGCCGCCGAACCGGAGGTCCGCGCCGACGAGGACGATTCGGTTCACCAGATGCGGGTCGCGACGCGGCGGTTACGCAGCGTGCTCCGCTCCTACAAGAAATTGCTGGACGCCGACGCGGCGAACCGGATGCGCGCCGAACTCTCCTGGCTCGCCGGGCTGCTGGGGGTCGCCCGCGACGCCGAGGTGCGCGGCGCGCGTTTCACCGCACTGCTGGACCGGTTCGCCGAGCCCGGTTGCGCCGCACTGGAACCCACCCGCGACCGGCTGGTGCGCGCCGAAGAGGATCGCTACCGCGAGGCCCACGCGCAGATACTCATCGCACTCGACAGCAAGCGCTATCGCGCGATGCGCCGGGAATTGAAGACCTGGCGCAAGGATCCGCCGATGCCGAAATCCGCGCGGAAGGCCGATGCGGACGAGGTATTCGACGAGGTGCTGCGCGCCGACCGAAAACGGGTACGCCGGCTGATCCGGGCCGAGCCCACCGCCGCCCCGGCCGACCGGGTGGAGCTGCTGCACGATATCCGCAAGAGCGCCAAGCGCTTACGCTATTCCTGCGAGGCCGCGAAACCCACCCTCGGCGATCGCGCCGCCGATCTCGGGTCCCGGGCGAAACGTCTGCAGACCGTACTGGGCGATCACCGCGACGCGGTGGAATCGTTCGACGCGCTGCGCGCCCGCGCGGCCGACGCACGCGCCGCCGGCGAGGACACCACGCTCTATGTGACCCTGGCCGACGCGGAGGACACCGCGGCCGGCGGGCATCTCGCCCACTATCCCGCGGCCGCCGCGGCCATCGACAAAACCTGACCGGAAATCGCGGTACCGGGAAAAGCCGCGAGCCGGTACCGGATCTCCGGTACCGGCTCGCGCCGCGAAAAAGCCTGCGTCACTGCAACGCCAGCATGGACCCGTTCAGTTCGTGCAGCGGGCCGAATACCGTGAACACCACCCGGCCGTTGGGATGGGTCGACGAGACCGCGGCCGCGGAATCCAGGGCCATCCCGAACGAGGGCGCCGAGGGATGCGGAATACCCGCCAGCGTGTGACCGAAATTGTTGTCGTGTACCCACCGGGTGTCCGCGGGGCTGAGGTCCACCCGCACACCGCCGGGCAGCGGCGTCACCGCGACCGCGCCGGCCGAACCTGCGCCCACGGTGGCGAGAACGGATGCGGCACCGGCGATGAAAGCTCCGGCTGCCAAGGAACGTGCTACCCGCATATGTTTCGTGACCTGTCCTTCAGAGGTATGAATCGGCTCGGGGCGTGCGCTTCGATGCACCGCGGCGAGCCTGCCGACGCGCCCTACTTTATGACGCCGGTCACCATTTATGCCAGTTCTACACAAATCAGTCGGGAAAAACTCCCCCCGCTCACACAACTGCTACTGTGGCGAACCGTAAGCGTCCGACGATATCCGAGCTGGAGTTTCATCACGTATGTCCACTCTCATCTATGACTATCTGCTTCCCATCCTCGGCCCGCAGCAGGCCACGGCGCTGGCGCAGATGCTCGTCATCGGTCCGTCGGCCTAGTAGCCGCTGGATGAACGTCGTCCCCCGTCCGGCGGGGGGCGGTGTCCATCTCGCGGAGTTACTATCCGGCTCGTGATCAGACCATTCACCCTGCTTTCCGCTGCCCTCGTCACCTTCGCGCTGGCCGGCACCGCCTGTCAGAGCGAGAACAGCGCGCCGGACACGGAGACCACCACGACCGTGGCCGCGCCGAGCCCCGATTCCGCCGCCCTCGACCAGGTGAAGGCGGGCTCCTTCGTCATCGGCTTCCGGGGCGGGTTCCCCGCGCTCGCCGAAGGCCGTGACGATGCCGCGATCACGGCGATCTTCACCGAGACCTGCGACGATATCCGTTCGGGCACACCGGAGAACGAGGCGGTCGACGCGCTGACCGATCGGCTCGGCGAGGGCGGTGGACAGGCGAGCCCGCAGGAGGCGCAGGCGGTGTATCAGATGATCGCGGTGATGTGCCGGGGACAGTGACCGGCGGGCGGATGAGCCGGCCTGTAAGCCGGATCCTGTCCCCGGTTCGCACCGGGTGGCGGCCATCCATCTGGGCACACCGTTGCCGGGTACCTCGAGCGGTCCACCCGCAGGCTCGGGCGAGCAGCCCTCGGGCACCTGCGCAATCGCACCGTGAGATGCGATCTTCGACCTTGCTCCGGGCGGGGTTTACCGAGCCGCCCCGGTCACCCGGGGCGCTGGTGCGCTCTTACCGCACCGTTTCACCCTTACCGCGCGGCCCTCGCGGGCCGCGGGCGGTCTGTTTTCTGTGGCACTGTCCCGCGGGTTGCCCCGGGTTGCCGTTAGCAACCGCCCTGCTCTGTGGAGTCCGGACTTTCCTCGGCACCGGGCATGACACCGATCGGTATCCGTTCCCGGCGCCGCGACCGCCCGGCCGACTCATCCGCCGCAACAGAATACTCGGCGCCCGGCCGGCCACCGCGCCGCGGGCCGGTCCCGGGTCACCGTGGCGGGTCGGCGAGTAGTTCCCGGGCCAGCACGGCGCACCACCACTGCTCGACCCGGTCCGGTGACCAGCCCCGTTCCTCGATCAGCACGGTGAACACGTCGATTGTGCACAGCGCCGCATAGATATCGACGGCGTCGGCGGCCGCCAGCCCGGGACGAAGGGTGCCGGCGGGCCAGGCGCCGAACACCTCGATCCGGGTTCCGTCGGCGCGGCGGCGGCCGTCTCGATATTCGCGGGCCAGTTCGGGTTCGGCGCGCCCGGCCTCCCGCAGCAGGGTGATGACATCACCCGCCCCCTCGAACAGCCGCCGGTCGTATCCGGCCATGGCGGCGAGTTGCGCCGCGGGACCGTCGGCGGCCTCGAGTTCGGTGATCATCCGGGGCAGGTCACCGGAGAGGTCCGCGGCATCGGCCAGCGCCCTGGTCAGCCCGGCCTTGTTGCCGTACACCGCGTACACCGTCGGTACCGAGACACCGGCCGCCCGGGCCACCTCCCGCACCGTGGTCGCCGCCCACCCTCGGGCCACGAACAGCTCGCGCGCGCATCGGGCGATCCGCGCGCCGGTCTCCTGCGCCTGGGCCGTTCGGTGCAGCGATTCGTATCGGCGTCGTATCGGTTCGCCGTCCATCCCTTCCCTTTCGATTTATTCGGCTTATATTCAATATATGCTTGATAAAGTAGTCGCCGCCGCGGCCTCCGCCCGGACCGCGGGTGTGGCGGCCATCGGATTCGCCCTCCTCATCGTCACCGCCAACCTCGTCGTCGTGCCCGCCGGTATGCCGTCACCGGGAGCACCGGCCACCGAAGCGATCGAATTCTTCACCACCGCCGATCAACCCACCGGCGTCATCGCGCTGTTCCTCCCCGCCGCCTGGATCCTGGCCTCGATCTTCGCCGCCGGCGCTCTCGCCGCGGTACTGCGCACCGGCCCGGACGCACCGGCGGGACCGGCCTATGCCGGTTTCGCCGGAGTGCTGTTGCAGAACGGGGTGTTCACGGTGGTGGTCGCGCTACGGATGGCCATGTCCGCCCTCGACGATCCGGACCAGTTGCGCACGCTGTGGGCAGTACACGAGGCGCTGTTCGGATTCAACGGCACCTTTCTCGCACTGGCGATGCTGGGACTGGGAACCGCGGGCTACGGTGCCGGCATCCTGGGCCGGTGGCGTTTCCTGCTCGGAATCATCGCCGCCGCCCTGCAGTTCGCGTCCGCCTCGCTGACCGCGCTGATCACCACCGGTCATGACCGGTTGAGCCTGCTGGGGCTGTTCGGCTGGCTCCTCTGGGTCCTCTGGCTCATCGGTTTCGGAATCGCCCTGATCCGGCGTCCGCAGTCCGGCCGCGACGCCGCGACGGTTCCCGGTGCCGGGAAACGTGAGAGCGCCCACCCGGCCTGACAGTTCACCGGAACCGAGAACTGGGTACGGTCGATCTTCATGGAGCGTGTCGAGGTCGGCTTCCCGTCGGGGGGCCAGAAATGTGCCGGCTGGCTGTATCTACCGGCAGGTCCGCCCAAACCCCGCCCGATCGTGGTGATGGGGCATGGACTGGGGGGAAACCGGGAAATGGGTTTGGATCGGTTCGCGCGGCGATTCGCCGCGGCGGGAATGGGGGTGCTGGCCTTCGACTACCGGCATTTCGGCGCCAGCGACGGCGACCCCCGTCAGATCGTCAATCTCGCCAGACAGCGCGAGGATTGGACCTCGGCCATCGCCTACGCCCGCACCCTGCGCGGATTCGACGCGACACGGATCGCGCTGTGGGGGACATCGCTCGGCGGCGGGCACGCGCTGTCGGTGGCGCCCGACGATGCCTATATCGCCGCCGTGGTCGCCCAGGTCCCGATGGTCAGCGGTCTGCGCTCGGCGCTGGCGAAGGGGCCGTTGAGCCTGATCAAAGTGGGCACCCTCGCATTCGCCGACCTCGTATTCGGCACGCTGTTCCGCAAACCGGTGGGAATCCGGCTGGCGGGGCGGAAACGCGCGGCGGCCATGGCGACCGGCACCGATGTGCCCACCGGATTCGGCCGGCTGGCCGAGGAGAGCAGCGCCTACCGGCCGAAGATCGCCGCCCGGGCGGCACTGTCGATCCTGTTCGACCGCCCCGCCCGCCACGTCAAGGAATTGAAGATGCCGGTGCTGTACGCGGTCTGCGACGGGGATTCGGTGACCCCGGTGAAACCCACCCTGCGGGCCGCGGAGAAAACCAAGCACGCCGTGGTGAAACGGTATCCGGGCAACCACTTCGATATCTACTTCGACGAGGTCTTCGAACAGGCCGTCTACGACCAGACCGATTTCCTCACCTCGATACTGCGTCCCTGACCGGAGTCACGAGTACCGGGACCACTGCGCCGATCCCGGTACCACGCAGATTCACCGGGTCGCCGTCCTCCCGGCCGCCAGCCCGGATCGGGTCATTTCACGAACGAGACGTTGAACGGGTACTTGTGCTCGCGGCCGCCGTTGGCCGCGATCCCGCCCATGACCTCCAGCACAATGCCGGCGATCCAGATGATCGGGAACAGCAGCAGCCCGATCAGCACGAACATCAGCACCATGGACACCACGTAGCCGATGGCGAGCAGGATCTGGAAGTTCAGCGATTCCACCGCGTGCCGGCGCACGAACTCGTCGCGGTCCTTGTACATCAGCCAGACGACCAGCGGAGCGATGAAGCCCAGCACGATGGCGCCGAAATGCGCCAGCATCGCCCAGGTCTTGGCGTCGGAGGGGGAAACCGGCTGCGCGCCGGGGGCGCCGTAGGCGGGCTGCGGCGCGCCGTAGGGCTGGGGGGAGCCGTATTCCGGCTGCGACGGATAGGGCTGCTGACCCTTGGTCGGGTCGTACGGAGACTGAGGTGCGGTCATCACATTCCAAACTCGCTGGTAACAGGACGTTTTCGAGAATAAACGCCCGGACCCCGATTAGGGAGTGCAAAAACACCACACCTTGGTGAACTGTCCCGTGAACGTCACCGATGTCCTCCTCTGCCACATCCTCGCCCGGCGCCCGGAACCGATCCGACCTGCACTGTCCCGCGCGCACAGCCATCCGCCGGAGATCTTGTACCGGCACCCTCTCGATCCGCGCTCACCGACGGTGTTGGATGGCGTAAGAACTAATCGCCCACAGGAGAGGACTCATAACCCATGGCCGAGAGGATCGCAGTGGTATCCGGCGCCGCCCGCGGAATCGGGGCGGCAATCGCCAAACGGCTCGCCTCCGACGGGATGAAGGTCGGGGTCCTGGACCTCGACGAAGCCGCCTGCACCGACACCGTCAAGGCGATCACACAGGCCGGCGGTCAGGCGATCGAACTGGGCGCCGACGTGAGCGATGAGGAATCGGTGACCGCCGCGGTGGAGCGGCTGGCCCGGGAACTGGGCGAACCGACCGTCGTGGTCAACAACGCCGGCGTACTGCGCGACAATCTGCTGTTCAAGATGAGCGTCGACGATTGGGACACCGTCCTGGGCGTACACCTGCGCGGCGCCTTCCTGCTGACCCGGGCCGCCCAGAAGTACATGGTCGAACAGAAGTACGGCCGTATCGTCAACATGTCCAGCACCTCGGCCCTGGGCAACCGCGGCCAGGCCAACTACTCCGCCGCGAAGGCCGGTATGCAGGGCTTCACCAAAACCCTCGCCTTCGAACTCGGCAAATACGGCGTCACCGCCAACGCGATCGCCCCCGGTTTCATCGTCACCGATATGACCGCCGCGACCGCCGCCCGCGTGGGCGTGGATTTCGAGGACTTCCAGAAGGGCGCCGCCGCCCAGATCCCGGTGAACCGGGTCGGCCAGCCGGAGGATATCGCGCATACCGCGTCGTTCCTGGCCAGCGAGGGCGCGGGGTTCGTCTCGGGTCAGGTCATCTATGTCGCGGGTGGTCCGCGGGACTGACGGCAGCAGGTGGGGTGGCCCGCCGGCTACCCCACCTCACCTTCCGGAGCCTGTCCATCGACTTTTAATGTAGATTAAAAGTATGTCCGTTCATGAGGTCGCCTTCTCGGAACTACAGCTACGGGGCAAGGCCACGGTCGAACGACTCCGCAGGACGCCGGGGCAGTGGCTGCGGATTCGTCGGCGCGACGACGAAGATCTCGTCCTGACGACGGCCGCTCGCGCCGAACTGGAACACAAAGCGTCCTCGGCCACCACTCAGATCTTCGTGGCACTGATGCAACGGGACGCGGGGGTCCGCGACCTGGTGACCGACGTGCTACCCGAGGTTTTCCCCTGGGTCGCATTCCTGTCCCGCGAAGAGGTTCAGCAGTTCGTCGTCGAGTTGGTTTCGACGATGCGAGCCGCGGATTCCCTCAACAATCCCGCTCCGATCGTGCAGGTGATCGAGTCCTGGCGGCATACGGCCGAGATCATCGCCGACCCGGAACTCGCCGCGTTGCTCGCTGCCGATACCGACGACGACCTCGGCTCCGTCCCGGAACCGGACGCCACATGAGTCCGAAACGCGGCGACCGGGTGGCACCACCAGCGGAACCCGGAGGCTGGGATCTGCGGTTCGCCGGTACCGAAGCCGCCAAGGGCTGGGATGCGCTCTGCCAGCAGGCCGCGTCCAACACACTGGCGGCGTGGAAGGAACTGCGAGCACGTCCCGATACACCGGAAGCCACCTCCAGACATCACCGCCTGAAGGGGCGCCTGGACAGTGCCAACCATGCAGGGATCGCGATGGAACAATGGCAGATCGAGGTCACCGGCGGCGGAAGAATCTGGTATCTGGTCGATAGACCGCGACGGACGCTGTGGATCAAAGCGGCGGGCACAGCCCACCCCAAGGAAACCGAGTAGCCCACCCCCGGATTTCCGGTGCCATCACGTCGAGATTCGGCGTGAGACCGCCTGTGCCCGGCCCGGACGGACAGGAGGGTTAACAGGTTCGCCCGGGAGTGACGATGGTGTGGGGGAAGGGGTTGAATTCGCACCGGGAGGACACCATGCGTTCCACGCGCACATTCGGCACCACGCTCGCCGCGGCTTCGCTGGTCTGCGTACCCGTCATCGCGTTCGCGGGTCCCGCGGCCGCCGGGCCCGCGATCCAGGAGCCGCTCGAAACGATGGTGACCGAAGGTAGCGGCACGTGCTACGGGAATATCCGCGGCACCGTCGACGAACCCACCGGCCGCATCACGCTCACCTTCGCGTTCTACAACACCGACCCCGCGTTCGTCGCCGAGCAGCCCTCCGACCCGGACAGCCCCTGCCGCACCACCGCGTATGTGACCTGGCGGAACCTGGACACCGGCGCCACCGGGGAGGTCCCGATAGAGTTCGCGGGCGCGGCGGGCTCGATCGCCGACCCCGACCAGCAACTGCCCTGGTACAACAGTGCCCAGCTCCCCACCGAACCGGGCCGCTACCGGGCGACCGTCACCACCAGGGAACAGCACCGGCCCGATTCGGTGGCCGTCGACTACACGCTGCCGGCGAGGTAGCACCGCACGGATTCGCGTTGTCGACGAACCGAACCTCGCACTCCCCTATCACCTGTTCCTGAAGCGGGCTTCAGATCGCTTCAGGGTCCCTTCAGCCCCGCGCTGCGACAGTGGCTCCCGTAACCGGGCTCGACACGCGACGGTGAAAGGGGATCGGGAAATGGAGCGAATGGTGCGTATCGACGGGGACCGGTATCGGGTGGTCGGGCAGGCCAGGTTGTCGTCGGTTTCGCGGGCCTGTTACGGAAAATACCGGTTCGACCTGCGCCGAGTGGCGGACGGGTCGGCGTGGACGGTGTTCGGTACCCAGGTCACGCCGGCGTCCGAGTTGCTGCGGGGTGACTGACCCTCGGAGCCCGGCAACGGTCTCGTAGCATCCTGGGTAAAAGCCTTACCGCGCAGGCCCGCCGGCCGCATTCTCGACATATGCGGATACGACGAATCGGACCCGAGGACTGGCGGACCGCGCGGGCGGTCCGGTTGGACGCACTGGCCGGGTCACCGCCCGGCACCTTCTCCGTCACGCACGCGGACGCGGCGTGTTGGGAGGAACACCGATGGCGGGAGTGGACGGGGAAACGCGACGTGTTCTTCGTCGCCGAATCCGAGGCGCGGCCGGTGGGATCCGCGGGGGTCATCGAGACCACCGCCGGGCCGGAGCTGGTCTCCATGTGGACCGCGCCGACGGCCCGGCGGACCGGGGTTTCCGACCGGCTGGTGCGGGCGGTGATCGAATGGACCCGGCGGGCGGGACACCGCACCCTGCGGTTATGGGTGATCGAGGGTAACCGGGCTGCCGAGCGTCTCTACCTACGCACCGGGTTCACCCCGACCGGCGCGGTGCGGTCGTGCGATACCGACGATCCGCGGCCCGAGAACGAGATGCTGCTCGCGCTCCCCCAGCCGAAGATCATATTCGCCCCTTAACGGACGCAGATGCGTCGATATACTTCGCCACGTGACGCATCTACGGATAAAGGACGCTGCCGCGCTCCTCGGTGTCAGCGACGACACCGTACGGCGCTGGATCGACCAGGGGCGCCTCGAGGCGGTCCGGCTGGAGAACGGGCGCCAGGGTGTCGGCGGCGCGCAGCTCGCGGAGCTGGCCCGGGAGATCGCCGAGGCGCCCGAGCCCGGGGTGACCGTGGCGGCGTCCGCGCGTAACCGGATGCGTGGCATCGTGACCCGGGTGGTCACCGATACCGTGATGGCGCAGGTGGAGATGCAGGCCGGGCCTTTCCGGCTGGTCTCGCTGCTGAGCCGGGAATCGGTGGACGAACTCGGGCTCGAAGTGGGCAGTGTGGCAGTGGCGTCGGTGAAATCGACGCATGTCGTGGTCGAGATCCCGGAGAGCTGATGATGAGTACTGCACGATTGCTGCGCTGGATGGCTCCCGCCGCCGTCGCGCTGGTGGCGCTGACCGGGTGTTCGTCCGGCGATACCGCCGACGAGGATGCCACCGGGATCCGGGGCACGGTGCACGTGTTCGCGGCCGCCTCGCTCACCGAAACCTTCACCACCCTGGGCGAACAGTTCGAAGCCGACAACCCCGGGGTCGACGTGGTGTTCAACTTCGGCGGCAGTTCCACCCTGGCCGAACAGATCACCCAGGGCGCCCCCGCCGATGTCTTCGCCTCGGCCGCGCCGCGCAATATGCAGCAGGTGGTGGATTCCGGCGATATCACCGCCGCACCGGTCACGTTCGTCCGCAACCGGCTCGAGATCGCGGTGCCCACGGGCAATCCCGGCAGTATCAGCGGACTGGCCGATTTCGGGAAACCCGAACCGCGGATCGCGCTGTGCGCCGAGCAGGTTCCGTGCGGGGCCGCGGCACAGAAGGTGTTCGACGCGGCGGGTATCACTCCGCAGCCCGATACCCGCGAGCAGGATGTGAAGGCCGTGCTCACGAAGGTACGGCTCGGTGAGGTCGACGCGGCGCTGGTGTACCGCACCGATGTGCGGTCCGCCGAGGACACCGTGATGGGAATCGAGTTCCCCGAGGCCGGCAAGGCGATCAACGACTATCCGATCGCGCCCGTGGCCGCGGCGCCCAACCCCGCGGCCGCGGCCGCGTTCGTCCAGTTCATCGGCTCCCCGCAGGCCCGCACGGTCTTCACCACGGCCGGTTTCGATACGCCGTGAGCATCGCGGCGGCGGTGCGGCGGCGTACCACGGCGCTGCGCCGGCGCCGGGCGGTGCGCGGACGCCGGCCGCTGATCCTGCTGGTGCCCGCGCTGCTGGGGCTGCTGTTCCTGCTCGTACCGCTGGCCGGGCTGCTGGTGCGGGCGCCGTGGCGGGATCTGCCGTCGCGGCTGTTCAGCGCCGAGGTCGGCCAGGCGCTGCGGCTGTCGCTGATCTGCGCGAGCCTGGCCACCGTGGTGTGCCTGGTGCTCGGGATCCCGCTCGCCTGGCTGCTGGCCCGCGGCGAACTGCCCGGACGCGGCCTGGTGCGCGCGCTGGTCACGGTGCCGCTGGTGCTCCCGCCCGTGGTCGGCGGGGTGGCGCTGCTGCTGGTCCTCGGCCGGCGCGGGCTGGTCGGCCAGTATCTGTACGACTGGTTCGGCGTCGCGCTGCCGTTCACCACCGCGGGGGTGGTGGTGGCGGAAGCGTTCGTGGCCATGCCCTTCCTGGTGATCTCGGTGGAGGGCGCGCTGCGCGGCGCCGACCCCCGCTACGAGGAGGCGGCCGCCACGCTGGGTGCGTCGCGCTGGCTGACCTTCCGCCGGGTGACGCTGCCGTCGATTCTGCCGGGGGTGGTCGCCGGAACCGTCCTGTGCTGGGCGCGGGCCCTGGGTGAGTTCGGGGCCACCATCACCTTCGCCGGTAATTTCCCGGGCCGCACCACCACCATGCCGCTGGCCGTGTACCTGGCGCTGGAAACCGATCCGGCGGCCGCGATCGTGCTGAGTCTGGTGCTGCTGGCGGTCTCCGTGCTGGTGCTGGTCGCGCTGCGGGAACGCTGGATCCGGGGGGCGCTGTGACACTCTCGGCCGCAGTGCGGGTCGGCCGCGGCGATTTCACCCTCGACCTGGACCTCACCCTCGCCCCGGGTGAGGTGGTCGCGCTGCTCGGCCCCAACGGCGCGGGTAAGACCACCGCGCTGCGGGCGCTGGCCGGGCTGACACCGCTCACCGGCGGCGTGATCCGGCTCGACGAGCAGGTCTGGGACGAACCCCCGGGCGCGTTCGTGCCCGCCGAACACCGGTCGTGCGGTGTGGTGTTCCAGGACTATCTGCTATTCGCCCATCTCGACGCCCTCGACAATGTGGCCTTCGGCCCCCGGGCCCGCGGAATGCGCCGGGCCGCGGCCCGCGAACGGGCCGCGCACTGGCTGGACCGGGTGGGGCTCACCGAATTCGCGCACAGCCGCCCCCGCGCGCTCTCGGGCGGGCAGGCGCAGCGGGTCGCGCTGGCGCGGGCGCTGGCCGTCGAACCGCAACTGTTGCTGCTGGACGAACCGCTGGCGGCGCTGGACGCGGCCACCCGAGTCCGGGTGCGATCCGAACTGGCCCGTCATCTCGGCGATTTCCCGGGGCATACGCTGCTGGTCACCCATGATCCGCTGGACGCGATGGTGCTGGCCGACCGGCTCGTCATCGTGGAGGACGGCGGTATCGTCCAGCAGGGGCCGCCCGGCGAGATCGCCCGGCGGCCCCGTTCGGACTATGTGGCGGAACTGGTGGGACTCAACCTGTTCCGCGGTACGGCCGACGGGACCCGGGTGCGGTTGCGCGGCGGCGGCGTGCTCACCGTCGCCGAACCGGCCACCGGGCCAGTGCATCTCACCTTCGCACCGGCCGCGGTGGGCCTGCACCCCGACCGCCCCGCGGGCAGCCCGCGCAATACCTGGCCGGTGACCGTGGCCGGTCTGGAACAGCACGCGCATACGGTGCGGGTCCGGCTGGACGGCGACATTCCGGCACTGGCCGATATCACCCCGGCCACCGTCGCCGATCTCCGTATCGGGCCGGGGTCGGCGCTGTGGGCGGCAGTGAAGGCCACCGAGATCCAGACCTATCCGGCCTGACCTCCCGGCAGGTCGATTCGGCACACCACGCATCACTGTGCGGCCGGGAAAGGCGTCTATTCGGGTGCGTCCAGCCGCTCGAGGACGCGCCCGACGATAGCGGCGAACGTCTCCACCTGTTCGTCGGAGAGCGGGTCGAAAACCAGTTCGCGCACCGTGGCCACATGGCCGGGTGCCGCCTGTTCGATCGCCGCGCGCCCCTGGCCGGTGAGCACGATGAAGGCGCCGCGGGCGTCGTCGGGACAATCCTCGCGACGCACCAGTCCGCGCTTCTGCATGCGGCCCAGATGATGGGACAGCCGGCTCTTCTCCCATTGCAGGATCTGCCCGAGTTCCCCGATGCGCATCCGCGGCTCCGCCTCGTCGGTGAGCCGGACCAGCACCTCGAAATCGGCCAGGGACAGCCCGGAGTCGCGCTGCAGCTGCCGGTGCAGGCGGGCGACGAGTTGGGTGTGCATCGCCAGGTAGCCCCGCCAGGCTCGGCTCTCCTGCTCATCCAGCCATCGCGTCTCGGTCATAAGCCCAGCTTAACGCAGTAGTTGACACATCACCAATTACGCAGCACCATATGTATGACACATCAACTACTTCTTACCGAACCGGAGGCACCAGATGACGACCGCGACGAACGTGAAAGAACTCAGCGGCACCTACGTACTCGACCCCACCCACACCCGCGTGGGCTTCGTCACCCGGCACGCGATGGTGACCAGGGTCCGCGGATCGTTCAACGAGTTCACCGGCAGCGCCTACTTCGACGCGGAGAACCCGGCCGCCTCCTCCGGTGAGGTGACCATCCAGGTCGCCAGCATCGACACCCGCAACGCCCCGCGCGACGAGCATCTGCGCGGACTCGATTTCATGGGCCTGGACGAATACCCGGAGATCACCTTCCGCAGCACAGCTATCACCCCCACCGGCCCCGATACCTTCGACGTCACCGGCGACCTCACCATCAAGGGAGTCACCCGTCCGGTCACGGTCCCGTTCACCTTCGAGGGCCAGGCCAACGATCCGTTCGGCAACGTCCGCGTCGGTTTCGAGGGATCCACGGCAATCAACCGCAAGGACTGGGGAATCACCTGGAACGCCACGCTGGAGACCGGCGGTGTGCTGGTCTCGGAAAAGGTCGTCCTCGAGTTCGAGGTCTCGGCGATCAAACAGGATACCGAGCAGCAGGGCTGACAACTCGCGGGGCGGGCCGCGCCGGCGGGACGGGGTAGCCGTAAGTTATCGCCGAAAATCGGGCGGATATAGTGCAGTTCGCTGGTAGGGGTCGGTTCTCGCGCCCACCCGAGTGGCTGGGCACCGGTGGCTGATCGCCTTGCGACGCTGCGTGGACTTACTATCCGTGCTCGATGTGGCGGTAGCGGCTCACTGGAACAGGTCGGTGTGTGCATGGGACGGAACCTTCGGGCAGACGTAGAGCTGGAGTCCGTAACCTCTGGAAACCACAACGTTGGCAGGGTTCGCCACGCGGGCATCACCGAGGGCTTGATCCTCGTACGGGGCCCAGCTCTCGACTGTGGCGCCGTCCCATTCGCACGAGTCGATCGTCCACAGCGGGGTCATCGCGGCGCCACAGTCGATACAGAACCGGGGGATGGCCAATTCCTGCCGCGGGTTCCGAACAACTACTCGAACGTCCGGCCTGTCAGAGGTAGCTCGTATCGTTGACCAGTCGTACCGACGCCCCGCCGTCGGGATAGAACTCGGCCAGCGAGAGCGACGCCAGGTCCAGATGCAGGCGGTAGAGCAGCGACGGCCCGACCCCGAGGGCGAGCTGCAGCAGTGTCTTGATCGGCGTGACGTGACTGACCACGACGATATTCGCCCCCGGGTAGCGCGCCACCAGATCGCCACGTACCGCCTCGATCCGTTCCCGGACCTCGTCGAAACTCTCCCCGCCCGGCGCGGGCAGCGACGGATCGCCCAGCCACCGGGCGTGCAGTTCCGGATCGCGTTCGGCGGCCTCGGTGAAGGTCAGTCCCTCCCAGGCACCGAAATCGGTCTCGGTGAGACCCTCCACCACCCGGACCTCGAGACCCAGCGCGGCGGCCACGGCCTCGGCGGTTTCGCGCGCCCGGCCCAGCGGGGAACTCACCACCGCGGCGATATCGCCCTTCGCCGCCAGCATTTTCGCCGCGCGGGCCGCCTGCTCGCGGCCCACCGCGGTGAGCGGCGGGTTACCGCGACCGGAATAGCGGCGCTGGATCGACAATTCGGTCTGGCCGTGCCGCAACAGCAGGAACCGGGTCGGCCGGCCGGTGGCGCCGGTCCAGCCCGGTGCGGTCGCGGCGCCCGACAGGCGGGCGGCCGCGCTGCGGGCGTCGGCCGAGGCCGGGCGGTCGGCGGCGGTCGCGGGCTGCTCGGCGAAGCGGATCTCCGCCACCAGTCCCGCGTCGTCCATCGCCTCGTTGGCGAGCCGGTCGGCGTGCGAATTCTCGGCGCGCGGTATCCAGCGATAGGTGACCCGCTCGAATCCGGAGGCCAGACGGCGGGCCCGGTCGGCGAGCGGGATCAGCGCGGCGTGCTTGATCTTCCAGCGGCCCGACATCTGCTCGACCACGAGTTTGGAATCCATCCGCACCGCAACCACCCGCGCGCCGAGTTCCGCGGCCGCCTCCAGTCCGGCGATCAAGCCGCGGTATTCGGCGACATTGTTGGTCGCGATCCCCAGCGCCTCTTTGCGTTCGGCCAGCACCCCGACCCGGTCGGCGTCGAAGACCACCGCGCCGTAGCCCGCCGTTCCCGGATTGCCCCGCGAGCCACCGTCGGCCTCGACGACCACTTCCCGCACACTCATCCCGGCCTCCCGATCCGCGCTCGTCCGCTACCCGCTACCGTCGGCCGCTCAGAGCCCGGATTCTTTGGTCCGCACCAGGACCGCGCCGCATTCCGGGCACCGGACCACCACATCGGGCGCGGTTTTCGCGATCCGGGCTATCTCGCCGCGGTCGAGTTCGATCCGGCAGGCCCCGCACCGGCGGGCCTGCAGCAGCGCCGCGCCGGTGCCGTGGTCGGCACGCTGCCGGTCGTAGACGGCGAGCAGGTCGGCCGGGAAATCACCGACGAGGTTCGCGCGGTCGCCTTCGCAGCGCTGCTGAGCCACGTCGAGATCGCCCACCGCCCGGTCACGGCTTTCCCGCGCGGTGGCGAGCTCGGATTCGGCGTGGTCCAGGCGGGCGCCCGCATGCTCGTGATCGGCGGCGGAGGCCTCGCGGCGCTCCATCACCTCCAGCAGTTCGTCCTCGAGCACCGAACGCCGGCGTTCCAGGCTGCCCAGTTCGTGCTGGAGTTCGGAGAGCTGCTTCGCGCCGACCGATCCGGCCTCCAGTACGCCGCGGTCGCGTTCCTCGCGTTTGCGGACCGCCTCGACCTCACCCTCGAGTTTGCGGATATCGCGGTCCAGGTCGTCGAGCACGATCTCCACGGCCACCGCCGCGTCCTTCTGCGCGTTGCGTTCCGTCTCGACCCGGTCGACCTCCTGCTGTTCGGGTAGCACGCGACGCCGATGGGCGATCCTGGTCAACTCGGTGTCGACCTCGGCGAGACGCAGCAGTCGGGCCTGAATCGATGGTTCGACATTCAACGCGAACGAACTCCCTGCACGCTGTGGACGGATAGAGGGTCCACCGTACTCCGGCCGCCGCACCGGTCCGCCCCCTGGCGTTCCGATTCGCGCGACAGGCAGGTCGGGTGGCCGACGGGTGCTCGGTCAGTGGGCGCAGCCGACGGTCCACGGGTCGGTGCGGATGGTCGACACCCGGGTCTCCAGATCGGGAAAACCCGCGCCGAGCACCCCGGCCGCCTGCGCGCACCACGGGAACTCGGTGGCCCAGTGCGCGGCATCGATCAGCGCCGGGCCGGTGCGGCGCAGATACTCGTCGGCGGGATGATGACGCAGGTCGGCGGTGAGGTAGGCGTCCACTCCGCGGCGTGCGGCGGCGTCCAGGAGGGAATCCCCCGCCCCGCCGCAGACCGCCACGGTGCGCAGGACACGGCCGGGGTCGCCGGCGGCCCGCACCCCCCAGGCCGTTTCCGGAAGGACCGCGGTGGCGCGGGCGGTGAATTCCCGCAGGGTCAGCGGTTCGGCGAGGGTGCCGACCCGTCCCAGCCCGAGCGCGCCGGACAGCGGCGCGCGCTCGGTGACGTGATAGGCCGGTTCCTCGTACGGGTGCGCCGCCCGCAGCGCGGCCAGGATCCGCGCGCGATGGCGCGGATCGGCGACGACCTCGATCCGGTCCTCGCTCACCCGGGTCAGTTCACCCACCGAACCGATCGCCGGGTCCGCTCCGGCCAGCGGCCGGAACTGCCCGGTTCCGGTGACGCGCCAGGCGGCTTCGCGATAATCGCCCGCACCGCCGGCCCCGGCGGCGAACAGCGCGGCCAGCACCTCGTCGGACCGGTCCCGTGGGACCTGCACGGTCCACTTGTCCACGGCGGCGGCCGGTTTCGGGTCCAGCGGCCCGGTGACGGTGAGCCCGAGCGTTTCGGCGAGCGCGTCGGAGACGCCGGGGTCGGCCGAATCGGCGTTGGTGTGCGCGGTGAACAACGCGCAGCCCGCGCGGATGAGCCGGTGGACCAGCGCGCCCTTGGGCCGGTCGGCGGCGACGCTGTCCACCCCGCGCAGCAGGAGCGGATGGTGGGCCACCAGCGCCTGCGCGCCCCAGTTCACGGCCTCCTCGACCACGGCCTCGGTGACATCGACGGTGAACAGCACCCGCCGGACCTCGTCGCCCGGATCCCCGCACACCAGGCCCACCGAATCCCACGGCTCGGCCAGTCCCGGCGGATAGGCGGTGTCCAGCGTCTCGATGAGATCGGCCAGTTTCGCCACGGCACACCTTTCGTCAGAGGGCATCGGCGACTTCGGTCGGAGGGCGTCAGCGACTTCCGTCGGTGGGCGTCAGCGACTTCCGTCGGTGGGCGTCAGCGACTTCCGTCGGTGGGCGTCGGCGACAATCATGTCCCGTCCGTGATCCGGTGCCGCGCACCGGTCTCGCGCAATACCGCCACCAGCCGGTCCACCTCGGCGGCCGACCGGACCGCCACCCGCAGATGATCGGGGCCCAGGCCCGGGAAGGTATCGCAGCGCCGGACCGCGATCCCCCGCTCGCGCAGGTGCTTGCGCAGGATCTCCCCGTCCCGGACGCGCAGCAGCAGAAACGGCCCGGCCGCCGGTCCGGCGACCTCGAACCCCAGCGCGGTCAGCCGCCCGGCCATCGACCGGCGCTCGTGCCCGATCCGCACCGCCCGGTCCCGGGCCTCGGCCACGGCTACAGGGTCGGCGGTCGCGGCGACCGCGGCCAGTTGCAGGGTGCCCAGCGGCCAGTGCGCACGGCCCCGTTCCAGCCGCCGCAGCACCTCCGGCGCCCCCAGCAGATAGCCGCAGCGCAGCCCCGCCAGCGCCCAGGTCTTGGTGAGACTGCGCAATACCAGCAGTCCGTCACCGGCCGCCGCGGCCAGCGATTCCGGTTCGCTGGGCACAGCGTCCATGAAGGCCTCGTCCACCACCACGATCCGGCCCGGCCGGCACAGCGCGCGCAGGGCCGCGGCGGGGTGCAGGACCGAGGTCGGGTTGGTGGGATTGCCGACCACCACCAGATCCGCCTCCGCCGGGACCAGCGCCGGGTCCAGCGTGTAGGGCGGTTCCAGCACCACCCGGGTCACCGCGACGTCCGCCTCGCGCAGAGCCAGTTCGGGTTCGGTGAAGGACGGATGCACCACGGCGGCCAGCCGGGGCGCGAGACGCGGCAGCAGCGCGAACCCCTCCGCACCGCCGGCCAGGGTGAGCACCTGGTCGGCCTCGATACCGTGCCGCCGGGCGACCGCTTCCCGCGCGGCCCGGTCGTCGTCGCGCGAGGGGTAGCGGCCCAGGGTGTCCAGCGCGCCGGCCAGCCGCTCCCGCAGCCAGGCCGGGGGCGCGCTCCCCTGCACATTCACCGCGAAATCGAGCAGACCCGCCACGGCCTCCACATCACCGTGGTGACGGAGACCCGCGAGATCGACGTGGTCGGCGGACATGAGACGCACCCTACGTGGCGCCCGATACGCCCGACCCGCCAGAATGGCAGTCGTGGGTGAGCTGCACATATCGTTCGTGTGTACCGGCAATATCTGCCGGTCGCCGATGGCGGAGAAGATCCTGGCCGGACATCTGTCCCGGACCGGGCTCGACACCCGGGTCCGGGTGAGCAGCGCGGGCACCCACGACTGGCATACCGGATCCGAGGCCGACCGGCGCACCACCGCGCTGCTGCGCCGCCACGGCTACCCCACCGGTCACGCCGCCGCCGCGTTCGGCGCCGAGCACGCGGGCGCCGACCTGGTGGTCCCGATGACCGCCGAACACGACCGCCGCCTGGCCGCGCTGGGTGTCCCGCTGGACCGGCGGCGCCTGCTGCGCAGTTTCGATCCCGGCGCCGACGACACCGACGTACCGGATCCGTACTACGGCGATACCGCCGAGTTCGAGCTGGTCCGCGCTCAGATCGAGGCCGCGATCCCCGGCCTGCTCGACTGGATCCACACCACCCTCGCGGCCCGCGCCGCCGGCACCGGCGAGCCCGCCTGATGCGCCGCCTCACCTTCCTGCTGCGGCCCGGCTGGCTGATCCTCGCCGCACTGGTGGTCGCGTTCGCCTACCTGTGCTTCACCGTGCTGGCCCCCTGGCAGCTCGGTAAGAACGAATCCACCTCCGAACGCAACGACCTGATCGCCGATTCGGTGGACGCCGACCCGGTGGCCGTCACCGATCTGCTGGACGCCGACTCCGGTTCGGCCACCGAATGGCGCAAGGTGTTCGCCGAGGGCAGCTACGTCCCGGGCTCCACCGCGCTGGTGCGGTTGCGTCATCTCGACGGCGCCCCCGCCTACGGGGTGCTGGCCGCCTTCACCCTCACCGACGGCCGCACGCTGCTCGTCGACCGTGGTCTGGTGGCGGCCGTCGACGGTTCCCAGCCGCCGCCGATCGAGGAACCGCCGGCCGGGGTGCAGCGGGTGGAGGGACGGGTCCGGGTCTCGGAGAACGTCGACCCGCAGCGCAGTCCGGCGGCGCAGAACGGCATCCCGCACGTGTACTCCATCGATGTACCGCAGGAATCCACGGTGCTGGACCTGCCGCTGAATCCGATCCCGGTCGGTGAGCGCGGCGCCTACCTGCAGTTGTCGGAGGACCAGCCGGGCGCATTCACGCCGGTCCCGCTCCCGCAACTCGATGCCGGGCCCTATCTCTCCTACGGCCTGCAGTGGCTCGCGTTCGGCATCATGGCGCCGCTCGGTCTCGGTTATTTCGTCTGGGCCGAGATCCGGGAACGCCGCAAGAAGAAGGCACCGGCACCGGCCGGGCCCGCACCGGCCGGGCCCGATCCGGAGCCCGCACCGGCCACCACCGAGGCCCGCCTCGCCGACCGCTACGGCCGCACCCGCCCCTGACCCCTTCGCCGCTACCGGCTCCGCCGGTCCAGCGCCGTGCCGAGAACTGCCCGGATATGGCCGGGGTCGGCCTCGCGATCGTCGAGCAGGAGCGCGGTGCACAGGCCGTCGGACAGCGCGACCAGGGCCTCGACCGCGTCGGGGTCGTCGGTCCGGGTCCGGGCGAGTTCGGCCACGTTCTCGCGCCAGCGCCGGGCGGCCGGGCGCAGCGCCGGCCGGCGGGCCGCGAGGGTCGACAGTTCCCGCTCGGCGAGAGCGCGTTCGCGTCCGGGCCCGGCCGATTCGGCGATCAGCTCGGCCAGGCCGCCGAGCGGGTCCGCCTCGGTATCGATGAGTTGCCGAATGCGCTGTGTGTAGGCGTCGGTGACGCTGGTCAGGGCGGCCACCAGCAGATCGTCCAGGGTGGCGAAATAGTAGAGAGTGAGGCTGGTGGCGATCCCGGCCTCCTTGGCCACGGTGCGGTGGGTGACGCCGGTCGCGCCGTCGCGGCGGACGATCTCCAGCGTCGCCTCGATGATCTGGGCTCGCCGGCGCCGGCCGCGCAGCAGGCGGCCGTCGCCGGCGTCCGGCTCGGCCGCCACAGTGTTATCCGTCATCCCTCGCTCTCCCGGATGTCGAGGCTACCGGCTCCGGCTCACGATCGGCGGCGCCGAGGGGCCGGAGGTGTCGCAGCATCACGAAACAGGTCAGGGCGGCCACCGCGACGGCGGTACCGGCGAGGAGAGAAGCGGCGTTGAGCCCGCCGGTGAACACCGCGCGCGCATGGTCGAGAGCGTCGGGCGGGATCCGGGCGGCCAGGGACGCGGCCCCGGCGAGACTGTCGCTGTAGGTTTCGGTCTCCGGCGCCGGCAACCCGGCGGGAAGCTCGATACCGCTCCGATAGATCGCGGTGGTGAGACTTCCGAGGAGTGCGACGCCGACCGCGATACCGAGTTCCTGAACGGTCTCCGACAGCGCGGCCGCCGATCCGGACCTCTCCGGCGGCGCCGCGCCCACCACGATATCGGTGCCCAGCGCGGCGATCACCCCGAGCCCGAGGTAGACCACGGCGAATCCGGCGACCACGGTATGAGTGCTATCGGTCCCGGCCAGTGCCAGCAGCAGGTATCCGACCAGCGACAGCGCCGAGGAGACCGCCATCACCACCCCCGGCGAGACGCGGCCCGCCACCAGCGGCGCCCCGATGGCCCCGACGAGCATGGCCAGCGCGGGCGGGCCCATCCACAGCCCCGCCCGTATCGGCGAGAGGCCCGCGACCAGTTGCAGATACTGGGTGACCAGGAACATCACGCCGCCGAACCCGATCAGACCGATCAACAACACCGACAGGGCCGCCGAGAAGGCCCGGCCGGAGAACAACTTCATATCGAGCAGCGGCTCCGCGAGACCCAGCTGACGGCGGACGAACGCGACAGCCGCGGCGCCACCGACGAGGACAGCGCCCACGGCCTGCGGGTCCACACCGTGGGTGGCGGCATGTTTGATCGCGTAGACGATCGGCAGCATCGCCGCCAGCGACAGCCCCACGCTGAGCAGATCGGGCCTACCGGCCCGCGTCCGGTGCTCCGGGAGCAGCACCGGCGCCCCGGCCGCCACCAGCAAGGCGACCGGAACCGCGAGGAGAAACACCGCGCCCCACCAGAAGGCGGCACTCAGGACCCCGCCCACGATCGGGCCCGCGGCCATCCCCAGAGCGAACATCGTCGCCCAGACCCCGATGGCCAGCGCCCGCTGCCGGGCGTCGGTGAACATGGTGCTGATCAGCGAAAGGGTCGAAGGCATCAGGGTCGCTCCGGCCACGCCCAGAAGCGCGCGTGCCACGATCAGCCACAGCGCCGTGGGCGCGAAGGCCACCGCGACCGAGGCCGCGGCGAACGCCGCCGTTCCGATCACCAGCAGCCGGCGCCGTCCGACCCGGTCGCCCAGCGTTCCCATCGTGATCAGGAGTCCGGCGATGAAGAAGCCGTAGGCGTCCATGATCCACAGCGTCTCGGTCGCGGTCGGGTCCAGATCCGCGGTCAGACCCGGCGCCACCAGGTAGAGGGCCGTCACATCCAGCCCCAGCAGCACCGTCGGCAACGCCAAGAGCGCGAGTCCGCCCCATTCACGCCATCCGGCCGACTGTCTCGCGCCCATCCCGCCTCCTCGATCTAATTGAACTATCGTACTAGTTGTACCATCGTTCAATTAATAGAGCACGCGGACACCGGCGAGAACGCCCCGCGGCGGTTACCTTCCCCGACCCCTTCGGCGCACCACCCCGGCCAGCGGTACCACCACCGCCGTCGCGACCGCGGCGTACTGCACCAGCTCCGACAACCGCACCGCCCGGCGCAGATCGGCGACCCCCGGCGCGGGCCCGGCCCCCAGTTCGGGCCGGTGCTCGACCCCGTGCCGGTACGCGGTCCGCCCACCCAGCCGCACCCCGAGCGCCCCGGCCGCGGCGGCTTCCACCACTCCCGCGTTCGGGCTGGGATGCCGGGCGGCGTCGCGGCGCCAGGTCCGCAGCACCTCGGCCGGGCGCCCGCCGACGAGCGGCGCCACCAGCGCGGTGAGCACTCCGGTGAGGCGTGCCGGGAGCAGATTCGCCATATCGTCGACCCGCGCCGCCGCCCACCCGAAGCGGCCGTAGCGCGGATTCCGGTAGCCGATCATCGCGTCGAGGGTGTTGACGGCCCGGTACCCGAGCAGCCCGGGCACACCGGCCACCGCGCCCCACACCAGTGGCGCGACCGCGGCGTCGGAGGTGTTCTCGGCGATCGACTCCAGGGCCGCGCGGGCCAGGCCGTCGGCGTCGAGCGATTCCGGGTCGCGGCCACACAGCGAGGGCAGCAGGGTCCGGGCGCCCACCAGATCGCCCGCTTCCAGATACCCGGCCATCTCCGCCCCGGTCTTCGCCAGGCTCCGGCCGCCCAGTGCCGTCCAGGTCGCGGCGGCCACCGCCGCCGTCCCGCCCCGGTGCAGCACGGCGCCCATGCCCACCACCCCGCCGACCAGGACCAGCTCGTGCACGACACCGGCCCGGCGCCGGTCGGCATAGGTCACCGACTCCAGCCGCGACGCGAGCATTCCGAACCCGGCCACCGGATGCCACCGCAGCGGATCGCCGAACGCCCGGTCCAGCGCGAACCCGATGAGCAACCCGGCCGCCGTCGAAACCCCGCTACGCACCAGGCGAGAGTATCCAGCCGTCGCCGACCGGCACGCGGCCGCCTGCCACCCGACCGGACTTCGAGCCCGCTCGCGCACACCCGCCCGACCGGAATATTCGCCGACGCGGCAGGGCTGTCACACATCGCAGGCCGTGTTCGTCTACTCGACGACACCACCCTCCGCCCGACGCGCCGGGCACCGACCGAACGGGGAACGCAGTGACCGACCGGAACACCCCCGCCGACCCCGACGAACTGGCCCGGCTCTTCGAGGAACAGCGCCCGTATCTGCGGCGGCTCGCCTACAGCACCCTGGGCAGTCTCAGCGATGCCGACGATGTCGTGCAGGAGGCCTGGCTGCGGTTGCAGCGGCAGCAGGAATCGGGCGCGGCGCCCATCGACAATCTGCAGGCCTGGCTCACCACCGTCACCGGCCGGCTGGCACTGGATCAGCTGGGATCGGCACGGGTCCGGCGCGAGGAGTACGTCGGAGAATGGCTGCCCGAACCCGCGGTCGGCGCCTGGGAGGATCCGGCGGACCGGATCTCGCAGGACGAACGCGTGACCATGGCGCTGCTGGTGGTCCTGGAATCGCTGTCCCCGGCCGAGCGCACCGCGTTCGTGCTCCAGGACGTGTTCGGGATGACGGGCCCGGAGGTCGCCGAAGTGGTCGGCCGCACTCCGGCCGCCGTGCGCCAGCTCGCCTCCCGGGCCCGCAAACGGGTCGAGAGCGGTACACCCCGCTTCCCGGCGTCCCCGGACGAGCACGAACGGGTGGTCTCGGCGTTCGCGCTGGCCTGGCGGTCGGGCGATATGGACGCGTTACTCGGTGTCCTCGACGACCGGGTCACCTTCACCGCCGACGGCGGGGGCAAGGTCTCGGCCGTCCGCCAGCCGATCTTCGGCGCCGAGCGGATCGCCGAGGTGCTGGTCGGCTGGCACAACGCCCCCGCGGCGTCGGCCGGCTGGGGCCGCACGATCGAGGTCAACGGTATGCCCGGACTGCTCATCTTCGACGGGCGCAACTACGGCATCTTCTCCTTCACCGTCGACGCGGGCCGGATCACCGCCATCCACGCCATCCGCAACCCCGACAAGATGCGTGACCTGCCGGCCGGCGCCGGTCCGGAGTGGCTCCTGCGCGACCCGGCCGGCGAATGACCGGAACCGGGCGGGTTAGGTTCACAGTATGAGGATCGAAGTCAGCGGACATCAGCCGGATATCCACGAGAGCGCGTGGATCGCCCCCACCGCCACCGTGATCGGCCGGGTGAAGCTCGAGGCGCAGGTCAGCATCTGGTACAACGCGGTGCTGCGCGGCGACAGCGACCAGATCACGGTCGGCGAACGCTCGAATATCCAGGACGGCTGCGTACTGCACGCCGATCCGGGATTCCCGGCCACCGTCGGCGCCGGAGTATCGGTCGGTCACAACGCGATCCTGCACGGCTGCACGGTCGAGGACGACTGCCTGATCGGTATGGGCGCGACGATCCTCAACGGCGCGGTGATCGGCCGCGGCAGTCTCGTCGCCGCCAACGCGCTCGTCCCGGAGGGCGCGCAGATCCCGCCGGGTTCGCTGGTGGCCGGTGTGCCGGGCAAGGTGCGCCGGGAACTGACCGAGGAGCAGCAGCGCGGCGTCGAGCTCAACGCCATGGTCTACCTGCATCACACGTCCGAGCACCGGAACGCCGAGGAGTTGTAGCGGCCGCCGCCGACTTCTCCCGGACTCGTTACTGGACAAGCGTCCAGTAGGCGGCTGATAGCATGGAATCGACGTATCCGGGGAGCGGGCGAGCTCGAAACCCGCTGTCCTGCAAGGAATCGGTGTTTCGGGCGAGCCCGAGCGTGTGGGCACCGAGTGCCGGCAGGAGGTATGACGGGTGGCGTGCGAGCGTTCCGAAACGCGCCGGCCGACCGGGCGGATCAGTGTGGCCGATATCGCCGCACAGCCGGGGGGAATCGAGGCGTTACGGCGCCGGGTCCACGAACTGCGTTCCCGAGGAGTGGATTTCGCGGCCAACGCGATCGAGCACGAGATGGCCGAACTCGATCTGCCGGCGGAGTGATACCCGGCACGAAACCAATGCGCAGGTCATACGCCGCGAACCCGGTCCGATAGGGTGTGATGACCATGCCACCCGTACCGCCGATTCTGCAGCGCATCCTGTCCGAGCCCGCCGCCGACAGCGGCAAGATCCTCGACAGCGCGTTATCGGCGTTCCTGGACTTCGGGATCAAACGCACCAGTATGGGCGAGATCGCCCGGCGGGCCGGGATCAGCCCCGCCACCCTGTACCGGCGCTTCGAATCGAAGAACGACCTGGTGGAAGCGGTGACCATCCGCGAGGCGCAACGGTTCGTCGCCAAAATCGACAACCGGGTGAGCGGCGTGGCCGGCTCCGAGGACCAGCTGGTCGAGATCTTCGTCGCCTTCATCTCGGCGATCGCCGGTAACCCGCTGCTGCTGCGCCTGCTGCGCACCGAACCCGATCTGATCCTGCCCCGCCTCACCACCGAGGCCGCCCCCATCCTGGCCCTCGGCCGCACCTATCTCGCCGCCAAACTGCGCGAACTCCACGACAGCGAGGCCGGCGTCGATTTCGATCCCGACCTGGTCGCCGAGATCATGGCCCGGCTGGCGCAGTCGCTGGCGCTCACCCCCGACGGCCTCATCCCCATCGAGGACGAGGCCGCGGGCCGCGAGTTCGCCCGCCGCACCCTGTTGCCGATGGTGTCGGGGCACACCACCGGCTGATCACAGCGCGAAGGCCCGGTTCACCAGATCGTCGAGTTCGGTCTCCCCCGGCGGATCGGCGGCGGGATCCTCGGCCAGTACCCGCACCCGCCGCACTACCGCCGCGGCGGCGGGTGTCGCGGGATCCGGCAGCGGCAGCCGCGAAACGTACTGGGTTATCCAGCGGCGGCGGCCCGAGTACAGCCGGTTACCGCAGACCGCGTCGTAGAACCGCAGTCCCAGTGCGGAATTGGCCACCCCCATCATCAGGCACGCCAGATCCTCGGCACCGCTGCCGCCACCCAGATCGGCCAGCGAGATCCAATAGCAGTCCCCGTTGACCACCGCGCCCGAACGATCCAGCGCGAACCGCGGCCGGTCGCTGATATCCGGGAACACCACCTTGGGCACCTGCCACAGATGCGGCCGCTGCGGCACCCAGTGCTCGAACCACTGCCGGCCCGCACCGGTGAGGTAACCCCGCGCCGTCAAGAGCTCCCGGTGCTGTTCCAGATAGGCCGCCGTCCGCGGATAGCGCGACAGATCCACCGGCACCCGGCGGGTCCGGCCCGGTTCGTACGGGTAGAGCACCCGGGTCTCCCGCGCCCGCTCGATCCGCCACGGCCGCAGATCGTGATGGGTGATCAGATCACGCAGCAGCTCCGGCTCCTCCGCGGGATCACCCCACTGCGCCGCGATGAAAACCCGGTCGGCATTGGTCTTGATCCCCACCCGGATACGCCCGAGGTCCCCGAACGTCCGCCACATACGGTCCGATACGGCGCGCAGCCAGTCCTCGTGCCCCACCCGGGACATCCGCCACCCCACCACCGCCGCGTCCGCCCCCGCCGCGGTCGCCAGCTCCCCCACCGTCACCGCGAACCTGCGGCCCTGCCGCCGCACCGTGGCATCGGCTTCGCCACACAGCGCCGCGAAGAGGTCACCGTCGTCCGGGACCCGGCCCGGTCTCCGCGCCACCACGTTTCCGGCCGCCGACACAGGGGTCGGCGGTACCGGCGGCGGTCCAGGCCGCTCCGCGGGCGACTTCGCGGCGCCGTCCGAGAGCTCACCCGCGCCCGTCCCCGGCTCGTCCTGATAGACCGAGACATACCGGCACGCACCACGCGCCCCGCCGCGCACCGCGATGGTCACCGCCGGCAGCACCGCCGCCTCGAACAGTTTCGTATCGCCGAGGTCGTACAACTCCACCGGCGACAGATCCGCCAGCAGCACGGCCCGGAGATTCGCACCCGCCTTCGTGGTCAGGAACCGGTTCGCGCACAGCAACCCGAGCACACCCCCGGGCACCAGCAGCCGCGGCAACGCCGCCACGAACGGGTGGGTGAGATCGATCCGCCCCCGCAACCCGAACTGCCCCCGCAAAGCCTCCGCCGCCGGCCCGCCCAGCTGCTGGGTCCGCACATACGGCGGATTCGCGATCACCGCATCGAACGATGCGGCCGGCAATCGCGCGCATTCGGCGAGGAAATCGGCCCGCCGCCACTGCGCGAGGACCCCGTCGCCGTCCGCCCGCCGCCGCGCCGCCGCCAGCCCCTCCGGATCCAGGTCGTACCCCACCAGCTCGACCGGCACCCCGGGGAACCGCGCGGCCAGCGCCTTCCGCAGCGCGAACAGCAACTCGCCCGCCCCGCACGCCGGATCCAGCACCCGGATCGCCGGTCGCCCCGGCGAAACCCGCGTCACCACCCGTTCCGCCAGAAATTCCGCCAGGTCGGCGGGGGTGTAATGCCGACCGTGCCGTTTACGCTCGCGAGCCCCCGCTGCATCGCGTCCCATGCGCGCATTCTCGTCGCCGGCCACCCACACCGGATCCTTTTGCCCTTTATTGGCGCGCCCCCGAGACCACACCACCCTTCCACGGCACCGAACAGCCCAGCAGGCCCCACGGACAAGGGTTCGGCCCGCGTCTGCTGTCGGCCCTCGAAGCGCATGCGGCGCAGCCGCGAGTCTCGAGGGCCGACAGCAGACGCAAAAGAGGGCCGAACCTCGAGCGGCGGAGCCGCTCCAAAGTCACAGCACCCTCGAGCGGCGGAGCCGCTCCAATTACACAGGTATGTTCTTGTGGTGGCTCGGGTGGCAGGGGGCGGCGGCCAAGGCCGCGGCGATCACGCTGCGGGTTTTCGCCGGGTCGATGACCTCGTCCACCACCCCGATCGACAGTGCCCGCTCCACCCCACCCGCGATGGCCTCGTGTTCGGCGGTGAGCCGTTCGTGCAGCGCTTCGCGTTCGTCTTCCGGGGCGGCGGCGAGCGCCTTCTTGTGCAGGATGCCGACCGCGGCCTTGGCGCCCATCACCGCGACCTCCGAGCCCGGCCAGGCATAGACCGCGGTAGCGCCCAGCGAGCGGGCGTTCATGGCGATATAGGCGCCACCGTAGATCTTGCGGGTCACCAGGGTGACCCGCGGAACCCGGGCCTCGGCGAACGCGTGCAGCAGTTTCGCGCCGCGGCGCACCACGCCGTCCCATTCCTGGCCGACTCCGGGCAGGTAGCCGGGAACATCGGTGATCACGACCAGCGGAATGCCGAAGGCGTCGCACAGCCGCACGAAACGGGCCGCCTTCTCCGCGCTCTTGGAGTCGAGGCAGCCGCCGAGGCGCAGCGGGTTGTTGGCGAGGATGCCGACCGTGCGCCCGGCCAGCCGGCCCAGGCCGGTGACCATGGAGCGGGCGTATCCGGCCTGTAGTTCTTCGAAGCTGGATTCGCCGTCGACATTGTCGAGCAGTTCGTGGACCAGCGGTTTGACGTCGTAGGCGCGTTTCGGCGAGGCGGGCAGCATGGCCTGCAGATCGACATTGCCGTGTTCGGCGGCCAGCGGATCGAATTCGCCCTGTTCGGCGAACATCGAGACCAGACGGCGGGCACGGTGCATGGCGTCGGCCTCGTCGTCGGCGACGATATGGGTGACGCCGGATTTCTTACCGTGGGTCTCCGGGCCGCCGAGGGTGGCCATATCGACCTGCTCGCCGGTGACGCTGCGCACCACATCGGGGCCGGTGACGAAAACACGGCCCTCGGGCGCCATGATCACGATATCGGTGAGCGCGGGGCCGTAGGCGGCGCCGCCGGCGGCGAAACCGAGTACGACGGAGATCTGGGGGACCTGCCCGGAGGCACGGACCATGGCCTCGAAGACCAGGCCCACGGCGTGCAGGGCCTCGACGCCTTCGGCGAGGCGGGCGCCGCCGGAATGCCAGAGCCCGACCACCGGCGCGCCGGATTCGATCGCGGTGTCGATGGCGTCGACGATATGGCGGCAGCCCTCGACACCCATGGCCCCGCCCATCACGGTGGCATCGGAGCAGTAGGCGACGGTCCGGACGCCGTCGACCTCGCCGATCGCGGCGAGCACCCCGGACTTGTCACGCGGATGCAGGGGCAGCACGGTGCCCGGGTCGAAGAAACGCTGTAGCCGGCCGAGCGGATCGCGTGGGTCTGTGGCCGTCTCCTGATGGCGGGCCGGAGCCATGATCGTCATCGCGGGTTCTCCTCGAATGTGCGTGGCCGAAACGCGGGCCACGGGTGTCGAAAAACGCCGGGCGGGGCCGGCCGGTATTTCCGGCGGCCCCGCCCGGGGTCGTCGAACAGTTCGATCGGGGGCTGGTGCCTAGGCCCGACCGAAGGCGAGCGCGACATTGTGCCCACCGAAACCGAACGAGTTGTTGATCGCGTACTCGATCTCCTGGCGGCGGGCTTCGCCCTTCACCACATCGAGGTCGATCTCGGGATCCTGGTTCTCCAGGTTCAGGGTGGGCGGCACGATACCGTCCCGGATCGCCATCACGGTGAGCACCGATTCCAGCGCGCCGACGGCGCCGATCGAATGGCCCAGCGCGGACTTCGGCGCGTAGATCGAGGCGTGGTTGCCGACGGCCTTGTTGATGGCCTTCGCCTCGGCGGTGTCACCGATGGGGGTGGCGGTGGCGTGCGCGTTGATATGGGTGATGTCCTGTTTGGACAGGCCCGCGGTCTGCATGGCGCGGGTCATGGCGCGGGCGGCGCCGGTGCCTTCGGGGTCCGGGGCGACCAGGTGGAAGCCGTCGGAGGTGATCCCGGCACCGAGCAGGCGGGCGTGGATGGTCGCGCCGCGTGCCTTGGCGTGCTCCTCGGTCTCGATGACCATGAGCGCACCGGCCTCGCCGAAGACGAACCCGTCGCGGTCCTTGTCGAAGGGTCGCGAGGCGCCCTTCGGATCGTCGTTGCGGGTGCTCATCGCGCGCATCATGGTGAACGCGGCGATCGGCACGGCGTCGATGAAGCCCTCGACTCCGCCGGTGACGACCATATCGGCATCGCCCATGACGATCATGCGCCACGCGTTGGCGATGCCCTCCGAGCCCGACGAGCACGCCGAGACCGGAGTGACCACTCCTGCCCGGGCCTTCAGCTCGAGACCGACGACGGCGGACGGCCCGTTCGGCATGACCATCTGAACAGCGAGCGGCGAGATCTTGCGATAGCCCCCGTTCTTCAGCTTGTCGACCGAATCGATGAGCGCGTCACCGCCACCTAGTCCAGTGCCGATGGCCACACCCAGCCGATCCGGATCGACCTCCGGGCTGCCCGCGTTGCGCCAGACTTCGCGGCCGAGCACGGTCGCGAGCTGCTCGACGTAGGCCATCCGGCGAGTCTCGACCCGGCTCAGCAGAGTTTCGGGCCGGACCTTCAGATGCCCGCCGATGCGGACCGGAAGGTCGTATTCCTCGACGAAGGAGTCCTCGAGAACGTCGATTCCGCTCTCACCGTTGAGGAGTCCCTTCCACGTCGCATCGACGTCACCCGCGATGGACGTGGACGCCGCCAGGCTGGTGACGACTACGTTGGGGAAGTTCCCGTTCAGGGTGGAAGGAGTGGTCACGGTGTCGGCCTCTACTCGGCGTTGTCGAACTTGGCCTTGAGCTCGGCGGCCATCTCGGAGTTCTCGGCCTCGAGCTTCTGGACGTAAGCGACGGAATCGCCGACGGTCTTCAGGCTGGCGAGATCCTCATCGGGGATCTTGACGCCGTACTTGTCCTCCATCTGCACCGCGATTTCGACCATCGACAGCGAGTCGATGTCCAGGTCATCGACGAAGGACTTCTCCAATGTCACCTCGGAGGGCTCGATGCCGGTCACCTCTTCGATGATCTTGCCGAGCTCCTCGACGATTTGTTCCTGGGTCAGAGCGGCCACTTCGTGGCTCCCTTCTTGTTTTCTCTGGGTAGGGCTCTACATATTTCTTCGGGCCGAGACGGCGTACGGTTACGCCGCTCGGTGCCGTGTCTTCCTGGGGGTCGGGAAAACACGGCCGCAGGCAAGCTAGCCCGAACTCGTGAGCTCGGCCAGCGCGGGGATGTCCTCCGGGGTCTTCAGTGCCAGGTTCGGGGTGCCCTTGAGCTCCCGCTTGGCAATGCCGACGAGGGTTCCCGCCGGTGGCAACTCCGCCACCGCCGAAACGCCGGCCTGCCGGACGGTTTCGGTGCACAGGTCCCACCGGACGGGCCGGGTGACCTGCGCGGCGAGCTTAGCCACCGCATCCGCACCGGATTCCACCGGCTTACCGTCGGAGTTCGACAGCAGGACGCGGGTGGGTTCGTGCGGGGTGATCTCCGCGATCGCCGCCGCTACCGCTTCCTGGGCCGGTGCCATGAATCGGGTGTGGAACGCGCCCGCCACGGGAAGTGCGCGCACGCGCGCCTTCTCCGGCGGGTCGGCAGCCAGTTCGGCAAGTGCCTCCAGGCGGCCGGCCGCAACGATCTGGCCGGTCGCGTTCCGGTTGGCCGGAACCAGTTCCAATTCCTCGAGCCTGGCGAGCACGGCGGCCTCGTCGCCGCCGAGCACCGCGGACATACCGGTCGGCTCGAGCGCGCACGCCTTCGCCATTTCGGCACCGCGGATGGCCGCCAGCGTAACCGCTTGGTCGGCCGAGATCACCCCGGCGACGGCGGCGGCGGCGAGTTCACCCACCGAATGGCCCGCCACGACGGTATCGGCCGGCACCCGCTTGTCGCCGATCTCGGCGAAGGCGAGCAGCGCGGCCGCGACCACCAGCGGCTGGGTGACGGCGGTATCGGTGATCTCTTCGGCGGTCGCTTCGGTACCGAGCCGGATCAGATCCAGGCCGGATTCCTTCGACCACAGCGCGAGGCGGTCATGAGCGCCGGGCAGGTCGAGCCAGGGCGCGAGCATGCCGGGTGTCTGAGAGCCCTGTCCAGGGGCGAACAACGCGATCACGTACCTAAGAAAACACTGTGAAGGCCCTTTCGCGAGATGTCGACGTGAATAGAGCTTGCCGACAGCTTTTGTATGGTCTCCACAAAAGCCCGCGTGGGGTGTCCGGATCGACCGAATCGGCCCGCGCGTTACACCCCGTCGTTGTCCATCGGGACAAATGTGTCCTCTGGTACCGATGTTGACGATTCGTTACGCGTTCGTGTCAAACGACCTACTGTGGCGGCGATTCGCAACACGTAGGCATCGCGCGGATTGAGCGGGTCACGCCCGGTGACTTCACTGATCCGCTTCAGGCGATAACGCACAGTATTTGGATGAACGTACAGTTGACGTGCGCACATCTCGACCGCGCCACCGCAATCCAGGTAGGCATCCAGGGTGTCCGCGAGGGACGATCCGGCAGAAGCCAACGGAAGGACAAGGTACTCGACGAGAGCGTCCACCGCAGCCCGATCGCCGAGCAGAGCGCGTTCCGGCAGCAATTCCATGGCGTGGATCGGGCGTGGCGCCTCCCGCCAGCCGATCACCGCCTCCATACCGGCCAGCGCCTCGAGCGCGCTGCCGTGGGCGGCGCCCAGGGTGCGGGTGGTCGGCCCGATCACCACCGGGCCGTCGGAGAACGCCTCGGTGAGCAGATCGGCCATGAACGGCGAATTGTGCGGCGCGTCGCCCAGGTTCCCGCTGACCACCATCACCAGCCGTGACCCCTGCACCACCGCCAGCGCCGCGCGCCCGTGCCGGGCCGCGATGGTGTGCACCGCGCCGACCACCGAGACGCCCTGATCCCGGGGCGGGGTACCCACCAGCACCGTCGCCGGCGCGGTGGCGTCCCAGTTGAGCGTGGCGGCCCGGGAGAGCATGTCGGGCCCGGTGTCGCCACGCACCACCGCATCCACCACCAGCGCCTCGAGGCGGGTATCCCAGGCGCCCCGGGATTCCGCCGCGCTGGCGTACACCGAGGCGGCCGCGAAACCGAGCTCGCGCCCGTATCGCAGGACCGCCTCGGTGAGCGCCACCAGCTGGCGATCGTTACGAGCGAGGGCGGGTAGCCACTGTTCGAAGAACTCCATGGCCACCCGCACCATGTCCACGGTCTGGCGCAGCGTCAGCCGCCGCGCCAGATCCTGTGGGATCACCTGGAAGGCGTCCAGGCTGAACCGGATATCGCTGTCCGGGTCCTGGAGCCATTCCAGGAAGTTGACCACCGCGGTCTGCACCAGCATCTGGACTCCCGCACGTTGCGCGGCGTCCAGATCGGCGAAGAACGGTAACCGGTCCTGCATCGACCCGACGGCCTCGGTGGAGAGCCGTCCGGAGAATTGCTTGACCCGCTTGAGGAGGGTGTCCGGCAGCGGATCACGGTTCTGCCGGTTCGGCGACAGCGCGCCGGTGGGCAGGTATACCTCGTTGTCCGAGGAACCGTCGGTGACCCGGCGGGGACGCGGTGGTCTGCGTTCGATCATCGACCTTCCGTTACTCCGCGTCTCCGGCGCCGCCGGCGGTGAACTCCGGGGCGGCGGACACATCGTCGATGCGGTACCGGGCGGCGGCCTCGGCGGCCTTCGCCCGATCGAGCCTGCCCATCCGGCCCAGCCCCGCCAGCGCGGCGACCACGATGGACTCGGCGTCCACGTTGAACACCCGGCGAGCGGCGGGACGGGTGTCGGAGAAGCCGAACCCGTCGGTGCCCAGGGTGGTGAAATCGCCGGGGACCCATTTGCGGACCTGATCCGGCACCGCGCGCATCCAGTCGGTGGCGGCCACGAACGGGCCCTCGGCGCCGGCCAGCGCCCGCGCGACATAGGGCTGCCCCGGATCCTCGCCCGGATGATGCAGCGCCTCGGTCTCGAGTTCGAGCGCCTCCCGCCGCAGTTCGCCCCAGGAGGTCACCGACCACACATCGGCGGCCACACCCCAGTGGTCGGCCAGCAGCTGCTGCGCGCGCAGGCCGTCGGGCACGGTGACGCCGGAGACCATGATCTGCGCGCGCACCTCGCCCGCACCGCCCTTGCGATACAGGTACAGGCCCTTGAGCAGACCGTCCACGTCCAGATCGTCCGGCTCGGCCGGCTGCTGGTAGGGCTCGTTGTAGAGGGTCAGGTAGTAGAAGATGTTCTCGCCACCGAACCCGTCCACACCCGGTGTGCCGCCGTACATCCGGCGCAGGCCGTCGCGCACGATATGGGCGATCTCGAAGGAGAACGCCGGATCGTAGGACACCACGGCCGGATTGGTCGACGCCAGCAGCAGCGAATGGCCGTCGTTGTGCTGCAGGCCCTCACCGGTGAGGGTGGTGCGCCCGGCGGTCGCGCCGAGCACGAACCCGCGGGCCAGCTGATCGGCCGCGGCCCACAGGCCGTCGCCGGTGCGCTGGAACCCGAACATCGAATAGAAGATGTAGAGCGGGATCATCGGCTCGCCGTGGGTGGCATACGAGGTGCCGACCGCGGTGAACGACGCGGTGGAACCGGCCTCGTTGATGCCCTCGTGCAGGATCTGCCCGACCGTGCTCTCCTTGTAGGCGAGCATCAGTTCCGCGTCGACCGAGGTGTAGAGCTGGCCGTTGCGGTTGTAGATCTTCAGCGACGGGAACCACGAGTCCATCCCGAAGGTGCGGGCCTCGTCCGGGATGATCGGCACGATGCGCTTGCCGATCTCCTTGTCGCGCAGCAGTTCCTTCATCAGCCGCACCAGCGCCATGGTGGTGGCCACGTTCTGTTTACCCGACCCCTTGCGCACCGACTTGTACGCTTCGTCGCCGGGCAGCTGCAGCGGTTTCGGGGAGGTCCGCCGCTCGGGCAGGAACCCGCCGAGCGCCTTGCGGCGATCCAGCATGTACTGGATCTCCTTGGTCTCCGCGCCCGGGTGGTAGTACGGGGGCAGGTACGGATCCTTCTCCAGCTCGGCATCGCTGATCGGGATGCGCTGCAGATCGCGGAAATCCTTGAGGTCCTGCAGCGTCAGCTTCTTCATCTGGTGCGTGGCGTTGCGGCCCTCGAAATGCTTACCGAGGGTGTAACCCTTGATGGTCTTGGCCAGGATCACCGTCGGCTGGCCCTTGTGCGCCAGTGCCGCGGCGTAGGCGGCGTACACCTTGCGGTAGTCGTGACCACCGCGCTTGAGATTCCAGATCTCCTGATCCGACAGATCCTGCACCAGGGCCTTCGTACGCGGGTCGCGGCCGAAGAAATGGTCGCGGACGTAGGCGCCGTCGTTGGCCTTGTAGGTCTGGTAGTCGCCGTCGGGGGTGGTGTTCATCAGGTTCACCAGCGCGCCGTCGCGGTCGGCGCCCAGCAGCGCGTCCCATTCCCGGCCCCAGATCACCTTGATGACATTCCAGCCGGCGCCCCGGAAGAACGACTCCAGCTCCTGGATGATCTTGCCGTTACCGCGCACCGGGCCGTCGAGGCGCTGCAGGTTGCAGTTCACCACGAAGGTCAGATTGTCCAGGCCCTCCATGGCCGCCACATGCGCGAGACCCCGCGATTCCGGTTCGTCCATCTCGCCGTCGCCGAGGAACGCCCACACGTGCTGGTCGGAGGTGTCCTTGATACCGCGATCGTGCAGGTAGTGGTTGAAACGCGCCTGGTAGATGGCGTTCATCGGGCCCAGGCCCATCGACACCGTGGGGAATTCCCAGAAATCGCTCAGCAGCCGCGGATGCGGGTACGACGGCAGGCCCTTGCCGAGCCCGCCGTGGCTGTACTCCTGGCGGAATCCGTCGAGCTGGTCGGTGCTGAGCCGGCCCTCGAGGAAGGCGCGGGCGTAGATACCGGGCGAGGCGTGACCCTGGATGAAGATCGAATCGCCGCCGCCGGAGTGGTCCTTACCGCGGAAGAAATGGTTGAACCCGACCTCGTAGAGCGCCGCCGAGGACGCGTAGGTCGAGATATGGCCTCCGACACCGATACCGGGGCGCTGCGCGCGGTGCACCATGATGGCCGCGTTCCAGCGGATCCAGGCCCGGAAGCGCCGCTCGGTCTCCTCGTCGCCGGGGAACCAGGGCTCGTTCTCGGTGGGGATGGTGTTCACGTAGTCGGTGGAGGTCAGCGAAGGGATGGAGACCCGGCGCTCACCGGCGCGTTCCAGCATCCGGAGCATCAGGTAGCGGGCCCGGCCGGGCCCCTCGCGCTCGAGCATCTCGTCGAACGACTCGAGCCATTCGCTGGTTTCCTCCGGATCGATATCCGGTAGGTATGAGGCCACTCCTTCGCGAATCACGCGGACTCGGCCACCGGGCGGCACGCCGTTGGCGTCGCGAGGGGTGGGAGCGGAACCCGGCACAGCGGATTCCGCCGGGACGCCAGAGTGGATCAGATCGGTCAAAACTGCTCCTCGTACAGGGGGTGGTCGAGCTGATGGCTGCGGTGACCCCGAGTGGCCCGCTGGTGTGCGGATCACCCGTGACGAACATTGCGGGCACGCCCGCGTCCTCGCGTGGCGCGTCCCACATCATCATGTCAGCCGCCGATCCAGTACCGTGCGACAGGCAGGTCTCAGGGCCGAACCGAGGAGTCTGGAGGACGATGAGAGGGCTGGACCCGCGCCGGGCCGGGCTGGTGTGTGCTGTCGCGGCCCTGGTCACCGGGGCGACCGTGGCGGGCTGCGCGACCCAGATCCAGGGTGTCGCGACCCCGAACGCCGCCGAGGCGAGCTCCTACCGGGACGCCGCGTCGTCCTCGTCCGCCGCCGCGACCTCCTCCCGGATCGCCGCCGCCCGGAACAAGGCCATCTCCGACAACTGCACCCTGTTCCCCGGCACCACCGGTACCGGCGTGAGCAAATACAACGAGTTCGTGGACGCGCACGACAACAACGCGCCCGACTACGACGCCAAACGCGATGCCGCGGTGACCGCGCTGGACAATGCCGCCAACACGGTCGAGGGCGGGGTCAACACCGCCGGCGCCGATCTGCCCGAGGAACTCAAGACCAAGTTCGTCGACTACGTCACCGCCGCGCGTGCCCTCTCCCAGGCCACCCGCGAGATGACCTACACCTCCCCCGTCGGTCCGCTCAACGATGCGAGCAAGCGCGTGAACGACGCGCGCAACGCGGTGCGCGATGCCTGCCCTGCCTGACCCGGATCGCCCGTCACCAGGCGTTTCCCGCGACATCAGAAATTCGATCTACCCGATCGGCTTGCGTTAGGGCCGATAACCATGTTCGCTTGCAGATATCTGTAGTCGGGAGTTGAGGAGGACGCCACCGTGGTCGCCGCGGCGGAGGATCAGAATTTCGCTCAGAAGCTTGGCATCACCCACGGCATGGTCGTCCAAGAGCTGGGCTGGGACGAGGACACCAACGACGACCTTCGGGCCGACGTCGAGGAAAATGCCGGCAGTGAATTGCTGGACGAGGAATCCGACGAGGTCATCGATGTCGTACTGCTGTGGTGGCGGGACGGCGACGGTGATCTGGTCGACCAACTGATGGAGGCCATCGGGCCGCTGTCGGAGGACGGTTTCATCTGGGTGCTCACCCCGAAGACCGGCAACGACGGTCACGTCGATCCCAGTGAGATCGCCGAGGCCGCACCGACCGCGGGGCTCACCCAGACCTCGGCGATCAAACTCGGCGAATGGTCGGCCAGCCGGCTGGTCCAGCCGAAGGCTCCCACGAAACAGCGCTGAGCCGCCCATCGCTTTACCGCGCGGCCGGTCACTGTCGGCCGCGCGGCCCGAGATTTGGAGGACACCCATGCCCCTCGAGGTCGGCACCCAGGCGCCGGAGTTCACCCTCAAGGATCAGAACAATCAGGAAGTCTCGCTGTCGGACTACCGCGGCGAGAAGAACGTCCTGATCGTGTTCTACCCGCTCGCCTTCACCGGCATCTGCCAGGGCGAACTGTGCAAGGTCCGCGACGAGCTCCCGCGCTTCCAGAACGACGACACCGAAATCCTCGCGATCTCGGTGGGCCCGCCGCCCACCCACAAGATCTGGGCCGCGGAACAGGGCTACACCTTCCCGCTGCTGTCGGATTTCTGGCCGCACGGCGCGGTCGCCCAGACCTACGGCGTCTTCAACGACACCACCGGTTTCGCCAACCGCGGCACCTTCGTGGTGGACCGCGAGGGCATCATCCGCTTCGCGGAGATGAACGGCCCCGGAGAGGCCCGTGACCAGGCGGCTTGGGAGAAAGCGCTCGCCGCGCTAGATTCATAAGCCGTTCCCCTCGGACGTGGTCCGGGGGTCCGGGCGTATAGCTCAGCGGTAGAGCTCTGGTTTTACACACCAGCGGTCGGGGGTTCGAACCCCTCTGCGCCCACCACGAACACCCAGGTAGTCGAGCCGAAAGAGACCGGCCATCTTGCCCCACGCAGTTCGTGGGGCTTTTGTGGGGCAACAAGGCCTGGTCGAAATCTCGGGCTGGCCTCACAGCGTGATCGATGACGTGACGCAAGTCCTGGTCGCCGATGCTGAGATCGCGGTTCTGTCCAGGCTCCGCCGGTTGGCAGCGGATCAGGTCGGGCAGAAGGCGCCTAACGATTTGGTCACCGTCTGGATCATATGGCGTAGATCACTTGGCTAGAGCTTTTCTGGAACGTCGATGTTGGGCGAGGCTGGTGGTTTGATCTGCTCGCGCAGGATGTCGCCGTGGCCGGCGTGACGCGCGAAGTCTTCGTGCCAGTTGAACTTGCCTGGATACTGACCGGTCTCACGCCACGTCAACGCACCGGCCAGATCAGGCACCACAGCAACACCAAGAGCGGTAGCCCGGTGACAACCACCCAACCGAGGGCAACCATCCCCTTCACCGACTGTTTCGGCCGAGCTCCGGCCCGGAACGCGGTCCGATATCCGGCCACCGAAACCCTTGTGGATAGAACCGCATCGGCGTGATCAAGGCGACGATGTCGGTAACGGCCTTCCGGTATCCATTCACATGATGGATCGACGGCACCACCAGCGCCGAAGCATTGTGCTCGGTCATCGAGCCGGCCACGATCAGAACCGAAGCCAGCGGTCCGGTATCGAGATACACCGTCCACACCACGCGATACCCGTGCCGCTGCGCCAGTTCGCCGATATCCGTCCCGCTGGATTCGTCGATATCCCTGCGGATCAGCCCGACCGCTCGCTTCGGTTCACCCATGATTCTCCCCGCTCGAAATGTCAAGGTTCGGTGCCCGGCACCGGGGGCTCTCGCCACCGCTCCGCCTCCCATCGGGCGGGCGGTGCGCCGCATGGGAGCGGCGACGCCCGGTGCCGGGCACTTGGGAAGGTAGGGCGAGGGAAGCGGGAAATGAGGCGTCGTATCGGCGAACTCTTCTGAGATATAGCGAGATCGGTATATCGTGCGACCGGGCGAGAAATCTGGCGCGTGTCCCGCCTGACGTACCGATAACGATGACGGCGCAGCGAAGCGGGGGCTGGGGTGCAAGTAAGCATCGGCGGGACCATCCGGCGAATACGCAAGTCCAGCGGCCTGACCCAGGCCGAACTCGGTGCGCTCATCCACCTCACCCAGCCCGCCGTCTCGCAGCTGGAACACGATGGTCCCGCCGTCAACGATGTTCGTGTTCTGCGTCGGGTGGCGACGGCATTGCAGGTGCCCCTTGCAGTGTTGCTGGCGGGCGATGATGAGGCGGAGTTGAGGCGACGCCAGTTCATCAAGGCCGGGGCGATCGGTTCCGGCGCGGCGACGCTGACCTTCGATATAGGTCAGCGGACGAGCAGGCCCTCCGAGGCCGGAACGAAGATCGGCGTGTCCGATGTGGAACGCATCGTCGGCAGTATCGACCGGCTGCACGAACTCCAATTGGTGGCGGGCGGAGACCGCTTATGCGATCTGGCCGCAAACCAGTCGCGCCTTGTTCAACATCTCCTCGATCACGGCGACTACTCCGAGAAGGTCGGTTCGGCTCTGGCCGGGGCGTCCGCGGAAACCATGACGGCGGCCGGCTGGATCCACTACGACGCCGGACGCTGGGACGATGCCAAGCGCTACTACGCCGATGCGGCCCAAGCCGCCGCAGCCGCAGGTGACGGAATCGCCGCCGCACATGCCTGGATAAACGCCTGCCTGCTGTCATACCGCGAGGGGACTCGTCCCAGAGAAGGGGTGAAGCTGGCAGAGGCGGCGCAGTTGGCCGCGCGGCGCGAAGGCGGACCCAAACTGCGAGCACTGGCCGCGATCCGCGAAGCGGAAGCGTTAGGGGCCATCGGCGATCGCTCGGCCATGGTTGATGCCGTCGGTCGCGCCCACCGCGCCTACGAATCGACCAGGGGTCGCGATCCGGGCTACCTTGCGCATCTCCCGGTAGCACAGCTCAGCGGACTCACCGGACTCGCATTCATGCGGATCGGCAGTCATCGGGAAGCCGGCTCCCACCTGCGTGCGGCGATCACAGGTTCGGCTGCATACCCGCGAGAGAAGGCCGCATGGCAGATTCGGCTTGCGGATAACTGCGTGCAAGCAGGTTCGATCGCCGAAGGCTGCGCACTGCTGACCGAGTATTTCGACATGACCGACTCTGTTGCCTCCTCGAGATTGCGAGCGGCCGTCGGCGGCATCACCTCTGCTCTCCGCCCATATAGCTCGGTACGAGAGGTTCGTGACGTCCTCGGCAGGTGGACTGCCCGATCATGACCGCCGACCGGTTTCGAGAGATTCCGCCACTCGCGTGCTCAGCAGTTCGTATCGCCTGCGCGTGCGGTCGAAGGACAGGCAGTACTCCCTCGTCGATCCCATTCCTCTGGTCTTGGGCGCCGGCCGGGTGAATGTGGTACCCGGTGGGAACTGCTGCGCGGTGAGGTCGACGGTCCGGCCGTCGATGTAGTTGAGGTAGTGCGAGACCGTCTCGCCGCTGGGCAGCGTGGCGACCGTGTGGACGATGTCTCCTCCGAGATAGTCGTGCACCACACACGCTGTCACGGCGCACTGTCCCTTCGCCGTGGCCTCGGTGCGGCCAGTCGGCGAGCTACTGGTTTCCGCAGACCACGACGCCTGTAGCGCGGCGGCGAGGACGTCCAGAGTGACCGTGCCCATACTGCGAGGATATCGACGGTTCCAGGTCAGGACCTGATCACTCGGGGATTCGGGTGGCGGTGGTCCTGCGGTGGGGTGAGGTCGTCGACCACCACCAGATTCCCGCCCGACTCCTTGGACCGGTACATGGCGGCATCGGCGGACTGCAACCGAAGTCCACCGGCGGGGTTTGGCACCATGAAATGGAATCTGGATTGATTCGGATATCGGCTGATCGCAGCCTCGTGGGGCGCCGGTGCTGGATCCGCCGGCACCGCAGAACAGATCGGTCAGGGTGATCATCGGCCGGTCTCCGGGGTGTCGAGCTGAAGCTGGGTGGCGTCGTCGAGGTAGCGCCATTGGATACGGGTGACCTCGGTGTCAGGTCGGCATCCCTTGTGGGTGGCGCAGAAGAACTCGACGAACTCGGCGGTGCTCATCTGCGGAAAGCCTTCCGCGGTCACCTCGGCCGAGGTGATATCGGCGAGGGATTCGCGGCGGGTCGAGACGACCTCGATATCGCCTATGCGGACCAAGGGCTCGCCGCGGCGGCGACCCATCACCTTTAGACGGGCGTGCCCAAACCCCCCACGGGGCGCAGCCGACGGGACCGTGGCCGGGACGTCCCTTCCCTCTGCTTTTCGGATCAGCGTCCGGCGAAGGTCGATATATCCTGTCACACAGCCGATTCGAGGGGGCAGCAGCATGGCGAGGGAGAGTCCGTCTTCGGGCCGTCGGCCCGGACCGGTGGTGGCGGGTCGAAGTCGCTCCCTGAGGACACCGAAGGCACCGGATCCGCCGGATCACGACGCACTCGCTCCGGTCGACCCCCCGGTTTCGCGAGATCGGCGAGACGGGCAGGAGGAGCGGGACACACCGACGACTCCGGGCGCAGCGCCGGCACCGCCCGCCGGCCCGTCGGCGGCGCCTGCCACTCGTGCGACAGCGAGGTGGACCAAGGCGGCCACGATAGCGAGCGCTGCCGGCACAGTGATGGCGGCGTTCGCCGCGGTCGGGGCTCTCTACTTCTCCAACAGCACGCTGAGCGCATCCAACGACGAGCTCGGCCTGGCGCGCCGGACCGCGCAATCGGAGCTACTCAGGTCGGCGACGGAGCAGTTGGAATCCGATAAGGAAAGTCTCCGCCTGAGCGGGGTGTACCTGCTCGAACGCCTCGCCCAGGATTCGGTCGCCGACCAGCCCACCGTCCGGCGATTGCTGGAGGCATTCGTGCGGACCGAAACCACAGACAGGCCGTGTGAGGTTCCCGAACGGGAAGCACCGGTCGATATCCAGGCCGCGATGGACGTCATCGTGAAATACGACGGCCTACCGGGATCGACCCACGAGTATCTCGAGGGCGCCTGTCTCGCCGATATCGTCCTGATCGACGTGAATCTGACCGGGGCGCACCTGACCGGCGCGGATCTCTCCCAGGCGTACCTCAACGGCACAGATCTGAGTTACACGTTTCTGGTCGATGTGAACCTGACCGAAACCGGCATGGCCCGCGTGAACCTCACCGAAGCGCAATTGAGCGGTGCGATCTTCGCCGACACGAACCTCTATCGTGCGAACCTCACCCAGGCGTCCCTGATCGATGCCGACCTCTCCCGGGCGTATCTGGTCGATGCCGACCTGACCCGGGCGCGCCTGACCGGCGCGAACTTCACCCGGGCGTACGTGACCGGCGCGAACTTCACCGGAGCCGGCCTCACCGGCGCGGACTTCACCGGAACAGACCTGACCGGCGTGAACTTCACCGGAGCCGGCCTGATCGACGTGAACTTCACCGGAATCGTCTATGACGACAGCACGCGGTGGCCGGACGGGTTCGTCCCGCCGCCTTCCGCGTGAGGTCAGGTGCCCGGTGCGCAGAATTGCCGCGGCGCGTTATCAGGTGACCGGGTGGCGGTGGTCCTCCGGTGGGGTGAGTTCGTCGACCACCACCAGATTCCCGCCCGACTGTTTGGCCCGGTACATGGCGGCGTCGGCGGACTGCAGCAGGCGGCTCGGATCCGGGCGGGGACATCGGGGACAGAGGGTGGCGTCGAAAACCGCCACTCCGACACTGGCCGTGACCTCCACCGCCGTCTCGGGCGTATCGGCCACCGCGCGCCGCAACCGCTCGGCCTCCGCGCGGGCTGCCGTGGCGGCTATCGGGGCGGCCACCACGAACTCCTCCCCGCCCGTCCGGGCCACCACGGCCGACTCGCCGGCGGCGTCGTACAGACAGCGCGCGGTGCGCACCAGGACGGTATCGCCGACGGGGTGGCCCCAGGTGTCGTTGACGTCCTTGAACCGGTCGAGGTCGAAGGTCATCACACAGACCGCGGGATAACGCTCCACCAGCGGCCGCAGCCGGATCTCCAGGCCCCGGCGGTTCAGCAGTTCGGTCAGCGGGTCCGACAGTGATTCGGTGCGCAGCATCCAGTAGAGGAGTTGCAGTGCGGGCAGCGCGCTGACCACCGAGACGAACAGCAGCAGCGCGACCGCGACGGCCAGCCGCACATCACCACCGCCGGTTTCGATCCGCACCGAGAACACGATCACCGACAGCAGCGACCACACCGTATGCGCGGCCAATGCCCGCGCGCTGTGGAAGAAGCCCAGGTAGCTGCCGGTGACCACGAGCAGCAATGTGCCCATCGCCCCGAACAACCGGTCGGGCAACTGGAGGAACTCGATCGTGAAGAGCACATCGGCGCAGGCGATGAGCACCAGTGATTCGGTCCGGCTCGGCCAGGGCAGTACCCACCAGCGCAAGGCCCACAGCGTTCCGGACAGTACCCCGACGGTGGACGCGATATCGGGACTCCCGACGGGCCCCACCGGCGTGCCCGCGATCACCGCGCCCATCACCGCGATGGCCGCGCCCGCGACACCGATCAGCAACCTGAGCGGTCCCAGCGCCGACCGGGCCGCCAGGGTGCGCACCAGCCAGTCGTAGTCGACCGGGTCGTTCCACCAGGCCCGCAGCGTCTTGCCGTCATTCATGACTCACCCTTGGTCCCGACCGCGTTACCCACCGTCGTTCGTACCGAGTGCGAGAACTCCAGGAAATCTCACCAGCTCGTCCGAGCAGTCTAGGCCGAACGGATTCATATCCGGCGAGCGACTATGTGTTCCAGTTCACCACGCCGTGTGGAGTAACACTGTTCCAAATCAGGGGCCGACCTGCGCGGACTCCGGCAAGGTCGCGACGGAACCACCGCTGCCCGGCACGCGACTACGACGCCGTCACGACGCATCTGCAGTTCGACTCGCCTGCACGGTCCCTCGCCTCCAACAGCGTCACGACACGCCGACCCGGTCGCACACGCCGCGCGGGATGCGGCCGAACGCCCGCGACGTCTCCAGGTTGACCGCATGGTCGGAGCCCGGCACGAGGCAATGCACCATCGACGAAAGCGACGCGGAAGTGTTCGCGCTGCTCACCGAAGCCGGCCTCGGGACCAGCCCCGCCGGAGAAACCTGGAGGCACCTCATGACGCTGACCTCGTCGATGATCCGCACGGTCACCACCGAACGCATACGCGACGAAGGCCGGGATCAAGGCCGCGCCGAAGGCCGCGCCGACGAAGCAGCGGGCAGCATCATACGAGTGCTCGACCGTCGCAGCATTCCCGTCAGTGAATCACAGCGAGCCCGGATCCGGTCGTGCACTGACCTCGACGTTCTCCGGCATTGGCTCGACCTGGCCACCACAGCCGAGTCCGTCGAGGATATTCTCGGCTGAACCGGCCGCGGGCCGGCAGGCACAAGATTTCCGCCGGCGAGGGACCTCAGAGTCCGCCGATGCCCTTGCCCAGAACCACGACCCCCATCAGTAGCAGGACGATCGCCAGCACGATGTGGTTGTTGTCCTGCAACCAGTCGCGCAGCCGGCCCAGCGGGGCCCGCAATTGTTCGGCGGCCACGATGTAGCCGATGATCACCGCGAGCACGCTGGCGGCCGAGAGCAGCGTGAACACCACGATGGCCACCACCTGCCCGCCCCCGCCGGTGCCGCTGGACCCGATCACCACACCCGCGGACAGGCAGAGCAGCAGGTTCTTCGGGTTCACCGCCGACAGCAGTACGCCCAATCCGGCGGCCCGCTCGACGGTGAGTTCGTCGACGGCGCGCATCCACGCCGGAACCTCGGTGTCCTCACGGTGCCACCACTGCACCGCGGCCAGGGCCAGCAGCAGCAGCCCGAGCACGATTTTCACCCAGGACCCGGCCGTGGACGGTTCCCGGTAGGGCGAACCGCCCAGCGGTCCGGCCAGCAGGGTGACGACCGCCGTCGCCAGCGCGATCCCTACCACCCAGCCACCCGCGAACCCCAGACCGGCACCGCGTGCCCGCGCCGACAGGATCATCAGGATCGCCGCCACGATCGGGATCGGCGAGATGGCCACGCCGACCGCGAGGGGTAACAGATCGCCCAGGACACTGCCCATGCTCAGGAAGGTAGAGCAGAGCGTCCGCGACCCGGCCCGGCAGCGCGGTCGCGAATCTGTGTCGTTGTCCCATCGTGACCGCTATGCCTGCCGGGGCGTTCAGGGGCGCGGCTCCAGGACGACGACAGCGGTCTCGGTAGAGCGGAGCGCGGCGTGGGCGTCCAGATCGTCCATCCGCTCCCCCCACCGGTCCCACAGCCGGGCCCGCTCCGCGCCCTCGGCGATCCGCCCGCGCACCGCGCGTGCCCCGTCCTTGAGTTCGACGTTCGCCTCGGGATGTTCCCGGAGATTGAGCCACCACGCCGGTTCGCCGTCGGACCAGCCGTTCATCGCCAGGGTGACGAGGTTCGGACCGTCCTCGAAGTAGCCGAGCAGGACGCTGCGCTCACGACCGGATCGGCGCCCGGTGGTGGTGAGCCGCATGGTCCCCCAGTGGGTGGCGTCCTTCGGAGCCCACAACCCGATCCGCCCGAACGTCACTCGATACAGCGCGCGGTGGATATGCCACGCCGAGACGACGAACCAGCGTGGGGGGATTCTCGCGGTGCGGTCGGATTCGCTGGGCACGGTATGCCTTCCGCCGGACCCGGGTCTGTGCTTGCCCGAGGCTTGTGCCGTGATTTTCCCATCGATTCGGCATCCACGGGCGGACACGACGCTGTTGCCCGGCGTCGTCCGGTCGGCCATGATCGGTCGATGAGCAAGGTCACGCTGTCGACCGAACTTCCCCTTCCCGCCCGGGACGCGTGCCTGCTGGCCCGGCGCCCGGAACTCTTCGAATTCGTCGTCTCCCCGGTGCTGCGGGTTCCGGGGCTCGAGTTCCCGGACACCCTCGCGCCGGGCACATCCGGATCGGCGCGCCTGTGGTGGTTCGGCATCCTGCCCACCTGGACCCACCGGCTGACGCTGGTCCATCTCGACGACACCGAGATCTACACCAACGAGCGCGGCGGGCCGGTGCGGGTCTGGAACCATCGGCTGACCTTCACCCCGCTCGGCGAAACCCGCTGCCGCTACACCGATGAGGTCGAGGTCGAGGACGGCTGGCGGGGCGCGGGTATCCGGCTGTTCGTCCACCTGATCTTCCGGTACCGGCACCGCCGCTGGCGGGAGCTGGCGCGGGTGCTGGCGGCGAGCGGATGGACCGCGGGGCCGATGAGCTGACTGCGCGGCATATCCAGGCGATTCCGTGCCCGCACTGCCGGCGCGGCGGTTATCGGTCCGCCGTCGGCAGCACGTAGGAGAACCACCGCACCCGGGGCAGCCACAGCAGCAACTCGCTCAGATCGGTCAACCCGGTGGCCCCGCTGACCCGCACGAGCCCGCGATGCAACCGGCGCCATTGCGCGAGTTCGCCCTCCGGTATGCGGCCCACGACCCGGTTGGCCCAGTGATCCCCGACCCCGTACGGCTCGAGGTCCGCGACGAAGCGGTCCAGTGGGATATCGGGCATCCGGTGGGCCAGGCCACCGGCGATATCTTCCGATGGCTCGGGGATCCGGTCCAGGACGGCGCCGAGTACGCGGGATCCGGCTGTCAGCAGGCCCAAGAGGACGATTACCGCCTCGTACTCGCCCGGCCCGCCGTCCAGCCCCAGAAAGCGGGAAGCATCCGACAGGTCCCGGGTCGATCGCACCATCCGGTAGAGGTTGAGAATACGTTTCGCTTCGCGGGGCGCGCCGATCAGTTCGTCCAGCGCCGCGAGGATCGTGATCTCCGCTTCGATCAGCGGGCGCGGTGCCGCCGTGACCCCGGCACGCTGCTGGGCGTCGAGTTCGGACCCGGGTTCGGCGACGATCGATTCGATCCGAGCCGACTGGATCGTGCCCCCGATAACGGTACCGGCGGAACCCTCCGGTGCACCGGTTTCCGGCGCTGCGGGGCCACCGGTCGCGGGGCGAGCGGTTTCGGCAGCCGGCTCGCCGGCGGCGGGCGGGAGAGCGTCGGGCCTGATGAGCGAGCGGAAAAGACTCTCCAGACCGGGTCCCGACACGGCAGGCAGAACGAGGGGAATATTGAGAATCTTCTCCAGATAGTCCTCGGGTCTGCTCCGCAACTCGTCCGGTTCGCCGTTCTCGACGGAGAACAACAGGTCGGCATAGCCGGTCCGCAGCGAGCGCAGCAGCCACCGGGGATCCACTCCCACGACCACCACGAACAACTCGAATGCCAGGAGCAGATGGACCGCCTGCAGGACTTCGACCACCTGGGCGGGCGGGCACCGGTCGAGATCATCGATGTAGAGCACGATCCGGTCCACCGGGCGGCGCGACCGATCCCACTCCTGCTCGCTGTCCCGCCACTCCGCCATCAGCGCGACCAGCTGTTCGAAATCCTTGCGGACCGTCGAGATGAGACCGAGGTTGCCCGCGTAGTCCTCGCTGCCGGCGCGACCGGCGATGAAACTGTGCAACCGCCGCCCCGGCCCGAGCTGGGCCAGCTGCCTGCCGAGTTCACCGATATGGACCACGACCTCGTCCAGTTGTGCCTGCGCCACGCTCTGTTCCGCCTCGGCGGCGCGGAGCCGGTCGAGGGTGTCCGACATCTGTTCGGCCACTGCCGAGTCCGCGGCATCACGCATGCCGGCGTGCAGGTCCTGGGCGAAATCATGAAGCGTGCGCAACCCGGTACGCGCCCGGACCAGCAGGGCGATTCCGGTTCCGGCCAGCACGCCGAAGAGTCCCGCCAACCCGGTCAGCCATTGGCGCACCGCCGGAGCGACGACAACGAGCAGCAGACAGGTGAGCAGCACCGCCGCCGCCCCCGCGAGCGCGAGCCGGCCCCGGCGGTCGGCCGGGGCCCGCCGCAGGGCTTCGGCCTCGGTCAGGGTGCCGTGCATCTCATCCGACAGCAACCGGGCCTGGGCGACCTGATCTGTTACCCCCAAGTGGCGCCACAGCTCCTCGACCCGATCACGGAAAATATCGGAATTCCGGAGCGCGGTCAGTAGATCGCCCACCGAGTTCTGCCGGGCTGCCGTCGCGCGTTCGACAGCGGCACGAAGCTCGGCGGCCACTTCACCGGCCTCGGCCGTGGCGATCTCGAGTTGTCTGCGTTCGTCGACGCGCCGGGCCAGTTCCCGCCGGATCAGCTCCGCCCGCTCACGCCCACTCGGATCGGGCCCGGCGAGCTGGCGGAAGATCTCATCGCCGAGGCTGGCCCACAGGTTGCTGTCGGTGTAATGCCAGGCGTTGAAACCGATCTGCACGATTTCGGAGCAGTAGCGCGCCTCGGAACCGGCGAGTTCGCCGATCCGGTCACGCAACATGGCCATGAAGTAGCTTTTGCCGGAGCCCCACGCGCCGAATACGCCCACCGACAGCGGCAGCGGTGTCTGCCGATCGGCGATAACCGTGGCCAGCATGGAAACGTAGGGTGCGACACCGAGCTGGTCACGACCGAGCGGGATCCCGATATTCGGATCGACCAGATCGCTGGACAGCCCACCCGCCAGTTCACTGACCGCGGGTGGTCGCACGCGGGCGAACTCAGCGGTGATGGCCTCCGCTTCGTCCGCCCTGCGACAGAAGAATACGAGGGACTCCAGCTGGTCCGGTGTTTCGTCGACTGCGTACTCGAGCGCGGCTCCCACGATGACCGGCACGACATCAGAGCTGGATTGGCCCAGAATACCGGTGGTGAGCAGGGGCAGCCCCAGCGACCGCGTCGCGCCTTCGGCGGCGACCCGGATCGCTTGCCGGACGGCAGATTGCAAGGAATCGGGTACGTGGCTATCGCCACCGAGCCGGCGGGGGTTGACCAACAGAGCCCGCTCCGGCCGCGTCGGGGAGAGCGCGAAGAACCTGGGATGGTCGGCGTCGATCAATTCGTAGGTGATCAGGTTCCATGCCGCATCCGGATACTGATCGCGCAGGATGTACCCGAGTGACCCGAGCTGGCTGCCGACCGATACGGCGATCGTATCGATATCCAGCTCCCAGGGCCGCTCGGTCAACGCCACCGTGAACCTCGTTGTGCCTACTGTGCCGAGGTCTGTGATCACCGCATCCGCGGATGTGGTCATTGCGAGCTCCCCCTACGCGTCTGTACCCGCCCAGCCGCTGATCAGCGATCATGAGAGCGAATAGCGCACAGCCTATCTCGCAGCACTCGGCCGCATATGCATCGTCTCGGATCGGGCCGAGCGACGCCGGCGCAGCGGGCCGGGACAGCGGTAGGCCGATAGCCCGGCTGCAGGCCCCCGCGTCAGCTGACGTCGCGGCGCAGCCAGGTGATCTCCGCGCCCTCGCTGCCGGTGCGGTAGACCTCGAGGTCCTCGTCCCAGGCGGTGCCGAGGGCGCGATCGATTTCGGCGGGCAGATCGTAGGCGGCGTGGCGGCCGAGTTCGGCGTCGGCGCGCAGCATGGCGCGCAGACGCATCTCGCCGACCATCACATCGCCGTTGGCGCTGGTGGAGCCGTGCCAGAGGCCGAGGGACGGGACGAAACTGTAGCGTTCGCCGTCCACCCCCTCACTGGGGTCCTCGGTGACCTCGAAGCGCAGGACCGGCCACGAGCGCAGTGATTGCGCGAGACGCGAGGCGGTGCCGACCGGGCCGACCCAGTCGGTGGTGGCTCTGAGCTGACCGGGGGCGGCGGGCTGGGCGGTCCAGCGCAGGCTGGCGGGTGCGCCGAGGGCGGCCGCGAGAGCCCATTCGATATGCGGGCACAGCGCGGTGGGCGACGAGTGGATATAGACCACACCCGCCGTCGCCTCCCCGTATCGACTCGATGCGCGCACCACGTACACCTCCGGTTTCGACGATGCTCGTCTTCCCCAACGGTCCGTCGAAAAGGCGTTGCCCGAGTGTACTCGAGTGCCCGGTGTTGCACGTGTTACTTATCGCCCCGTGTTGCGCGCGAGCTTCGCTTCCCCGATCACCGAATCGCTGAACGGGGGCCATACTTCGCGCGACCAGTCGCCGAAATTCTCGTCGCTCAACGCGACACAGGCCAGATCGAGTGCCGGATCCACCCACAGGAAGGTGCCCGATTGCCCGAAATGACCGTATGTCCGTGGCGAGTTGGCCGTTCCGGTCCAGTGCGGTGATTTGCCGTCGCGGATCTCGAAACCCAGGCCCCAGTCGTTGGGCCGTTGCGAACCGAATCCGGGCAGTACGCCGCCGACGCCGGGGAACTGGACGGCGACCGCCTCGGCATGGGTCTGTGGCGAGATCAGTCGGGGCGCGAGCAGTTCGGAGGCGAAGGACAGCAGGTCCGCCAGGGTGGAATGCGCGCCGTGACCGGCCGAACCGGTGAGTTCGGACCCGGTCATGCCGAGCGGTTCGAATACGGCCTCACGCAGGTACCGCGGGAAGGCGATACCGGTGTTCGCGGCGACGAAATCGGCCAGGATCTCGAAGCCGGCACTGGAGTAGATCCGGCGGGCGCCGGGTTCGGCGAGGATATCGGTGGTATCGAAGGCGACGCCGGAGGTGTGCGCCAGCAGATGCCGGACCGTCGATCCGGGTGGGCCGGCGGGCTGGTCGAGTTCGATCGCGCCCTCCTCCACGGCCACCAGCACCGCGTAGGCGGCAAGGGGTTTGGTCACCGAGGCGAGGCGGAAGACGCGGTCGGGATCACCGGCCGATTCCCGGCCGTCCCGGGTGACGACGCCGGCCGCGGCGTGCCGGACCGGCCATTGCTTGATCTGCTCGAGTGCGCGCACACCTCGACATTACGAGACCGGGCGGGCCGTCCGGCAGCCGCCCGAATCACGGGCCGCCAGGGCCTCCCGGGCCGGGACGGACCGCCCGGCCGGGAGACGGCGGATCAGCGATCCGCGTCGGTGTACTTGATGATGCCGCGGATGTTCTTGCCGTCCAGCATGTCCTTGTACCCCTGGTTCACGTCCTCCAGGGAGTAGCTGCGGGTGACCATATCGTCGAGATTCAGCTGGCCGGCCTTGTACAGCGAGAGCAGCCGCGGGATGTCCTGCCGGGCATTGCCGCCGCCGAAGATGCAGCCCTTCACCGTCTTCTGCAGCATGGAGAGCAGGAAGGTGTTCATCCGCACGTCGAAGGCGTCCATCCGGCCCATCGAGGTGACGACCAGGGTGCCGGCCTTCGCCGTGAGAATCAGCCCCTCCTCGATGTACTCGCCCTCCATCTCACCCATGGTGAGGATGACCTTGTCGGCCATCCGCCCCTCGGTGGCCTCCATCAGCGGCATGATCGCGTCGGTCATGCTGGTGTAGGTGTGGGTGGCGCCGAACTTCTTCGCCTGTTCGAGTTTCCACGGGTTCGGGTCGATGGCGACGACCTTCTGCGCCCCGGCCAGCACGGCGCCCTGCAGCGCACTCATCCCGACACCGCCGATGCCGACGATGGCCGCGGTATCGCCGGGCATCACGTTGGCGACATGGGTGGAGGAGCCGAAACCGGTGGGCACACCGCAGCCGACCAGGCAGGCGACCTCGAACGGGACCTCGGGGTCGATCTTGACCACCGAGCTGTAGTGCACCGTCATATACGGCGAGAAGGTCCCCAGCAGGCACATCGGGATGACGTCCTTGCCGCGGGCCTGGATGCGGTAGCTGCCGTCGCTGACGGACTGTCCCGAGAGCAGGCCCATCCCGAGGTCGCACAGCGCCATATTGCCCGATACACAGGCCGGACAGCGGCCGCAGGCGGGGATGAACGACAGCACCACGTGATCGCCGACCGCCAGATCGGGCGGGGTGCCCGGGCCGAGCTCGGTGATGACGCCCGCGCCTTCGTGACCGCCCATGGCCGGGAACGACGGCATCGGGGTGGCACCGGTGACCATGTGATGGTCCGAATGGCACATTCCGGCGGTTTCCAGCTGGATCTGCACCTCACCGGCGCGCGGGTCGCCGAGTTCGATTTCCTCCACGGACCACGGCTCGTCGATCCCCCACAGGATCGCGCCCTTCGTCTTCATTCGTGTCCGACCTCTCGCATGCGCGGGCTTTCATGTGACAGTCTCCACAGTACGATACGAACTGGAACACGTTCTACTGATTGTCGGAAGTTGTCCGGCGAAACTGGTCAAGTGACCACAGCACGGTGGCCGGCGTCGGAATCTCCGTCGCCGGCCACCGCCGAGATCACTATCGAATCGTCCGCTTCCACCGTCGATGCCCACCGACGGGCCCACCCGAAGGCGACCGCGGGACCTCCCGGCCGGCCGCACTCCGACGCGGAGCGCACCCCCGCGACAACCTCGCGAGAGTGAAACCTGTTCTCACTCCATGAGTCCACGCGCCCGCGCGAACAGTTCGAGCGTATTGGCGTGCAGGAAATCGCCGACCTTCTTCGGCGCCTTCCCCGCGAACGCGCGGGCGTAGGTGCCCTCGAGCACGATGCCGAGTTTGAAACAGGCCAGCACGGTGTACCAGGTGACCGCGCTCAGGTCGCGCTGGGAGAACTTGCCGTAGTGCGCGATCATCTCCGCGCTCGACGGCAGCCCGCCGGCCTCGCCCAGTTTGCCGATGAGGGCCGCGCCGGAGGTCCCGGGTTCGGGCCGGGTCGCGATCTGCCAGCCGAGGTCCAGCAGCGGGTCGCCGATGGTCGACATCTCCCAGTCCACCAGCGCCGCGACCTCGGGCCGCTCATAGGAGAACATGATGTTGGCGAGATGACAGTCGCCGTGCAGGATGCCGGGCGTCCACTCGGCGGGCCTGTTGCGCTCGAGCCAGTCGGCCACATCGTTCAGGCCGGGGATCTCCGGTCCCGGATAGCCCTCGTGGGACGAATACGAATCGAGTTCGTGCATCCAGCGGCCCACCTGGCGCTCCAGGAAGCCCTCCGGTTTGCCGTAATCGGACAGGCCCAGCGCCTGGTAGTCGAGGGCTCCGAGGCGGGCGATGGCCTCCACCGCCGACAGGCCCATCTGCCGCCGGGCCTCGGGGTCGCCGGCGAAACGCTCCGGGAGTTCGGTCTGCGGGTTGTAACCGTCGATCGGCTCCATCAGGTAGAACACCGCGCCCAGGACCGATTCGTCGAGTTCGGCGGCGATCACCCGGGGCGCGCGGACGTCGGTGCCCGCCAGCGCGCCCAGCAGGCGGGCCTCGCGCCGGATGACCTCGTTGCTCTTCGGGCGCAGATGCGCCGGGCCGCGGCGCAGGACGTAGTCGCGCCCGTCCCGGGTGAAGCGCAGCATGATGTTCTGGGTGCCCCCACCGAGGGTCTTCACATCCCGGAACTCACCACCGGAGAGCCCCCGCTCATCCATCCAGTTCCCGACCACGGTGAAGTCGACGTGCTCACGATCCACGCCTACCGGCTGCGCAACAGACATGCCTGACATTGTGCCCCACCCGCCGCTCCGAACTGCGGGCAACCGACAACAGTTCGGCGCCCGGGCCGGGCGTAGGGTTCTGACCACGATGTCCTTCTCTCTCACGCTCCAGCACCAGCTGCTCGAACGCGCTGTCGACACCGAGGCCGCCTTCCTCCGGTTGTACGGCGCGTCGCCCACCGCGTTCTGGCTGGACAGCGAGCACGTCGAACCGGGTCTCGACCGCTTCTCGTTCCTCGGCGACGCCGCGGGACCGCTCGCGGAGGTGGTGCGGTACCGGGTCGGCAGCGGGCAGGTCACCGTGACCGGCTCCGGCGGCCGGCGAACAGTGTCCGGCACGATCCTGGACTACCTGGACGAGCAGTTACGGGCCAGGTCCCTGCCGACCACCCCGGACCTGCCCTTCGATTTCACCGGGGGCTATGTCGGCTACCTGGGGTACGAGGTGAAGGCCGACTGTGGCGGCGCGGCCGCGCACCGGGCGGCCGCACCCGACGCGCAGTGGCTCTTCGCCGACCGGCTGGTGGTGGTCGACCACCTGGCCGGCCGCACCCACCTGCTGGCTCTCACCGGACCGGGCGCCGAAGCCGCGGGCGCTGGTACCGCATGGCTGCGCGCCACCGCGGAAATCCTCGACGCGGTGCCCACCTGGACCAACCCGCCGCCGATCGCGGTGCCGCTCGACGGCGCCGTGCTCGAGAAACATCTGGCCCGCGGCCGCGCGCGCTACCTGCGGGATATCGCGGAATGCCGGCGGGCGCTGCAGGCCGGTGAGTCCTACGAGATCACGCTGACCGACCAGCTCACCGCCGCCGCCACCACCGGCGGACTGGACGTCTACCGCACGCTGCGCCGCGCCAACCCCGCGCCCTATTCCGCCTACCTGCGCTTCGACGATCTCGAGATCGCCTGTTCCTCGCCCGAACGGTTCCTGAAGGTCGATCGGCATCGCACCGTCGAGACGAAACCCATCAAGGGCACCGCCCGCCGCGACCCGGATCCCGAGATCGACGAACGGTTGCGCCGCGGCCTCACCGAGGATCCGAAGACCCGCGCCGAGAACGTGATGATCGTGGACCTGCTCCGCAACGATCTGGGCCGGGTCTGCGAAACCGGCAGTGTGCGGGTGCACCGGCTGCTGGCGACCGAAACCTATTCCACGGTGCACCAGCTGGTCTCGACCGTGCGCGGCGTCCTGCGCGCCGATATCGGGGTCGTCGACTGCCTGCGCGCCTGTTTTCCGGGCGGTTCCATGACCGGCGCGCCCAAGTTGCGCACCATGGAGATCATCGACGCACTGGAAACCCGGGCCCGCGGTGTGTATTCGGGGACGATCGGTTTCCTGGGCCCGGGCGGGACGGCCGATCTCAATATCGTGATCCGCACGGCGGTGCGCTACCGCGGCGAATGGCAGATCGGGGCGGGCGGCGCGATCGTGCTGGATTCGGTGGACCAGGACGAATACGACGAAATGCTGCTCAAGGCCGCCGCGGTGTTCCGGGCCCTGGCACCCGGCCCGGCACTGCCCACGGCGGACCTACCGGCGGCGGGGTGAGCACGACCGCGCCCGCCGGTCGCGAACCGGGGGCGTAAACGCGCGGCTCGATACGGCGAACGGCGCGACAATGGAGCGATGGCACAGCTCTGGGTGAAAACACATGGCGGGAACTGGCTTCGGGCCGACCAGATCATCGAGATCGGCGCCGAACCGGTGCGTGAGCGCGGGCCGAACGACGGGTCGGGTGCCGTCGAGGTGGTCGCCCGGCTCGCGGTGACCACCGGCAGCGGGAATTGGGACTACGACCGCGGCACCGGCACGGTGGGGCCGAGTATCCGGGTGCTCGGACGCTATCCGACCGGCGAGATCGCCGAGCGGATCGCCGATCAGCTGGTGCTGATCCTGCTCAGCGCCAGCAGGAACGCGCAGATCACCTTCGACGACGAACAGGTGCGGGTCCGGCCGGTGCACGACGGCACGTCCCACGACACCCCGTACAACGGCAGCACGCTCGATCCGCGCTGACCCCTCGTGCCGTCACGACCGGCGGCGGGGGCGTTTGCGAGGCGGGTCCGGATCCGGGGCGGGCGGTTCCGGCGCCGACAGACCGGCCATGCGGCCCAGCCGGCCCACCCCGGGAAGCCGGGACAGTGCGCCGAACAGGTCCTCCCCCAGCGCGATCAGCGCCTCCAGCCGGGGCAGCAACCGGTCGTAGGCGGCGAAGGCGGGGTCGGCCAGGGCCAGCGTGCGATCGAGGCGGTCGACCGTGGCGTTGAGCCGGTCGATGGCGGTGGCGAGATTGTCGAGCAGATCGGGCAGCTGCGCCGCGAGTTGCGCCGAGGCCGGCGGCAGCCGCACCGCCGTATCGAAGGCCGTCCCGGCCGTCAGCTGGGCGGCCTCGAGCGCCTGCCCCGCCGCCGATTGCGCGGCGTCCACCGCGGACTGGGCGGCGGCGAGGACATCGGCGGGCGTGGGCACGCGCCGCGCGCCCGATCTGCCCGCCGGACGTTTCGCTCCCGGCTGCCCCGGATCGGTCATGGCACAACTCTGCCGCATCCACCTCGAACAATGCGATGACCTGCGCGCCTGCGGGCGTGTCGGCGCCACATGGCATAGTTCGACGGCGATGGAACTGAGCAAGGGCGCCCATACGCCGATACCGACATCTCTTCTGGCCGTGGTGATTTCCTGGCGGTCCGAACATGCGGTGGACGCGCACGCCCTGCTGCTGGACGCGGACGGGTCGGTACGGGGCGACCGGGATCTCGTGTTCTACAACGCGCCGCGCCATATCTCGCAGGCCGTGACCCTCGACCAGGATCCGGCGCCGGGTACGGCGCGGCTGAGCGTCTCGCTGCCGCGCACCGAATCCGAGGTGGACCGGATCGTGGTGTCGGGATCACTGGAGGAGGCGACCTTCGCCCAGGTCGGCGACCTCCGCGTCACCGTGCACGCGGTCGACGGGCCGGTCGCGGTGTACACCGTCGCCGATTCGGAATCGGTATCGGCCATGATGTTCGGCGAGTTCTACCGCCGGGACGGTGGCTGGCGATTCCGGGCGGTCGGCCAGGGCTGGGCCACCGGAATGGCGGGCCTGATCACCGAATTCGGGATCGAGGTGGAGGACGAATCCGATTCGCCGGCGGCCGCCCGGCGCGCCGGCGCGCCCCCCGGGCGGCCGCGAGCGAACGGGCACGGAGTGCGGGAGGACGCACCGGGAGCCCCGGATAACGAAACCGCCGTGCTGACCGGGCCGGCGCGTGGCGGCGAGCCGGCCCGCGACCCCCGGCAGGGGGCCGCCGCCCCTGCGACCGAACGGCCGGGGCCGGTGGCCGAGCCCGCACGGCAGCACGCCGAGATGCATCCCGGCAACGCGCACTACCGACTCGACGAAGCGCCCGGAGTCCCGGTCCAGGCCGCACCCTGGGATCGTTTCGCCGGTGAGATCCCGGCCCGGCGGACACCGGGCACGGTATCGCTGCGACGGGTCACCGGATCGCAACCGGCGCCGCTCCCGCCGCCGCCGCCGGGCTCCGGGCGCGCCGACTGGTACCGCGACCCCGAGGATCCCACTGTGCTGCGGTGGTGGGACGGCGATCGATGGACCGCCGAATCCCGGCCGTCGGCGCGGCCGCATCCCCACGATTGCGATCGGTGCGGCGCGCGCCGCCGGCGGCGGATGTTCGGCGGGCACCACCCCTGCGCGACCTGCGCCGCGGAGACCGAGGAATTCCTCGTCCACTGGCATACTCGCGCGGCGCGGATACTCGGCGGGCCGGGTCCACACGGCGCCGACTGGGCGGAGTTGTGGGCGTCGCTGCGCTATCAGCGGATCGACGCCGCGGCCGCCCGCGCCGCCCTGCAACCGGAAGCCCTGCAGTATGTGGAGCGACGGGTGGCCTTCGCCTTCGCCGACGGGCAGATCTCGGCCGAGGAATTCGACGAGGTCGAGTACGCGATCTCCGAACTGGGCCTGCGCGGCCCGATGATCGACGAGCTGCGGGCACGGATGGCGCGCGGCCGGGAGCTCTCACGCCTGCGTGAAGGCGAGCTGCCCTCGATTCACACCCCGGATCTACATCTGGACGCCGAGGAACTGGTCTACCTCGATATCGACGCCACCCATATCCGGGAGCTGGCCCGCGGGCCCAAACACACCGACGGCCGGTTGATCGTGAGCACGAAGAAGCTACGGTTCGTCGGCCCGGGCGCCGGGGTGGAGATCCCGTGGTCGCGAATCGTCTCGGTATCGGCCGAGCACGGCACGGTCGTGGTCGCGGCGACCTCGGCGCGCGGCGGCGCCCTGTTCGCCGCCGCCGATCCGGATTACCTCGCCGCCGCGCTGGAAGGCGCGCTTCGGATCGCCAAACGGCTGGTGCTGGCCCCCGGGCAGCGGGATTCGCGCAGTATCCCGCAGGAGGTGAAGGCGCAGGTGTGGCAGCGTGACGGCGGGCGCTGTGTGGAATGCGGGGAGAGCCACTACCTGGAGTTCGACCACATCATCCCGCTCAGCCGCGGCGGCGCCACCAGCGCGGCGAACCTGCAGATCCTGTGCCGCGGCTGTAACCGCGACAAGGGCGCGAACATCTGAGCGGGTGAGGTCAGCGCGGTACCAGGGGCGGCGGGGACCACTGCCCGTCGAGCACTCGTTCGTCCGGGTTGTACATGCGCAGCAGCAGGGAGAATTGCCCCTGCTCCGGGATCGGCAGCCAGTTGGTCCGCGGTACCCGGGACCCCGGATCAGCGGCCTGCACCGCGATCTCCAGTGAGCCGTCCGGTGCGAGTTGCGGCGCCTCCCAATGGCCGACGGACTGGATTCCGGCCGGGTTCTGCACCAGGAATCCCTGCGAGTCGTAGGCGGTGAGTGACCAGAAGGTGGCCACCGGCGGAGTCTGCCCGGGTTCGAACCGGAGGACGAAATCCAACGGCATGCCGTTGTCGTCGGCCTCGTCGAACAGCGCCGGATACACGATCACGACGGCCAGGTTCGCCCCGATACCCCGGTAGGCGGTGGTCGCGCGGAGCAGATAGTTGGTGCCGTATCTGCCCACATTGGTATCGAGTACCCAGCCGTTGCGCAGCTGGCTGCCCGGGTCCACGTAGGCGATGATCCGCTTCCGGGCGGCATCGGCGCCGGCGCCCAGCTCACCGGTACTCACTCCCTGCGGCTCGCCTCCGGGCCGGATCCCGATCGTCGCGAAACGGCGCAGCGCCGGTTCGTCCTCCGGCGCGGGCGGATTGTCCACCATCAGGTCGCACAACTGCTCGTAGAATTCGCGGACGGGCATCTGTTCGACCCTGTCCTGGGTCGCCGACTCCGACCAATCCTGGTTCTCCGGGATCGAATCGGATTCCGAGGCCGCCGGGGTATTCCACGCGCTGAGCGGCGAGAGCCGCAATTCCGACTGGATTCGCCGCACCGCGGGCACATCGGACGGCCCGCGTACCTCTATTCGCCCGTACAACCAGGCATCGGCGGTGGGGACGCGGATCTCCACGACGCCGTCCGGCAGTGTCCCCGACCAGCCCGGTCCGGTCACGGCGTAGGTGAACGGCGCTTTCGCGTCCGGTCCGGCCCCCGGATCCACGATCGTCGGCGAGGAAACCGTATTGGTCCAGGCGTCCAGAACCTGCATCGCCCAGCGGCGGTCCTCGATCTCGGGTACCCGGAACAGGACCGGTTCGTCCCGCAGGTCCAGCCAGCCCACCGAGTACAGGTTGTCCAGGTCGATCCGGGGGACGGTGCGCTGGCTGGCGGCGGGTAGCGACGAGGTGTGCTGGAAGCGATTGGCGGCCGCGTATTCGAGCGCCCGGCCGCGGATCATGGCCAGCAGGATCAGCGGATATCCGAAGACATAGGCGTCGGTGGCCACCGCGCGACGATCGGCCGGCGTTCCCGACGGCGGGATATCGCTGTCGTCCTCGCCGCTCCCGCAGGCCGTCAGCCCCGCCATCGCGAGCAGACCCAGCATCGAACGCCGGGTCAATCGGAGGCGGTCGGCTTCCAGCGCTCGTAGCAGATCACCGGTTGCCGCGGCCCGGGCCTCGCCCATTGGCATACTCCCTGATCATCGCGTATCGAAGGACTGATCGCAGGATACGCCCAGGGTAGCCGAAAGGTTGCCGACGCGGTCGGCGCGGCCGTTCTCAGATCTCCAGCACGGTATTCATGATGGTGCCCGCGCTGGTGGCGACCACACCGCCGATCATGGCCCCGGCCACCATCTTCGGTGACTGCAGACCACTGCCGGACCATTTCTCCCAGGCGAATCGCCCGCCCGCGTAGACGATGCTGACGATTCCGGAAAGAATGGCCAGCCAGGTCGCGTACCGGACGAACTGCATGATCTTGTCCGCCAGCGGCGGCGGCTCCGGGGTGGGATCCGTGACCTGTGCGTATACCGAAACTGCGTCCATGAATGACGCCGCGATGATGCTCACCGTCTGCTCCCTCGCCGACAACCTCAGGGGCGCACGGCCCCCCTCCATCATCCAGACCGGTACCGCCGCGACGCAAGTTCTTGCCGCGCAGCGGCTTTCACGCTATAACCGCTGGTGACCCGAATCCCGGCCCGGAGCTGGGATTACTGCGACCGTCCCGGCGAGCGGTTACGATGCGAGTGCGTTCCCGCCCGCCCCGAACACCCAAGTGAGCTGCGAGATGATACTGGCCGCCGTGACCGATACGCTGGCGCAAATCGGCAACCCCACCCCCGAAGCTCCGCCCATCTCCGATAAATTCCTGCAACTGGTCCGGTACCTCACCTGGTTCGTCCTGCTGGCCGGGATCTGCGCGATCATCTACGCCGGTGGCAAATTCGCCTGGGAGAAATGGTCCGGCGGCGGTCTGGAATCACCGAAGATGGTGGCCGGAGCCATGATCGGCGGTGTCATCGCGACCAGCGCCGGCACCATCATGAACGCCGTCATCGGCTGAGCGTCCGCCGCGGCGATCAGTTCCAGGCCGGCCCGGACGGATCACCCCCGTGGCCCCGCGCCTCCTCGGCGAGATCTTCGGGTTCCCAGTGATCTCCGAAGATCTCGGCCTCTTCCTCGTCCGAGAGCAGGATGCCCTCCTCCCGGGCCGCGATCAGCCGGTCCAGCCCCTCGGCGGTCCGGTTCAGCCGCGCGGCGTACGCGCGGACCCGGTCCCGCTGACGGCGCAGCGAATCGATCGCCGAGGCGGGAGCGTCGAGCAGCTCACCGATCTCGTCGAGCGCCACTCCCAGTTCCCGGTACACGAGCACGCGCCGCGCCCTGGCGATATCGGAACCGGTGTAGAGCCGGTAGCCCGCGGTGGTCCGCGCGGAGGCGCGAACCAGCCCGATCTCGTCCCAGTGGTACAGAGCCCGCACGGTAACCCCCAGCAGCGCTGCTGTCACACCTACGGTCCGGCCTTCGTGCTCTACGTCGTCCTGAGCGGCGTTCGTCATACGATCCAGTTTGACAGCTCATCGCGGCCCCGCGATCGCAGCCTCGAGGTCGGCCACCGTACCGGACATGATGCTGCGGATATGGGCCGTAATATCTTCCGGCGACCAGTCCCACCACGCCACCGCCAGCAACCGCGCGATATCCGGCTCGGCGTAGCGGGTGCGGATCAGCCGGGCCGGATTACCGCCGACGATGCCGTAATCGGGCACATCGGCGGTGACCACGGACCCGGCCCCGATGATCGCGCCGTGGCCGATCCGGACTCCGGGCAGCACCGTCGTCCCGTAGCCGAACCAGACGTCGTTGCCGACCACGGTGTCACCACGGTTCGGCAGGTCGGCGAGCAGATCGAAATGCTCCGACCAGGATCCGCCCATGGTGGGGAACGGAAAGGTCGACGGGCCGTCCATCCGGTGGTTCGCGCCGTTCATGATGAACCGCACCCCGGTGCCCAGCGCGCAGAATTTGCCGATGATCAGCTTCTCCGGTCCGTAGTGGTACAGCACATTGCGGGTTTCGAACGCGGTCGCGTCGTCGGGGTCGTCGTAGTAGGAGAACTCGCCGACCTCGATCAACGGTGAGGTGACAAGAGGTTTCAACAGCACCACCCGGGGTTGTCCGGGCATCGGGTGCACGACAGTGGGATCGGCGGGGACGAGGTCGGGCACGATGGGCTCCTTCGGATGCGGGACGGAGGGCGGCGGATCTCAGCGGGCCGGTGCGGGTGCGCGCATCTCGAGGCGCGCGCCGTGCCAGCGTGCCCGCAGCCGGCGGTCGTGGCTGACGACGACGAGTGCGCCGGGGTAATCGGACAGCGCTGTCTCCAGTTCCTCCACGAGTTCCGGTGCGAGATGGTTGGTGGGTTCGTCGAGCAGCAGCACCTCCCACGGTTCGCGGACCAGCCGCGCCAGGGCGAGCCGCTGCCGCTGCCCGGTGGACATTTCCGCGACCCGGGCGGTGAGCTGTGCGCGGGTGAACAGCCCGAGCGAGAGCAGTTGTTCGGTATGCCCTTCGATATCACCGGGCCGGCCGCGCGCGAAAGCCTCCTGCAAGGTCTGGCCCGGTTCGGCCGGCGGCGGTTCCTGGGCGAGGTATCCGACCCGCCCGCGCCGGGTGACGACGCCGTGCCCGGGCGCGAGGGCACCGGCGAGCACCCGCAGCAGGCTGGTCTTGCCCGCGCCGTTGGGTCCGGTGATCAGCACGCGGTCTCCCGGGGCGAGCGTGATACTCGTCGGCGCGAGCCGGCCTTCGACGGCGATATCGCGGGCGTCGAGCACGACGCCGCCGGCTTTCCCGGTGCGTAGTGCCGGTGTGAAACGCAAAGGTTCCGGAGGTCGCGGAACCGGATCGGCGAGCAGGCGCCGCAGTCGTTCCTCGGCATTGCGGACCCGCCCGGCCAGCGATTGCTGCACGCGGCCGCCCGCCCGGTCGTAGGCCATCTTGTTGTTGTCCTTCATCGCCCGGCCGGGCGCGACGCGGCGCGCCGTGGTGGCGGCGGTGTCGCGGAGCCGGTCGATATCGGCCTCCCACTGCGCGTGGGCCTGCACCCAGCGCTGCCGGGCCGCGGCCTTCTCGGCGCGGAAACCGTTGTAGCCGTTGCCGTATCGGACGATGCGCCGCCGGTCCGCGTCGACCTCCAGCAGCGAGGTCGCCACCCGTTCGAGGAACACCCGGTCGTGCGAGACCGTCACCGTGGTTCCGCGACGGGTCCGCAGATGGTTTTCCAGCCAGGTCAGTGCCTCGTCGTCGAGGTGGTTGGTCGGTTCGTCCAGCAGCAGCACCTCGGGGCCGGCGGCCAATACCGCGGCCAGCCGTAACCGGACCTGTTCGCCGCCGGAGAGTCCGCCGACCGTACGGTCACGGGCCACCAGCCCCAGGCCCAAACCGTGCAGGGCCCGTTCGACCCGGGCGTCGGCGTCGTAACCGCCGCGTAGTTCGAATACTGCCGTCAGCTCGCCGTATTCGGCCGGCGCGGATTCGTCACCGGCGGCCATCGCGGCCTCCAGCAGGCGCATCCGGTTCTCCAGCGCGCGCAGTTCACCCAGTGCCCGGTCGACGACCTGCTGCACGGTCATCTCGGGTGGCAGGTGCTCATCCTGGGCGAGATAGCCGATTCCGCCGTCGGCCCGGACGACGATCTCGCCGCGATCGGGCCGCTCACGGCCGGCGAACAGGCGCAGCAGGGTGGATTTACCGGATCCGTTCTCACCGATGATCCCGGTGCGCTCGCCCGCGGCGAGCGAACAGGTCACCTCATCGAGTACCGGCCGGCCGTTGAAGGATTTGCCGACCGCGAGCGCGGTGATCTGGGTGGGCATGGACACTCTCCGAAGCATTCGAGTACGGCGCGGCCGCGATGGACCGCAGGACTGCGGGAACGCTTCGAATGAGCATCGGCTACCTCACTAGTGCGACGACTGTTGCATTAGCATGGTGCCACACCGCACCGCCGCGAGCAACAGGATCTCCGACCATGACCTCCCACTCCCCGGACGACACCCCCCACCCGGCGCCCCGCCCGGGCGGGCGGACCGCCCGAATCCGCGCCCAGGTACTCGAGGCCGTCCACGCCGAACTCACCGAACACGGCTACGACGCCCTCACCGTGGATGCGGTCGCCGCGCGCGCCGGAGTGCACCGGACCACGGTGTACCGCCGCTGGCACGATGTCGGCGGCCTCATCACCGATGTCATATCGGCCGCCGCCGATATCGACTGGCACCCCCGCGACACCGGGTCACTGCGCGGCGATCTGGCGGCGCTCAACCACGAGATCCAGGATTCGCTGACCGAGCGGCCGTCGATCGCGGCCGCGCTGATCGCGGTCTCCTTCCGCTCGGAGGAGGCCGCCCGGGCTTTGCGGCGGCTGTGGGAGGACCGCTACACCCAGTCCGGGATCGTCGTCGACCGCGCGATCCGGCGCGGCGAACTCACACCGCCGGTCGACGCCCGCGCACTACTGATCGCCGCGACCGCACCGGTGTACCACGAACTGGCGTTACTGCGGACCCCACCGGACCCACGGCTCCCGGATCGAGCGGCCGCAACCGCCGCCCTGGCCGCGCGAGCCGGCGCCTTCACCGTCCCGCCTCACCACTGACCGGACACACGCCCCGAGCCGCCGGAAGCCCTGTCTCGGCTATCGAAAATATGTTCGAACTCGGGTACGGTACCTCCATGCCCGAACTCGCCCCCATCCCGTTCGCCCGGCTCAATCTCGAACAGGTACGGGAACGACTTCTCGCCGCGGCGGCCTTCGGCGAGTCCCTCACCCCCGACCAGCTCGAGGCCCTGGCCGGCAAACTGAGCGCCGGCCTGACCATCTACATCGAGGCCACGCAGAACCGCGCGCCGCGGCCGCAGCCCCCGGCCGCACCCGGCCGGGCCTGTCTCGATTTCCGGGGTCGCCGCTACTGAAACCGGTCCATCCGCGCGGTGCGGATGGACCGGTTCGCAGGCGATACGGGCTCAGTCGCGTGGCACCGTCTCGTCGTCCTCGTCGATCGGTTCGATCGGCGAGGTGACGAGTTCGAATTCGCCCTCGTGCCGCTCCACACCCTGCAGCACCGCGCCTTCCACCAGTTCCACGCCCAGGTTGGCGCGCACGATGATCGGATCGCTGCGCACATCGCGATACAGCGAAACGCACATCATCACCATCACGACCATGAACGGCAGCGAGACCACCGTGGTGAGCGCCTGTAGCCCGGTGAGCGCCCCGCCCAGATCGTCGGAATCGGCGATCACCAGCATGATCGCCGCGACGGCGCCGGTGGCCGTGCCCCAGAAGATGACGGTGAGCCGGGACGGTTCGATACTGCCGCGCTCGGACAGCGTGCCCATCACGATCGAGGCCGCGTCCGCGCCGGAGACGAAGAAGATACCCACCAGGATCATCACCAGCACGGTGGTGATCGAGGTCAGCGGATACTCGTCGAGCAGGTGGAACAGCGCGAAATCGGGATTCACACTGCCGTCGGCCTCGGTGAGGTCGTGGGTATCGGTCTGCTGCCGGATGGCCGCGCCGCCGAAGATCACGAACCACACCAGGCTCACCAGGCTGGGCACCAGCAGCACACCCGCCACGAACTGACGGATGGTGCGGCCCCGGCTGATCCGGGCGATGAACATCCCGACGAAGGGGGTCCACGAGATCCACCACGCCCAGTAGAAGATCGTCCACACCGACAGCCACTTCTCCATCTCCTCGCCACCGGCGATACCGGTGCGCGAGGCCATGGTGGGCAGGTCGGCGATGTAGTCACCGAGCGCGGTGGGCAGGAAGTTCAGCATGAACAGGGTGGGTCCGGCGACGAAGACGAAGATCGCCAGCACCACCGCGAGCACCATATTGATATTGGACAGCCACTGGATTCCGCGCGCGACACCGGACACCGCGGACAGGACGAACGCGATGGTGAGTCCGGTGATCACCAGCACCAGCCCGACCTTGCCGACGGCGTCCACCCAGCCGTTGAACTCGAACCCGGCGCCGATCTGCAGCGCCCCGAGCCCGAGCGAGGCGGCCGACCCGAACAGGGTCGCGAAAATCGCCATGATGTCGATCGCCTTACCGCCCACGCCGTCCGCGTTGCGCCCGAGCAGCGGACGGAACACCGAGGAGAACAGCTGCGAGCGTCCGCGCCGGAAGGTGCTGTAGGCGATGGCGAGACCGGCGACCGCGTAGATGGCCCACGGATGCAGCGTCCAGTGGAACAGCGTGGTCTCCATCGCGACCTCGGCCGCCTGCGGACTACCGGCCTCGGCGGTGCCCGGGGGCGGGGAGGTGAAATGGGTGAGTGGTTCGGCGACGCCCCAGAACATCAGGCCGATACCCATACCGGCGCTGAACATCATGGCGATCCAGGACACCGTCCGGAACTCCGGCGTCTCGTCGTCGGCGCCGAGCGGGATCTTGCCGTAGCGGCTCAGCGCCAGCCACACCACGTAGACGACGAACGAGGTCGCGACCAGGACGAACATCCAGCCGGTATTGGCGATCACCCAGGACTGGGCGTTGGAGGCCACCCGGGCCAGGCTCTCCTGGTCGATGATCCCCCACAGGACGAAGGCCACCGCCCCGATCGAGGTGATACCGAAGACCAGCCGGTCGAGGCCGCGCCCCGTCCGTCTGCCTCCTGCTCCGCCCGGCAGGCCGTTGTCACGTGTCACGGTTCCGCCGCCGGTGTCGATCGCCATGGACGAGTCCTTTCAGATCGCACTGTGCCCGGTGAGGCATCGCGACCTGCGAGGACCAGCCGGTATCCGACTACTCGGCGTATCGCGGCAACGCCACCGAACGGGATGTTCCGGGAAAAACCGTACCCCGCCCACCCGGAGCCGACGCGCCGAACACCGAACCGCCGGTCGGCGCGCCGCTTCACGACGGGGCTGTCGGCCGCCGCGCGCCGAGACCGGAGCCACCTTGCGGGACTACTGTCCGAACTATTGTCCGGTTATTTGTTCGATTCCGTGGACCGCATCCCGCCGGGCTTGCGAGACTCGTACCCGGACCCCGCGGAACAGGAGGCGAGCCGAATGGCACAACCGGCGAAACTGGTGGTCGGAGCCAGCGGATTCCTGGGGTCGCGACTCACCCGGTTGCTCGTGGACCGCGGCGACCGGGTACGGGTCATGGTGCGGCACACCAGCGATATCCGCGCGCTCGCGGATTTGCCCGTCGAGTTCCACTACGGCGATCTGTTCGACGACGACGCCGTACGCGCCGCCATGCGCGGATGCGATGTGGTGTATCACTGCGCGGTGGACACCCGGGCGTGGCTCCGCGATCCCGAACCGCTGTTCCGGACCAATATCGCCGGTCTGCGCCATGTGCTCGACGCCGCCCTCGGCGCCGACCTGCACCGGTTCGTCTTCACCAGTTCGGCCGCCACCATCGGCCGCCGGCCGGGCGGGGTCGCCGACGAGACCGCCGTTTTCGACTGGCCGCGCCTGGGCGGCCCGTACGTGCGGTCGCGCGTGGCCGCGGAGAATCTGGTGCTGCGTTACGCCGCCGAACGCGGCCTGCCGGCCGTGGCGCTGTGCGTGGCCAACACCTACGGCCCCGGCGACTGGCAGCCCACACCGCACGGTTCGTTCGTCGCCGCCGCCGCGCTGGGGGTGCTGCCGTTCCGATTCGCCGGTACCGGTGCGGAGTCGGTGGGTATCGACGATGCCGCGCGGGCGCTGATCCTGGCGGGTGAGCACGGCCGCGCCGGTGAACGCTATATCGTGTCGGACCGCTTCGTCACCAGCGCCGAACTGCTCACCGCCGCCGCGGAGGCGGTCGGCCGCACACCGCCGCGCGTGGCCGTCCCACTGCCGCTGCTGTATCCGGCCGCCGGGCTGGTCACCGCCGCCGCGCGAATGCGCGGGCGGGATACGCAATTCACGCCGACCTCGGTGAATCTCATGCATGTGATGTCGCGGATGAACCACGGCAAGGCCGAACGGGAACTCGGCTGGAAACCCGAACCCGTGCTCGACGCGGTGGCCCGGGCCGCGGAGTTCTTCGTGGAACGCCGGGCCCGGCGGCGTGCGGCGACCGGCCACGGGAACTGATCACGGCGGTCCGCGACCCGCGTCGGCACCTGCCGCCTATGTTTTGCACCATACATATAATGTGTAGGATGCAACACAGTTCCGGGTGCATGGTATAACGACTCGCGGGACGGTCCGCGGGCCGTCCGGGTAGACGAAACGAGCAGGACACCCGCCATGGACAAGCACACCGAGCGCATCGAATTCGAGACCATGCTGCTGGGCCGGCACAGCCTCAATGCCCACCTGCGCCGGCCCGACCATCTCGAACGCAGCGCCTACCTGGTGCTCCGCCGCCTCGGAATCGAAGGCCCCATGTCGATCGGCGAACTCAGCGACGCGTTCGGGCTGGACGCCTCGACCGTGCACCGGCAGACCGCGGCCATGATGAAAGCCGATCTGGTCGAGCGCATTCCGGACCCCGGCGGCGGGGTGGCACGCAAGTTCCGCATCACCGAGGAGGGCGAGCGGCGGGTCCGCGCCGACCGGGACTACTACGTGAGCGCCCTGGACCGGGTACTGCACGAGTGGAGCGCCGAGGACGTGCAGACCTTCGCGGCCTATCTACAGCGCTTCAACACCGATCTGGAGGTCCGGGAGGCGCGGCCGTGGCCACGACCCTCCCCCGCCTCGCCCCGGGGTCAGTAGCGCCCCATATCGACCTGACGCCGCGCGTTGGACAGCGCCGTCACCACCGCCGAACCGAGCGGCCCGGACCGGTCGTAGAGCGTGACGGCGCCGGCCGAGATTCCCGCGGCCGAGATGTGATCCCGCGCGATCATGCCGATTCCGAATCCCTCGGGCAGCCGGGCCAGGGTCAGGGTGACATCCGAGTTGATATAGCCGACGCCCGCGGTCCCCCAATTCGACATGAGGCTCGCCGCGTCGGCCGCCATCCCGGCGCGCTGGAAGGGTGTCGCGATCTCCCCCGCGACCACCGGCAGCATGTTCTGCCACATCGCCTTGCGCTCGCCGTTCTGGGTGGCGGCGAAATCCTTGGTCCACTCCCCGTCTCCGCTCTTGAACAGCGGATGCGCACCGGTTTCCGAGGTATCGGGAGCGTCGGGGACCGGGAGGTAACGCTCGGGCTGCCACAACTGCCCCTCGGGCGCCTCACCGGTGCGCAGGTACACCACGGTCGCCCGGGAGTGCACCTCCCCGCGTTGTATCAATTCGGCGTCGGCCACACAGATCCGCTTACCCTCACGCACCACCGCGCTGCGCAAGGTGGCGGGCTCGTCGACGACGGGCCGGAACAGGTCGACGGTGAATCGGGCCGGGACGAATTCCGGTCCGGGCGACCGGGTATCGAGTTCACGGGCCAGCAGACCGCAGACAGCGGGCCCACTGACCTGGGTCGGGCTCCAACTCGACATGGCTATCGGGGTGGGCAGGTACTGCTCACCCTCCCTGGTGAAGAACGCGAACACGGTCCCGACTCCTCTCACGCGAACCCGCCCGTGAATTACAACACGTTCTAGTTTCGCGAGCCCACCGAGGTGTCCACCTGCCCGGATATTCGCTAGGCACGGATGAGTCCGGTCAGCGTCTCCGCCTCGGCGGCGAGGACGCCGAGGTCGCCTTGCCAGCCCAGCGCCCGCAACCCGGCATCGGCGATCACCCGCTGCGCCTCGGCGGATACTCCACCCTGATCGCTGCGGATATTGATCACGGTCTCCACCAGACGGAACGGCAGCACCTCGGCACCCCGGACCCCGGCCGGGCCCGCCTCGGCCACCGTCCGCGCCGCCAGCGCCTCGTACCCCTCCCGCAGGTGATCGCGGCGCAACCGGAACCGCGCGAACCGGTCGCCGCGCAGCTCCGGCAGGAAGTAGAGGGCTCCGATATTCCATCGCGCGGCGCACAGTTGCTCCAGATCGAAGCGGGCCAGCGCGTACAACCGGACCGCGGCCGGTTCCGGGCGGTCGCGCAGGAGTCCGGCGAGTTCCACCGCCGCCGCGATGGTCTCACCGAGCAGGGCGTCGAGGATATCGTCCTTGGCCGCGAAATGGTGGTACAGCGAGGCCTGACGAATACCCACCGCCTCGGCGATCGCCCGGGTGGAGGTGTTGCCGTAACCCCTGGTGGTGAAGAGTTCGGCGGCGGCGTCGAGGATTTCGGCACGCGGCGTGTGCCCCTGACGGCGCCGCGGCTCTAAGCGCGGCCGGCCCGGACCGAGTTGGGTCATACGCCCATTCTTCCCGACGACGCCGGCGAGCCCTCGGAGATATTTCTGTCACTTGACAGAAATATCGGCAACGCAGACGTTACGCGCGATCCCGATACGGATACATCACCGTCACCACGACGTCTCGCCGTCCAGGAAAACTTTCAGTCGATAGATATTCGTATCGGATCGAAGGGCCTCGGCCATGATCATTCTCGGAATCGCGATCAGCGTGCTCGCGGTAATCGGTATCGGCCTGCTGGTTTCGCGCAAAGTGGACGGCGACAGCGTCAACTTCCTCGTCGCCGGCAGATCCCTGGGCCTACCGCTGGTCGCGGCGGGGCTCATGGGTCAGGCCGTCGATTCCAATGCCACCCTGGGCAATACGGATCTGTCCGGGTCCCTGGGTTTCTGGGCGGGCGCCTCGCTACCGCTGGGTCTGGGCCTGTGCCTACTGCTCACCGGGATCTTCTTCGCCAAGCCGATGAACCGGATGGGCCTGCTGACGCTGCCGGACTTCTACCGGATCAAATACGGACGCGGCGTGGAACTGACCGCCTCCATCCTCATGATCTTCAGCTTCTGCATTCTGCTGGCGGGCAACCTGGTCGCGGGCGGATACCTGTTCGAACGCTTCCTCGGTGTCCCCTATACCGCGGGCGTTCTGCTCATCGTGGCGATCGTGCTCACCTACACCGTCACCGGCGGAATGTTCAGTGACGCCTACACCGCGCTGGCCCAGATGGTGATCACGATCATCGGCTCGCTCGCGCTGCTGATCTGGGTGGGATCGACCTACGGGATCCACATTCCCGACGGGATGGGCCCCTTCGATCTCGGCCAGCTGAGCAACACCTCCGAGGGCGCGGCCATCAACTGGGCCACACTCATCGCCCTCGGTATCGGCGATATCGTCGCCATAGATTTCATGCAGCGCATCTTCTCCGCCCGCTCCCCCGAGACCGCCCGGCGCGCCTGTTTCGCCGGCGCCGCCGGTACCGCGATCGTCGGCATCCCGTATGCCCTGGTCGCCCTGGCCACCACCGATATCGTCGATGCCGAGGGCGGCCCGCGGCTGCTGGCCCTGCTCGACGAGCACGCACCCGCCGGACTGGCGATCCTGGTGCTCTCGGCGATCGTCGCCGCGTCCTGTTCCACCGCCAACGGCGCCATCCTCGGGACCGCCGCCGTGGCCACCCGCAATATCGCCGGCCGCACCGAACGCACCGATGCCGCCGGGCGCGACACCCTGCTGCGCGATGTCCGGCTCACCATGATTCCGGTCGCGGCGGTCGCGATCTTCTTCGCGGTCGAGGTCCCGCAGACCGGCATCCTGCTCACCCTCGCCTTCGACCTGATGCTGGCCGGGCTGATCGTGCCGTTCGTGGCCGCCCACCTCACCCGGCGGATCAGTACGGCGGCGGCGGTGGCGGCGATGGTGGTCGGGCTCGGCGTCCGGCTGGTGCTGTTCGCCCTCACCCCGACCATGTACGGCGTCCCCAACACCGTGCTCTACATCGACAATTCGCTGATCGGTCCCGGATTCGACGGCTGGCCCACCTTCCTGGGCTTCCTCGCCTCGCTGGTCGCCTTCCTGGTGGTCCTGGCGGTGCAGCGGCCACGGCCCGCCGAGGAGGAAGCCGCCACCCCGAAGCCCACGACCGTCGATTCCGCCGCAACGGAACCCGCGACTCCCGCGCCGGCCCCGACGCCGGAACCCATCCCGCAGCACGGCTGACCGATCCGCGCCGACGGCTCGAAAAGCCCGCCACGGCAAGTCCTGCCCACCGACGAGCAAGGAAAGACGATGACATCCACCACCGCCTCGACGGCCGGCGCCCGCGAACACGCCCGCGCCCAGGCCACGGCCACCGCCGAACCGGATCTGCCCGAAGGTGTCGACGCCGCCGACACCACCTGGACCGTGCGCCTGCCGGCCGAGGGTTATATCGGCACCGTGCTGGGTCGCGGCACCCGGCTACGGATCGCGGACCCGCACGGCGCGGCCTGCGCCCATCTGTACCTGCTGCGCGCCGAGGCGCCGTGGGAGCGACTGAACATCGCCGATACCGTCAAGGTGCCGTGGCAGGCCTACCTGGGCGACGGGCATCCGCTGCTGTCCGACCAGGGCCGGGTGCTGGCCACGGTGGCCGCCGATACCTCGGGCCGTCACGACGCGCTGTGCGGCGCCGGACCGCAGGGCCGCGAACTCCTGGCGCGGGCGGCCATGAAATACGACCTCACCACCCGCGATATCGGGGCGACCCTCTCGCTGTTCCGCGGTGTGCGCGTCGGCGGCGACGGCGCCCTCACGGCGACCGGATCCGCCGGGGCGGGCAGCTACCTCGAACTGCTGATCCAGTTGCCGGTCACGGTGCTGGTGGTCAATACCGCCCATCCCCTCGACGACGCCCCGGTCACCGACCTCGACCTGGTGGCCTGGCCGGGCGATCACCTCGATGTGACCGCGCTCAACCGCGATCCGGAATACCGGCGCGCCGTGGACAACACCGAACAGGCCTGGTCGGCCGCCCGGACTCGACAGGAGTGGATATGAGCAACGCCGCGACCGCGACCGTGGTCCTCGACGAAACCGTGCCGGCCCGCGCGCCGTGGTCGGCGATCGTCCGGGCCGGAGAACGTCTCGACATCATCGACCTGCACGGTAACCAGGCCGTCGACTGCCTGCTGTATTCGGCCGCCGACCACACCGACCGCTACAGCGCGCAGGCCACCGTCACCGCGCAGCGCAATATCTTCCTCACCACGGGCAGTGTGCTGCGCACCGATGCGGGCACCGAACTGATGACGGTCGTCGCCGACGAGGTCGGCAACCACGACACCGTCGCGGGCGCCTGCTCACAGGAGTCGAACACCCTGCGCTACGGACAGCACACCCGCCACCAGCACGCCTGCGTGGAGAACTTCCTCTTCGAGGCGGCGAAATGGGGTATGGGCAAACGCGACCTGGTGTCCAATATCAACTGGTTCATGAACGTGCCGGTGGATGCCGACGGCACGCTGGGCATCGTGGACGGGCTGTCCGCGCCGGGGAAGACGGTCTCGCTGCGCGCGGAGATCGACACCCTGGTGCTGGTATCGAACTGCCCGCAGATCAACAACCCCTGCAACGGTTTCGACCCCACCCCGGTGCGCATGGTGGTGACGCGATGACCGCCCCGGCGGCGGCGCCGCAGCGCACACCGGAAACGCCCGCCGACCCGCGGGTCACCGTTGTCCGGCCCGGTCTGCTCACCACCGTGCAGGACTGGCCGGGCCGCACCGGGTACTGGCACGTCGGGGTGCCGCCGTCGGGGCCCATGGACGATCTGTCCTTCCGGCTCGGCAACCGCGCACTGGGCAACCCCGAGGGCGCGGCCGGGCTGGAGTGCACCATGGCGGGTCCGGCGTTGCGGTTCGCCGAACCCACCTGGGTCTGCGTCACCGGGGCGCCGGTCGAGGTCACGGTGGCCGGCCGCCCGGCCGCGATGTGGCGCCCGATCCTGGTACCCGCGGGCGCGACCCTCGATATCGGGACCGTGCGCGGGCCCGGTATGCGCTGCTACGTACTGGTATCGGGCGGGCTGCGGCTGCCCGCGTATCTCGGCAGCGCGGCCACCTTCACCCTCGGCCGGTTCGGCGGGGTGCAGGGCCGCGCGCTCGCCGCCGGCGACGCCCTGCCGGTGGACCCCGCCGCCGGACCGCCCACCGGACCGGTACCCGGCGGGGAGCAGCCGGTACTCACCCGGCGGTGGCAGCTGGCCGTCACCGAGGGCCCGCACGGGGCGCCGGAGTTCTTCACCCGCGCCGATATCGACACCCTGCTGGACACCGACTACGAGGTGCATTTCAACTCCGACCGCACCGGGGTCCGGCTGATCGGGCCCAAACCCCGCTGGGCCCGCGACGACGGCGGCGAGGCCGGGCTGCATCCGTCGAATATCCACGACACCGCCTATACCGTCGGCGCACTGGATTTCACCGGTGACACCCCGATCCTGCTCGGCCCCGACGGGCCCAGTCTGGGCGGATTCGTCTGCCCGGTGACCGTGACCGCCGCCGAGCTGTGGAAACTCGGCCAGTTGTGCCCCGGCGACACGGTCCGTTTCGTGGCCGTCCGGGCCGATCGCAGCGCCTCACCGGGCGAACTCGGTGCGGCCCGGCGGGCGGACTGGCCGGTGGTGCTGTCCTCCGGCGGCGACGGCGACGACGGCGTGCTGCGGCGCGGTGAGACCGCCGACGGTACGGCCGTCACCTACCGGCGGGCCGGTGACGACGGCATCCTCGTCGAATACGGCGAGATGACCTTGGATCTCGAATTGCGGGCCCGGGTGCACGCCCTGCACGAACGCCTGCTCGCGGGCCGCGAACGCGGTATCACCGAGATGACCCCCGGTGTGCGCTCCCTGCAGATCCGCCTGGATCCGGCGGCCCTGCGCACCGCGGCGGCCCTGGACCTGCTGGTCGAGGCCGAAGGTGAACTCCCGGCCGCCGATGATCTCGTGGTACCCAGCCGGACGGTGGATCTGCCGCTGTCGTGGGACGATCCCGCCACCCGGGAAGCGATCACCCGGTATATGCACGGGGTGCGCGCCGACGCCCCGTGGTGCCCGTGGAATATCGAATTCATCCGGCGGATGAACGGATTGGACAGCGTCGACGACGTTTTCGATACGGTGTTCGCGGCCGAGTATCTGGTCCTCGGGCTCGGGGATGTGTATCTGGGCGCACCGCTGGCGACCCCGACCGATCCCCGGCACCGGCTCGTCACCACCAAGTACAACCCGGCCCGCACCTGGACTCCGGAGAACGCCGTCGGGATCGGCGGCGCGTATCTCTGCATCTACGGGATGGAGGGCCCGGGCGGTTACCAGTTCGTCGGCCGCACCACCCAGGTGTGGAGCCGGCGCACCGATACCGAGACCCCCTGGCTGCTGCGGTTCTTCGACCGTATCCGCTGGTATCCGGTGGAGGCCGCCGAACTCCTGGAGCTGCGGGCCGATTTCGCGGCCGGTCGTGGCGAACTGCGCACGACCCCCGGCGAATTCCGGCTGGCGGAGCACCGCCGCTTCCTGGACGACAACGCCGGATCCATCGAGACCTTCCGGGCGCGCCAGAATGCCGCGTTCGCGGCGGAACGCGAATCCTGGCGTCGCTCCGGTGAATTGACCGACCGCGCGCCGGCGGGCTGAACACGTCGACCCGGCCGGTGCGCCCGGCGGAATCCGGGCGCACCGACGCCGTGTTCAGGCCCCCGAGCGCACCGGGGTGGACTGCAACTGCTCGAGCATCTGTTCGGTACTCAGCACCATGCCGCAGCGGCGGGCGGTGTACTTGAGCGCGATCGAATGCTCTTCGCGGCTGAAATCGGCGACGGCGTCGTGTGCCAGGAACGCGTGGATATCGTTCATGAACGCTTCCGCGGCACTGAGCATGCAGCCCATATGCGCGTAGACGCCGGTGACCACCAGCTGATCACGGTTGCGGTAGCCCAGCAGCTGGCGCAGATCCGTGCGCTGGAACGCCGAGTACCGCCATTTGGTGACCTGGATATCGTGCTCTTCGGGCTTCAGTTCGGCGATGACCTCGGTATCGGGCCCGTCCGACATTCCGGTGCCCCAGAAATCGGCGAGCAGCCCACGCCGGTCGGGATGCTGATCGCCCGGCTGCATGCTGTAGATCACCGGGATACCCAGATCGTGGCACAGGGTGCGCAGACGATCGATATTGGCGATCATCGTCCGCGCCGGTTCCTGATCCTGCTGGTAGGCGGTGAGGAAGTAGTTCTGCATATCGTGGATGAGCAGAGCGCATCTGTCGGGGTCGAGTCTCCAGGACACCCGGTTGGTGATCTCCTCGTCCAGCGACGGCATCGCGTACGGTGCGATCGGCTGCATAGGCATGGCCAGGACTCCTCATCTGTTGTGGCCCACCGGTCTTCTGGACAACCGGCGGGCCCGGGCGCAGTAGCGATGTGTTCGAGGTCAGGGCACGGCGGCGGGCCGGCCGGCCACACCGAGCGGGCCGAGGACGCGCTGGAGTTTGCCGGTGGTCTCGGCCAGTTCGTCGCCGGGATCGGATTCGGCGACGATGCCGCCGCCCGCGTACGCCAGTAGGGTCTTGTTGTCGGCGGCCAGTTCCGCGCAGCGGATGCTGACCATCCATTCACCGTTGCCGTCGGCGTCGCACCAGCCGACCGCGCCCGCGTAGAAACCGCGCTCGCCCTCGAGTTCGGCGATCAGCCGGGCGGCCGCCGCCGTGGGCGTACCGCAGATGGCCGGGGTGGGATGCAGGGCCGCGGCCAGTTCCAGCGCGGAGGGGCCCGCCGCCGATACCGTCGCACCGATCGTGGTGCCCAGATGCCACATGGCCGGGGTCTCGGTGAGATCCGGGGTGGCCGGGGTGTGTACATCGGTGCAGCGGTCGCGCAGCACGCTCGCCACATGGTCGACCACGTAGCCGTGCTCGTGCTGATCCTTGGCCGAGCCCAGCAGGGACTCGGCGGCGATCCGGTCGGCCACCGGATCCTCGGGAACACGTCGCGCGGAACCCGCGAGCGGATGACTGGTGACCTCGGACCCGATCCGCCGCACCAGGATCTCCGGGCTCGAACCCACCAGGTGGCGTCCGGTGTAGACGCCGCCCGCGGCGGACAGGTCGACCAGGTAGCCGTTACCCGCGGGATCGGTGGAGACCAGCAGGTCCAGCAGATCGGCGGCGCGCACCGCCCGATCGGCCCGGGCCCGCAACCGGCGGGCCAGTACCACCTTGCGCAGCGGATGGGCCGGATCGGCGAGCAGGCGGACCGCCGAGGCGACCCGGCGGACGTGCTCCTCCGGTTCGGGCAGTTGCTCGGTGACCGCGATCTCGGGCGCGGTCACCGGACGCGGCGTGCGGGGGCCGTCGGTCACCGAGACGGTGTCCGGCGCCCACAGCGCGGCGGGGGCGCCGGGCGTGAACGGGAGCGCGCCGACGATATGGGTGACCCGGCGGGCGCGGAGTTGGGCGACGGCAACGGCTGCGCTGTGGAAGACACGGCCCCCGGCCGACGCGGTCACGGTGCGTTGCGGCCGGGACAGGACAAAGGCGGGATCCGCGGTGTCCGCGGAATACTCGGCGTTGATGATGATCATCCTCTCGTGTCACATATCCAGCGTTGCGCCGCCATCGACCCGCAGATCGTGCATGGTGATGTGGCGCGCGGCGTCGGAAACCAGGAAGCGGACCGTGGCGGCGATATCGGCCGGTTCGGCGATCCGCCGCAGTGGGATGCCCAGCCGGTAGTTCTCGGGATCGCCGTCGAGCAGGCTCGTCCGGGCGTCCGCACCGAGTCCGTGGTCGCCGGAGTCCGCGTACATTCCGCGCAGCATGGGGGTGTCGGTCGAGCCCGGGGAGACCACGTTCACCCGGACACCGTGCGGGGCGACCTGCAGCGCCAGCGACCGCGCGTAGGCGGTGGCGGCCGCTTTCGCCGCGCCGTAGGGCGCGAGGTTCACCCGCGGCACCGTGGCGGAGTTCGACGAGACCACGACGATCGAGCCGCCACCCGCGGCGACCATCTCACGGGCCGCCCGCTGGGCGACGTACACCGCGGCGCTCGCGTTCACGGCGAGGCAGGCCACCCATTCCTCGGCCGGGGTGTCCAGCGCGGAACCGCCGATCATCGCCCCCGCGGCGTGCACCACCACACGGGGTGCGCCGAACTCGGCGAGGTACTTGTCGAAGGCCCGCGCGACCGCCGCCGCATCCGTGAGATCGATGGTGGTGGCCCGGGTCCGGGTGTTCTCGTGCTGCCGGCCGATCCGGTCGGCGGTGTCGTGAACCCGGGTGTCGCGGTCCCACAGCGAGACGAGTGGGGAGTCTGCCGCGAGGTCGGTGGCGATTGCCGCGCCGATCCCCCCGGCGGCTCCGGTGACGATGACCCCTTCGCCCCATTGCTTCGTGCCCATTAGGTTAGCCTAACCTGAAGTTACATCGTAAAGCTAGCGTTACGGTGTGATATCGAACAAGATCGCCGATCGGAAAGAGGTGCCCCATGCCATCGACCGCGCTCCCCGGTTTCATACCGTGGCCGCCGGAGGAAGCCGACCGGTTCCGAACCGAAAAGTGTTGGACCGGTGAAACGTTCGGCGCTCTTCTGACCGACCGTGCGAAGAACACCCCCGATGCGATCGCCGTTGTCGACGCATCGCATCGCTGGACCTACGCCGAACTCGACCGCCGCGCGCGCTCGCTGGCCACCGGGTTCCGCCGGCTCGGGATCGAACCCCGCGACCGCGTCCTGGTCCAGCTGCCCAACCGCGCCGAATTCGTGGAAGTGATCTTCGCGCTGTTCCATCTCGGCGCCCTGCCGGTGTTCTGCCTGCCCGCGCACCGGGAGGCCGAACTGATCCCCATCGGCACCGCCGCCGGGGCGGTCGCGATGGTCACCTGTGACCGCCATCAGCTCTTCGACTACGCGGCCCTGGCGGACAAGGTTCGCGCCGCGGTCCCGAGCCTGCGCCACCTGCTGCTGCTCACCGACGATCCGGATCACGAGTTCGCCGACCGCGCCGCCGATCTCGCCGATTTCCGTGACGAACCCGGCGACCTGCCCGAGGTCGACGCCTCCGATGTCGCCTTCCTGCAGTTGTCCGGCGGCAGCACCGGGATTCCCAAGCTCATCCCGCGCACCCACGACGACTACCTCTACAGCGTGCGCCGCAGCGCCGAGATCACCGAACTCGGCCCGGACAGCGTCTATCTCGCGACCCTGCCGGTGGCCCACAACTTCCCGATGAGTTCGCCGGGCATCCTCGGCGCCCTCTACGCGGGCGGCACCGTGGCCATGACGCCCGACCCCACCCCGTCGACCGCTTTCGCGGCCGTGGAGCGTTTCGGGGTCACCATCACCGGACTCGTCCCGCCGCTGGCGCGGCTGTGGGTCGAGCGGGCCGAGAAGGGCGGCGAACTGCCCGATCTGTCCACCCTGCGGGTGCTGCAGGTGGGCGGCGCGCGCTGCCCGGACGAACTGGCCAAGCGGGTCGGCCCCGCGCTGGGCGCCACCCTGCAGCAGGTCTTCGGGATGGCCGAGGGCCTGGTCTGCTACACCCGCCTCGACGATCCGCTCGACGTGGTGGTGGGCACCCAGGGCCGGCCGATGTCGGAGTACGACCGGATCCGGATCGTCGACGACGCGGGCGAGGAGGTCGCGCCGGGCGCCGACGGAAACCTGATGACCCAGGGCCCGTACACGATCCGCGGCTACTACGACAATCCCGACGCCAACGCCCGCAGTTTCACCCCGGACGGCTGGTACCGCACCGGCGATATCGTCGCCGTGCGCCCCGACGGCAATCTCGTGGTGAAAGGCCGCGCCGGCGACTGGGTCAACCGGGGCGGGGAGAAGGTTTCGGCCGAGGAGCTCGAGGAACATCTGCTCGAACATCCCGGGATCCGCGACGCGGTGATCGTCGGCACGCCCGATCCGGTGCTCGGACAGCGAATCTGCGCGTTCGTCCAGCCACTGGATCCGGCGGACCCGCCGACGCTCACCACGGTCCGCGCCTTCGTGCGCGGACGCGGGATCGCCGCCTGGAAGATGCCGGACGCGGTGGTCACCGTGCCCGAGTTCCCGGAGACCGGGGTCGGCAAGACCAGCCGCCGCGATCTGCGGCGGCTGCTGGCCGAGAGCCACGGCGAGCAGTGACCCCCGGTGCCGCGCACCGCGCCGCACGCGCGGTGCGCGGCGCCCGGTCACGGGCACAGCACCTCCAGCCAGGAATCCAGTACCGGATCACCGGCCAGCAGCATCGGATCGACGGTCTCGTGACCTTCCGCGCGCCACTTCTCCACCAGTTGCATGATGCGCACCGAATCCAGCCCGGCGTCGAGCAGATTGGTATCGGTGGACAGCTCCCCGGGGGCGACGCCCATCACTTCGGCCACATCCCGGATGAACCGCTCGCGATCGGATACCGTCGTCGATTCGTTCGTCATCTGATCCCTCATTCCTCGCGGTCGAAATCCGCGACCCCGTGTTTCCAATAGCCCGCGATCAGGCAGTCCTTCGGCCCGACACCGAGTTCGCCGCGTATCCATTTGCGGATCGGACGCAGTTGCCCGGCTTCGCCGGCGACCCACGCGTACACGGTCTGCCCGGCGGGCACATCGACCGTGCGCACCGCCTTCTCCAGCAGATCCCCGGTGCCCGGCGCCACATCGCCCCGGTGCAGCCACCGCACCTCGATACCCGCGGGCGGGTCCAGCTCGATCTCCTCACCCTCGTCGGTGATCTCGACGAACGCCCAGCCCTTGGCGTCGCGCGGCAGCCATTCCAGCCATCGCGCGATCGCGGGCAACGCGGTGATATCACCGGCGAACAGGTAGTTGTCGTAACTGGTGGGTACGACCACGCCCCCGGGCGGACCGGCGATATGGATGCGGGTACCCACGTCGACCGATTTCGCCCATTCGGCGGCCAGGCCACCGGGATGCAGCGCGAAATCGATATCGAGTTCGGCACCGGCGGCGTCGTGGCGCCGCACCGTGTACTCCCGGGAGATCGGCCGTGGCGCGGGCCATTCCAGCGACAGCCCGTCGCGCACGGGCAGCCGCAGGGCGCCGTCGGAATCGGGGAAGATCAGCCGCACGTGCTCGTCGGGGACGTAGCTGTGGAACCCGTCGAGACCCGGTCCGCCGAAGGTGATCCGGATCAGGCCGGTTCCCACGGCCGCGGTCCGGATCACCTCCACTTCCCGCAGGCCGATCGGGTACCCGACCTTCGCGCCGTGCGCACCCGCCAGTACTTCGGCGATCCGTTCACGGTAGGCCGCGCGATCCATCACACACCGTCCTTTCCTTTGTCCACGATCCCGGTGGGCTGTACCGGTGGGACCACCCCCGTGCCGGGCAGGCTCCCGGCGACTTCCGCGGTGGCGGCGGCGTCCGCGCCGGGCGGTTTCCCGGCGGGTGCGCCGGGTCCGGGCGGGCGCGCGGGTGCGAGGAGACCGGCCAGCGGCGCCATGAGCACCAGGGCCGGTACGAACAGCACCAGCACCGCGGCGCCGTAGACCACCAGCGCGGTACCCGGTTCCACGAGATTGCCGACCGCGCCGGCCGCCATCGACCCGACCGCGGTACCGGTCACCGACTGCACCATGAGCAGACCCGACATCCGCCCGCGCATATCCTCCGGCGAGTTCTGCTGCAGTACCGCGTAGCGCAGGATGTTGTTCACCGCCCGCGCCACGCCGAACGCGGCCAGCCCGAAGAAACTCCAGGCCGCCTGCGGCCAGATCCCGGCCAGGATCACCCCGACCGGCATGAGCGCCAGCGAGATCAGCAGCACCAGGCCGTTACGGTTCGCGCGGCCGATCCAGCCGCTGGTCAGCGATCCGAGTACCGCGCCCGCGCCGGGTGCGGCGTAGAGCAGGCCCAGGGTCGCCGGACCGGCCTCGAGCGCGCGGTCGGCGAAGGCGGGCAGCAGCACCAGCGGGCCGGCCACCAGCATGCCGAGCAGACCGCTCACCAGCACCGCGCGGATGATGCGGTGCCGCATCGCGAATCCGATACCGTGCCCCAATTCGACCAGCGGGTTGCGGATCTCCCGCGCCGGCGGCGGAGCCGGTCCGATCGCCCGGACCAGCCCGACGGTGCCCACGGTCGCCACCGCGGCGGCGAAGAACGCGAAGGAGACGCCGATCTGGGCGATGAGCACACCGGCGATGGCCGGCGTGATCATGGTGCCCAGATCCGAGGTGAGCGTCGTCAGCGCACCCGCCGCGGCCACTTTCTCCCGGCCCACCAGCATCGGCACCAGCGCCATGAGCGCCGAGCCGCTGATACCGCCGGCCGCGCCGTCCAGCAGCGCGGCGAGATAGATCACGACCAGCGTCGGATCGGGCAGCAGCGAGTTCACGCCGAGCGCCAGGAAGGCCACTCCGGCCGCCGACCGCGACCACTGGATCACGGTGCGCCGGTCGAACCGGTCGGCGATGACGCCGCCGGCCAGGCTCCCCCCGAACAGCGCGATCGCCATCGCCGTGGACACCCCGGCGACGTGCAGACTCGACCCGGTGAGGTCGTAGACCTGCACCGGCAGCGCCACCATCAGCAGCCCGATCCCGAGGACCGAGATCAGGCGCGCGCCGAAGGCACAGCGGAACCGCCGGCTCTCCCGCAACGGGGAGAGATCGATGAGGAGGCCGGCGGGGGTCGTCACTTGAACTGCTCCGAGATCAGGTCGAGGGTGTTCATCACACCGCGGTAATCCGGCCGGTAGCTGGTGGCCGGCAGTTCGTAGACCTTCTTGTCCTTGAACGCGGGCAGCTGCGCGTACATCGGATCCTTGCCGAGATCGGCGGCGCTCTTGGCACCGCTGAGCGGCACCACGATGACGGCCTTCTGATCCAGCACCTTGGTCAGCAGTTCGGGGCTGAAGTTGAACCAGTCGGCGGAGGGGTTGATCTCCGGGTTACCGGCCTTGGCCACCACCTGGTCGTCGGCCTGGAAACCCAGCTCGGCGAGCAGGGTCGGCAGCGCGGCGTTGGACAGGATCATCTTCGGCTGTCCGTCGGAGGCGGACTGGAAGTAGCCGATCTTCTGCTCGGGCGCCTTGATCTCGTTCTTCACCTGCGCGAGGCGATCGTTGTAGGCGGTGAGCAGTTCGTCGACCTTGTCGCCCTTGTTCACGACGTCGGCGAGCAGTTTCAGCTGGTCCTGCCAGCCGGTGACATCACCGGGCACCAGCACCGTCGGCGCGATCGCGCTGAGCTGGTCGTAGGCATCCACCGATTGTTTGGCGGGGAAACCCTGGCCGCCGCCGATGATCAGATCCGGCTGCATGGAAGCCACGAATTCGACGTTCACGGCCTGCCCGATCGGGACCACCTGGGTGCCCTGTTCGGTCGCGTCGGCGGTCCAGGTCGGGGGGAATTTGCCGCTGCGGTCGGTGACGCCGAGCACCCGGGTGTCGGCGGCGGTCACCGGAACGTCGAGGTCGTAGAGGTAACCGGCGAGCGCGCCGTTGAGCACCACGACCCGCTGCGGGTCGGCGGGCACCTCGATGGCGCCCTTCTGGGTCTGGACCGTCCGGGTCCCGCCCTCGGCGGCGGGTTCGGCGGAGGAGCTACAGCCCGCGACCGCGACCACCGCGACGAAGAGGCCGACTACCGCGCGTAGCCAGGCCGCGAAGCGGCTTCGGGATAACAGCGACATAGGTGTTCTACTTTCTTTCTCGAACCGCCGGGGCACCGGATGGTGCCGCGGCGAAGTCTCTGGGGCGGGCGCGCATCTCAGGCCCGCAGCGCCGGATCGGTGTCGAGCAGGGCGGCGACCTCCGCCCAGCCGTCGTCGGTCACGATCCCGAAATGGCTGTAGGGCAACCGGCGGGCGGTGACGCGGGCTCCGGCCGCGCGCCAGCCGGCGAGCTGGGCGGCGACCCGGGCGGCATCGTCGTCGCCGCCGGGGTCGGCGGCGTACAACGCCATCGGCCCGGCGTAGCGCGGTGTCTCCGACACCGTCACCATGCGCAACAGCTCACCGGCCGCGGTGCGGATGCGGGCCGCGAGATCGGGAGCGTCCGCGGGGAGTTCGGGGAGCAGTTCCCCGAGCCGGGACGGGTCGGCCAGGACACCGGCCGCCTGCTCGGCCAGGTTCGCCAGCGGATGCGAATCGACCAGGCCCACGAACGCGACCTCCGCGCCGGAGGCCACCAGCAGCGCCGCCATCGCCTGCGCGATATTGCCGCCCAGTGAGTAACCCAGCAGGTGGTACGGCCCCTCGGGCTGGATCTCCCGGATCGTGGCGATATAGCGGGCGGCCAGGTCGTCGAGTGTCGCGGCCGCGGAATCGCCGTCGCGCAGTGCGGGCAGCTGGAGTCCGATCAGCGGCCGGTCGGCCCGCAGCCGCCGGGCCAGCGGCGTGAACTGCCAGGCCGTACCGCCCACCGGATGGACACAGAACAGCGGGGTCCCGGTTCCGGCGGGCCGCAGCCGCAGGACATGGTCGAGCCGGCGGCCCAGCATCGCGATCTCCTCGGAGACCGGCGCGGGAGCGTCGCGCCCGGGAACGACCGCGCCCGCGGTACCGGACACCGGCACCCCGTCGATCCGCCCGGCCAGCGCGCGTGCGGTGGGGGCCTCGAAGACATCGTCGACCACCACCTCGTGACCCGCCCGCCGCAGCCGCCCCACCAGCCGGACCGCGGTGAGCGAATGCCCACCGGCGGCGAAGAAATCGTCCTCCGGGCCGATCCGGTCGATGCCCAGCACCGCCGCCATCGCGTCGAGCACCCCCGCCACGGTCGCGGCCGCGGTATCGGCGACCGCCGGTGTACCGGCAGGTGCGGGAGCCGCGACGGCCGGCGCCTCCACCGGGTACTCCGGCACCGGCAGCGCCTTACGGTCCAGTTTCTCGCTGACGGTCATCGGGATCTCGTCGAGCTCCACGAACGCCGACGGAATCATGTACGCGGGCAGTACCTCCCGCAGCGTGGCGCGTATCGCGCCGGCGTCCACCGCCGCACCCGCCCGGGGCCGCAGGTAGGCCACCAGCCGCTGGTCGCCGGGAATGTCCTCGCGCAGGATCACCACGGCCTGGGCGATCTCGCCGCGGCGCAGCACGGCCGATTCGATATCGCCGAGCTCGATGCGCTGACCCCGCAGTTTCACCTGACTGTCGGCGCGGCCGACATACTCGAGCTCGCCCCGCGCGCCCCAGCGCACCAGATCCCCGGTGCGGTACATCCGTTCACCGCGACCCTCGGGGTCGGCCACGAAGACGTGGGAGGTGCGCTCCGGCCGGTGGATATAGCCGCGTGCCAGCTGCACACCTGTCAGGTACAGCTCACCCACCACCCCGGCCCGCACGGGTCGCAGCGCCTCGTCGAGCACCCGCACGCCCGCGCCGCCCGCCGGGCGCCCGATCGGCACCGTCACGGTATCGGCGTCGGTAGCCGCGTGATAGGTGATGCAGACCGCGGCCTCGGTGGGTCCGTACAGGTTGTTCACCCGCGCCCCGGTGAGTTCGGCGAAGCGGCGGGCGGTGGCCGGGGGCAGCGGTTCGCCGCCGGTGAACACGCAGCGCAGTGCCGTGCAACCGGAGAGATCGCTTTCCTCGGTCATGGTGGTGAGCATGGAGGAGGTCATCTGGACCGCGGTCACCCGTTCCTCGGCCATCAGGCGCGCCTGATAGTAGGGGTCGCGGTGACCGTTGGGGCGGGCAAGCACGATCCGCGCGCCCACCAGCAGCGGCAGGAAGATCTCCAGCAGGGATGCGTCGAAGGTCGCCGGGGTGCGGTAGAGCATCGTGTCCCCGGCGGCGAAGCCCTGCTGTTCCTGCAACCAGGCGAAGGTGTTGACGATGGACTCGTGCGTGACCGTCACCCCCTTGGGCACACCGGTGGAGCCCGAGGTGAACAGCAGATACGCGGTATTGTCCGGCCGCAGCGGCGCCCGGCGCTCGGCGTCGGTGAGCGGATCGCCCGGCAACGCCGACAGATCGAGAGTGCCGACGGTGACGACGGGCGCGCGTTCGGTGCCGAAATCGTCGGCGGCGGTGGTCAGCACCAGCGCGGCGGACGCGGTGGCGAGGATGGTGTCCACCCGCTCGGCGGGCTGGGCGGGATCCACCGGCAGATACACCCCGCCCGCCCGGCAGATGGCGTGTGCCGCGATCACCGATTCCGCGCTGCGCCCCATCGCGACCGCGACCGGCACCTCCGGCCCGATATCGCGGGAGATCAGCCAGCGGGCCAGCCGGTTGACCCGAGTGTGGAACTCGGCGTAGGTGAGCGTGACCCCCTCGGCGGTGAGCGCGGCGGCCTCTGGGTCGATTCCGGCCACCGGCCCCCAGGTGGCCAGCGTGTCGCCGTGGGTATCGGGGTGGCGGGTGGCGCGCAGTACCGCGCCCACGGTGGCGGTGGGGTCCTGGACCAGGGTGGTCAGCACGGCGCCGAGCCGCTCGGCCATCCGCTGCGCGGGCGCCCGCTCGACGGCGGCCGGGTCGTGGTGCAGCATGAGCCGGAACGTGTCGCCCGGCAGCGCCGTCACGACCACCGGGAAATGCGTGAGACTGTGCACGGCGACGCCGGCCACCGCGACCTCGTGCGATTCATTGCCCTGCACACCGGTTTTCGGGAAGTTCTCGTAGACCACGAGGCTGTCGAACAGCCGGCCGAGACCGGCGGCCCGTTCCACCGTGGCCAAGCCCAGGAAGGCCTGGTTCTGCATCTCCAGCGTCGTCTGCTGGAATCCGGCCAACTGTTCGGCGACCGGGCGGTGCGGGTCCAGGACGAAACGCACCGGAACGGTATTGCTGAACAACCCGACCATTCCCGCGACCCCGGGCAGATCCGCGGGCCGTCCCGACACCACGGCCCCGAACACCACATCGTCACGGCCGAGTTGTTCGGCCAGCACCATGGACCAGGCGCCCTGCAGCAGGGTGTTCATGGTCAGCCGGTGTTCCCGCCCGAAGGCCTCCAGCGCGGCGGCGGTCTCCTCGGTCACCGGCACCCGCAGCCCGGTCGCGGTCGACCGCCCGCTACCCGTGGCCAGCAGGCTCGGCGCCGCCAGGCCCGATAGATAGTCGCTCCAGCGGCGGGTGGCGCCGTCGATATCGCGCCGGGCCAGCCAGGCCAGATAGTCGCCGTAGTACCCGGGTTCGGTGAGTTGTTCACCGTGGTAGAGCGCGAGCATCTCGCGCAGCAGGATCGGCACCGACCAGCCGTCGGCCAGCAGATGATGGGCGGTGAGCACCAGCCGGTGCGCCGTATCGGTGAGCCGGATCAGCAGTGCGCGCAGCAGCGGCGGCTCGCCGATATCGAACAGTTCGGCCCCGGCCGCGGTTTCCAGCGCCCCGGCGTCGGCCTCGGCGGACGGCCGATCCGTCAGATCTTCGAAACGCCAGGCCACCCGCGGGGAGGCGGGAACCACCTGGACCGGCTGATCGGTCTGCTCGTAGTGGAACGCCGCACCCAGATTCGGATGCCGGCGCAGTACTTCGGCGAAGGCCCCTTCCCAGCGGGAGGCGTCGAGCGGGCCGGCGAGTTCGAATCGCGCGGTGAGGGTGTAGACATCGGCCGCACCGTCGCGCAACGCGTGGAACAGCAGCCCCTCCTGCAGCGGCGACAGCGGCAGTACATCGGCGATCGGGCCGTGCGCGGCGGTGAGTTCGCCGGCGGTGGCGGGCGGCAGGGTGATCGATACCGAATCGGGGCGGGTCGCGACGACCCGCTCGGTGTCCGGACCGGCCTGCACCGGTTCGGCCGCGGCGGCCAGATCGCCGAGGCTGCGCCGGGTGAGCAGATCCTGGGGCGCCAGCACCAGACCGCGCTCCCGCAGCCGGCTGCATACGCCGATGGCGGTGATGCTGTCTCCACCGGCGCCGAAGAAATCATCGTCGATATCGACCGCGTCGCGGCCGAGCAGTTCGGCCACCACCGCACCGACGGTGTGTTCGGCCGGAGTCGCCGGGGCGCGGCCACCCGCGGACTCCACCGGGTCGGGCAGGGCGGGCCGGTCCACCTTGCCGTTGACCGTCCACGGCAGTTCCGTGAGCACCGTGATACGCGCCGGCACCATCGGATCGGGTACCAGTTCGGCCAGCCGGTTGCGCAGCCGGGCGCCGAGATCGGCGGACCCGTCACCGGAATGCTCCTCGACCCCCGGCGCGGCGACCACATAGCCGATCAGGCTCGGCCGGCCTCCGAGGTCACGGATATCGGCGGCCGCGGCGGCGACCTCGGGCAGACCGCTCAGCGCGGCCTCCACCTCGCCGATCTCGATACGATGGCCGCGGATCTTGACCTGGGCGTCGGCCCGGCCGGCATAGAAATATCCCAGGCCGGGAACCCAGCGGGCCAGATCGCCGGTGCGGTACATCCGGGCGCCGGGCACACCGAACGGATCGGGAACGAAACTCCGGGCGCTCGGACCCGGGCGGCCCAGATAGCCCTGGGCGATCCCGTCACCGGCGAGATACAACTCGCCGGTCTGCCCGTCGGCGACCGCCTGTAAACCGTTGTCCAGCAGATACGCCCGCACGCCCGGTAGCGGGAACCCGATATGCGGCTCGTCGCCCGCTACGGCGGCGCCGATCGCGTCGACGGTGGCCTCCGTCGGCCCGTACAGGTTGACGGCGGTGATACCGGCCCGCTGCGTCTCCCGCCACAGATCCGGCGGGCAGGCCTCGCCGCCGAGCACCAGCAGCCGCGGCGCCACCTCGGCCAGACCGTGCGCGAACAGCGCGGACGCCAGGGTCGGCGTACCGTCCACGACCTCGATTCCATCGGCCGCGAACGCCGCGATCAGCGCGGCGGGATCACGCCGGACGGTGCTGTCGTACAGGTGGATACGGTGACCGTCGAGCAGCCACAGCAGCGGGTCCAGGGCGGCGTCGAAGGCGAACGAGGTGGTGTGCGCGACCGCCAGCCGCCGGCCGTCGGCCGCTTCCACCGCCTCGGCGTAGAGGCCGCCGCGATGTCCGGCGACCAGTTGCGCGAGCGCGGCGTGGTCGATCACCACACCTTTGGGCGTACCGGTGGAACCCGAGGTGTAGAGCACATAGGCCGGATGGTCGCCGCGCACGACACCGGTTTCGGCCGCGGTGAGCGGGCCGTCCGAATACTCCCGCACCGCCGCGCGCACCGATTCGTCGTCGAGTGCGGCCACGGCGCCCGGGAAATGCCCGGCCGATTCGCGGTCGGTGAGGATCAGTACCGGCTCGGCGTCGGCGACCATCGTCAGCAGGCGCGGCACCGGATGTTCCGGATCCAGCGGCAGATACGTGCCGCCCGCACGCCAGACCGCCAGCAGCGCGAGCACGAGATCGGCGGTCCGGGGCAGCGCGACACCCACCAGATCACCCGTGCGCACACCGCGGTCGCGCAGATAGCGCGCCAGCTGGTGGACCCGGGCGCCGAGTTCGCCGCCGGTATAGCGCACCGACCCCGAGACCAGGACCGTATCGCCGGCGTACGCCGCCACCATCCGGTCCAGGGCCGCGGGTACCAATTCGTTCCCGGCGGCGGCCGCCGGTCCGGTGCGGGTGTCCAGCAACCGGTTCCGTTCCGCGCGCTCGAGCAGTTCCAGCGCCCCGACCTGCACCTTGTCCAACTCGGTGAACGCCTCGATCACCCGGACCAGACCCGCCACCCGGCGGTAGGCGACCTCGGGTTCGTTGGTGCGGGCGTCGCATTCGAAGTTCAGCAGCACCGATTTGTCGGGCAGGGGCGTCACCACCAGGCCCAGATCCTCCGGCGGTCCGCCGGCCACATTGCGCAGCACCCCCTCGGCGCCGTCGAAATCGAGCGCGAAATCGAAGACCTTCAGGTTGATCCCGATTCCGTGCAGTAGTTCGCCCGCACCGAACCCGCGCAGGTCGCGGGCCAGGTCGGCGCCACTGTAGCGCTGGTGCCGGCGCATCTCGCGCAGCGTTTCGGCCACCCGCACACCGAGTTCGCCGACCGTTTCGTGGGCGTGCACCGCCAGCCGCAGCGGCAGCACGTTGACCGCCATCACCGGAGTGCTCAGCGCGACCCGGCCGACCCGGCCCATCATCAGCATGGACAGCACCACATCGGAGGTGCCCAGGAGTCGCTGCAGATACGCCGCGTAGCAGGCGATGAGCCCGTCGGCCCAGGTGATCCGGTAGCGCTCGGCGCACGCCTTCAGCTTGTCCAGGGTCTCCACCGGCAGGACCGCCTCGGCGCGGATGGTGCGTTCCACCGCGCCGCCCAGGGCGGTGCCGCGGCCGTCGAGTGCGGGTGCGGGACTGAGCTGTTCACGCCAGTACCGCTGGTCGTCGGCGAACTGTTCGCTCGCGCGGTAGCTCTGCTCGTCGGCGACCAGTGCCGCGATGGTCCCGAAGGTCGCCTTCGGCGGTTCGGTACCGCGCCGCAGCGCGGTGTAGTGCGCGGCCACCCGGCGCGAGAGCAGCGCGGCGCTGTACCCGTCGACGATCAGGTGGTGGTAGAGCTGGACACACCACACCTCGCGTTCGGAGAGCCGGATGAGCGTGTAGTTGTAGAGCCGCCGGTCGACCATGCCCCGGCACCGCTGGGCCGCGTGATGGCGCTCGAGTGCCACCGCCTCGTGGGCGAGCGACAGCGGTTCGGCCGCCCCGCGCAGATCGATCATCGGCTGCAGGACGGCGGGCTCGTCGCCGACGAATTGCCGTGGGCCGGCGTCGGTATCGCGGAAGCGCAGCCGCATGTTCTCGGCTTCGGCGACGGTCAGCCGGATCGCCTCGGACAGCAGGCCGACATCGATGGGTTCCTCGCCGGTGATCTCGAGGACCTCCCCCACCAGATACCGGCCGGATTCGGGGTCGAACTGCTGCGCGTTCCAGATTCCCAGCTGAGGACCGGTGAGCGGTAATCCGGGACCGCTGGTCACCGAGGCATTCTGCACTGCCGCCGACACGGCAACTCCCTTCGCTGTGAATCACTCTCGCCTGCCCCGCCGACCCCCTCACGACCCGGCGACGGACACACGACCACAGTTGAGGTTAGCCTAACCTTTACTAAAGTAAACACCTTTCATGGAATAGTCCTTAAGGCGACAGGCTCGGACGGTCAGCTCACCCGGACCGCTTTCGCGGCCAGCGGAACCACCAGCGGCGCCCCCGTTTCCGGGTCCTCGATCACCCGACAGCCCAGGTCGAAGACCTTCTGGACCAGTTCCGCGGTCACGATGTCACGGGGCGCCCCGGTGGCGACCACGGCGCCGTCGCGCATGGCGATCAAGTGATCGGCGTAACGGAACGCGTGGTTCAGATCGTGCAGGACCGCGACCACCGTGCGACCGGTCTCCCGGTTCAGGTCCCGGCACAGATCCAGCAACTGGATCTGATGGGCGATATCCAGGAAGGTGGTGGGCTCGTCCAGCAGCACGATCGGAGTCTCCTGGGCGAGGACCATCGCGATCCACACCCGTTGCCGCTGCCCGCCCGACAGCTCGTCCACCAGCCGCCCGGACAGCTCGTCCACACCGGTGGCCGCCATGGCCGCGGCGACGGCCTCCTCGTCCTTGCGCGACCACTGCCGGATCAGCGACTGATGCGGGTACCGGCCGCGCGCGACCAGATCGGCGACCCGGATCCCCTCCGGCGCGGTCGAGGTCTGCGGGAGCAGGCCGATCCGGCGCGCGACCTCTTTGGCCGGATAGGACCCGATCTGCTTACCGTCCAGCAACACCGCGCCCGATTCGGGGGCCAGCAACCGCGACAGGGCGCGCAGCAGGGTGGATTTACCACAGGCGTTCGGTCCGATGATGACCGTGAATGTCCCATCTGGGACATCGACGGTGAGCTCGTCGCTGATGACCCGGTTCCGGTAGCCGAGCCGTAGCCGGTCGGCCCGCAGCCGGGCCGCCGTCCCGGTTCCGCCCGCCGGATGCCCGGCCGGCCCGCTGTCCGCACGTTGCTCTTCCACGATGATTCCTCAGTTCTTCCGAGCCTCGGCCACCAGCAGGTAGGCCAGATACGCCCCGCCGACCGACGCGGTCACCACTCCGACCGGCACCGTGGTCGGCGCGAACGCGCGCCGTGAGAGCCAGTCGGACAGCACCAGCAGCAGCGCCCCCATCGCCGCCGCCGGTAGCAACGCCGTGGTGGGCGTACGCGCCAGCCGCCGCCCGAGCTGCGGCGCGGCCAGCGCGACGAACGCGATGGGTCCGGCGACGGCCGTCCCGACCGCGGTGAACGCGACACTCAGCACGATCAGCACCAGCCGCGCCCGGCTCGCGCGGATCCCGAGCGCCTGGGCGGTATCGTCGCCCAGTTCCAGGATCTGCAGGCGATAGGACGCCGGAATCACCGCCAGCGCCAGTAGGGCCAGCACGATCAGCGCCGGGGTGATCTCCGGCCAGGTCAGCCCGTCGAGCGTGCCGACACCCCAGGCGGCCGCCGACATCGCCTCGTCGAGATCGGCGCGCAGGATCAGCCAGGTGTTGACCGCGCCCAGCATGGCCGAGATACCGATACCGACGATGATCAGCCGGAATCCCTTGATGCTCTGCCGGAACGCGAGCAGGAAGATCGCCAGCGCGGTGACCAGCCCGCCCCCGACCGCACCGGCCGCCGTCGCGTAGTAGCCGCCGCCGGCCAGGATCACCAGCAGCGCGCCGGTATAGGCGCCGGAGTTGAATCCGACGATATCCGGGCTGCCCAGCGGATTGCGGGTCACCGACTGCAGGATCGCGCCGCTGAGCCCGAGCGCGGCGCCCAGCACCAGCGCCATCACCACCCGTGGCGCCCGCCATTTCCAGATGACCAGATCGTCGCTGCCGATCCCGTCGCCGAACAGCGCCCGCAGCACGCGGTCGGGCGGGATCACGAAATCACCGGTCCCCAGGGCCAGCAGGGCGATGACGAAAGCGGCCGCCAGCAGCACCACCGACACCACCACACCGCGCACCCCGAACCGCGCCGTCACGCCGCGGACCCGCACGACCCGGACCGTCCGGCCGAAATCCACGGTCGAGACGCCCGGACGAGACGCCCGCATCGAGGCCGCTCCGGATTTTCCCGTCGAGGTTGTCACGATTGCCTCAGCTCGGTCCGGCGGGCGAGCCAGATGAGTACCGGCGCTCCCAGGAACGCCGTCACCACTCCGGCCGCCAATTCGTCCGGCGGGATGGCGATCCGGCCCACCACATCCGCCACCAGCACCAGCGTCGGGGCCAGGACCAGCGAATACGCCACGATCCAGCGGTGATCCGGGCCCACGATCCAGCGGGCGATATGTGGGACCGCCAGTCCCACGAAGGTAATCGGCCCGACCGCCGCGGTGGCGGTGCCGCACAGCAGGATCAGGGCCAGCGCGGTGAACACCCGGGTGCGCGTCACATGTACGCCGAGTGCCCGGGCCAGATCGTCGCCGAGCGCCACGGCGTTGAGCGACCGGGCCGCGATCGCGGCGAGGACCATGCCGGCGACAACGAAGGGCGCCGCCCCCACGATGACGTCGTAGCCCCGGCCGGTGAGGGCGCCCGCGTCCCACTGCCGCATCTTGTCGAAGGCGACGGAGTTCAACAGGATCAGCCCCTTGGTGACGCCGGTGAGCACGGCGGTGACCGCGACACCGGCCAGCGTGAGCCGGATCGGATCGGTACCACCGCGGCCCACGGTGCCCAACCGGAACACCACCACCGACACTACTGCGGCACCGGCGAATCCGAACCAGACGTACTCGCCGATACTGTCCACGCCGAGGTAGGCGACGGCCACCGCGATGGCGAACGCGGCGCCCGCGTTGACCCCCAGCAGCCCGGGGTCGGCCAGTGGATTACGCGTCAGTCCCTGCATCAGGCATCCCGCGACGCCGAGGGCGCTGCCCGCGAGAAGGCCGAGCAGTGTACGCGGTAGCCGGTACTCGCTGACGATCAGGTCGTCCGGAGACCCGTCCGGTTGCCAGAGCGCGTCGAGCAGATCAACGACGGGAATATTCTTCGTGCCGATCGCAATGCTGAGCGCGCAGGCCGAAATGAGACAGACTGCCGCAAGAAACCAGCCCGCCCACCTGCGAAAGGACGCTCTCGTGTGATATTCATAGGACGAACCGGCGGTCATGAGACGGTGCCACACCAACTGTGCATCTGACCTGCCCCTTCCGGTATCTATGACATAAGTCACGGTGGTAACTCACACAATTAGTTACCAACCCTTTATAGTGAGCGCAGGCTAACCTAAGCGCAGCTTGGCTAGCAACAGACTGTGCCGACAACCGCGACCGCGGCATTCGCGGCCAGGAGCCGGCCCCCATCCGGGGACTCGTGCCCCGGCCGTGAGCCGCGGGTACCGAGCAAGAGGTGATGGGATGCGAGTACGGGTGCCCCACGGCCCCGGTGCGGCCTATTCCCTCTCCAGCACACGGGCGGCGCATATCTCCGGCCGGAACCGGCCGGGCTGCAAGAAGATAGACAGGGATGAGGGATACATGACGCAGCATTTCGTCACCTGATCGCCCAGGACGACGATCTGACACCGCCGGTGGATTCTCTTCCCACCGGATTTCACCTGCGATTGGGCAGATAACCACCCCGGACGGCCGAACGCGATTCGTCGTGTGCCTCTTCCGGGGCGTATCCGGCTGCCTTTTTCGCCGGGGAACGGTCGAACAGCCGTGCCCGGCGACAATCCGCAAAACCATGAGGGACACACGATGAATATCAAGTCGATTGCTGCCACCGCGGCGATGACGGCGGCGGTTCTGGGCGTCGCCGGCGGCACCGCGAATGCCGACACCTTCGTTCCGCTGCCCGCGGGCGAGAAGCTGGGGCCCGGTGTGAAGATCAGCCGCGTGAACGAGAGCGCGCTCATCTCGCCGTCGCTGGCGGCCAACGGCGCCGGCCGGACCGCCTGGCTCACCGGCCAGGTCTACGCCGATGTCACCGAAACCCCGGAGGGCACCCCCGGCCCCTGGAAGGGCCCGACCAACGCCCCGGGTACGAACAACTCCTCCACCCACGGGACCTCGCGGGTGAGCGCCGGCTACATCGTGGGTTGCCAGGTCAGCATCGCCGACGACGCCATCTCGGCCGGCGCCTCCGTCAGCGTCAACTCCAGCGGCGGCGGTATCAGCGGCTCGGTCGGCCTGAAGCTCGGCCCGGGCGAGGTCAAATTCGTCCACGTCGAGGGTGTCGATATCCCGAAGCCCGGTGTCTACTGGGTCGATTACAAGGATGTCGAGATGACCATCGAGGGCTGCGCCGGATACGCGCAGGCCCGGTCCTACGCCGTCGTCGAGATCATCGGTGACCACTACTCGAAGACCACCCTGTACGGAGCTCCGTTCAGCATCGGCTGACGCACGTCGTATCTGGTCGATCAAATCCGTCGCTGAACGGAATTCTCTTCCGAGAGGGAAATAGCAATGTCTGTCATCAAGAAGAGCGCGGTCCGCGCCGCGAGCCTCGCCGCCGCGACCGCCGCCACCATCGGCCTGTTCTCGGCCGGTGCGGCCAATGCCGATACGTTCATCCCGCTGCCCGGGGCCGAACTGCACCACACCCTGCCCAACGGCCTGCAGGTCACCGCCCGCATCGCCAACGAGTCGGCGCTGATCAACCCCTCGATGGGTTCGACTCCGCTGCACCGCAACACCTGGGTTTCGGGTAGCGCCCAGATCGAGGTGCACGGCGCCCACAAGGGCACCAAGATCACCCCCGGCTACACCGTGGGTTGCCAGGTCGATATCAGCGGCGGCGGCGCCAACGGCGGAGCCGGCGCCAGCGTCGCGGGTGAGAAGGTCACCGGGAACGCCAGCACCGGCGGCAACCTGACCCTCGGCCCCGGCCAGGCCACCTCGTTCCTGCTGCTCGATATCGAGAAGCCGGACGTCTACGGCAACGAGGGCCACCAGTTCGCCACCAAGTTCACCGGCCAGAGCGGCTCGGTGACCTGGTCGGACTCCACGATCGGCCTGAACGGCTGCGCGGGCTACGCGCAGGCCCGGTCGTTCGTCCGGGTCGAGGTCGCCACCGATCAGGGCACCTCCGAATTCCGCGTCTGGGGCCAGCCCTTCAGCCTCGGCTGATCGCAGGACCCCGAGCACGGGTCGACGTACGACAGGCCCCGGCCCACGAGGCCGGGGTCTCTCGGCGTTTCCGGACTCCGGAGAGATACCGCACCGCGGCGCCGGGGTGAGCGCTCCCCCGGCGCCCGCGGCCTCGATCAAGAGGCGAACCCGTTCTCGAGATAGAGCGCGGCTCCGGATCCCCGGCGCACCGCCAGCGCGGCGGCCACCCGGCGGGCCATCACCTCGATCAGCCGTGCCCCGGCCTCGGCCGGATCGCACCATCGCCAACTGCGTAATTCCGCCTCCGGCAACGTGATCGCGGCGATCTGCTCACCGGTCAGAGTGCCGCCGTCGTAGATCAGCATCAGCCCGTCGTCGGGCAACGGGCCGGCCGGCACCCAATCCAGGACCAGCAGACGTCCCGGCGCCACGTCGAGTCCGAGTTCCTCCCGCACCTCGCGGATCGCCGCCGCCCGGGGCGATTCACCGGCCTCGACGATCCCGCCGGGGATCTCCCACTGCGGTTTGTAGGTCGGCTCGACGAGCAGCACCCGGTCCCGCGCATCCGCGAACAGCATCCCGGCGCCCATCCGCTTGCGCGGCAGCGCGGCGAACCGTTCGGCCTGTTCGGAATCCAGCACCTTTCCAGGCTATCCACAACGGCCGCACAGCGTCCGGGGGCGCGTGCCGCTCCGGACCGCCGTACTTACACCCGGTGCAGAGCCCGCGCGCAGGCCGTCGGCTCAGGCAGCCGACCCCGCCAGTAGCCGCTGCAGGACATCGGTAACGGTGATGAGCCCGGTGACCTGCCCCGACTCACTGACCGTCGCCAGGTGATGGCGCGTTTCGCGCATCGTCGCCAGTGCCTCGTAGACCGGGGTGGCGGCATCGAGGGTCAAGGCGGGCCGCATCAGATCGGCGGCGGTGGCACCCGCCGCGGCTCCCAGGCTGTCACGCACGTGGACCACGCCGTCGACCCGGCCGTGCACACCGACCAGCAGCCGCAGATGTCCGGTGGTACGGGAGGTTTCCTGGATCTCGGCCGGAGTGGCCCCCGGCCCGACACCGCTGGGTCGGGCCCCGGCGACGGCGATATCGCCGATGGTCAGCGCCTCGAGTTCCAGCGCGCTGGTCAGCTGCCCGTGATAGCGCTCGTCCAGGGTGCCGACCGTCGCCGAGTGTTCCACCAGATGCCGCAGGGCGTCCGGGTCCTGCCCGGTGGCCACCTGGTCGACCGGCTGTACGCCCACCCGGCGCAGGCACCAGTTGGCGAGATGGTTGAGCTGCACGATCAGTGGCCGGGTGAGCCACATGAACGCCCGCATCGGCACGGCCAGCAGGATCGCCGACCGCTCCGGATGCGCGATGGCCCAGGATTTCGGGGCCATCTCACCGACCACCAGGTGCAGGAAGGTCACCACCAGCAGAGCCAGCAGGAATCCGGCGATATCGGCGGTCCAGGGCGGCGCGCCCCAGCTCTCGAAGGCGGGCGTGAGCCAATGGTGCACCGCGGGTTTGGTCACCGCGCCCAGCGCCAGGGTGCAGACCGTGATCCCCAGCTGGGATCCGGCCAGCAGCACCGACAGCTCGGAAGCGCTGCGCAGCGCGGCGCGCGCCGAACGACTGTGCGCGGCCGCGTCTTCGAGCCGGTGGCGGCGGGCGGCGATCAGGGCGAATTCGACCGCGACGAAGAACGCGCTGGCCGCGATGAGAACGACGGTGGTCGCCAGCACGACCCATGGGTTGCTCATGACCGGCTCCTCTCCCCCGCGGCCGCGGCGTCCGGCCCCGGGTGCAGGCCGATCCGCACCGACGAGGGCACATGTTTCTCGATACCGACCACCCGGGCGGTCAGCGTCCGCGGCTCCGGGCCCAGCGGGTGGGCCAGGTCCGCCGGATCCGGATCCAGCGGCACCGTGACCGTGTCACCGATCTCGGGCAGTCCGCCGTAGGCGGAGATCACCAGCCCGGCGAGGGTTTCGTAATCACCCTCCGGCAGCGGATGCCCCAGGGTGCGGGCGATTTCGTCGAGATGCGCGTCGCCGCGAACCACCCATTCGTCGCCGTCGCGCACGATCACCGCCGGATCGGTATCCGGATCGTGTTCGTCGGCGATCTCACCCACGATCTCCTCGGCCATATCCTCGACCGTGACCAGTCCGGCGAATCCGCCGTACTCGTCGATCACCAGCGCCATCTCCTCGTGCGCGGCCACCAGCTGCGACAGCACCTCGGGCAGGCCCAGTGACGCGGGCACGATCACCGCCGGACGGCACACCTGGGCGGCCGTCCCGGCGACCGCGTGGTCCAGCAGATCGTGCAGGTGCACCACGCCGAGCAGATCGTCGGAACTCTCCCCGACCACCGGATAGCGGGTATGCCCGGTACTCATCTTGGCCAGCACCCGGCCGACCGGTTCCGTCGCGCCGACGGTATCGACCCGGGAGCGCGGGATCATGGCGTGTTCGGCGGTGCGGGTGGGGAAGTCGAGAATCCGGTCCAGCAACGCGGACAGTTCGGCGGGCAGCTCCCCGGCGTCACGTGACTCCGCGACGATATGTTCCAGGTCCCGGGGCGTGGCCGAATGCTCCACATCGTGGACCGGTTCGATCCGCAGTGCGCGCAGCAGCAGATTCGAGGAGGCGTCGAACAACCGGATCAGCCAGCCGAAGGCGGTCAGGTAGAAGGTGGTCGACAGGGCGAGACTCCGGGCGACCGGTTCCGGCCGCGCGATCGCGAGGTTCTTCGGGAACAGTTCCCCGAACACCATCTGCACCACGGTGGACAGCAGCACCGCGGCGACGGTGCCGATCGCCACCCCGGCCGCCGTGGAGAATCCGATTCCGCTGAGCAGTTCCCCGACCCCGCTGCCGATCATGGGTTCGGCGACATAGCCGACGAGCAGTCCGGTGACAGTGATGCCGAGCTGAGCGCCCGAGAGCATGAAAGAGGTGCGCCGGGTGACCGCCAGGGCGCGTTGCGCGGCCGGGTCACCGGCTTCGGCCCGGGATTTCAACCGGGACCGGTCGACAGCCATATAGGCGAACTCTTGGGCTACGAAATAGCCGGTCAGGGCGGTGATCAGCAGAACGACCAGCACACCCGCGAGGATTCCGGCGACGGTCAGCACCGCGGGATCCGATCAGCGGCCGGGTGATCCGGCGAGGGCGGGGACGATCGTCGAGGTTTTCGCTTGGCGCGTCTCATGGCTCTCTCTGGTCGGGAACGAACGCCGTTACAGAATAGGACGAACCGGGCGGTCTCCGAGTTCCCGGGTGGCGTGTCGGCCGGGTCACAGTCCCGGCGGAACGGCGCGCGGCCCGGCCGTCGAGGTCCCTCGCGGGCCCGGGTTAGGCTTGCCGTCCTATGGCTATCGGCGCGACTGTGCACACCTTCACCCTGAACCTCTCCGATATCGACCGCGGGGTGTACCAGGAGCTCGACCTGCGGTTGGCGCGCCACCCGTCGGAAACGGCCGAATTCCTGATCACGCGCCTGCTGGCCTACTGCCTCGAATACGAGGAGGGCATCACGTTCAGCGACGGCGGGGTGTCCTCGACCGAGGAACCCGCGGTGCTGGTCCGCGATCTCACCGGCCGGATCACCGCCTGGATCGAGGTGGGCGCCCCCGACGCCGATCGGGTGCATCGCGGCAGCAAACTCGCCGGGCGGGTGGCCGTCTACACCCACCGCGACCCGGCCAAGGTGCTGGCCCCGCTCACCGGAAAGCGCATCCACCGAGCGGAAAACATCCCGCTGCGCGCTTTCGACCGCGATTTCGTCGACGCCGCCGCCGCGACCCTCGAACGCCGCAACACGGCCACCCTCTCGATCACCGAGGGACAGTTGTACCTGGAGATCAACGGCACCACCCTGAGCACGCCGGTCGCGGAGACCCTGCTCGGATAGCACCGCGTCAGCCGGTGGCCCCGGATCCGTCCGCCAGCCCGAGCCTGAGGTGCTCGCTGTGGTAAACGGCCTCGTCCAGGAGTTGGGCGACATGGTCGTCGTAGAGACGGTAGACGATGGACCGTCCGGTGCGGACCCCGACGACCAGGCCCAGATTGCGCAGCAGCCGCAGTTGATGGGAGACCGCCGACTGCTCCATCCCGATCGCCGCGGCCAATTCGCTGACCGGGCAGGGGCCCTGCCGTAGCTCGGTGAGGATCAGCAGCCGGCTCGGAGTGGCCAGAGCCTGGAGGGTATTCGCGACATGGGCCGCGGCATCGGCGTCCAGCCGCGGGGCCGGGCGATCGCGCCCCTCGACTCCGTGTCCCATGCCCCGGAAGCATACTCGGCCGGATATGCATACACATGAAGACATGTTCATTCTTTCTGATATTGTCGCCGGAGTCCCGCTCGCTCATCGTTTCCGGAGGTGGCCCCTTGGTCGCACCGACCCACACCTCGACCCCCGCCGCGCCGCCGCCGATCCGCCGCACCGCGCTGTGGGAACTGCCGGAGGTCCGCTGGGCGGCCGTCGCGCTCGGCCTGTTCCTCACCGGACTCGCAGCACAGCTCACCGGCGCTCCGGACTGGACCTGGTGGGTCCTGTACCTGGCGTGCTATCTCGCCGGGGGCCGCGAACCGGCGCTCACCGGGCTGCGCGCGCTGCGGCACGGCACCCTCGACGTCGATCTGCTCATGGTGGCGGCGGCCCTCGGTGCGGCCGCCATCGGCCAGATCACCGACGGCGCCCTGCTGATCGTCATCTTCGCCGGCTCCGGCGCGCTCGAGGCCCTGGCCACGGCCCGAACCGAGGATTCGGTGCGCGGTCTGCTCGACCTCGCCCCCGAAACGGCCACCCTGGTACTGCCCGGCGACCGCGAGGAAACGGTCCGGGCTGCCGATCTGCGGGTCGGGGACGTCCTGGCGGTCCGGCCCGGCGAGCGGATCGCGGCCGACGCCGTCGTGGTGTCAGGCGCGAGCGAGGTCGACCAGGCGACCATCACCGGCGAGCCGCTCCCGGTCGACCGGACGGTCGGTGACGAGGTCTTCGCGGGAACGGTCAACGGCACCGGGGCGCTGCGGATCCGGGTCGCCCGGCAGGCCCGCGATTCGGTGGTCGCCCGGATCGCGACGCTGGTCGAGGAGGCCGTCCGCACCAAGGCCGGCACGCAGCGGTTCGTCGAGAAGATCGAGCAACGCTATTCGCTGGTGATGGTGACCGCCACGCTCGCGGTGTTCGCCGTACCGCTGCTGGCCGGAGAACCGCTGCGGCAGGCCCTGCTCCGCGCCATGACCTTCATGATCGTCGCCTCGCCCTGCGCGGTGGTCCTGTCGACCATGCCGCCGCTGCTGGCCGCACTCGCCAACGCCGGACGGCACGGGGTCCTGGTGAAATCGGCCGTGGCGATGGAACGCCTCGGCGCCACCACGCGGGTCGCGTTCGACAAGACCGGAACTCTCACCCGCGGCACACCGGAGGTCGCCGGGATCCGCTGCCTCGGCGGCACCGTCACCGGCGACGAGGCGCTGCGGCTGGCCGCGGGCGCCGAACTGCCCAGCGAGCACCCGCTCGCGGCCGCGATCGTGCGCGCCGGACGGGCCCGTCACCCGGATCTGCCGGTCGCCCACGACTTCGCCGCCCACCCCGGCCGCGGGGTCACGGCGCGGGTCGACGGCCACCACGTCGGTGTCTTCTCCCCCGCCGGGCTCCCCGACGCGACAGACGACGAGTCCGGATCACTCACGGCGGCCGTGCGGCATTTCCAGGAACTCGGGCACACCGCGGTCGTGATCACCCGCGATCTGCGACCCGTCGGCGTCCTCGCCCTCACCGACCGTCTCCGCCCGGAAGCCCGCGCCGCGGTGGCCGCCGTCGCGACGCTCACCGCGACCCCGCCCGCGATTCTGACCGGCGACAACCCGGCAGCGGCCCGGCTCGTCGCCGACCAGGTCGGTATCACCGATATCCGTGCCGGGCTCCTGCCCGCCGGAAAAGTCGCGGCGGTCCGGCATGTGGAGGACGGCGGCGACCGGCTCGCCCTGGTCGGCGACGGTATCAACGACGCCCCCGCGCTCGCGGCCGCGTCCACCGGTATCGCGATGGGCGGTATCGGCGCCGACCTCACCCTGCGCACCGCCGACGCGATCGTGGTCCGCGACGATCTCCGGGCGATCCCCGCTGTGATCACCCTCGCGCGCCGCGCCCGGCGCGTCGTACTGGCCAACCTGGCCATCGCCGCCGGTTTCATCGCAGTCCTCGTCACCTGGGATCTGGCCGGCACCCTGCCACTGCCACTCGGAGTGGCGGGCCACGAGGGCTCCACGGTGATCGTGGCGCTCAACGGGTTACGGCTGCTGCGCAATTCCGCCTGGGAACGGGCCCTGGACCCGGACCCACCGCGCTCCCGGCTCCGCCGCGCGGCACACAACACGCGGAAGAACGGTCTCGACGATCCCACCCCGCGCCTGGCCCGATAGCCACCCGACCTGCGAAGTGCCCCGACCCGCGCGTCCCGATCGGGCACGATCGTCGGATGCGCGCCGGCACAGAGGGTTCGGGTGGGACACCGGTCCGTGCACAACCGGAATCACCGCGATCGTGCTGTTCGCCGGTTCGGGGCTGCTGCCGTGGCGGACGGGCGAGCGTTCAGGGTTCGATGAGACCCGCCCGGATCGCGTAGCGGGTGAGCGCGAGGCGATCGCGTAGACCCAGTTTCTGCAGCACATTCGCGCGGTGGCGGTCCACCGTCTTCACACTGATGAACAGGTCGGAGGCGATCTCCCGGGACGAGTGCCCCTCGGCGACCAGTTTCACGATCTCCTCCTCCCGGGGCGTGAGCAGGGTCGGTGGGAGGGGTTCGCCCCGGTCGGCGCGTTGCAGCCAGTCCCGGATCAGTGAATTGACCGCTCCGGGATACAGATACGGTTCACCGCGCAGGGTGGCCCGGCAGGCCTCGAGCAGATCGCGGTCGGCGACCGATTTCAGGACATACCCGGAGGCCCCGACCCGCAGCGATTCGAAGAAATACTGTTCGTTGTCGTACATGGACAGCATGAGGATCCGGACGCCGGGCGCCGCGCGGTGGATCTCGCGGGCGGCCTGGATACCGGTCATCCGGGGCATCGCGATATCGAGAATCGCCAGATCCACCGGGATATGACCGGCCTGCTGCACGGCCTCGTGCCCGTTGGCGGCCTCGGCGACCACGGCGAGATCCGGTTCGGCGTCCAGGATCATCCGCAACCCCGACCGGACCAGCGCGTGATCATCGGCCAGCAGGATGCGGGCGGGCGCCGGGGCGGTCACAGCGCGCTCGTCTCGGGTCGATACGGGATGGTCAGGCAGACCTCGGTGCCGTGCCCGGGCGGGGAATCGATGGTCAGATCGGCGTTCACCAGCAGCGCCCGCTCCCGCATCCCGCGGATACCGGCGCCGTCCACCTCGACCCCACCGCGACCGTCATCGGAAATCCGCAGTACCAGCGCGCCGGCGCGGGCGTGCAGGCTCAGGCCCACCCGGGCGGCGCCGGCGTGCCGGGCGATATTGGTCAGGCCCTCCTGCGCCACCCGGTAGCAGACCAGTTCGATATCCGGCGTGAGCCGGGGCAGCGCCCGGTCGACGTCACGGCCGACGCCGATCCCGGCGGTGGAGGAGAACTCGCTGCACAGCGCGCTGAGCGCACTGGAGAGTCCGAGATCGTCGAGCACATCGGGCCGCAACCGCCGCGCGATCCCGCGCACCTCGTCCAGGCACGACCGCACCGTTTCCTGCGCCCCGTGCAGAACGTCGACCACATCGCCGGGGGCGCGGTCGGCCGCGCGTTTCATCGACAGCAGCGCCACCGTGAGGCTCTGGCCGATCTCGTCGTGCAGTTCCCGCGCGATCCGCCGGCGTTCGCTCTCCTGCGCGGCCAGGGCGGAGGCGCTGGCGGTCGCACGTTCGGATTCCAGCCGCCCGACCATGGCGTTGAAGGAATCGATCAGCCGGGCGAGGTCGCCGTTTCCGCGCTCGTCGAGGCGCCCGCTGCGCCGCAACGGGTCCACCCGGCGCATGGAGGCGATCAGTTCGTCCAGCGGGGCGAGGCTGGATCGCAGCAGGAAGGCGTTCGCGGCCAGGATGACCGCGAGGCCGATCACCAGGACCGGGATCTCGGTGAGCCGCACCCGCGACGACACCGTGGCCGGGGATACGGCCAGTACCAGGGTGCCGAGCGTGAACACCAGCCCGTTGATCAGGAAGATCCGCCGGAACAGGGCGTCCGCCGGTGTCCGGGTGTGCCGCCGGAACAGGCCGATACCACTCTCCGGACGGTCCATCACCTCAGTCTGGCGTCCGCCGACCTGCCTGTCCATCGGGTCCGGCACCCATATTCCCGGGGCCGCCCTACACGACCGCGGTCATCGGAGATGGGTGCCGGCACCGATGGCCGCACCCACCCCGCGACGCCGAGACTGAGAGCCGGACAAGCGACCGCGGGAGGAGTGTTCGGCATGGACATCGACCTCCATACCGTGCCGGGACAGGGCACCGTGCACCATCTGCTGACCCGCAACGGTGACCGTTTCGCCCTGGTCACCGGCACCGACGGCGGTAAACACATCCACGTCTACCGGGCCGGGCGCGACGAACCCGTGCAGACCGTCGCACTGGGTCCCGACGAGGCCGATCAGCTGGCCGATCTGCTGCACAGCGCACCGCTACCCGACCGGGTGGCGCGCCTGGAGCGATTGACGCAACGGCTCGCCGGCGACGGGCACCGGCCGTGACCACCCTCTCCCCGCACGCGCGACGGGAACCTTCGATGCAAGCACACGATATCGCCGTCCGGCTGCCGACCGTCCGCCCCGGCGACCCGGTGGCCAAGGCCATGCGCTCGATGGTCGTGCACCGGTTGCCCGGCATGATCGTGGTCGACGACGCGAACCGGCCGCTGGCGGTCCTGCCCGGCACCCAGGTGCTGCGGCTGGCGATCCCCAGTTCCTACCAGAACGATCCGGCGCTGGTGCGCACCATCGACGAACTGCACGCCGACCTGTTCTGGCGGGAGCTCGGAGATCTAACGGTCGGTGACTGCCTGCCGCGCCCGGCGCCCCGGCCCGCGGTCGTCCGGATCGACGCCACCCTGCTCGAGATCGCCGCCCTGATGGCGCAGCGGCACAGCCCGCTGGTCGCGGTGACCGGGCACCACGGGACGCTGGTCGGCGGAATCACCCTGGAACGGCTGCTGATCGGCCTGGCCGTCGCGGGCCCGGACGACTGAGCGCGCCGGACCGAGGTGGGGTGATCGATGGACCGGATCCTGGCGGTGACGATCTTTGTCGGCGCGTTCTGGTTCATCGCCACCGAACGCGCCGACAAGGTCAAAGTGGTGCTGGTGGCCGCCGCGGCGATGACCGTGCTCGGCCTGGTACCCGGCGAGGAAGTGTTCTACTCCGCGCATACGGGGATCGACTGGAATGTCATCTTCCTGCTGCTCGGCATGATGATCATCGTCGGCGTCGTCAAACACACCGGCCTGTTCGACTTCCTGGCCATCTGGGCGGCGAAGCGGTCACACGGTAATCCGTTCCGCCTCATGGTCATGCTGATGGTCATCACGGCGGTGGCCTCGCCGATCCTGGACAATGTCACCATCATCATGCTGGTCGCGCCGGTGACGATCGTGGTCTGCGGGCGGCTGGGTTTCGCGCCGCAGCCCTTCCTGATCGCGGAGGTGCTGGCCGCCAATATCGGTGGCGCCGCGACCCTGGTCGGCGATCCGCCCAACATCATCATCGGCAGCCGCGCGGGCCTGAGCTTCAACGATTTCCTGCTGCACATGGCGCCGGCGGTGGCGGTGATCTTCGCGTTGTTCGTCCTGTTCACCCGCTGGCTGTTCCGCGCCCACCTGCGACAGCGCTCCGAGCACATGACCACGGTGATGGCATTACAGGAACGTCGCGCCATCACCGACCCCCGCCTGCTCACCCGGGCGCTGCTCGTGCTCACCGGCGTGGTGATCGGGTTCGGGCTGCATTCGCTGCTGCATGTGGCGCCGTCGATCATCGCGCTGCTCGGCGCGGGGGCGATGGTGCTGATCTCCGGACTCGATATCGGCGATATCCTGCGCGAGGTCGAATGGGGCACACTCGTGTTCTTCATGGGCCTGTTCGTCATGGTCGCCGGGCTCGTGCACACCGGGGTCATCACGATCCTCGGCGACGCCGCCGTCGCCGCCTTCGGCGACAACCCCCTGCTGGCGTCGGGTGTCCTGGTGTTCGGGTCCGCGGTGGTCGCCGCCTTCATCGACAACATCCCCTATACGACGACGATGGCTCCGGTGGTCGAGGGCCTGGTCGAGAACACACCGGACGCGGCGCAGGGCCGGGCCCTGTGGTGGTCGTTCGCCTTCGGCGCGGATTTCAGCGGTAACGGCACGGCCGTCGCGGCGAGCGCGAACGTGGTGGCCCTGGATATCGCCCGGCGCGCGGGTCACCGGATCACCTTCTGGCAGTTCACCCGCTACGGCATCGTGGTCACCGTGCTCAGCTGCGTCCTCGCCTGGGCGTATGTGGCGATCCGCTACTTCTGACGGCGGCCGGCGGATCAGCGGGCGGCGGCGCCCGAGGGCGCGGGTACGGAAACATCGACGAACCAGCGGGATTCGGAGGTATCCAACCGGGTGATATCGCCGTGCCGGAAGTCGATCGCCGAGAAGTCCACCCGGTGCCAGGCCGGGTGCTCGTAGTACCGGACGAAATAGTGCCGGCTGCCGAGATCGGCCAGGACCGACCATTCGGTGTACTCGTCGGACTCCTGTCCGTTCTCTTCCCCGCGCACCAGCCCCTTGGTGATATCGAAGCTGTTGACGATATGCGACGCCAGCACCGCGCCGTCGGCGGCGTTCGCGGTCGTCTTCGCCGACCGGCTGAGCGCGACGGCCCGCACGAATCGCGACGGCGGCGTGAAATCGCCGGGCAACCCGAGCAGTCCGCTGCCCTGTCCGAGCGCCCGGACGTCGTATCCGGTGAGTTCGAGTTCGGGGACATTGGTCGCCGACAGGTTGACATAGTTGCCGAGGTTCAGCAGGTGCCAGTCGAAGGGCGGCGAGTTCGTCATCACGCCCAGCGGGTTGTCGTGGATACGCAACTGCCCGTCGACGTATTCGATCACCAGCGCCTCGCCGTCGCGGTCGTGCAGGGCGTAGTGCAGACCCACCGGCTCCGCGCGGCCGGGCGCCGGCGCACCCCACACCAGGACGTCTCCGAGGGCGCGTTTCGCCTCGGCCACCGAAGCGCAGGTGGACAGTAGATAGTTGCCCACATCGTGCAGCTGGGACAGCGATTCGGGTTCCCGGCCCGCCGGAACCTCCTGGTACCGCGAGAAGCCCGGCAGGTACAGGGCGCCGAAATACAGGCCCGCCTCGTTCATTCCGTCCACCAGGCAGTCGCGGCCGAACAGGTCCATTCCGACGATTCCGTACGCGCCGGTCCAGGACAGCCCGGGTATCGACGGGTCCGGGCTGTGCCCCCGGAATTCCTGCCCGCGCGGCACCACCACCAGCCGAGACCCGAGGTCCAGGCCGAATTCCATGGTGCGGCCGACGATCACATCGCGCTCGGCGGTCTCGATCCTGAATGTGGTGCACATACCGGTTGCCCCTTCTGATGGTCACCGGCACGCCTGCGGGCCGGGATCTGTGCCGGGTCCTCGAATACGTACGAGCGGCACGGCCCAGGGGCCGCGTGGGTCAACGATACGTCGCGAAGCCGGTCGAAGCGGAGACCAGCGCGTTTGCGTGTTGCGGGCTACCGGCCCACCGGCACCGGCTCGGGCAGCGGCGGCAGTTCCAGGTTCTCGCGGAAGGTGGCGCCCAGATAGTCGGCGCCGACGATATCGCGGCGTCGCAGTTCCGGCAGCAGTCCGTTCACGACGAAATCGCGGGTGCGGGGATTGTCGAGACCGCCCAGGGAGATCACATCGAGCACTCCCGCGCGGTAGCGCTCCTCGACCGCGTCGGCCAGTTGTTCCGGTGTACCCGCCGCCGACCAGTGCCCGGTGTGCCGGGCTTCCAGGATCAGTTCCCGCAGCGTCCGGCCCGAGGCGGCGAGCCGGCCGAATATCTCCACCCGGCCGCGGCGGCGGCGCACCGAACCCGGATCGGGCAGCAGTGTTTCCGGAAGGGGCCGGTCCAGCGGCAGACCCGAGAGATCCACACCGCCGCCGAGCATATCCTCGAGCACCGCGCGGCCCGCCTCGAGATCGAAGGCTTCCTCGTCCTCGCGCAGCAGGCGGGCGACCTCGGCCTCGGACGCGCCGTAGGTGGCGTGCAAGGAGCTGAAGATATAGGGCAGTCCTTCGGCGCGTCCCAGTTCGCGGGCCCGGCCGCGGATACCGGCGGTATAGGCGCGGGCGTCGTCGAGGGTGGTGAGCGAGGTGAACACGACCTCGGCGAACCGGGCGCCCAGTTCCACCCCGCCCGCCGACTGCCCGGCCTGGAACTGCACCGGCCGCCGCTGCGGCAAGGGCGGGATGTTCAACGGCCCGCGCACGGTGAAGTACCGGCCCTTGTGGTCGATCGGGCGCACCCGCGTGGGGTCCAGTACCGCGCCACCGCGCCCGTCCGCGCGCAACGCCCCCTCCTGCCACGAGTCGTAGAGCGCGTTCACCACCTCCAGCGATTCGGTGGCGCGCGCATAGCGTTCCTCGGGACCCGGCAGTTCCCCGCTGCCGTAGTTCTCCTCCCCCAGCGAGGAGGTCACGGCGTTCCAGGCCGCACGGCCGTTGCTCACATGGTCGAGCGTGCCGAACAGCCGGGCCAGGTTGTACGGGTGATGGAAGGTCGTGGTGACGGTCGCGATCAGGCCGATCCGGGAGGTCACCGCGCTGAGCGCCGACAGGTAGATCAGCGGCTCCTGGGCGCCGATCGCGCCCTGGGCGCCGAAGGCCAGCAGATCGGCCGCGAAGAGCGCGTCGAACCGGTGCCGCTCGGCCGTCTTCGCGACCTCCACCGCGCGTTCCAGGGTGGATTGCCGCGGATCGACGGCCGCCGCGTAGATATCCGCGCCGCCGCTCACGCCGGTGACCGTCTTCAGGTGACGGCGCCGGGGGCCGTTGTGCGATACCACTTTTCGACGGTAGGACCGCATACGGAGCCCGGGACAGCGTTGTATTCAGCGTGATCCGTGGGGAATCGGCGCCCACCCGCCCGGCGTTCGGCCCCGCGACCCCGCAACCGCTCGACCCTCGGGGTCAGGACAACCGGCGGATATCACCGCGCACCCGGTAGAACCCACCACGCGCCGATTCCGCGACACCGTCGACCACGTAGCGGGCCCCGGCCTGCCGGATATCCCGGGGGAACTGCACATTCCATTCCCGGCGGTATCCCGGGGAGACGATATGGACCCGCAACCGCCCCTGCACATCGACGCATTCGACGACGATGCCGTCACCGGAATCGGTGACGACCTCCACCGTACTGCTGGGCACCACCGCCACCAGTTCCGGCGCCTTGATCGACACGGCTCGGGGTACCACGCCCTGTTCGGCGTCGCGGACCGCGATCTCGCTCACATCGAGGCAGGCCAGGGTGCCGTTCGTGGTGACCAGGTACAGCTTGCCGTCGTGGTACTGCATCGAGTACGCCGAACCACAACCGGTGCCGAGTTTCCAGATCCGCCGGCCCTCGGCGTCGAAACAGTAGACCGACGAGTAGTTGTCACCGGCGAAGACATAGCGCCCGTCCGGAGAGGCCGCGCACGAGTACACCGCGGCATCGCACTGGAACGCCCGATCGGCGCTGCCGTCCTTGCCCACCATCCGGACCTGGTTGTGGGTGGTGCCCGCGTAGACGGCGTCGGGTTCCTGCCAGCCGAACAGGACGGCGCCGCCGACACTGCGGTGCCAGCGATGATTACCGCTGATCAGGTCGTATTTCGTCACACCACCGGAGTGCCCGTGGTAGACGCCGTCGGCGTCGATCCGCACCATCCAGCCGGAGTTGCCGTCGCTGCGGCGGGTCCACAGCGATTCCTCCTCGTGGTCGATCACGGTGAGACCGCCCTGCACATCGGAGACCCCGAGGATGCCGTCGTGGATATCGAGCCAGTAGATATCGACGTCGGTGGCGATATCGTAGGCGGCTCGCGGCACCTTTCCGGACAGGTCGTAGACGCGGCCGTCATCGCACCCCGCGTAGATCCAGAAATCGTCGGCGACGATGCATTTCACCGCGTCGGGCAGCCGGAACCGGCCGGTGACCTCGCCGTCGGGGGTCAGGGTGAACACGTCCCCGTTCTCGTTGCCGACCCAGCACCGCTCGGAGTCGATGAAGATCCCGAACGCGGCGGCCCCGGAGTCGAAGGTCCACAGCACCGGTGCGGTGCGGGCGGTGGAGGTCCGGCTGGTGATGGCCCGCCGGGTGACCGGCCGGGCCGCCCGCGCACCCCGCACGGCGGCCGCGTACCCCTTGCGGATCTTCTCGGCGACCTTCTTGTTCGCCGCCGCCTGCGCCTTCTGCGCGTCCGCGAAGGAACTGACCTTGCTCTGCCCGCTCTCCCCGATCCGCCCGTACCGGATGGTGACCCGGGTGCCGTCCACGACGACCTCGTAGAACTTGTGGGCCGAACCTCCGTCCTCGGAGAGTTCCAGATAGGTGGTGGTCGCCGGGGTGGTGGTCGGTGTGGTCATGCTCGGTCCCGCTCGTCGTCGTTGCGCGTCGGGGCGAAAGTTAGCAACGGGCACCGACATACGCGCGGCGACCGGGCGCGGCCCGCGGCTCCCGGCAACGCGGTTCGGTCCGCCCGGGTGATGACAACGGTCACAGTGCGTCACGGCCGGCCGCTCGGCGTCGTCTATCGGACGAGGACCCGAGAGAACGGAGCCACCATGTCCCAGCAGCGCACCCATGTGGTCGTGATCGGCGGCGGTTACGCCGGAACGCTGGCGGCCAACCGCCTGCGCGGCGGCACCGCCATCGATATCACCCTGGTGAACCCCCGCCCGGATTTCGTGCAGCGGATCCGGCTGCACCAGCTCGCCGCGGGGACCGGTACGGCCGTCACGGACTACGATTCGCTGCTCGGGGCGGGCATCGCCCTGGTGGTCGACAGCGCGACCCGGATCGACACCGCCGCCCGCACCGTCCAGCTGGCCGCCGGTGACACCCTCACCTACGACTATCTCGTCTACGCCGTGGGCAGTACCGCCGCCGACCTCTCCGCGATACCCGGGGCCGCCGAGTTCGCCTACCCGATCGCCGAACTCGAACAGGCCGAACGGCTGCGCGCCGCCCTCTGGCGGGTACGGGAGGATGCGCCGGTGACGGTGGTCGGCGCCGGCCTGACCGGGCTGGAGACGGCCGTGGAACTCGCGGACCGCGGCCGGACCGTCCGGCTGGTGTGCGGGGGCGCGCTGGCGCCGGCACTGAGCCCGGCCGGGCGCCGGTCGGCGGCGAAACGCCTGGCACGCCATCACGTGGACGTGCGCGAGACCGACTCGGTCGCCGAAGTCCGCGCCGATTCGGTCGTCCTGGCCGACGGCACCACGCTGCCGAGCGCGGTCACCGTCTGGACCGCCGGATTCGGAGTACCGGAACTGGCCCGCGCCAGCGGCCTCGAGACCGACGAACTGGGCCGGCTGCGCACCGACGAAACCCTCACCAGCATCGACGACGACCGGGTGGTAGCCGCCGGCGATGCCGCCGCGCCCTCGGGTCATCCACTGCGGATGAGCTGCCAGGCCGCGAACCCGCTGGGCGCGCAGGCCGCCGATACCGTGCTCGCCCGGATCGCCGGGACTTCCCCGGCCCCGATCGATCAGGCCTTCATCGGCTCCTGCATCGGCCTCGGCCGCGGCGACGCCCTCATCCAGACCGCCCGCCGCGACGACACCCCGGTGAACGTCGTTCTCGGCGGCCGGATCGCGGCCGGGATCAAGGAAGCGGTCTGCCGGAGTACGCTGTGGCAGCTCCGCCGCGAAGCCGGCCGCCCGGGTTCCACCGTCTGGTTGAAAGGAGGCCGCGACGCCCGGACCTCCGCACCGGCCCCGCGCTAGCCTCACACACCCGCGCCACCCGGTATCCTGCCGACCGCCGGACCGGCGCCGGGGACTCACTCATACGTGGGCTTCGGCGTCACCGGTGGACCGGGTGTTCTCCGCGACCTCCAGGTACTTCTCGAACGGATGCAGCGCACCGATGTCGACGACGATGTCACGGGCCAGCGGGGTGTAGCCGGCCGCGTTGTACAGCGCCACGGCCTCGGGTTGACGCGGGCCGGTGGTGAGGAAGATCCGCCGGTAGCCGCGGCGGGCGATCTCGGCTTCCAGTTCGGCCAGCACCAGCCGGCCCAGGCCCCGGCGGCGATGGGTGCGCGCGGTCCAGATCCGCTTGAGTTCCGCGGTGTCGGCGTCGTAGCGGCGGAAGGCGCCGCCGGCGATCGGCTGCGCGTCCTCGACGATCACCAGCAGATCGCCGCCGGGTGGCGCGAAGTCGTCGGCGGGGTGGGTCGTCAGATCGTGGTGGACCGCGTCGACGGTGCTGCCGTAGCGGCTGCTGTATTCGACCGCCAGCTCGGCCAGCAGCGGCGCGGCCAGCGGATCCCGCTGGCCGACGTGGACGATACGGCGCATGGGCTCATCCCTCCGGTTTCGGCAACCCGGGTGGGTTGATCCTCGACTCTGCCACCACCTCGCTGCGCAGTCCCCACCGGTCGATCACCCGCTGGTAGGCGCCGGTATCGATGGCGTGCTGCAGCGCCGCGTGTATCGCGGCGATCAGGCCGTTGTCCTTCTTCGTCGCCACCGCGATCTCGGCCTGTAGCGCCTCTCCCGCCCCGGAGAGGGTCGCCGCGATCTTCGTATCGCCGGAGGTCGCCGAATGATAGACGGCCACCGGGTTGGGTCCGAGGTACCCGTCGATACGGTGCGAGGACAGCGCCAGGTAGTAGTCGGTGGCCTGCTGGTAGTAGGCGATATCGATGGCGGGCAGGCCCTCGTCGATATTCTTCTCGTTCCATTCGACCAGCAGCTGTTCCTGGTTGGTGCCGCTGCCGACACCGATCCGTTTACCCGCCAGCGATGTGCGGTCGGTGTAGGTCCAGTCGGTGTCCTCCGGGACCTCCAGGGCGATATTGTCGAGCCGGTAGGTCGCGAAATCGTATTTCTGTTTCCGTTCCTCGGTGACGGTCACATTGGAGATGAACGCGTCCACCTCACCGGAGTCGATCTTCACGAAGTTCTGCGACCAGTCGGCGGCGAGTACCTCGAGCCGGAGCCCGAGGATATCGGCGATCAGATAGGCGAAATCGACCTCGGATCCGACGAGGGTGCGGTCGTCGGTGGCGTGGAACCGCAGCGGCGGGCCCGTGGTCGCCGAACCCGTGACCACCAGGGCGCCCCGGTCCCGGATGGCCTTCGGGACCTGTGCGGCGAGGGCGTCGACCTTCTCGGTGCGCACCCGGGTGGGCTGTTCCGGAGACAGATCGAAGACCTGGCCGTCGGGGGTGCGCACCTCGTTGCCGGCCTCGCCGCCGCCACCACAGGCGCCGGCGGTGAGCGCCACCGCGGTGAGCGCGGCGACCAGTACGGCGATCCGCCGTCCGGTTCGGTGCAAACGCATCTGATGTCCTCTGTTCGGGTTCCGGTGGTGTCACGGTCACAGCACGTGCGCCAGAAAGGCCTGGGTACGGGGATGTTCGGGGGCGTCGAGCACGCGGTGCGGCGGACCCTGCTCCACGATGCGGCCGGCGTCCAGGAATACGACGGTGTCGGCGACTTCACGGGCGAACCCGATCTCATGCGAGACGATCACCAGGGTGGCGCCGTCCTCCGCGAGACCGCGGATGGCGTCGAGCACCTCGCCTACGAGTTCGGGATCGAGCGCGGAGGTGGGTTCGTCGAACAGGATCACCCGCGGGCGCAGGGCCAGGGCCCGCGCGATGGCGACCCGCTGCTGCTGTCCGCCCGACAGCTGCCGCGGGTAGGCGTCGGCTTTGTCCGCGAGCCCGACGCGGTCCAGCAGACCGGTCGCGGCGGCCCGCGCGGCGGCGCGATCGCGGCCCTGCGCCGCGACCGGGGCCAGCGCGATGTTCTCGCGCACGGTGAGATGCGGGAAGAGATTGAAGTTCTGGAAAACGAACCCGATCCGGGAGCGCTGCCGCAGGATCTCGCGTTCGGGCAGTTCGCGCAGTGTGTTCCCGCGACGCCGGTAGCCGACCAGTTCGCCCGCCACCCGGACCGTGCCGGCATCCACCTTCTCCAGATGGTTGATGGTCCGCAGCAGGGTGGATTTCCCGGAGCCGGAGGGTCCGACGATCACGGTGACCTCACCGGTCCGCACCGCCAGGTCGATACCGCGCAGCACCTCCACACCACCGAACGATTTCCGGATACCACGCAGTTCGACAGCGAATTCGACGTCTTCGGGGGCGGTGGTCATCGCCGGCCCCCGGTGATCTCGGCGAGAGTGCGGCGGACCCGCTGCAGCGGGGTCGGCGGGAGTTCGCGTTCGCTGCCCTTCGCGAAATGGCGTTCGATGTAGTACTGCACGACGGTGAGGATGGTGGTCAGCACGATGTACCAGACGGTCGCGACCATGAGCAGCGGCACCACGCGCCCGTTACGCCCGAAGATCACCTGCACCTGGTAGAAGAGCTCGGCGATGGCCATCACCGAGACGATCGAGGTGCCCTTGAACAGGCTGATCACCTCGTTCACGGCGTTCGGCAGGATACCGCGCATCGCCTGCGGCGCGACGATGGTGAAGAACTGCCGCCGCCACGGCAGTCCGAGCGATTTGGCCGCCTCCACCTGACCGGGATCGACGGAGATGATGCCGGCCCGGATGATCTCCGCGGCGTAGGCGGCCTGATGCAGTGCCAGTCCGATCACGGCGGCGCCGAATCCGCTGATCACCCCGTTCACATCGAAGGAGACGAAGCCGGGCCCGAACGGTATCCCGATGGTGAGGGTGCGATAGAGGTAGGCGAGGTTGAACCAGAACAGTAGTTGCACGATCAGCGGGATCGACCGGAACGCCCAGACGTAGGTCCACGAGATCACCTGCAGAACCGGGTTGTGCGAGAGCCGGCCGATGGCGAGCCAGATCCCGAGGAAGAAGCCCAGCAGGGTGCCGTACAGGGTCAGCTCCACGGTCACCCGCAGCGATTTCAGTACCGCGTCGGCGGTGAAGTATTCGGCGAAGGTCGGCCAGTCCCAGCCGGGGTTGGTGACCAGCCCGTGCACGAACTGGGCGACCAGCACCAGCGCCACCGCCGATACCACCCAGCGCCAGGGGTGCCGGGTCCGCGCCACGGGCAGGGTCGACTCGTCGTCCGTCGCCGGCGCCCCGGCGGTGCCGGTGTCGCCGACCGATGCGACTGCGCTCATGAGAAATCCGATCCTTCACCCGTCGGCACACCAGGTCTCGCGATCGACCGGCGATCCGGGTGGTCGTGCCCACGCTAGGGAGGCCGGGCAGCGTTGTCGCCGTTCATATTCAGGCCGATTCCAATGGGGCGGCGCCGGAATACTTCCCACCCGGCCGGGGGTTGCGGCGGGCATGTCGTTCACCGCACCTGTCGGAATCGCCCTCCAACCGCGTCCCGGCGCGATCAATGCCGTCGACGATGTCGTCGACCGCGCCCGCACCGCGCAGCGGGCCGGAATAGACCGCGCCTGGTTCGCGCAGCGCTTCGATACCGACGCGCTCTCCGTCGCCGCGGTGGTCGGGGCCGCCGTTCCGGGGCTGCGGGTCGGGACCTCGGTGGTACCGATCAATCCCCGCCATCCACTGGTGGTGGCGGCGCAGGCACAGACCGCCCACGCGGCGTCCCACCGCAGATTCACCCTGGGAATCGGTCTCGGCGCCGCGGACCTGGAGGAGCCCGCGTTCGGTCTGGTGACCGAACGCCCGATCCGCCGCCTGCGGGAATATCTGACGGTCCTGCGTTCCGTACTCACCACCGGCACCGTCGATTTCACGGGCGAGACCCTCACGGCCGCCACCCGGTTGCCCGCCGCGGTCGCGGGTGGTGACGGTCCCGATATCGTCGTCGCGGCCATGGGCCCGCAGGCCCTGGCGGTGACCGGCGAACTCGCCGACGGCACCGTCCCGTTCCTGGCGGGCCCGCGCTCCCTGAGCGAACACATCGTGCCCCGGATCCAGGCCGCCGCGCGGGCCGCGGGCCGCCCGGCGCCCCGGGTGATCGCGGGGGTGGCGGTCGTGGTGACCTCCGACCCCGACCGGGTGCGCGCCCGCGCCGCCGAGCAACTGGCCTTCTACGACGGTATTCCGTCCTATCGCGCGATCCTCGAGCGCGAGGGTGTCGCGCGTGCGGCCGAGCTGGCGGTGATCGGCACCGAGGCCGAGGTCGAGGCGGAATTGCGCCGGTACGCCGACGCGGGCGCCACCGAACTGCTGGTCACCCAGACCGAGCTGGGCGGCGCCGAGGACGAACAGCGCACCTGGGAGTTCCTCGGCGCGCTGTAACTCCCGCGCGGGGGCCCGGCCCTGCGAGAAACCGGACCGGCGGCGCGGCGGCGGCCGGTCCGGACGATCTCAGGAGTCCGCTCGCATATACCGGGCGGCCCATTCCCCGAAGCCGGTGAGCGAGAGGCCCAGGGCCCGGGCGTACTCCGGCCGGCCGGGCTGCCCGACCACATTGATGAACTCCAGACCGGCGCCCATGGGCGGCATTCCGGCGGCGAAGGCCTGTTCCTCGGTCATATCCGGTGCGACCACGGGTGTACCGAGAACCCGGGTGAGGACCTCGGCGATCTCGGACATGGTCAGATAGTCGCTCGCCAGCTCGAGTTCGACCCGGTCGAACCGCTCCGGCGCCAGCACCGCCGCGGCCGCCGCCGCCCCGATATCGTCGACCGCGGCCAGCGATAGACGGGCGTCGGGCTTCAACACTCCCACCAGGCCACCTTCCACCCCACGGGGGAACAGGTAGGCCATCGAGGGCAGGAAGTTCTCCATGAAGAAGCCCGGCTTCAGCAGCGTCCAGTGGCGGAATCCCGCCGTGCGGAGCCGGTCCTGGATCGCGGCCTTGGCCCCCAGACTGGGTGCCAGTGCCGCCCAGCGGCCTTCGGCCCAGCCGGGGAGTTCGGTGTGCTGCCCGGCGCCGCTGACCGAGGTGTGCACGAACTGCTCGACCCCGGCGGCCGCCGCGCCCTCGATGAGATTGATGCCCTGCACCACTTCCCCGTCGAAATCGAAACCCGCCGCCGTCACCGGGGGCATCTGCACGGAGAAGACCGCGCGGGCGCCCTGCGCGGCCCGGGTCACCGATTCGCGGTCACCGAGATCACCGGCGACCAGTTCCACCCCCGGCGCCGCGATGGCGCGGGCCCGTTCGCCGGACGGGTCGCGCACCAGCGCGCGCACCGGCACTCCGGCCGCGCGCAGGGCGCGCACGGTGGCTCCGCCCTGCTTGCCGGTGGCCCCGGTGACCAGGACCGGTTCGGATTTTTCGGGCATAGCACTGCTCCTCTGATTCGAGCGGAACACTAAACGGCGGGGCCCGCCGTTTAGTCCACGCTACGATATGGCGGGGCCCGCCGTTTAGCAACCCCGGAGAGGACGCCATGCCCGATACCCAGCGTGCCGACGCCCGGCGCAACTACACCCGCATCCTCGCGGTGGCCGAGGCCGAGGTGGCCGCACACGGCGCGGCCGCCTCGCTGGAACAGATCGCCCGGACCGCCGGCGTCGGCTCGGCGACCGTGCGCCGCCACTTCCCGACGCGGCGCGCCCTGCTGGAAGCGGTGTCCCGGCAGCGGGTCGAGGCCCTGGGCGACCGGGCGCGCGAACTGTGCGGCGACAGGGACAGCCGCGGCGCGCTGCTGACCTGGCTGCACGAACTCGTCGCCTACTGCGTCGCCGCCCGCGGACTCGCCGCCGCCCTGAGCTACGACGGAGCCGACCCCGAATCGATCCACGACAACGCCTGCTCGGCGGCCCTGGAACTGGCCGCCGCCCCGCTGCTGGAGCGGGCCGTGACAGACGGCGCCGTCGCGCCGGAGCTCACCGTGGCGGAACTGATCACGCTGATCGTCGGAATCACCCTGGCCACCGAGTCCTATCCCGACGCCGCCGACCGGGCGGACCGGCTCTTCCGGCTCGCGGTAGCAGGGCTGGCCCCGCGCACCGGATCGTAAAGGCCGGTATTCCGCTCACGCCGCGCGCAACCCTCCCGGATCCCCGGTCCGGCTCGGTACCTTCGCGACTCCGGCCGATCGTCGACGGCCGGTCCGGTGGCCCTGTCGGGGCGGATATGTGGAGTGTGGCGTGACCGACGCGGGGTGCTGTACCAGGGGTGGCCGATGAGTACGGCCACCACGACACCGGACACCGCCGCGGCTCCCGCGGCACCGGCGGCCGGTGCGCGCTACCGGCGGCTGATCCGCCCGGTCCTGACCCGTCTCGCGGCCCTCGCCCTGGTGCTGGGCACGTGGACCCTGGTGACCGCCGCCGGCCTGGTCGACCCCCTGTACCTGCCGTCACCGGGCGCGGTGTGGGACGCCTTCGTCCGGGCCGGCACCAGGCACCGGCTCGCGCCGGGAATCGACCGCATGGTGATCGGCGAACAGAACTACTACCTGTGGGAGCATCTCGCCGCCAGCCTGCAGCGCATCGGCGCGGGCGTGGGGCTGGCCGTCCTCGCCGGACCACCGGCCGGGTTCGTGATGGGCATGCTGACCCCGGTCCGGCTGATCACCGAACCGATCCTGAACTTCCTGCGTGCGCTGCCGCCGCTGGGCTATATCGGCCTGCTGATCGTCTGGTTCGGTATCGGCGACGTCTCCAAGATCTGGCTGCTGTTCCTGGCGGCGTTCCCGCCGATAGCCATCGCCACTCTCAACGGTGTGGCGGGGGTCCGGCAGGATTATCTGCACGCCGCCCGCTCACTGGGCGCGGGCCGCGGCCAGGTGATCGCGCGGGTCGTGCTGCCCGCGACCCTGCCCGAGGTGATCGGCGGTATCCGGATCGCCACCGCGTTCGCCTGGACCACCGTGGTCGCCGCCGAATTGAACAACGGGATCCCCGGTATCGGCGGGCTCGCCTATATCTCGGGCACGCAACTCGACACCCCGCTGACCATCGCCTGCATCATCGTCATCGGCTGCGCGGCACTGGTTCTCGATTCGATCATCAAATTCGCCGGTGATGTGGCGGTCCCCTGGAAAGGCAGAGCATGAAGCACAGATTCCGTACGGCCCTGGCGGCGGTCCTGACCCTGACCGCGGCCGCCACCGCCGGTTGCGTGGAATCCGGGCGCGGCGATACCGGTACCGAGGGCGCCGCCGCGGCCTGCCCGTTCGCCCCGGATACCGCGATCACCGGCACCGCGCGGATCGGCTACCAGGCCATCCCCAATGCCGACCTGTACGTCAAGGATCGCGGTCTGCTCGAGGCGTGCCTGCCGGGTGCCACCATCACCTGGAATCAGTTCTCCTCGGGAGCCGATGTGGTGCAGGCGTTCGGGGCGGGCAGTATCGATATCGGCACGCTCGGGTCCAGCCCCGCCACCAAGGCGGTATCGGCGCCGCTGAATCTGCCGGTCCGGGTGCTGTGGATCCACGATGTGATCGGGACATCGGAATCGCTGGTCGTCAAGGACGATTCGGTGACCGCCCTGGCCGGTTTGCGGGGTAAGCGGGTCGCGACGCCTTTCGGCAGCACCGCGCACTACAGCCTGCTCGCCGCGCTCGACCGGGCCGGGTTGGGCGGTCAGGTGAATCTGATCAATATGCAGCCCGAGGCGATTCCCGGCGCCTGGAACGGCGACCAGATCGACGCCGCGTGGGTCTGGGACCCGACCCTGTCGAAACTCGTCGAATCCGGCGGTACGGTCGTCACCTCCAGCGCCGAGACCGCCGCCCAGGGTGCGCCCACCTTCGATGTCGCCGCCGCGACCACCGACTTCCTCGATCGGAACGCCGCGTTCGCGGCCGTCTGGGCGAAAGTGCAGGACTACGCGATCGCGCAGCTCCGCGACAATCCCGAGGAGGCAGCGGTCTCGCTGGCCGCGCAGCTCGGTATCGATCCCGGGGCGGCGCGCTCGCAACTGGCCGGGTACACCTATCCGGACGCCGCGGCGCAGGCCGGCCCGGAGTTTCTGGGCGGCGCCTTCGCCGATTCTCTCCGCAGCACTGCCGAATTCCTGCTGACCCAGGGCGGTATCGCGGCCGTCGGCGACGCGAAGGCCTATCGCGCGGCCCTCTACCCCGATGCCGCGCGGGCGGCCGCGCGGTGACCGACTCGCACCGGGTGACGCTGACCGGCGTCACCAAGACCTATCCCGGCGCGGAAGGCCCCACCGAGGTGCTCGCGCCCACCGATCTCACGATCGGCGGCGGTGAGTTCGTCTGCGTGGTGGGCCCTTCCGGCTGCGGGAAGACGACACTGCTGAACATCCTGGCCGGATTCCTGCCGCCGACCGCCGGCACCGTGCGAGTCGGTGACCGCACCGTCGACGGACCCGGCCCGGAACGCGGTGTGGTGTTCCAGCAGCCCACGCTGTATCCGTGGCTGTCGGTGCGCAAGAACGTCGAATTCGGCCCGGCGGTGCGCGGTATCGCGCGCGCGACGCGGACCGCCGAGGCGGATCGGTTGCTGGCCCTGGTCGGGCTCGACGGGCTGGGACGGCGCAAACCCTACGAACTGTCCGGCGGGCAGCAGCAGCGCGCCCAGATCGCGCGCGTGCTGATCAACGATCCCGGTATCGTCCTGATGGACGAACCCTTCGGCGCGCTCGACGCCCTCACCCGGGAGAAACTGCAGGGCGAGCTACTCACCCTGTGGCGGGAGCGCCGCAAAACCATCCTGTTCGTCACGCACGGTATCGACGAGGCGCTGCTCCTGGGCAACCGCGTGATCGTGATGGGCACCCGCCCGGGCCGGATCATCTACGACGAACCCACCGCCTTCAAGGACGATCTCGCCGACGCCTCGTTCACCACGATCCGCGCCGACCCCGGCTTCACCGCCATGCGCGACGAGGTCGCCCGGCATATCTACGCCGCCCACGCCGGCTGATCCGCGCTACCGCGGCACCCGCCGCAGCCGGAAGCCGAAGCGAGACGCGGCCAGGCCCGTCAACGTTCCCATCAGTGTCGGGGCCACGATCAACCCGGCCCAGAACCATCCGGTCTGCCACCACACGAGCGAGACCACCAGCACCGCTGTTCCACACAGGAATCCGACCAGCGTGGCGGCGAGCACGGTCGATCGCCACGTGCCGGAACGCTTGTCACTCATACCCGCCAGTCAATCAGCGGCGGCGAATTCGGCAACCTCCGCACCGAAGCCCTTCCGCGTCACCAGGCCTCGACGAGCGGATCCGGGTGACCGCCGCGCTGCCACTGCTCGTTCACCCGGCCGGTCCTCGACGGGGAGGCCATCCCGGCGACCGCGGCGATCTTGCCACCGCGCACCTCCAGTACCACCACTCCCATCACCCGCTGCGCGGTCGCGGCGATCATCGCGGGCGATCCGTTGACCACCCCGGCGTAGATCGACACCGGGGCGCCGACGAGCCGTCGTTTCGCCGGGGTCGGCACGAAGCCCGCCCGGGTCATGGCGGCGATCTTCTCCGGCGTCGGGACCAGGCGCAGCGATTCGGAGAGACCCGCGCCGTCGGTGAGCGCGGTCGCGTCGTCGGTCAGCAATGCCACCAGCCGTTCGGTCCGCCCCGAGGACGCGGCGGCGACGAACTCCTCCACGATCCGGCGCGCGGCGGCGAGGTCGACCTCGGCGGCCTCGCGACCGGCGGTGATCCGGCGCCGGGCGCGGTGCGCGTGCTGCTGGCTCGCCGATTCGGTGATCTCGAGGATATCGGCGATCTCGGCGTGACTGTGCGAGAACGCCTCCCGCAGAACGTATACGGCCCGCTCCACCGGCCCGAGCGTCTCGAGCAACCGCAGGACCGCGAAGGTCACCGATTCGCGCTGTTCGGCGGTCTCGGCCGGGCCGAGCATCGGGTCGCCGTCGAGCAGCGGTTCCGGCAGCCAGGCCCCCGCGGCGCGTTCCCGCCGCGCCTGCGCGGACCGCAACCGGTCCAGCGACAGATTGGTGACCACCTTGGTCAGCCACGCGTCCGGCGTCTCGATGTACTCGCGGTCGGCGGCCTGCCAGCGCAGGAACGCGTCCTGCACCACATCTTCGGCGTCGGCGGCCGAACCGAGCAGACGGTACGCCAACGAGGCCAGCCGGGCCCGGCCGGCCTCGAATCGCGCCACGGTGGCGGTGTCCATGAGCATCAGCCTAGGCCGCGACCGCCCTGCCGGTCCGGGCCGACGCGGCTGTCAGGTGATGCCGGCGCGCCGGAAGACCCCAGGTCGGATGGGTGAGACTCCACGGATTCGCGCCCAGCACGGCCGCTTTGAATCGCGCGGCGGCCCGGCCGCGCAGCGACCACGATGTCGACCGCGCGTCCTTGCCGACCGCTTGGACGATGCCGTCCCGGCGGCCGAGGCTGATGTGGTTGCCCACGTACAGCAGGGATGTCGTGCCGATCGTGCGCCCGGTGAGATCGCCGATGATCGCCGCCGACGCCTGCATACTGGTGAATCCCGCCGACGCGCACGACATCGGCAGCGGCCGGCCGTTCTCGCCGAGCACGAACGCACTGTCGCCGGCCGCGTAGACGTCGGGATGCGAGACCGACCGCATCATCCGGTCGACGGTGATCTGCCCGGTGTCCTCGACCGCGAGTCCGCTCGCGGCAGCCAGGGTGTCTACACCGAACCCCGCCGCCCACACCGTGGCATCACCGGAGATCACGGACCCGTCGGCGGTCACGACACCGGTCGCGTCGACCCGCGTCACGGTGGCGTGCTCGTGCACCGTGATCCCGAACCGCTCGAACGCGGCCAGCAGATGCCGCCGCGCGCGCGGGCTCAGCCAGCCGCCCAGTTCACCGCTGGTGACCAGTTCGACCCGCAGGCCGGGCCGGGATTCGGCGAATTCGGTGGCGGCCTCGATCGCGGTCAAGTTGCCGCCCACGACCACGACCGTCCCGTGCCCGTCCAGTTCGTCCAGCCGGGCCCGCAGGCGCAGCGCGGCCGGCCGGCCCGCGACGTGGAAGGCGTGTTCGGCCGCCCCGGGCACACCGTGATCGGCGATGGTGCTGCCCAGTGTGTAGAGCAGGGTGTCGTATCCGAGTTTCTCGGTCCCGGCGTCGTCCGTCACGGTGACGGTACGGTCGTCGGCGTCGACCCCGGTGACGTACGCGGTGCGCAGCCGGATTCCCGTCCCGGCGAACACCTCTGCCAGTGGGTAGCGCCGCAACTCCTGACCGGCCGCGAGCTGATGCAGGCGCAGCCGTTCCACGAAATCGGCTTCCGCGTTGACGACCGTGATCTCCACATCGTCGGGGTGCAGGCGGCGGGCGAGGTTACCGGCGGTGTAGGCCCCGGCGTATCCGGCTCCGAGAACGATGATGCGGTGCTTCATGTCGTTGCTCCTGTCTGTTCGCGTGCACTCTGAACGAGATGGCACCCGAATCCATGACAGGAGTTTTATGTGACATAGATCACTCCCGAATGGCCACCGTGGCGTCGAGCTCCACGAGCGCGCCCTGCGGCAGTACCCGGGTCGGCAGGGCGGTCCGGGCGTGCCCTCCCGCCTCGCCGAGCACGGTGCGCAGCAGGCGCGACGCACCGTCTGCCACAGTGGGCTGGTCGGCGAAATCCACCGCACCCGCCACCCAGATATTGAGTTTCAGCACCCGGGCGACGTTCTCCAGCCCGACGGCGTCGTCGATCCGGCCCAGCAGGTTGAGCGCGCACACCTCGGCGGCGGCGATCCCGTCCGCGACGGTGGCGGTCTCCCCCACCCGGCCGCCCAGGATCTCCCCGGACGCGGTCCGCGAGATCTGGCCGGACACCCAGAGCTGATCACCCCACCGGGTGGTCGCCTCATAGGCGTACCGGGGTGCGCCGAGCCGGGGAAGTTCCAGGTTCGCCGCCGCGAGGCGGTCCCGGATATCGGACATGATGGTCGTGGTATCGGTCATTGTTCGCTCCGCTCCGGTGGTTCAGCGCTTGCTGACGATGTAGGTGCGATCCCGGCCGATGTACCAGAGATCCTCGGTACCGATGGCGGCGTTCTCGTAGCGCCACGGGATCTCGGCCGCCCCGTACGAGCCGACGTGCAGGACGTGCTTGTATCCGGGACGCAGTTCGTTGGCGAAGGATTCCTGTTTGCCCATGAGGTGCCCGACATTGCGTTTGCGGTATTCGGTATCGAAGTCGATATCCGTGCCGAGCATGCCGATTTCGACCATCCGGTCGAGATGCGGCGCGAGATAGCGCAGGGTGCCCTCGTGCACGTCCTCGCACAGCACGCCGGGCGCGAGCTGCCCGATGATGCCCTCGCGCACCACCTCGAAGAAGAACGCGTAGGCCTCCTTCGCCGCCGAGGTACGCGGCAGCGACCGGGCCATATCGGAGGTCGCGACCACCACGCCGTCGATGACCACCCGCACCCCCGCGTCCAGCTGGATACAGGTCGTCTCGGCGTTGATCGGGAAGTCGACGGGCGGGCCCGGGAAGAGCATCCGGTTGGAGGAATGCAGGTTGGTGAAGTAGGCCTCGACGCCGAACGGGATCTCGTTGGCCGTCCGGAATTCGTCGATCTTGTCGAGATACACCGCGTAGATATCGAGTTCGGTGAACTCGCGCCCGGCCGCGAGCCCCGCCTCCGCCCAGGCCAGCGCCTCCTCGATGGCGTACACGCTGGTCCGCGCGGCGATCACCTGGAAGGCGAGATCCTCGTGGTCGCGGATATCGCGCCAGTGCCCGAGTTCGTGGGAGACCGGAACCAGCTCGCCCCCTTCGCGTTCGAGCTCGCGGGCCAGGCCCACTCCGATCCATTCGTCCTCGACACCCACCCGCGGACCGCCGGCGAGGGCACGGACGGCGGCACCCACCGAGGGATAGCGCTCGCCCCGGGCGCCGTCGATCCCGGCGGCCTCCTCCGGCGCCAGCACCAGCAGCTTCCCGGATTCGGCGACCCACAGCGCGACCGCCGCGTCCGGCTGCGCGAATCCGGTCACCTCGGTGAAGTTCGGCGGTGCCGCGATCAGCAGCGCGTCGAGCGAACGGTCCGCGACCAGTGCGCGCAGGGCGGTGTACCGGCTGTCCTCGGCGGCGGTGAACTCCGCCTCCAGCCCGGACAGGTGCGCGACGCCCTCGATCATTCGCCGCGCGGTGCCGATACCCGCCTCCCGCCATCCGGCGAACCGGGCGCGGACCGCGTCCTGGTCGATCTCCCAGGCGACCACCGGCGTGGGCGCCTGCTCCTCGGCGACCAGATCGACCGCACCCGCCAGCGCCCGGTAGTGGCTGTACACCACCTCGGCCGCCAGGGTCACCGGCGCGCCCGCCGCGAGTTCGGACACCAGGTCGGTGAGCGACGGCGAGGCCGGGGTGTCGGCGACGACCCGGGGATCGATGGTCACCCACGGCGCGTAGAACCTGATCTTGTCCTTCGGCACCCCCGCCGACAGCGCGTTGCCCTGCTCCTGCTGGCGGACCAGCAGATACTCCCGGTCCCCGGTCCGCGCGATCAGCGGCGCCACGAGCGGATAGGAGTCGAGGCGGATCGCGGAGAAGAGCAGGCTCTTCCGCGCGTCCAGTCCGTAGGTCTGTACTACCTGGCCGGCGTCGGCGGTGATACGCAGCATTTCGTGCCTTCGGTGTCGGGATTCGGTACGGGAATCGGTGTCGGGTTCGGGCGCCGGGATATCAGCTGATACCGGCGGTCACCCCGATATGGGATTCGATCTCGGTGGTGTAGTCGGAGAACTCCTTCGAGTAGCGGTGTTCCTTACCGCGCGGTCGCGGCAGATCGATGGTGATATCGGCGACGATGTGCCCCGGGCGCCCGCCGACCACGACCACCCGGTCCCCGAGCCAGACCGCCTCGGGGATGCTGTGGGTGACGAACAGGACGCTGCATCCCGCGGCCTGCCAGATGCGCTGGATCTCGAAATTCATCGAATCGCGGGTCATGGCGTCGAGCGCGCCGAACGGTTCGTCCATGAGCAGCAGTTCCGGACGCGAAACCAGGGCCCGGCAGATGGCGACCCGCTGCTGCATCCCGCCGCTGAGCTCGTAGGAGTAGCGCTTGGCGCGATCGCCGAGCCCGACCATGTCCAGCAGTTCCTGGGCGTAGCGGCGCGATTCCTCGGTGCGGGTGCCGCGGAACTCCAGCGGCAGCAGCACATTGTCGATGTTGTTGCGCCACGGCAGCAGGACCGGACTCTGGAACACCATCGCGATGTCCTCGACCCCGTCGTCGATCGGACGGCCCTTGACCAGGATCTCGCCCGCGGTGGGCTGCTGCAGCCCGGAGATCGTCTTGAGCAGCGTGGTCTTACCGCTACCCGACTGCCCGACGATCGAGACGAACTGTCCCGGCTTCACATGGAAGTCCAGACCTTCGAGCACGGTGTTGTCGTGACCGTCGCGGGACCGATAGGTCACTCCGACATCGTTGACCGAGATGGCGTATTCGTTGTTCATGGGGCCCTCCGCCCGGCTGTTACGGGGCTTGGATCGTTACGGGGCTGCGATTTCCGCACCGCGATGCAGCGGTTCCAGGAAGTCGTTGCTGTAGATGTCTTGCGGGCTGAGTCCGCTGTTCGGTTTCAGGCCGAGGAACTGTTCGGCCACGTCGAGCACTTTCCCGACGCCCGCGTCGTCCATCACGCCGAATTCGTCCACCGATTCGTCGGCATTCCAGTTCAGCGAGCACTGTTCGCGGATCGCCAGTGCGATGGTCGGGATCTCGTAACCGGTGACCTCCCGCTGGAAGTCCTGCGCGGCGTCCTCCGGGTGGTCGCACGACCAGAGGAAACCCTTCTGCAGCGCGCGGTTGAACCGGCGTACCTGATCGGGGTTGCCGCGCAGCTTCTCGTCGGAGACGACGATTCCGTTGCCGTAGAGGTCGATCCCGAGATCGGACCATTTCAGCACCACGGCCTGCCGTTCCAGAGCGTCGATAGCGGGCTCGTCGGAGATGTAGAGGGCGAGGTTGGCGTCCCACTGCCCCGCCATCAGCCCCGGGATCTTCGACCCGCTGGACGCGTGGACGAGGTTCACGTCCTTATCGGTGAACCCCAGCCGGCTCAGGGCGAGCGGCCACATCGCGGTCATGGCGCCGGCGCCCTCGGTGGCCAGGGTGCGGCCGCGCAGATCGTCCCAGCTCTTGATGCCGCTGTCCGCGAGACCCACGACCGCGTACGCGGACCGGGACTGGAGCAGGTTGACCTGCTTCACCGCCGCGCCGCGACCCTGGTTGAGGACCGTGGTGCCGAAATCCGCGAATCCGGCGTCCACCCGGCCGGTCTCGACCGAGGTGACAGTATTGGTGGAGCCCGACCCCGGCATGATGGTGACGTCGAGTCCCTCCGCGGCGAAGAAACCGCGGTCCACGGCCGCGAAGAACGGGGCGTGTTTGGGCAGGTATCCCACGTCCATCATGAGGGTCATCGAGTTCTCGCCGCCGCCGGACGCACAGCCCGGTAGCGCCAGCGCCAGTACCAGCGCCCCGATGATCGCGGCCAGCCGGCGCCGCGGTGCGCGCATCCGAATCTCCGATCCCGTGCTCATTTCGCGTGCTTCTTCCACGGAATCAACTTGCGTCCCGCCAGATCGACGAGGAAGAACAGCGCCAGCGCGATGGCCGCGAGCACGATGAAGGCCGCGAACATCGAGGGCAGATCCACCTGGCTGTTGGCGAGCAGGATCACATAGCCCAGGCCCTTGGAGCCGGCGATGAACTCGCCGACCACGGCGCCGCCGACGGCCAGGGAGATGGAGATCTTCGCGCCGGAGAAGATCGCCGGCAGCGCGTAGATCATCTCGATCTTCGACATCTTCTTCCACTGCGACGCCCGGTTGATCCGCGCCAGCTCCTGCAGCTCGTGCGGTACCGAACTCAGCCCGTCATAGGTGTTGATCACCAGCGGGAAGAACGCGATCGCCATGGCGACGAACGCCTTGGACTCGAACCCGAATCCGAACCACACGATGAACAGCGGCGCCAGCGCCACCTTGGGGATCGTGTCGATCGCGACCAGCGCGGGATACAGGAAACTGCGGATCGTCGGCGAATAGTGCAGCGTCGCGCCGCACAGCACACCCAGCGCGGTGCCCAGCGCGAATCCGGCGAGGGCCTCCTGCAGGGTCACGAAGGTGTTGGTCGCGAAGTACTCGGGCCGCTCGATGAGTTCCTGGAATGCCGAGATCGGGCCCACCAGCAGGTACTCCGGCGGATCGAAGAGCACCACCAGCAACTGCCAGACAGCGAACAGGCCGACGATTCCGGCGACCGCTTTCGCACCGGTGACCAGCGAATCGCGGTGCGGCATCCACGGCCGGGAGGGCGCCCGGCCGCGGAGTTCCGGCTCGGCGGCCGGACGCGGCGGGTCCGAGGTGATTTCGGGCGAGGCCATGATGGTGACTCCGATCAACAGGTGCGCGATGCGCGGAGGGCGCCTGGCCGAAAGCAGGCGACCGGTGGAAACGGGCTGGGGACGGCCGGCGGTGTGACGCGGGCCGGGAACTCACGCACGGTGCGCCGAGCTGTGCGCGACGCCGGGCAGCGCGGCGCGTCCGGGTTCGCCGTCGACCCGCCGCCACACTCCGAGCGGATTGTCGTCACGCACCTCGGGGGGCAGCAGTTCGGCCGGTACGTCCTGGTAGGCGACGGGTCGCAGGAAACGCTCGATCGCGAGCGTCCCGACCGAGGTCGTCCGGGCGTCGGTGGTGGCCGGGAAGGGACCGCCGTGCACCATCGCGTGCCCGACCTCGACCCCGGTGGGCCAGCCGCCGAACAGGATGCGCCCCGCCCGCTCCTCCAGCAGCGGCAGCAGCGCCGCGGCCAGCGGATGGTCGGCTTCGGCGGCGTGGACGGTCGCGGTGAGCTGGCCTTCCAGCACCCGCACCGCCGCGGTGAGTTCGGCGGTATCCGCGCAGCGGACCAGTAGCGAGGTCGCCCCGAACACTTCGGCCTGCAGCTCCGGTTCGGCGAGGAACCGCGATCCGTCGACGGTCAGTAGCCGGGCCGCGGCGGCCGCCGCGCCCTCCGGCCGCGCGCCGCAGGCCACCTGGCCCACACCGTCGCGGGCGGCCAGGGCATCGCCCCCGGCTTCGTAGTGTCCGGCGATATCGGTGGTGAGCATGACCGCGCCCGCGTTCGCGGCGACCGCACCGGCCGCCGCCTCGACGAACGCGTCCAGGCCCGGCCCCTCGACCGCGAGCACCAGCCCGGGGTTGGTGCAGAACTGGCCCGCGCCGAGGGTCAGCGATCCGGCGAACCCGGCGCCGAGTTCGGCGCCCCGCCCGGCCAGCGCCGCGGGCAGCAGCAGCACCGGATTGATACTGCTCATCTCCGCGTACACCGGGATCGGCACCGGCCGGGCCGCGGCCACGGCCGCCAGCGCCAGCCCGCCGCGCCGGGAACCGGTGAACCCGACCGCGCGAATCCGCGGATCACCGGCCAGCCGGGTCCCGATATCGTTCCCGACGCCCACGAGCTGCGAGAACGTCCCCACGGGCATTCCGGTATCGGCCACCGCGTCGGCGACGGCCCGGGCCACCAGTTCCGCGGTGCCCAGATGCGCCGGATGCGCCTTGACGATCACCGGGCACCCGGCCGCCAGCGCCGAAGCGGTATCGCCGCCCGCGGTGGAGAAGGCCAGCGGGAAATTGCTCGCCCCGAACACCACGACCGGTCCCAGCGCCACGCGGCGCTGCCGGATATCGACCCGCGGCGCGTCACCGGTGCGGCCCGGATCGATCCGGGCGCCCTGCCAGGTGCCCGCCCGCAGTTCGCCGGCGAACAACCGCAGCTGACCGCTGGTGCGGCCGACCTCACCGGTGAGCCGCGCGAGGGGCAGCGCGGTCTCGAGATGCGCCCGCTCGACCAGCACCGCACGGCGTTCGTCGAGCAGTTCCGCGATCCGCTCGAGGAACCCGGCCCGCTGCTCCGGGGTGGTCGCCCGGAACTCCGGAAAAGCCTGTTCGGCCAGTTCACACGCCCGGTCGATCTGCGCGACCGAGGCCGCCCGGTAGGCGGGCTCGAGCGGTGCTCCGGTCCGGGGATCGGCGGACCGCACCTCGGCACCGGCACCCGCTACGGGCTCGGCTCCGAGGATCAGGGCGCCTGCCGGAGGGTTCAGCGAGCGATCGGACACGGGATCTCCTTCTGCGTTTTCGTGGCGGTATATCGAGCCGGGCTCAGCGGGTGAGGGAGCGCGACTTCTCGACCACGTCCGACAACATTGTCGTCTCGGCCTGGTCCAGGTCGGTCAGGGGTGGGCGCACCGGGCCGGCATCGTGGCCGGTCAGACGCATTCCGGCCTTCACGATGCTGACCGCGTAGCCGGCCTTGCGATCGCGGATCGCGGTGTAGGGCAGCACGATTTCGTCGAGCAGGCGGCGCACCGTCGGACGATCTCCGGCCCGCACCGCGCCGTAGAAGTCGAGGGCGAACTCGGGCAGGAAGTTGAAGATCGCCGAACTGTAGGTCGTGACCCCCAGCTCCAGATACGGCAGCGCGAACGTCTCCGCGGTGGGCAGCCCGCCGATGTAGACGAAGCGGTCGCCGAGGCGGGAGTGGATCCGGGTGATCGATTCCAGATCGCCGAGACCGTCCTTGTAGCCGATGAGGTTGGGGCAGGTATCGGCGAGTTCGGCCAGGATATCGGGGGTGTAGACCGCGTTGGCCCGCGCGTAGACCACCACACTCAGCGAGGTGGCGGCGCAGACCGCGCGCACATGGTCGGCCAGCCCGCCCGGCGAGGCCTCGGTGAGATAGGGCGGGAACAGCAGCAGGCCGTCGGCCCCGGCCGCCTCGGCGTCACGGGCCATCGCCACCGCCTGCGCGGTGCCGTACCCGGCCGGCGCGAGGATCGGAGTGCCCTCGGGCGCGCTCTCCACGGCGGCCCGCACCACCCGGCCCACCTCCTCGGGCGTCAGCGAGAAGAACTCGCCGGTGCCGCCCGCGGCGAACAGGCCCGCGACCTCGTATTTGCCGAGGCGGATGATGTTCTCCCGGTAGGCGGGCTCGTCGAACTCCAGATCCCCGGTGAAATGGGTGACCGGAAACGACAGCAGGCCGGAACCGAGTTGCCGAGCGAGTTCGGTCGGGGTGAAGGCGGGCATCGGGTTCTCCTCCTGCGGGTGACGGCTGTGCGTTGTGACTGCGACCACCGTAAGAATCAGGAGTAATACCTGTCCAACACTCTTTCCGCATCTACCGATACCTATTATGAATCGGTGTTTACGCTGAACCAGCTGGAGAGCTTCGTCGCCGTCGCCGAGACGCTGCACTACGGACGCGCCGCCGAGCGCCTCTCGATCAGCCAGCCGCCGCTGTCCCGGCGCATCCAGTTGCTGGAACGCGAGCTACGGGTCGAGTTGTTCGACCGCACCGGCCGCGCGGTCCGGCTCACCACCGCCGGTCAGGCGTTCCTCGGCGACGCCCGGCGCATCCTGGGCCTGTCCGAACAGGCCGCACTCACCGTGCGCCGCGTGCCCGCGGGTGAAATCGGCACGGTGGCAATGGGTTTCACCGCCTCATCGGCGCATTCGATCCTGGACGCCTTCGTCGCCGCCGCCCGCACCCGCCTGCCCGGCGTCGACCTGGTGCTGCGGGAGCGGGTATCGGGCACCCAGCTCGAGGAACTGCGCGCCGGCGAACTCGATCTGGTGCTGGTGCGGCCGCCGGTGCGCGGGAGCGAACTCGCCCACCACCCGCTGCACCGCGAACCCCTGCTGGCCGCCATTCCGGCCGGGCACCCCCTCGCGGCCCGGGACGCGATCCCCCATGTGCGCGATTTCGACGACGAACCGTTCGTCATGTACTCCCCCTCGGAGGCACGCTACTTCTACGAGGTCCTCGTCGGCGTCTTCCGCGGCGCCGGGATCGCGCCCCGGTACGTACAGCATCTGAGCCAGGTGCATACGATCCTGGCCCTGGTCCGGGCGGGCCTGGGGCTCGCGCTGGTCCCGCGCGCGGCCGAGGCGTTCGGGCTGGACGGGGTGGTGCTGCGTCCCGTGGACGGGATCGAGGGCGCGCCGGTGGAACTGGTCACCGCCTGGCGGGCCGACGACGAGAATCCCGCCCTGCACGCCGTCCGCGACCTGGTGGTGGAGGTGGCCGAGACCGTCGCCGGTCAGGCCGCGAACCGCTGATACAGCTCCGGCAGGAACCCGGCGAGGTGGTTCATCTCCTGCCCGCAGTGCAGCAGCAGATCGCGGGCGAGGTCGAGCCCCGGGAGCAGATCACCCGGGTCCACCGCCGCCCCGCGCCGGACCGCCCGGGCGGCGTGCGGCACGTCGACACCGCGCAGTCCGTAGAGACCCAGATAGAAGCGGCTGCGCATCTCGCACCCGCCCGGTATCGGCCGCACCTGGTGGGCCAGCCACCCCAGGTCGACGGGCGCCACACTGCTGCCGACCCGGCCGAGGATCACGGTATGCCCGTCGGGAACGGTGAACCCGTAGCCGACCGGATCGTGGAAGGCGATGGCGAGCTGCTGCAGTTTCGGGCCGACGTATTCGTCCACATAGGAGACGTTGCCGATATACCGCTCACGGTCGGATCCGGCCCGGTCGCGCCGATCCGCGGCCACTTCGGCGAACATATGCGCGTCCGGATGCCACAGCTTGTACCGAGCCGATTCCACCAGATGCCAGCCGAACCACCAGTCCCACATGGCGGCCGTCACGCGCGGCATCTCGGTACGCACCGCCACCCAGACCGGCCCCGACTCCATCCGCCCGTAACCGGTTTCGATCGGCGAATATCCGCTGATCCCGAGTTCGCGGGCCATACCCTCGAAGGGCGGAATCCGCCCGGACGGTACGGGCGGCCCGGCATACGCGGCGGTGACGGCGGGTTGCGGGGCGGCCGTGTGGCCGGCCATGAACGACGCGTACGGCCGGGCGCGGTCCGCGTCGGAGTATCCGCGATAGCGCCGGTCGTTCACCGGATCCTCGGCGCGCGCGGTCGCGGAACGCCCCATCCCCGCGACGAGCGCACCCGCACCGGCCGCGAGCGCGAGCGCCCCGCGGCGGGTCACCGTCGGCCTCGACATCCGTCGAGACTACCGGCGTCACCGCACTTCGGACGGGCGACTGTGCGACACCACAACCGCACTGTCCCACAAGCGGATCGGAGCACAGACGGACCCGTGCGAATTTCCGCCCACGGAAGGATGTCCCGGCGGCAACCCGCTTCTAGGCTCGTCGATATGACGAGCACCGAAGGCCCGCTGCCCCACTACTTTCCGAAATGGGCCGATCGGCTCGGCGACCGGTACCTCAACCCCCTGATGCGCCGGCTCGCGCCCTCCCTGCCCGGCTTCGCCGTGGTCGAGCACACCGGCCGGAAATCCGGCACCGCGTACCGCACCCCGGTCAGCCTGTTCCGCGGCGACGGCGTGATGGCGGTGGTGCTGCTGCACGGCGAAACCGACTGGGCCAGGAATATCGTCGCCGCCGGACAGGCCCGCGTCCATTACCGCGGCGCCACCCTCACCGTGCGCAACCCCAGGGTGGCGCCACCCCGCGAGGCCCCGGCGCAGACGCCCCGCCTCGCGCGCATCGGCAACCGGATCGCCGGAGTGATCGTTTTCGACGTGGCATGACGCCCGGGTGCCGAATCAGTGGGTGAGCACGACCTTCACGATCACCACCGCCGTCGCCGCCACCGTGAGCAGCACCGCCGACAACACCGACGCCCGCGTCGGCGGCTCCCCCTTCAACCGCCGGATCACGAAGACGATCCCTCCGATCCGCACCAGCACCGCGACCTCCGCGACCACCTGCGCGGTCCGCGGGTCCAGCCACCCCGGCAGCCCGGTCGCCAGGATCACGCACGGCAGCACCGCCGAACTGAGGATCGGCACGGAATTCCGCAGCGCCCGCCAGCGGTCCGCGACGGAGAGGGTCCGCCCCTCCCGCACACTGTCGCCCACCGCCTCGGCGAAACTGTGCGCGACGAACGTCGAGGCCGCCGTCCCCAGCACCACCAGGATCCCGACATGCTTCGCACTGGTCACCACCGGCACCAATGCCGTGAGCACCAGGACGTTGCCGTAGATGTACGCACTGATCCGGCTCGCCGCGGTACCGCGGTCCAGCGGCGCACCATGCGAGAACAGCGGACGATGCAACTTCGAATACGGGTCGGCGTCCATTGGCCCCTTCCATCGCTCGGACAACCCGCCGACTCCGGCCGTCACGCTCGGCCTGGGCGGTCGGGTGCGATCGGCTGAATTCTGCACCACGAACCCGCCTCCCCGGCCACACCGCGCCAGGAGCATCGCGAGCTCCCCGGGAGCGAGAAACACGAGCCCCTTTTCAAGGGCGGCGACGCTGATCCGGATGCATGGGAACATGGCTGCGGAGGTGGCTGCATGAGTCCGGACAGTGTGGATTTCCATTTCGACCCGATGTGCCCATTCGCATACCAGGCCTCGGTGTGGATCCGGCGGGTGCGTGAGCAGCTCGGCATCACGGTGAACTGGCGATTCTTCAGCCTGGAATGGATCAACCACGTAGACGGGAAGAAGTACCCGTGGGAGCGCGAGTGGTCCTACGGCTGGTCGTTGATGCGGATCGGCGCGCTGCTGCGCCGCGACGGAATGGCGGATCTGGATCGCTGGTATACGGCGATAGGTGCCGAGTTGCACGACCGGGGCGGCTCGCCGCACCGCCGAGAGGTCGCCGAGCGGATTCTCGGCGACCTCGGCTTCGGCGCACAGGTCGTGGAGGCGGCTCTGGCCGACCCCACCACCCATGCCGACATCGAGCGCGATCACCTCCGAGTGACCGGCGTCGGGGGTTTCGGGGTGCCGACCCTGTTCCTCGGCGACAAGCAGTGCCTGTTCGGTCCGGTGCTGGTCGATCCCCCGGCGGCCGAGGAGGCGGTGGCGTTGTGGCGGGTAGTGACCGGGATGGCCGCACTGCCGCAGGTGTATGAGTTGCAACGCCCCAAGTCACCGGCCGACACCGCTCATATCGCCGACCGCTTGCGGCCCTACGTGCGCGGGCGTGACTGGGTCAGCATCGAGCGCGGCACGCTGATCGATCTCGACGGGATCGTGAACAAAGACAGCGAGGGATGAGCGTGACGCAGCGCCTCGGCCGAGCCGGCACCGTCGGAGAGCGCGGTGGCGTCGACAGCAGCGGAGTGTGATACGAGTCACTCATAATATTCGAGGTGCGTGGCGCTGCCTGCCGCCGGCAGGATCTGGGCTGTGTACGGGCTGAGCTCGATCGGTTCGTCCTCGCCGACGACCACCGTGCCACCGAGGTGGGCCAGATGACGTCCGAATGCGTAGTTCGGCTCGAAGGCGAAGCTCATTCCCGGCTCCAGTTCCATATCGGGCAGGAATGTGGGGTGGTCGGAGACGCGTGGATATTCCTCTGCTCCGGGGAGGTCGCCGAAGAGTCCGCGGCCCTTGCCCAGCGAAAGTCCGGGATTGAGCGAATGTATGGCGATGAGGAACGGCCGGCCGTCGGCGGCGTCGATCGGCTCGTGGATCGCGTCGACGACTTCGCCGAACGTTCGCCCTGGCCGCAGGACTTGGAGGCCGGCGTCGTATGCGGCGCGTGCGACTTTCGCGGCCCGGTAGAAGTCCTCGTGCACCTCGCCGACGGCGAGGGTCACCTGGTGCTGGGTGTGACGCCCTCCGAAGTTGGAGAATACCTCGGCGTAGATGATGTCGCCCTCGGCGAGGACGCGGGGAGCCTGTGGGCGATGGGCCCAGGCCGGCGGTCCCGCTGCGACCACGTCCGGTCCTGACCACAGGTGCATAGCCGCCGGCAGTGACCCGCGACAGTACCCCTCGGCCATAGCCGCTGCATACACCCGGCTTTCCGGAACGCCGGGGGCGGCTGTTGCCACCATGACTTCCACCATGGCGTCACCGATCTCGGCCGAGTGTCGCAGCGCGGCGATTTCCTCAGGGCCCAGCCGCATGACGAGTCGACCGAAGGGCACATCCACCGGCCGGAAGTCGGCCTTCGGGAGGCGCGTCAAGACACTGTTCCAAAGCCCGTAGGGGATGATTCCTTCGGGATGCCAAGGCATGTGGGAGCCGAGACCGACAACACCGATGACGGCTTCGGCCAGCCCCAGTTCGTCGAGCGTCTCGGCGATCATCCCGGAATGACGGCCGCCGCGCAGATTCTTCGGCGGGATCCACATGGTCTCGCCCCGGCGCGATGATTCCAGGTGGTCCATGATGAACATCGGGCCCGGGAGCAGCGAGACCGGGTCTCCGGAGCGGGGCATGAGGACCGTCGTGCCGGCCCGGCCGTTGGTGAACCAGGTGTCGTAAGCGACCGGGGCCGGGCCCGCGTCTTCGTGTTCGCCGAAGACCAGCAGCGCATCGAGGCCCTCATGCTCCATGAACGTGCGTGCCAATGCCCATCGGCGATCACGCTCGGCCAACGAGAAGGTCGGTATTTCGGAGTCGGACATATCTATTTCCCTCGGTGTTTCGGCGACGCCTGAGACGTCCCGGGGTTCGCTGGTTCCGGATGGCCGCCCGCTGTCGGTGACAGCCGGGGCTGCTCATCGCGGTAACGCCCTTGTGCCGTCTAACGGTTACTCAGAAGGCCGATCAAAAGCTCCATGCCCGAACCGATGTCGGCCCAGCCCGACTCGGCTCGGAGTCGGCCGCTGGCGTCGGCGTCGATCAGGCCGTGCGTGGCCGCGAACAGAACGATCGCGAGGTTGTTCCCAGGGGACACGGGCAGAGCGCCGGCCGTCTGACAGTCCTCGACGATGGCAGCGAATCCGCGCAGGGCCCGGTTGGCGGCATCGGTCAGAGGACCGCCCAGCGCCGCGATGCCGGGACTGCCGAACAGCAGGCGATAGCGCGCGGGATGTTCCTGACTGAAGCGGATGACGACATCGAGTGCCCCGAGCAGGCGTGCTGTCGGTTCCTCGGGTGTCGTCCGGATCCGCTCCCAGGTATCCGTCAAGACCATGAAATCGGCCGCCGCGACCCCGGCGAGCAGGGCGTCCCGGCCGGCGAAGTGCTTGTAGGGCGCGTTGTGAGAGACACCGACCGCGGCGGCGACCGATCGAAGGGTGACCGCGGTCTCGCCCCCGGCATCGAGCAGTTGCGCCGCGGCACAAACCAGTCGATCAGCCGTGTTCATCTCAGGCACACGGGTTCCTCATCGGCGGTCAAGTGGACGAGTTGCTTCGAATCGTCCCACAGCTTCCGCGCACGCCGCTTGTCGTAGGACAATTGCGCGGTTCGTACCGCGGAAAGCTTGCCCTCCTGCGCCTGGAAGTACTCACCGGAACGGTCCAGATAGTCCGAATCGGTTGCCAACGCCGCCAAGGACGCACCGGAAAATTCCACATCCGACGTAACAACCCCCATCCGCCGGGACACCCACTTCATCAACGACGTCCGCGATAACCACCGAACCGGTCCCGGCATCCCCCGCAAGAGCCCGGTCGCGGGCACGGAACCCGGATCGAAAACGAGCGAGACCACCGAACTCGCCGATCGACGCAACCGACGATCCAGCTCGTAGCAGTACATCACCGTGCACAGCTTCGAGGTGCTGTAACGCTTTCCCGCACTCAACGCCTTGACGCCGTTCTTGCCGTCGTTCGCCAGCGCCGTGGCGTCGGGCTCGACGGCGGCCCCGACCAGCCTGCCGTCCATCGACTGCGAGTCGTGGGTGCCGCTGGCGGTATAGACGACCCTGCCCCCCTCGATGAGGCTCGGAAGCAGCAACTCGACGAGGAGGAAATGCCCGAGACAGTTTGTCGCGAAGGTCGTCTCGTATCCGTCGGGACTGTAGGTGACATCCCCGTCGAAACGACCGCCCGCGTTGCAGAGGATCGCGTCGAGCGGTTCGACCTCGCCGCCCTCGCGCAGCGAGTCGAACCGCGCAGCGGCGGTCCGGACGGATGCAAGGGACGATACATCGAGTTCCAGCATCGTCACCGGCACTCCGCACCGCGTGCGCAGCTCGTCCGCAGTCGGCTGCATGCGCTGCGAGCTGCGCCCGGCCAGCACGATGCTGTTGCCCTTGGCGGCGAGCTCGCGTGCTGCGGCGAGACCGATACCCGAATGTCCGCCTGTGATCAGAACTGTTGGCATGGCCACCCCTCGGAGTAGGTTGACATCGTCAACCCACCCTATGCATACGAGTTGACAACGTCAACCATTACGACCGGCCACACACGAACACGATGCCGCCGATCCACACCAGCACCGCGATCTCCACGGTCACCTGCGCAGGCCCGTCGACCGGCCGTCCACCATCCTCCCGGCCGGGGCGATCAGCCTCGACCGGCTCGATTCCGCACCGCGAACCCGCCCGGGCGATCGCACCGCGCCGGAGCGGAACCAGGTGGGACTTTCCCGAAGAAATTAGAACGCGTTACAGTTATCCGTAGCCGGTCGCCCACGCCCGGCCGATCACCGAGTGAAGGATGAAGCAGCATGGCCAAGCGCGCGCCCGGCAACGAAGCCGATTACGTGGTCGTCGGATCCGGTAGTTCCGGCGCGATCGTCGCGGGCCGGCTCGCCCAGTCGGGCGCGACCGTGATCCTGCTCGAGGCCGGTAAGTCCGACGACAAGGGCATGCACGGTTACTTCACCAAGAAGCCCGGCATGATCGGCCCGATGCACTCCGAGCCCCGGCTCGAGAAGCCTTTCGACTGGGGCTACCGCTCGGTGCCCCAGCCCGGCCTGGACGGGCGCCGGATGCCGGCGCCGCGAGGCAAGGTCGGCGGCGGATCCTCCTCGGTCAACGGCATGGTCTACGTCCGCGGCAACCGCGCCAACTACGACTCCTGGGCCGCCGAGGGCAATACCGGCTGGTCGGCGGACGAGGTCAACGCCGCGTACAAGCGCTACGAGGACTTCGAGGACGGCGCGAACGAGTTCCGCGGCGCCGGCGGGCCGATCAAGATCAGTCGCAACAAGATGCCGCAGGAAGCGACACTGCAGTTCATCCAGGCCACGGCCGATACCCTCGGCGTCAAGATCCTCGACGACTACAACGCCGCCGAGCAGGAGGGCATCGCCCGGATGCAGCAGAACGCAGCCGACGGCCTGCGCTACTCCTCCACCCGCGGCTACGTGCACCACCTCGCCCCGCCCACCCTGGAATTCCAGACCCGGGTCCACGTCACCAAGGTCGTCGTCGAGAACGGCCGCGCGACCGGCGTCGAGGTGCGCGACAAGGGCGGCAAAGGCGCCCCGCGCTTCATCTCCGCCGGTAAGGAGGTCATCCTCTCCGCCGGCTTCATCAACAGCCCGCAGCTGCTGATGCTCTCCGGTATCGGGCCCGCCGACCATCTCGCCGCCCTCGGCATCGAGACCATCGCGGACCTGCCGGTCGGCGACAACCTGCACGATCACCTCTTCCACCCGCTCTCGTTCCACGTCCCCTCCATCGCCTACCGCGGCAACCCGTGGACCTTCGCCAAGGGCGTCGCCCGCGACGTCTTCCGCGGCGATTCGTTCCTGAACAATTCGGTCTTCGAATCGGTCGGTTTCGTGCGCAGCAGCATGGCCACCGACGTACCGGATATCCAGCTGCACGCCCTGCCGTGGACCTACCCGAGCCCCAACCAGGACGAGCCGGTCCGGCATATGCCCGACCCGCGGCCGGGCCTGACGGTCTTCTCGACGCTGATCTATCCCAGGAGCCGCGGCACCATCCGGCTCGCCTCGGCCGATCCGATGGCCGCGCCGCTGATCGACTACCAGTACTTCACCGATCCGCACGATGTCGAGGTGCTCGCACAGGGCACCGAGATGATCCGCGAGATCATGGCATCGCCGGTCTTCGGGGGCGGCGTGAAGACCGAGATCCATCCCGGCACGTCCGTTCCGAACGGCGAAGCACTCCGGACCGCACTCAAACAGCGGTCGACCTCGGTCTACCACGGCGTCGGCACCTGCCGGATGGGCGTGGACGAGCGTGCCGTCGTCGACCCCCGGCTCAAAGTGCGCGGTATCGAGGGCCTGCGCGTCGTCGACGCCTCGATCATGCCGAGCATCACCGGCGGCAACACCAACGCCCCGTGCTTCATGATCGGTGAGAAGGCGGCGGAGATCATCCTCGGCGGCGCGAACTGGTGAGCGTCTACGGCACTCGAGCCGGCTGGAATGCGCGCGTTTCCCGTATCTCCGACCTGAGTGCCGGCACAGTCGCCCACCAGCGCTGAACACCCCGGACTCTCGGCCCGCACCGGATCGGTGCGGGCCGACTGTCGTATTCGCCCGCGCTACGGAACCGGCCCGGCTCGCGGCGCGTCGGTCACCGCTGGGTCGATCCAGCAGGAAACACCCTCTACCCCCGCAGCGCCGACGGCTGGTACGACACCACCGGCACCCGAGTCTTCGACCTCGTGTACAACCGGGTCGCCCCGGAGCAACGTCGACACTGGGCCTCGGCACCCGGCCGCGGTCCGCACGCCGTTCTTCCCGACCGGAACCGTTCCCCCGCCACGATATTCGTAGTAGTCATCACCCATGAGCACCGCACAGAGGTACCGGCGATTCGCCCGGCTCGAGGCGCACGGATCCTCCCCGACCTACGAATCGCTCGCCCTCGAAATCGCCGCCGACCCCGAAATCCTGGCGCTCATCGACGAACTCCCCGAGCACAGACGCCAACCGAACCTGATCCTGGGCGCCACCCGCCACCACGGTGGGCCCACCCACGCGTATCCGGCGTTCCGTGCGTGGACGCTCGACAACTGGCCCACGGTGAAACGGACCGCGCTGACCCGCTCCACCCAGACGAACGAGGCGGGCCGCACCGCGGTGCTGCTGCCCCTGCTCGGGATGTTCGAGGGTCCGTTGTCCCTGATCGAGGTGGGCGCATCCGCCGGCCTGTGCCTCTATCCGGACCGGTACAGCTATCTCTACGACGACCACCGGCGCCTCGACCCGGTATCGGGACCGTCCCCGGTCCTGCTCACCTGCACCACGACCGGCAACCCACCCCTACCCGACCGGCTTCCCACCGTCACCCACCGCGCCGGCGTCGACCTCAACCCCTTGGACGTCGCCGACGCGGACGATATCGCCTGGCTCGACAGCCTCATATGGCCCGAACACCGAGACCGCCGCGACCGTCTCCACCGGGCCGCCGACCTCGCCCGAGAGGATCGCCCACACCTGATCCGCGGCGACCTCGTCACCACGGTCGCCGACCTGGTGCATCGAGCCCCCGCCGATACGACCGTCGTCGTCTTCCACAGCGCCGTACTCAATTACCTCGACAGCGACGCACGCGCCGCCTTCGAGAAAACCGTCCGAGCGTTACCCTGCCGCTGGATCGCGAACGAAGGACCCGCCGTGCTCCCGGACATCACCCAGCGGATCCCGGCCCCCGCCGAGCGGATCGGTGGACGCTTCGTCCTCTCCCTCGACGGCCGGCCGTTCGCCCTCGCCGGAGCCCACGGCCGGACCCTCGACTGGATCGCCTGACCGCCCGCCCGCGTTGCCCACCTATTCGGCGCGACGACCGGCGAAGTCGAAGGGTCCGCCGTCGATCCCCCAGGAGATGACCCGTTCTGGGCGAATGCGGATGACGGCGCGTTCCTGGGGTGGGAACGGCGGCTCCTCGTCCTCGAGCGCCACGGCCGTGCCACGCACCTCGATACCGCGAATCACATAGGGCTCCAGCGAAACCTGCTGGTCGATGACGAACGAGACCCGGCTGCCCGCTTCGACATTGCGGTATTTCCGGCTGGAACGCATCTGCATACCCCCGATATCGATCGTGCCGTCGGCGTTAACCCGGTAGCTGGTCGGGTTGTTCTGCACCACCCCGTCCGGCGACACGGTGGCCAGCCGGCCGATCCCGGCCTCCGCAAGGAACTGCTGCTCATTGGCGGTGAAGCTCATGTCGTGTACTCCTCGGTCGATTTGCATATCTAGCATCGCTAGAAACTGAAGCAAAGATAACATCGGCGCGCTACGTTGTCTAGCACTGCTAGATCCTGACCTCGGCGACATCCTGCCGCCCTCCGATGTCCCGCGGTCGCCTCCGGCAGTCCGCCCCGTTCCCGCCGTGGTCCGCCTACTCTCGGAACAAGTTCTACGACAGGAGTCTCCGATGGCGGAGCGCCGTTATCTGCACCTGAACCTGGTGGCCAACGACATCAACCTGCACCAGGGCGCCCACACCTACGAACGAGCCCACGGTATTCCCGACCGCAGCGCCTTCGAGCGCCTGCTCGAATACGGCCAATTCGGCGACGAGGGCCTGTTCACAGCCCTTTTCGTCGGCGACATCCCCGGCCTGCAGAGTTCCCCGGCCTTCGACGGCGGACCGGCCGAACCCATCACCGCGCTCACCGCGATCTCACAACACACGCGCCACGTCGGCCTGATCGCGACGGCGTCGACCACGTTCTACGACCCCTACAACCTCGCCCGCCTGCTCGCCTCACTCGACCAGGTCTCCGACGGCCGCGCCGGATACAACGCCGTCACCTCGGTGATCGACCGTTTCGCCCAGAACTACAGCCTGCAGGCCCACCTCGATCGCGAAGCGCGCTACCGACGCGCCGACGAGTTCCTGCAGGTCCTGCGAGCACTCTGGGACAACCGATCCATGCGCCCCGGCCCCGACGGCCGCCCCCGCTTCCACGCCGACCCGATCGACCACCACGGCCCGCTGTTCGACGTCGCCGGCCCACTCAACATCGCACCCAGCAGGCAGCAACGCCCCCTCATCGCCCAGGCCGGCGGCTCCGGCCCCGGTATCGCGGTCGCCGCCAAACACGCCGAGATGGTGTTCACCAACTCCTCCACCCGCGCGAGCGCCGCCACCTACCGCCAAGCCCTGGACAAGGCCCTCATCGACGAAGGCCGGCCCCCCGGCACCGTCCCCGCCATCCCCGGACTCATCCCCTACCTCGGCCGCACCGCCGCGGAGGCCGAAGAGAAACTCCGGGAACTCGACAGCTACGTCTATTGGGAACCCCTGGCCCCACATGCTCTGGGCCAGTTCGGCATCGAAGTCCCGCTCGGCGATATCGACGACCCGTTCCCCACCCACCTGCTACCCCGGCCGGAAGACGTCGAACAGACGATCAAGAGCACCTTCGGCAACTACGTCGGCCTCTACAACTGGGCCCAGGAACGCCCCGGTGTCACCGTGCGCGAGGTCGTCGCCCAGGCGGTCGGCCGAGGCGGAGCCACCCACCGCAAATTCGTGGGCACCTACGACGCCCTGGTCGACGATTTCGCGGCCTGGCACGAGGACGGCAATGTCGGAGGCTTCAACCTGATGTTCGCGACAGGTTCGACAGCCATCCGGGAATTCATCGACGAGGTCGTCCCCCGCCTCATCGACCGCGGCATCTACCGCGACACCCCCGCCGACCTCCCGCTCCGGCAACGCTTCTGAGGCCACACCTTTCGGAACCCCTCGTCGTCGCTCGTGCACGGTCCGGCGTTCTGCCGGCTCCGGCCAGACCAGAGCCCAGACCAGCACGGCCGACGGCAACCCGATCGCGATCACATACCCCAGCACGATCACCGCTCATGCCTCGCCAGTGACCACCGAGCGAACGACAACCGGGGCAACACCGTCTCCACGTCGGCGATACCCATCACCCTGTTCAGCTCGATCGGACCGAGGTGGTGCGGACCCGGCACGACCACCGCGTCCACATCGGCAGCCCGGACCTGATCGAACAACGGGAGCAGCGACGACAGGTCGGGCCAGACGACGAGATAGCCCAGACGGCGTGCCAGTCGTCGAACCTGCGCCCGATCCCAGGCCAGTGATGTACTCGCGTCGAGATCCACATATCCGAGCGCGGTCGGCCGGTCTCGCATCGAGTGCCCCCTGTGTCTCCTGCGGTCGCTGAGTTGCTCCCGCCGACGAAACATGGCGAACCCCACGGCGGAACCGATTGAAAGCTTTGTGCAGGAGGCGATTCTGTTGCTATGACACTTTCCGGTTGCGGGAGGCCGGGAGTACCACGTCAGTACTCGAGGCGAATCACATCGGCCAGCTCCCGCATCTCCGGTGTGAGGGTGCGCCGCTTCGCGATGATGCGGCCGAGAATGTCGCGCGCCGCCCGCTGCTCCACGAACCACGGCCGCGCTTCCCGGGACAGCCTTTCGAGGACTTCGAAAGCCAGGTCGTAGCGGCGCAATTCGACCTCGGCCAGTGCGACATCCAGCAGATGCCGGTTGCGGTTGTCGGACGTCGGCCGAAGATCCTGCGGGATGCCCCGCGCCAAGCGAAGCGCGAGGTCCGGCCGATCGTCCACGACAGCGTTCTCGACTCGTTTCATCGCGACCGTCGCGGAATCGAATGTCGTCCAGTACTGGTGATAGGGCGTTCGTTCGGGTCGCACGGCCACGGCGGCCGCACCGGCGAGACGCATCATTTCGTCCGCTTCGTCGGCCCGGTTGTCGCGCACGGCTGCCGCCGAACCCCGCAGCAGCAGCCAGCCCCAGGTGGATATCTCCCGCGTCGTCGCGACCGACAACCGAGGTTCCACCCGATCGGCCCACTCCGCGGCCAGGCCGCGTACCCGATCGAAGCGCCGCTCCACGATCAGCAGCCAGCACAGGGTGATCACGGCGGACGCAGCGTCCAGCACATCTCCGGTGGATTCCGCATCCGCCAGCGATCGATCCAAGGCGAGCCGCGCAGGCTCCGGCTGGCGAGTTTGTACCAGCACCGAACCCGCGAGTTGCAGCACCCGTGAACGTAACAGCGGCCCCGCGGCATTCCCCTCCCGAATCAACCGGGGCAGAACGCGGGAGAGCTTCTCGTACTCGTTGTCGTGGTACAACCGCGTCGCATACGCCAGCGCAGCCTCCAGACCAGACCCCGGCTCACCATCCGCCGACGCTGTGAGCGCGTCTCGCGTGGGTCCCCACAGCTTGCCGGCGCCGCTTGAATCCGGAATGGCCGGGTCGGGACCGAGCAGGGCTGTGAGCGGTCGGCCGAGAGCGACGGCAAGCCTGCGCAGCGTATCGATCCGGGCGTCACGCTCCCCCTGCTCGATCTTGCGGATGAGCGATAGGGACACACCTGCGGCCTCGGCGAGTTCACGCTGCGTAAGACCACACCGCTTACGAATACTCTGGAGCCGTTCCCCGAGGTCCATAGTTACAAGGCTAAGCCGATTCGGACGCAAGCCGCATTCTCGTACACCCTTCCGGACCCACCCTCCGCCCGAAGTCCGGAGTGGCCGAGTTCACGGTGCGGGCGGGGCGTTCGTGAGTAGCGTCGTTGAGCATGGACAACGAAGGTCCCAGCCGGACAGCGCTCGCCACCGCCTACGCCCGTGCCTACCACCAAATTGCCGACCGGCCGAGGATCCTCACCGATCCGCTGGCGGCCCGCCTACTGGGTGTCACCGCGGATGAGCTGACCGCATTGGGCCGGCCGGCGGACAATCCTCCCATCAGCGGTGCGGACTCCGGAGTCCTGTCGCTGGCGGTCAGTGACCGGCCTCGCCGCCTGTTCTTCGCCACTCGCGCCCGCTTCGCCGAGGACCGCGTGGCGACGGCCGTCGCCGCCGGTGCGCGACAGGTCGTGATCCTCGGCGCGGGCCTGGACACCTTCGCCTACCGCAACCCACATCCCGGCCTGCGGGTATTCGAGGTGGACCATCCCGCCACCCAGGCCTGGAAGCATCAGCGCCTCGCCGCCTCCGGTATCGACCGGCCCGAGAATGTGTCCTTCGCGCCGGTCGATTTCGAAACCGACACGCTGGAAGCGGGATTGGAGTCCGCCGGTTTCAGCCGGACCGATCCGGCCGTCTTCGTATGGCTCGGTGTCGTCTACTACCTGACCCCCGATGCCGCGCGCGGCACGCTCGAATACATCGCGGGTCAAGCCGAGCCCGTCGAGGTTGTCTTCGACTATCTGCGGGCGGCGGATACCGACGAGGATCGTGCCGGTCTGCAGGCCCGCGCGCAGCGCGCCAAAGCTGTCGGCGAGCCCTGGTTCAGCTACTTCACTCCTGACGACCTCGCCGCACAGTTGGGCGCCCTCGGTTTCACCGATATCGAAGACCACCCCGCCACGGAACTCATCGCCGAGTACCTCGACGGATCCGCGGAATTCGCGGACGAACCGCCCCAGGCACTGCGCCCGGTCCGCATCCTGCGAGTCGGCCGCCGCTGAGAATTCCCGCGAGTTCTTTTCCCGTGGGTCCGGCGGAGCGCCGGATCTGCGGCAACGGTCGCGGCTTCTCGTTCGCCCATATCGGATTCCGCGAACCGCTGGGGTTCCGGCTGCTGGACGAGGCCGACCTCCTCGAGTACTGGAACACCTACGGCGAACCCCGGGCCGGCTGTGGGAGGTCGATCGAGGCGGACGGCTGGACATCGTGCAGCAGTTCCGCCTGGACCATGAGGTGTACCCGATACGAGCGCGGCCACCTGGCGCGGCGCCCGCGCACAGGGGCGCCGTCGACCAGATGGCCGCGTGATCGGTTGCCGCCAACCCGACAGGCAACCGATCCGGGAACGCACGACCGGCGACCGGTGGGATAACCCACCGGCCGCCGCCCGTACTCAGCGAATCGTCACCGCGACAGCGAGTTACGCAGATCGGTGACCGTGCCGCGACGCTCGTAGGCGATCCAGGCGAAGATCACCGCCAGCACCAGCGGGAAGATCGCCATCGCCGGCTCACCGGCCAGGAAAGCCTGCGTCCCCGCGGCCAGCACCGTGAGCACCGACAGCCCCGCGGCAGCCACAGCGCTCAGGCGCGGCACCATCAGCGCGATACCGCCCGCGACCTCCACGATCCCGATGAAGATCAGCAACCCGAACGGGATCGTCAGGTTCTCGGGAGCGTTCTCGGTCAGCGAGTTCGGCATCACGAGCTTCGGCCCACCCGAAGCGATGATGAAGAACAGGCCCAGCAGGATCTGCAAGGTCCACAGGACACGGTTACGGACCTTACCGGGACGGTAGGCGGTGGTGTCGGAGTAGCCGGCGGTGGGGTTGGCGGTGGTCATATCCGGTCCTTCGGGTCGGTCGCGCCGGGTTGGTAGCGCGTTCAACCGATAAGACGGCGCGTCATCCGAGTACTCATCGGTGCCCGCAAAAAAGCCTTGCATCCCGCAATCTATCTACATCGCACGGAGCCATATGCTGTGGTCCGCTGCCACTGGGTCACGTCGAACGGCGGTCCGCCCGGACGTGGTCGGAGACAGCATCGAGGAAGGCACGCACCCGAGGTGTCTCGCCTGCCGCCCGCCACACCAATCCGTAGTCGATGGGCGGAGCATCGTGCATCGGAACGAACGCGACATCCGCCCGGCTGTGGAAATCCAACGCCGCGGCAGCCGCAGCGAAGACGCCCTTGCCCGCTGCCACGATCGACAGCATCTCCTGAAAGAACTGGACCGGAGCTGTTTGCGGAATGGGCTTGCCCGACGGTGTCGCCCTGAAGAAATGATGGGCTACCCAGTAGTCGGGCACTGCGCCCGATATGGTGACGAAGGGGTCATCCCCCAGATCTTCCATCGACACCGATTCGAGCAGAGCAAAGGCGTGGCCGGCCGGCACCACCAGCACTCGTGGCTCGCTGAATATCACCGGACCGACCACCAAATCCCGTTCTCGCACCGGAAATTCGGTGATCTGCACATCGACATTGCCTGATCGGATCGGCCCGAACGGATCGTGTAACTGAATCTCGTGGGTACGGATCTCACAGGCGGGATGACGTTCGGTGAACGCCCTGGAGAGCGTGAGCACCAATTTTCCGGACCATGGCCCCGAGAAGCCGACATCCAGCACCCCCGCGACACCGCGAGCCGTGTCGGTGGCATTACGCACCGCGCGGTCGATCCCGCGCACATGCGGCTCGAGGTCTGCACGCAACCGGGTGCCGAGCTCGGTCGGCCGCACTTGTCTGCTCGTGCGTTCGAACAGCGCCCCTCCGATCCGCCGTTCGACTTTCTTGATCGTCTGGCTGACCATGGCCTGAGAAATGTGCAACCGCTGCGCTGTCCGCCCGAAATGCAATTCCTCTGCCAGGGCTAGGAAAATCTCCCACTCTTGCCGCTCCATATAACTCCGCCTCTTTCCGAGCGTCCCGGCGGAGCGTCAATCGCCCGTCTCACTCGGCTCTCAACAGGAACGATAACCCAGCGTGATCGCTGGTTCAGCAGTTGCTCATTGTTCGCTTCCGCGCTCCCGCCGCAAGCTCGAAACGCAAGATCGCCACGAGACAAGGAATCACAATGGATTTGCAGCTGTCCGGACGGGTCGCGGTCGTCACCGGCGCGTCGAAGGGCATCGGGCCGGCCATCGCCCGAACACTTCGCACCGAGGGCGCACGCGTGGTGGTCGCTTCGCGCACCCGCACCTCTGGGTGAACACGGTTTCGCCGAGACCCGGCCAGTACGACAGGAACCGGATTCTCGATCAACGCCGGGTTCCCCGAGGAGCTGTAGAGGCGAACGTCCGGGCTCCCGGCTGCCCATTATTAATGGAACAAATTTCCCGTTAACGAAGTTGAGGTTCGTATGACAACCACACACGCGGTGCCGCGAGCAAGACCCGCCGCCTCCGCTCGTCCCGCTGCCGCACTACTCGCGCTCGCACTGGGCGCCTTCGGCATCGGACTCACCGAATTCGTGATCGTCGGGCTGATGGGAGTGATCGGCGACGACCTGAATGTTTCTGTCCCGACCGCCGGCCTGCTGGTATCGGGCTACGCCGCCGGTGTCGCGGTGGGAGCTCCGATCATGACCGCCGCGGGCGCCCGGATACCGCACAAGGTCATGCTGATGCTGCTGATGGGCCTATTCATCGCGGGCAACCTGCTCTCCGCACTCGCCCCGGGGTACGGGCTGCTCATGACCGGGCGGATCGTGGCAGCGCTGGCGCACGGCGCGTTCTTCGGTATCGGTTCGATCGTGGCCGCCAACCTGGTCGCCCCCGAGCGGAAAGCCGCCGCCATCGCGCTGATGTTCACCGGCCTCACACTGGCGAACGTGGCGGGCGTGCCGCTGGGAACGGCAGTGGGACAGCAGTGGGGCTGGCGTTCGACCTTCTGGGTCGTAACAGCCCTCGGCGTCGCCGCACTGTCCACGATCGCGCTACTGGTGCCCGACCAGGATCGTGGCCGAAGCGTCGGGGTGCGCGGCCAGTTCGCGGCATTCCGGCGAGTTCAAGTCTGGCTCGCGCTGGCGATCACGGCTCTCGGGTTCGGAGCGGTATTTGCCGCCTTCACCTATTTCGAGCCCATCATCACCGGAATCACCGGGTTGCCGGAGTCGATGGTGCCGTGGCTTCTGGTGATATTCGGGCTCGGGCTTTTCGGCGGAAACCTCGTCGGCGGACGACTCGCCGACCGGGCGCTGATGAGAACGCTGACGGGTGCGCTCGCCGCCATGGTCGTAGTTCTGTTGATCTTCGTTGCCGCCGCGCACCATGCCGGCGCCACCGTGGTCGTGATCTTCGCGCTCGGCGCCACCGGCTTCGCCATCGTGCCCGCTGTGCAGATGCGGGTGTTGAACACCACCGGAGGCGAGTCCGCGCTGGCGTCGGCGGCCAATATCTCCGCCTTCAACATCGGCATAGCGGGCGCCTCCTGGCTCGGGGGTACCGCGATCGACCACGGATTCGGCCTCACCGCTCCCCTCTGGATCGGCGCGATCCTCGCCGCCGCGGCATTGGGTCTGGCCTTGCTGTCCGGCGCCATGGACCGAACCTCCGATACGTCTTCCACCACCACTTCTCGGATTGGAAAGAACAAATGAAACTCAGGATCACATGGTTCGCCGCGCTCTTGGCCTCGGTGGTCGCCGCAGGCGTCACGGCGGCATGCTCACCCACCCCGGCCGACCTGAACACGTCCGATACGTGGACCACCGCGTGGTCGGTGCCGATGCAGCTCCCGAGCGAAGGATTCGAACCGAATTGGGCCGACGGCTTCGCTGATCACACGGTCCGGCAAACAGTGCGAGTTACCGGTGGCGGTACCCGTGCCCGGATCACCCTGTCGAACCGCTTCGGCGAAGGCACGCTCCGAATCGCCGGCGCCACCATCGCTCGAGCCGGCGAGGGCGCGGCGGTACACCCGGAGACGTTACGCACCCTCCGTTTCGGCGGCGCCGACTCGGTCGCCATCGCACCGAACGCGGAAGTGACAAGCGACGCCACCGAGTTGTCATTGGCCCCGCTCGAATCAGCGACCGTCACGCTGTACCTGGCCGACCGAACCGGCCCGGCGACTTTCCACGCCCAGGGTTACGCAAGTACATACCGCGCCGACGGTGACCACGCCGGGGATGTCGAAGGAACGGCCTTCGCGGAAAAGACACACTCCTGGTACTACCTCTCGGATCTGGAAGTATCCGGCGGAATCGAGGCCGCCGACTCGATCGTCGCGTTCGGCGACTCCATCACAGATGGCTTCGGATCCGATAATGACGGCGACAACCGCTATCCCGACGCGCTCGCCGACAGGCTCGCCGCGACCGGCACTCCGCGCACCGTACTGAACGCGGGGATCGGCGGCAATATGATCCTCAGCGATTCGAGATGGTTCGGCGAAAGCGCGTTACGGCGCTTCGACCGTGACGTGCTCGCCAACCGTGGGGTGCGCACCGTGATCATTCTCGGCGGGCTGAACGATATCGGATTCTCCGAGATCGATCTGCCGACCTACAAGCCGAACCCGGACGTCCCGGTGGAGGCACTCATCCAGGGTTACCGCGACCTGATCGCCCGCGCGCACGACGCCGGGGTCACCGTAATCGGCGCCACCCTGCTGCCGATGAAAGGTGCCGAGTACTACAACGACACCTCGGCGGCGAAGATCCAGGCAGTGAACCACTGGATCCGAACCAGCGGCGAGTACGACGCCGTCGCCGATTTCAACGCGGCCTTGGCCGATCCCGCCGACCCGGAACGGCTGAACCCGGCCTACGACTCCGGCGACCACAAACACCCCAACGCGGCCGGGTACCAAGCGATGGCGGCAGCTGTCGAACTGAACACCCTGCTCGCATAGAGCATTCGAACGTGATGTGCCGGTGAACGATCATCGGCACATCACGCCGGATGCTTCCGAGCGAGTTCGGCCGACCGGGGATACCCGGTTGCTTTTCCACAGCGATTCGGTTGCGAAGTCTGCCGCAAGCTCACGTATGCCGTCCGGTCCATCCCCCTGGCCGGATTCTACCGGCAGAATACATTGCTGCCGGAGCGTTGTGCTGGATCAACTCGGCTGCCATTTTCGGCATTTCCGCTGGTAGAAGCAGACTTGTGGGGCGGGTGGGGCTCGAACCCACGACCAATGGATTATGAGTCCACGGCTCTAACCGACTGAGCTACCGCCCCTTGCCGCGACCAGGGGTCGCAAGTGTGGGATGGTACCCGCTCGGTGGAACGGTGGCCAATCACCGACTCCGGGTGCGCGTGCGGAAAGGGCCCGGTGGCGTGGGGTGAATCGGGGTGGAGCGGGGCGGTCGACCGGGTGGCCTCCCGCCCCGGGACCTCACGCCCGGCCGCAGACCCGGTTCAGTTCGGCGGTGTAGGGGTCGAGGTCGGTGATGTTGTCGTCGACCAGCGCGTTCGCGTAGCCGGTGATGACCGCCTTCTCCTCGCCCTGCGCGAGAACGGCCAGGCCGTTCAGCCGGTCGGAGAGCGCTGTCGCGGTCGCCGCGTCCATGGTGCCGCCGCTCGTGTCGACCGCGGTGTTCACGAACTCGATGGCGCGGTCGCACAGGGGCGACTGGGCCTGCGCGGGGGCGGCGGGGAAGAAGAGCAGAAGGGCCGCTGCCGCGGTGAGTGCGGTGGCGAACGACGTCGGTTTGATCATATGGCTTCGATCCCTCTCTGAACCCGGCCAGGGAATGATGCCACAATGCGTTTCGAGGGCTTTCGCGAAGCTGAGGAGGGCATGTGGCGGGGTTGTTCGTGCGGGCGTTGCAGGCGCATCAGTGGGTGTACGAGAACAGTGGCGGGCTGGTGGGGCATCGGCTGCTGTTCGGGAACCCGACGCTGCTGCTGCGGACCGTGGGGCGCAAGACCGGGCTGGCGCGGACGTCGGCGCTGACCTATGCGAAGGACGGGGAGGATTTTCTGGTGACCGCCTCGAACGGCGGGTCGCCGCGGCCGCCGGGGTGGCTGGCGAATGTGAAGGCGCGGCCGGAGGTCGAGATCCAAGTGGGGCGGCGCGCGTTTCCGGTTCGGGCCCGGGCTACCTTGCCCGGCGATCCGGATTACGCGCGCCGCTGGGGGTTGGTGGACGCTGTGAACAAAGGCCGGTACAGCGAGTACCAGAAGAAAACGAAGCGTCCGATTGCGGTCGTGGTGTTGACTCCCGCGGATGCCGAGGGTCAGTCGGAGTAACTCTCCGAGCCGGCCCGCACCCGCTCTCTACGCGCCGTCAGATCCGCCGGTGGCCGGCTGGCGAGATGGACTACGGAGGCAACGAGAATCAGGATTGCGAGTACTACCAATGCGGTAACCACGCGCAGCACAGTAATGATCGGGGGTGGACACCGCACCCGAGAACGGTCTATGGTGCGCGCCGGCAGCGCCTATTCGGGCTAGACCGTTTTGCCGGAAATGACGGATTTTCGCCCGTACTCAACCGGGGCCGAATATTTTGATACATATCATGAAAGTCCATGCCAGAGTGTGAAATTGCCCAGTTCCGGACGATACCGAATCGGTACCGGCATGAGACACGCCCGGCAGAGGCGAAAATCACACAGCGGTCGATGAGTCCAATCGCGCGAGCGAAACTCTGTGTGGTCCCACAAATGGTTTCGTATGCTCCGCCCGGAACATTACACGCAACTTCGGGTTACAGCCAAACGTGCTCGAAAACGCACTCTGTTCCGCCTGTTTCGACGATATTCACCCGGCATTCGGCCGGATCAGGACGAACTCCCACCGCCGCAACTGCTTCCACCTCCGCCACAGCTGCTCCCGCCACCACCGCAACTACTTCCACCGCTACAACTGCTTCCTCCCCCACAGCCGCTACTTCCGCCGCTCGACCCGGAATCACCGTGCTCCCACGGAGCCGAACCGCTGTCACCGCTCCAGTGATGGCCGCTGATATATGTCCCCGCCGAGTAGGTTCCGCCGGGCATGCGCGGCGCCCTGTTCGTCGTCGCCTTGACGATGGCGTAGATGATCCCCGCTATGGAGCCGATGCACAGCGCCCCGAACACGAACAGGACGAACAAGCTCAGCAGAATTTCCATTGATCAACGGTATCGGGGAGTTCGCTCGCGGGCAGACGAAGCCGGAATCGATCACACCCGGCCACCGGCCGGAACCGGCGGTCCGGAGCGCGCGGGGCGATAATGGCGGGGTGCTCTCCTTCGCCACACCCCGTCGCCGCCGCGGGATCGATCCTGCCGCCGTCGAACGCGCGGTCGGCGAGCTCGAACTCCCCGAGGCCGTTTTCAAGACCTGCCCGTGGCAGCCCCGGGCACTCGTCGAGACCGGTCTGCGCCAGTGGTTGCGCTGCTGCGGGCCGGCGATGGCAGACGATCAGGTGATCGGGATCCCGTCGCATGCCGTGGACGAGGCCTGGCACGGTTTCATCCTGTGCACGCGGCGGTACGCGGATTTCTGCGACCGGGCCTACGGACGGTTCCTGCACCACTACCCGGACGGCGCGGACGAGCCGGCGGCGGGCGCGGGCGATATGGCGGGGCAGCTGGGCCGGACGGTGGTGGCGTGGTCGCTGGTCGCCCGGCCGGACGAGGAATGCGTGCTCTGGGATCTGGACTCCCGGCTGGGTCTGGCGCATCCGTGGGGGATCCCCGCGCAGCGGGTAGCGTCGATAGCGGAGTCGATGCGGCAGGCGGGCGTGGCCTGATCGGCTACCTGTTCGCTACAACCACGTGAATCAGGCAATCCGGAAATATCGCCCGGAGGGTCCTGCGGTATCTTCGGCGGGGTGAGTTACTCAGCCGCCACAGCGGTCACCACCGAACTTGCCCTGATGCCGGGATTCCTGGACCCGGTCAATCTGCTCAATTCGTTCGGCACCTGGGTCCTACTGGGTCTGCTGCTCGTGGTGTTCATCGAGTCGGGTCTGCTGTTCCCGCTTCTTCCCGGCGACTCACTGCTGTTCACCGCCGGACTCATCGCGGCGTCCAAATCGGCCGAGATCGAACCCTTCGCACCCATCGGGGTGCTCCTGGTCCTGATACCCATCGCGGCGATCCTGGGTGACCAGGTGGGCTACGTCATCGGCGCCCGCGGCGGGACGGCGCTGTTCAAGAGCGACGACGCGAAGATCTTCAAGAAGTCCTATATCGACGAATCGCACGCCTTCTTCGAGAAGCACGGGCCGATCACCATCGTGCTGGCCCGGTTCGTGCCCATCGTGCGCACCTACGCGCCGCTGGTGGCGGGTGCGGCGAAGATGAAGTACTCGGTGTTCCTCACCTACAACGTGGTCGGCGGTATCGCGTGGGGCGCGGGTGTCACGATGCTCGGCTATCTGCTCGGGCAGATCGCGATCGTGCGCGACAACGTCGACCTGATCTTCCTGCTGATCGTGGCGGTATCGGTGCTGCCGATCGTGTGGGAGGTCGTCAAGCGGTACCGCGCGGGTCGCAAGGAACCCGCGAACAGCGACGACGAGCCGGCGGACCACCCGGCCTGAGCCGGACGGAAAAAGCACTATGGCCCGGTATCCACCGGGCCATAGTGCTGTGAGGGGTCGAGCGCGCCGAGGTCAGCGCACGAGGCGGCGCAGGATCTTGTTGCCGAACAGGGTGCCGATGGTCTTCTCCAGCGTGGCGGCGGTGGCCTCGCTGTAGGGGTACCAGATGTTCTCCTTCTTCAGACCCCACCGATCCAGCAGCACGGGCTGCGGATGGGTGAAGCCGCGCAGCGCGTCCCGGCCGTTCACCAGGCCCATACCGCTGTCCTTGCGGCCGCCGAAGGGCGCCTCGGCCACGCCGTAGATCACCGAGGCGTCGTTCTGCACCACCGAGCCGGTCTGGAGCTGTTTGGCCAGTCGCAGGACCTTGTCCTTGTCCTTGGTGAACACGCTGCCGCTGAGCCCGTACTGGCAGTCGTTGGCCATCCGCACGGCCTCATCCTCGTCCTTCACCCGCATGATGGACACGATCGGGCCGAAGGTCTCCTCCTGCATGATGTCCATATCGTGGGTGACGTCCACGACCACCGTCGGCTTGAAGAACACGCCCTCGGCGGTATCGGATTCACCGCCCAGCAGGATGGTGGCGCCCTTGGAGCGGGCGTCCTCGACATGCTTCTCGACGATCTCGAGCTGGCGGTCCCAGAACAGCGGGCCGACATCCTTACCGGAGGCGCCGTAGGTCACCTCGGCGGCGCGTTTGCGCACCTCCTCGATGAACTTGTCGGCGATGCTCTCCACCACGTAGATCCGCTCGACACCCACGCACACCTGTCCGGTGTTGAACATGGACAGATACACCGCGCCGAGCGAGGCGCGGTCCAGGTCGGCGTCGGCGCAGACGATCATCGCGTCCTTACCGCCCAGTTCCAGCGTGCAGGGGATCAGCCGCTGCGCGCAGGCGGCGGCGATCTTCTTGCCGGTGCCGACGCTGCCGGTGAAGGAGATCTTGTCGATATCGCCGTTGACCAGGGCCGCGCCGGTTTCGCCGTCACCGTGCACGACCTGCAGGACGTCCTTCGGGACGCCGGCCTCGTGCAGGACCTTGACCGCCCACTCGCCCGAATGCGGGGTGACCTCCGACGGCTTCAGCACCACCGAGTTGCCGGCCAGCAGAGCCTGGGCGATCGGGTTCAGCGACAGGATGAACGGGCCGTTCCAGGGGGTGATCACACCGACGACGCCGAGCGGCTGGTAGTTGATGACCAGCTTCTTCAGCGGCAGCATATAGCCGTGCAGGCGCCGCTTCTCGTCGGCCAGATCCTTGGGTGCGCGGCCACTCCAGTAGTTCAGGAAATCGCAGGCCGGCACCATTTCCACGGCCAGCGCCTCGACCCGGGGTTTACCGGTCTCCTGCATCACCGTTTCGACGATCTCGTCGCGGCGGGTCAGCAGCACCGAGACCGCGTTGCGGATGATCGCGGCGCGCTCGGAGACCGGGCGCGCGGCCCAGCCGGGCTGCGCGGCGCGGGCCGTGGCCAGGGCCGCCGCCACATCGTCGGCCGTGCTCACCTCGATCTCGCCGACGCGTTCACGGGTAGCGGGGCTGCGCAGCTCGAGCCGGCGACGTCCGTCGGCGGTCGGCTCCAGCTGTTCAACGATGGCCATGGTGATCTCTCCTCACCGAGGAATTGGAACAGGTTCTACTTTAATTCGGAGCTTACGTCATGGCGGCACGCCCCGCACCGAGGATCGCGGACACGATCCGGGGGCAGCGGCCAGGGAGCAACCTCGCGACCTATCAACTGATTCAATCAAGTGATTGACACGGGCCGGTGGCGGGGGTCACTATCGAGGCGCGGTCCGGCCCCCGGACCGTGCCACCCGTCGGCAGGAGAGGCGATGTCAGCCGAATCCCCGGACGCGAGTCTCACCGCGCCCTACACCATCGAATTCCCGTACAACAGAACGGTCGGCGAGAAGATCGGCACGTTCCTGGGCGGTCTGCGCGACGGCGAGATCTACGGCGTGCGCACCGGAACCGGTGCGGTGCTGTGCCCGGTCGTGGAATTCGATCCGGCCACCGGCGCCCACACCGGCGAGCTGGTCCGCCTGGAACCGACCGGCACCGTCACCCACTGGACCTGGGTCCCCACCCGCCCCGGCGACGAGATCGACGCCGGCCATTTCGCGTGGGCGCTGATCACCATCGACGGCGCCGAGGGCGGTTTCTTCCACGCCGTGGATACCGGCGGCGACCCGGCCCGCCTCACCGCCGGCCTGCGGGTGACGCCGCGCTGGCGCACCGAACGGGTGGGCAGTATCCGCGATATCGTCTGCTTCGAACCGGTGGAGGCGTGATGAGCACCCTGCCCACTCCGGTGGAATCGTTCACCAGCCCGCACAAGGTGGATTACACCTTCGTCGCCGGCACCGGACGGTCCACCTTCCTGCGCGGACTCGCGCACCGCACCCTGCTCGCCCGCCGCTGCGGCACCTGCGACCGGGTGTATCTGCCCGCGCCGGAGTTCTGCTCCCGCTGCCTCGAGGTGCTGTCCGAGCCGTTCGAACTCGGTGGCACGGGCGTGGTGAAAACGTTCTGCGTGGTGAACTTCCCGTTCCCCGGCCAGATGATCGACCCGCCCTACCTGGTGGCCTATATCCAGGTCGACGGCGCCGATACCACGCTCATGCACCTGATCCGCGAGGTCGAACCGGGCGAGGTGCATATCGGGATGCGGGTGGAACCGGTGTGGTGCGCCGATTCCGACCTCGACACATCCATGAACAGCATCCGCTATTACCGGCCGATCGCAGGAGGAACCGATGCGTGATGTCGCGGTGGTGGCATTCGCCCAGTCGCCGGGAACGACGGCCGATCGCACCGACGATATGGCCGAGATCCTGCTGCCTGTGATGCGGGAAGCGCTCGGTGCGGCCGGGATCGACCGCACCGAGGTCGATTTCTGGGCGTCGGGCAGCCACGATTTCCACGAGGGCCGCACCTTCGCCTATATCGAATCGCTCGACGCGGTGGGCGCCTGGCCGCCGATCTCGGAATCCCATGTGGAGATGGACGCCGCCTGGGCCGCCTACGAGGCGTGGTCGTGGCTGCAGCTCGGCGAGGGCGAGATCGCGGTGGTGTACGGGATCGGGCGCGGTTCGCTGGCCCACGATCTGGACCAGGTCACCGCGACCCAGCTCGACCCCTACTATCTGGCGCCGCTGCGGCCGCATCAGGACGCGATCGCCGCGCTGCAGGCGCAGGCGCTGATCGCGGCCGGCGCGCTGGACGAGAAGCAGATGGCCGAGGTGGTCGCCCGGGCCCGAGCGGGTGCGGTGGGCGATCCGGCGGCGCAGGTGTCGGGTGCGGTGACGGTCGACGAACTGCTGGCCGCACCGTATCTGGCGTCGCCGCTGCGCGAACACGATCGCGGACCCATCGGCGACGCCGCGGCCGTGATCGTGTTCGCCGCCGGCGATACCGCCCGGCGGCTGGCGAAACGGCCCGCCTGGGTGCGCGGCGCGGACCACCGGATGGATTCGCACTATCCGGGCACCCGCGACCTCACCCGCGTCGATACCGTGACCCTGGCCGCCGAAAAAGCGGCCCACCAGGCCGGTTTCGGCGCGAGCGAGGTCGGGATCGCCGAACTGCACACCGAGTACAGCTATCAGGAACCGCTGCTGAGCGCCGCGCTCGGACTGTCGGGCGCCACGATCAATCCCACGGGCGGGCCGCTGGTCGCCCGCCCCACCACCGCGACCGGGCTGATCCGGATCGGTTCGGCGGCACAGCACATCCTGACCGGTCGCGCGGACCGCACCCTGGCGCACGCCACCAACGGGCCCGCGCTCCAGCAGAACATGATCTGCCTTATGGAGGGAGACCGGTGAAACTCGCGGTCGTCGGAATCGGACAGAGCAAACAGGCCAAGAAGCGCAAGGTCACCATCGGCGCGATGGTGCGCGAGGCCGTGGACGAGGCGATGGCGGACGCCGAACTGGACTTCGGCGATATCGACGCGATCGTGCTGTCGAAAACCCCGGATCTGTTCGACGGGGTGATGAACCCGGAGCTGTATCTCGCCGACGCGATGGGGGCCCGCGGGCTTCCGGTGACCCGGGTGTTCACCGGTGGCAGCGTCGGCGGGCACGCCGCCATCTACGGCGCCCATCTGGTGCAGGCGGGGCTGGCGCGGCGGGTGCTGGTGGTGGCGTATTCCAAAGAATCCGAGGGCGATTTCACCTGGGCGCTCTCGCGCGGTCTGCCGTTCAGCGCGCAGCTCGGCGCGGGCGCGGGCGCGCATTTCGCGCCGGTGATCCGCGAATACATCCGGCGGTCGGAGGCTCCCGAGCACATCGGCTGGCAGATCGCGGTCAATCACCGCCTCAACGCGACCCGTAATCCCTACGCCCATATCCAGCTTCCGGATATCACCGTGGAGCAGGTGCGTGAATCGCGGATGCTGTGGGATCCGATCCGGTTCCTGGAATCGTGCCCGTCCTCGGACGGCTCGTGCGCGGTGGTGATCACCGGGGAGGACGACGCCCACCACACCGGCCGCCCGCCCGCGTGGATCCACGGGATGGCCTGGCGCACCGAGACCGGGCATTTCGCCGGACGCGACGAGGTGAACCCGGAGGCCGGGCGCCAATGCGCGGCCGAGGCCTACCGGCAGGCCGGGATCACCGATCCGGCCCGCGAGATCGATACCGCCGAGCTCTACATCCCCTACAGCTGGTTCGAGCCGATCTGGCTGGAGAATGTGGGCCTGGCCGAGGTGGGCTCCGGGTGGAAGGTGGTGGACTCCGGCAGTACGGCGTTCGGCGGGGCACTGCCGATCAACCCGTCCGGCGGGGTGCTCTCCGGAAACCCCACGGGCGCCACGGGTCTGCTGCGCTTCGCCGAGGCGGCCATGCAGGTGCGCGGCACCGCGGGCGAACACCAGGTGCCCGGCGCCCGGCGCGCGATCGGGCACGCCATGGGCGGCGCGGCCCAGTTCCACGCGTTGTGGGTGGTCGGTTCCGAACCACCGAATTCCTGACCAGGACAAGGAGAGAACAATGACCGAGCGGGTGTATGTCGCCGGGGTCGGGATGACCAAATTCGAGAAGATCCAGTCGCGGGACTGGACCTACCCGGAGATGGTCGCCGAGGCGGTGGGCCAGGCGCTCACCGACGCCGGGGTGCGTTACGACGAGGTGCAGCGCGCCGCCGTCGGGTACGTCTTCCAGCCGTCCACGGCCGGCCAGCGGGCGCTCTACGATATCGGCCTCACCGGTATCCCGATGGTGAACGTGAACAACAACTGCGCCACCGGGTCGACGGCACTGGTGCTCGCGCGCGAATGGGTGCAGGCCGGGCTGACCGATATCGTGCTCGCGGTCGGGTTCGAGCAGATGACCAAGGCGGCGATGTCCGGTGACGGCACCGTCCCGAAGGTCACCACGGTCGACCAGCACATGTCCGCGCTGAAATCGGCCGCCGGTTTCAGCAGCGCCCCGATGACCGCCCAGTTCTTCGGCGCCGCGGCGAACGAGCATATGAAGCGGTACGGGACCACCCGCGAGCAGCTGGCGCAGGTGGCGGTGAAGAACCACGACCACTCCACCCGCAACCCGAAAGCCCAGTTCCAGGACGCCTACACCCTCGAGCAGGTGCTGGAGGACAAACTGGTGTCCGATCCGCTGACCCGCTCGCAGTGCTCCCCCATGTCCGACGGCGCGGGCGCCGCCGTGCTGGTGAGCGAACGCTATGCCCGCGCGAACGGCCTGGACCGGGCGGTGCCGATCCTCGCGCAGGAACTGGTCACCGATACCGGCGCCTCGTTCGAATCCGGCTCCATGATCGACGTGGTGGGCGCGCCGATGGCGCGGATCGCGGGCCGGAAGGTGCTCGAGACCGCCGGGGTGGGGATCGACGATATCGACGTGCTCGAACTGCACGACTGCTTCTCGATCAACGAACTGCTCACCTACGAGGCGCTCGGCCTCTGCGGCGAGGGCGAATCCGGCCCGCTGGTCGAATCGGGCGCCACCACCTACGGCGGACGCTGGGTGGTGAACCCGTCGGGTGGGCTGATCTCCAAGGGACATCCGCTCGGCGCGACCGGGCTGGCCCAGTGCACCGAACTGGTGACCCAGGTGCGCGGCGCGGCGGGTGAGCGCCAGGTCGAGGGTGCCCGGCTGGGGCTGGCCCACAATCTCGGGCTCGGCGGGGCCTGTGTCGTGACCCTGTACGGCGCTCCGGGCGCGGTCTCCTAGAGTTCCGGTCATGACGAGAAGCCGGGTGCGGTCCGGGCGGGTGACACACTCGCCCGCCGCACCCCCGCGCCGGGGTCCGGCCGGAGCCGGCGGCGAGGCAGGCCCGGACCCCGGCCACGGGCCCGCGCCCGAGGCCGATCTCCCCACCGATCAGCGTCTGATCCTGGCTGCCGAACGGCTCTTCGCCGAACGCGGGATCGACGCCGTGTCACTGCGTTCGGTGATGGCGGAGGCGGGCGCGAACGTGGCGTCGGTCCACTATCACTTCGGATCCAAGGACGCCCTGGTCGAGGCACTGATCAGCCGGCGCAGCGAACAGTTGCACACCCGTCGCGCCGAACTGCTCGACGCTGTGGAGGCCGCCGGCGCCCCCGACGCCCGCGCGCTGGCCGACGCCTTCGTCCGTCCGGTCGGTGAACTCGCCGCCGCGGGCGGTACCCCGTGGATCCGGCTGGTCGCGGGCATCATGAGCGGTAATCATCCCGCGCTGGCCCGGCTCACCGAAGGGTTCGCCCCGCAGGCCCTGCGTTTCAAGACCCTGCTCGAGCAGACCGCGCCCGGCGCGAGTTCCCGCACCATCCGCTTCCGCCTCACCCAGGCCATGAACCTGACCTTCCAGACCCTCGGCGACCCGGACGGGCTGCGGGGCATGCTGGCGCTCAGCGGAACCCGGCTCTCCGGCGACGAACTGCTCGCCGAACTGATCGATACGGTCACCGCGATTCTCACAGGTCCGCCGGACCGGTGACGGCCGCCGCGCGCCGGATCCGGCGACTGACGTGACGCCCGCAGCGGCCGGCCGGGGCCGTGGAATCCCCGGCCGGCCGAGCGGTCCGGCTCAGTTGACCTGACGACCCTCGCCCCAGTACTGGGCACGCAGGGCCTTCTTGTCCGGCTTTCCGAGCGGGCTCACCGGGATGCTGTCGGCGAAATCGACGGTCTTCGGCGTGTACACCGCGCCCTTACGATCCTTGACCAGCGCCTGCAGTTCCTCGACCTCGACGGTCTGCCCGTCGCGGAGTACGACCACGGCCTTGACCGCCTCGCCCCATTTCTCGTCCGGCACGCCGATCACGGCCGCCGCGCTCACCGCCGGATGCGCGGAGAGCACATCCTCGACCTCACGCGGGAACACATTGAACCCACCGGAGACGATCATGTCCTTCTTGCGGTCGACGATGTAGAGGAAGCCCTCCTCGTCCTGCCGCGCGATATCGCCGGTGTGCAGCCAGCCGAATTCGGTGGCCTCGGTGGTCTGCTCGGGCTTGTTCAGGTACCCGTTCATCACCAGCGGCCCGCGCACGCAGACCTCGCCCGGCTCGCCCTGCGGTACCTCGTTGCCCTTCTCGTCCAGCAGCGCGACATTCAGCCACGGCACCGGACGCCCGCAGCTGGCCAGCCGCTCGGGCTTGTCCAGGTCGTGGTCGCCGCGGCGCAGCACCGAGATGGTCATCGGGCTCTCGGCCTGACCGTAGAACTGGAAGAAGATCGGCCCGAACTTCCGGATCGCCTCGGCCAGCCTGGTGGGCGAGATGGCGGAAGCGCCGTAGAACACGGTCTTCAGGCTGGACAGATCGTATTTGTCGAGGTCCGGGCTGTCGAGCAGCGCGTAGAGCATGGTGGGGACCAGCATGGTCGCGGTGATCTTGTACTTCTCGATCGCCTCGAGCACCTTGGTGGGATGGAAGTACGGCAGCACCACGATGGAACCGCCCTGCTGCGCGGTCGGGTTCCAGAAGGCGGCGCCGGCATGGCTGAGCGGGGTGCACACCAGGAACCGGACCTCGTCCGGCCATTCCCATTCGGTCATCTGGATGCGCAGCATGGTGGTGCTGCCCCGGAAGCTCATCTCCACGCCCTTGGGCTTACCGGTGGTGCCGCCGGTGTAGGCCAGGCTCATGGTGGCGTTGGGGTCCACGTCCGGTCCGCGCACCGCCGCGGGAGTGAAACCGGCCGCCAGTTCGATGAGATCGGTACCCGACTCGGAGGGCCCGAACGAGAACAAGTTCCGCAATCCCGGGACCTTGTCGCGCAACTGCGCGGCGCGCTCGTCGAAACCGGTCGGATCGTAGATGAGGGTCTCGACTCCGGCGTCCTCCAGGACGTAGGCGTGATCGTCGAGCGAGCCCATCGGATGCAGCGCCATGGCCCGCGAACCGTTCACGTTGTTGGCGCCCTGGGCGAAGATCACCTCCGGCCGGTTGGCCGAGAGCACCGCCACCGGCGAGCCGACACCCAGCCCGGCCGAGGCCAGCGCCTGCGCGAAGCGGCTGATCTGATCGCGCACGTCGCGGTAGGTCAGCGTCGCATCGTCGATATGGACCGCGGTGCGGTCGGCGTAACGCTCGAGGGCCTTACCCAGCAGATCCACGGCCAGCGGCTCGCGGTGCAGGAGGGCGGTGTCGTCGACGTGCGGTTCAGTGTTCATTCGTCTGCCTTTCGGGCCGTCCCGCAGGACGGCCCAGCGATATCGACCGGTGCTCCGGCGGGGCCGCCGAACCTCGGGGGCCGTCGTCGCCTCACCGCGGCAGGCGAACCGCCCACCGGGGCTCGCAAACCGCCAAAACTATAACACGTTCTACTTTAACGGCGGAGTGGATCCCGCGGACTCGGCCGCACCCGCGACCACGCTCCGGCAGGCCGCCACATAACCGCGCACCAGCGGGCGGTCATCGTCCGCGCGCCAGGCCAGGGCCAGTTCGCTCGCACTCACCCCGCGCACCGGCCGCACCACCACACCGTCGTGGGCCACCAGCGGGGCGTTGCCCGCCGCCAGCAGCACCACGCCGTCGCCGTCGAGCACCGATTCGTAGGTCTCCTCGGTACTCGCGATCTCGCCACCGATGATCGGCGCCCGGCCGCCGCGTTCGTCCACCGCCAGGAAATAGTCGCGTAGTTCCCGTGCCGATTCCGGTAGCGCGAGGAACGGTTCGTCCAGCAGATCCGCGAAATCTATCGCGTCGCGGCCCGCCAGCGGATGGGTTCCGGGCAGCGCCACCACCCGGGGCTCGCGGGCCACCACCACCCGGTCGAAACGCTCCGCGCCCGGCAACGGCAACCAGACGAAGGCCACATCGCTCGAACCGTCGGCCAGACCGGCCGTCGGGTCCGGCCAGCCCACCTGGCGCAGCACCGGTTTCGCCCCCGGATGCGACCTCGCGAACCGGGACCGGATGGCCGGGAGCAGCCCCCGCTGCGGACTCGTGCTGATACCGATCGTGAGCGTCGCGCGCTGCCGCGCCTTGGCCGCCTCCACCTCGCCGCTCGCCTCACCCCATACCGCGAGCATGCGCCGGGCATAGGGAAGCAGCGCCTCGCCCACGGGGGTCGGCCGGACCGACCTGCCGTCCCGGTCGAAAAGCGGCGCGCCGAGTTGCCGTTCCAGGGCTCGGATCTGCTTGCTCAGCGCGGGCTGCGAGACGAACAGCGCCGCGGCGGCCCGGGTGAAGTTCAATTCATCGGCGACCGCGACGAAGTAGCGCAGATCCCGTCCGTGGACATCCATAACCAATGGTTATCACAGCAGGTCTTGGACATCGTCCCCACCGCGGATCAGGATCGTTCTCAGCACACGAACCAGGGAGACAGCAGTGAGTAATCCGAAGATCTGGCTGATCACCGGCGCGAGCAGCGGTTTCGGCCGCGCGCTCACCGAGGCCGCCGTCGATGCCGGCGATACCGTTGTCGCGGTGGCGCGACGTACCGCGGCGCTCGACGATCTGGTGGCCGCCCATCCCGATCAGGTCGAGGCCATCGCGCTCGATGTCACCGCCGTGGACCGGATCGACGCGGTGGTCGCCGATATCGCCGCGCGGCACGGCCGCATCGACGTCCTGGTCAACAATGCCGGCCGCACCCAGGTGGGCGCCGCCGAGGAAACCACCGACCGCGAACTGCGGGATCTGTTCGATCTGCACTTCTTCGGCCCCGCCGCCCTGACCCGTGCGGTCCTGCCCCATATGCGGGACCAGGGGTCGGGCGCGATCGTCATGATGAGCAGCGTCGGCGGGCAGATGTCCTTCGCCGGTTTCTCCGCCTACAGCGCCACGAAATTCGCACTCGAGGGTTACGCGGAAGCCCTCGCCGACGAGGTGATCCCCTTCGGGATCCGGGTACTGGTGGTGGAACCCGGCGCCTTCCGCACCGGCCTGTTCGGCCCGGGCGCGGCCTATTTCAGCGCGGAAACCGACATATACGCCGAGACCGCCGGGGCCACGCGCCGAATGGTCGAGAACAACAACGGCACCCAGCCCGGCGACCCCACCAGGGCCGCCGCCGCCATCCGTGCCGCCCTCGATGCCGAGCGCACACCGCTGCGGCTGCCACTGGGCGCCGATTCGGTGGACACCCTGCTCGGGCATCTCGACACCGTGCGCGGGGAAATCACCGAATGGGAGAAGGTTTCCCGGGCCACCGCCTTCGAATAGCGGGGCCCCGCACCCTCCGGAACGACGCCTCGGGTCTTCGGGTACCCCCGGCACCCGGCGGCGCGGGGCAGGGCGGTTGCCATGCCTCCGCGCACGTGTCCGGCAGCGGCACTCAGGCGGCGTACCCCAGCGCGAGGGCGGCTGCCACCGGCGCCAGGTACAGCAGCGGGTAGGCGATATGCGAGTACGCGCGCGCTCGCAGCACCGTGACCACCGCCCCGAGGAAGTATCCGATCAGGCCGATCGCCGCCGCCACGCCGAGGACCGGCACGAACACACCGGCCAGCATGCCCAGGGCGCCCGCGGCCTTCACCGCGGCCAGCCGGGGCCACCAGGGGCGGGGCACACCGTATTCGGCCAGCGGTTTCACGACCCACTCGGCGCCGATGAAGGTCGAGACGGCCGAGAATCCGACCCAGAGGGCGGCCAGCACGGTGACGACGACGAAGGTGGTGTTCATGGGATTGCTCCTCATCGAGAATCGATTCACTACGTTGTAGTACTAACATGTAGTACTACAACGTAGTAGTGTCAAGGGCATGCCGAGAAAGACGTCCCGCCGCGAACTACTCGCCGATACCGCACTGGACCTCATCGATCGAGAAGGCCTGACACAGGTCACCCACCGCGCCATCGACACCGCCGCCGGCGTCCCGGCCGGCACCACCTCCAACTACTTCCGCACCCGGGCCGCGCTGTACCAGGCCATCGCTCAGCGACTGCTCGAACATCAACTCACCGAGATGGACCGGCTCGCCACAGCCGCCGGCGGCGACCCGGCGGATCTGCTCGCCGGCCTCGCCGATCCCGACTCCGGCGTGGCCCGCAACCGGCTCCTGGCCCGGACCGAGCTGACCCTGGCCGCGGCCCGCGACCCCGAACTCGCCGACCTCATGCGCCGGCTCCGCGCCAGCGCGCTCCGGCAACTCACCGCCACCCTCCGAGCCCGCTATCCACACGCCACCGACGAACAGATCGACGCCCTCGGCTCGGTCTTCACCGGCATCGCACTGGACCGCATCGCCCTCGGCGTGCCGGTCATGGATCCGCGCCTGCTTCTGGACGCCGTTATCGCCGGCCTACTGCGACCCGGCGAAGGAACTGGAGACCCCAGCGATGCCACCGGCAAGTGACCACTCCTCGGCGAGTGCCGCGGTACAGCAGGTCGACCACCCGAACCCGGCACCGGCCCGGCGATAGGGTCGGGGCATGCCCACTCCTGATTTCATCAGCCGGCTGCGCGCGGATATCGGTAACGACCTGCTCTGGCTTCCCGGAGTCAGCGTCGTCGTCTTCGATGAGACGGGCCGGGTTCTGTTGCATCAGCGTGCGGACGACCGGAGATGGGCGCTGATCTCCGGTATCCCGGAGCCGGGCGAGCAGCCGGCGGCCACCGCCGCCCGCGAGGTGTTCGAGGAGACCGCCGTCCGCTGTGTGATCGAGCGTCTGGTCGCGGTGCACTCCGAACAGCCGATGACCTATGCCAACGGCGACGTCTGCCAGTTCGTGAACATCTGCTTCGCGGCCCGCGCCGTAGCCGGCGCGGCACGCGTCAACGACGACGAATCACTGGCGGTCGGATGGTTCGGGCCGGACGAATTGCCCGAAGGACTCTCCGAGTCCCACCGCTTCCGCATCGAGCGGGCCCTGGCGTCCGAACCCGCCTGGTTCGAGCGGCCGCAGGCCTGACCGGCGGTGTCCGCCCATCACGATCCGGGATGCCGTGGCGGCGGTGGTCGTCCCGCACGCGGAGCACAATCCGTGGGGTCAACCGCCCTGAACCGCGCGGGCTAACGGGAGACCTCGCCGGACCAGCGACAACGCACCGCCGCGGTCGCCGACACGGCAACAAACCACCGGCACAATTGTCGAACATACGTTCTATCGTGCGGTAGCCTCGCTCGGGTGAACATACATTCGACCGCGCCGGCACCGGATACCCGAACCCCAGGATGGCCGGATCTGGCCGATGTCGACCTGCTGCGCGCCCTCGTCGAAACCGAACGCCGGCGCAGGCAACTGAACGCCGTCATGCGCGCCGCGGTCGCCGAGGCCGAGCGGCGCGGCCTGGCCGCGGACACCGGCTACGGGGACACCGTGGAGCTGTTGACCGACCTGCTGCGTATCAGCGCCCAGGAAGCGCGCCGGCGAATCGAATACGCGACTCCGCAGGCCCGCTCGCGTTCCAGGAAGGTGTGGAGGGCGCTGGCCGCCGCCAGCTGACGCCGGTTCCCGGCGATCAGCCGACCACCGACCAGATCAGCAGCGGCACCAGGGTGATCAGGTAGGCGGCTCCCGCGATCAGCCCGACGCGCCCCACGCGGTCGACGGTGCGTCCGTCGGCCCTGCTGTCGAGCACCGGAACCAGCGGCCCGTTGTCACCTCCGTCGACGAGAGTGAGCGCGCTGGTCACCAGCAGGGCGTCGGCGAGCAGCAGCAGCGGCCAGGCTTCGACGGGGGCGGCGAAACCGGCGAAGATCAGTGGCCCCAGCACGATCGCCGGAACAAGTCCCAGGGTGGCGAAGAAACCGATGATCAGAAACCACCCCGCCGCCGTCCAGCGGATCGATACCGCCACGGCCACGACACAGATCTGGACGACACCCATCAGGACCGGAGACATTCCGTCACCCCCCGAACCACGCGCCGGGACCGTCGCGGTCCCGGAGTAATCGAAAACTCCGGTCGGCCCACGGACCGAACCTGCTGTCAGCCTACTTGCCCGAACTAACCGGGACATTTAATATCCCTATTATGAAAATGGGTGAGGGCGTCGAATGGAGCCTGCACTGCTGTGTCACGCTGACCTGGGCCGAAGAGCTGTGGCCCGTCTCGATCGCACGGCTGGCCACCTGGTTCGATCTGCCGACCGAGTACCTGAAGAAACGGCTGCAGACCCTCGTCCGGGCCGGAATCCTGACCTCCACCCCGGGCGTGCGGGGCGGATTCGGGCTGGCCCGGCCGCCGGAGCGGATCACCCTGCTCGAGGTGGTGACCGCTGTCGAAGGCGGCGTGGACCCGTTCCGCTGCACCGAGATCAGACAGCGCGGGCGCAGCGGGGCGACCGCGGACACCGCATTCACCGCGCCCTGCGGTATCGCGGTCGCGATGCGCCGGGCGGAACTGGCCTGGCGGCGCGAACTCGCGGCCCAGACCGTCGCCGATCTCGCGGCCGCCGCGCCGGTCAGTTCGGCCGAACGCACCCGGCGCGGTCTGATCGACCCGTGATCCGCTCGTACCCCGGTCGGCCCATCGGGGCCGCAAGGCACCGGAAACACGATCCATCGAGGAGGAGAACATGCCCGGAATCACTGTGGTGGGCGGAGGTTTCGCCGGAGTGTGGGCGGCCGCCGCGGCCGTGCGGCTCGCCCGCGACGCCGGCCGCGACCTACCGGTCACCCTGATCTCACCCGGCGCCGATCTGGTGATCCGGCCCCGGCTGTATCAGGCCGGACCCGATCGGATGCGGGTCCCGCTGGACCGGGTCCTGGACCCCATCGGCGTGCACCGGATCACGGCCGCCGCCACCGCGATCGATACCGCCCGCCGCACGGTGACCGTGGCCGTCGCCGGCGGCCGTCACGAGGAAATCGGCTGGGACCGGCTCGTTCTCGCCACCGGAAGCACACTCGTCCGGCCCGCACTGCCGGGGGCCGAACTGCTCCACGATGTGGACACCCTCCCGTCGGCGGCGGCACTGGACGCCCACCTGAACCGGCTCGCGGAACTACCCTCCGGCGCCGGACGATTCACCGCGGTGGTCGTCGGCGCGGGGTTCACCGGGCTCGAGATCGCCACGGAGCTGGCGGACCGGCTGGGCGCGCTCGCCGCGGCACGGGCCGACGGCGAGCAGGCGCGGGTGGTGCTGGTGGAGCGGTCCGAGGTGGTCGGCCCGGAGCTGGGCCACGGACCCCGGCAGCCGATCCTCGACGCCCTGGATGCCCTGGGGGTGCAGCGGCGCCTGGGCGTGAGCCTGTCGGCGGTGGACCCGGCAGGCGTCACGCTCTCCGACGGCACCTCGCTGCCCGCCCGCACGGTGATCTGGACCGCCGGGGTGCAGGCCGGGCCGCTCACCGCCGCGATCCCCGGCACCCACGACCGGCTGGGCCGGCTCGAGGTCGACGCGAACCTCCAGGTCACCGGGGTGCCCGGCGTCTACGCGGCCGGCGATACCGCCGCCGCCGAGGCCGAACCGGGCCACCGGGTACTGCAGTGCTGCCAGCACGCCCTGCAACTGGGCAAATACGCCGGCCACAACGCCGCCGCGAACGTGCTGGGTCTACCCGCCGCACCGTTCACCGCGACCCCGTACGTCACCTGCCTCGATCTGGGTTCGGCCGGAGCGGTGTTCACCAACGGCTGGGACCGCCGGGTGGTCGCCACCGGCGATACCGCCAAGGCCCGGAAGCGAAAGGTCAACGAACTCTTCATCTATCCCCCCACCGACGACCCGGACGAAACGCTGCGCCAGGCCGACTACCGGTTCTCCGTCCGCCGTCTCGGCGAACCCGTCTGACCGGCCGTCCCTCGCCGCCTAGGCTGGTCGGCAGATGATTACCGCGGATACCTTGCCGGCCGGCCCACGTGGGCGACGGATGTTGCTCGCCTACGCGCTGCGAGCCGATGAGGACCGGCAATCGGGCTCCCCCGACCGATCGTTCGGCTCCGCGCTGTTCCTGGCGTCCTATCACCTGGAGTCCGGCCGGGAGAACGCATCGGTGATATTCGGCCCCGGCGCGGACGAGGCCCGGCGGACCGTCGTCACTCCGGAGGACGTGGCGAATCGCCTCGCGGAGGTGTCACTTCCCGAAGTGACGGCGGTCGCGCTGCGTTCGGCCCTCGCCGAGGCGACGGACGCGGCACGCTACTGGCAGGAACCGGACGGCGAGGACCTCCTCGCCGCCACCGGGCCGGTGCGGCGCGAGCTCCGGCGGGTCGCCGGGCATATCGCCCGATCTCCGCATTCACAGTGGTGGACGGCGGCCGCGGCAGTATCCGAGCAGTGGTCGGTGAGCTGGGACGACGCCGGTAGGACCGCACGCGGATCGACCTCTACGGCAGAGCTGCTGCGAGCCGATCGCGAGCGGACCCTGGAAGAGGAGGTTCGGGCCGCACGCGAGCGGCCGGCGGATCCGTCGGCGAACTGGTCCGGGCTGTGGTGGTCGACCCCGCCGGTGCGGTGTTCGACCCGGGCCCTGTTCGACGGCACCCCGGCCGGCCTGTGGTTCGTCGAGGACAGGATGGGGTGGGAGCCGGCTGTGGCGCGGCGGGTGCGGCGACCGGACGGCCTGCCGGTGTACGAGGTCGACGGCGCGCGGGCGTGGGCGGAACTCTGCGGGCGGTTCCCCGTCGAGGTCACCGCTCAGAAGCGGCACGACTGGTACCGGACCACCGGACGATCGGGACGATGGGTCCTGCCCGACTGGGTGCGATGCGCCGAACACTATGCGGGCGTGCACCTCACCGTTGCCGGGTACCTGGCCGCGGCGGGCACCGCGATCGACGTCGATTCCGGCACGGCGAGCGTTATCGCGGGATGGTCACCCGACGAAACCTACTGGCTCACCGATACCGTCGATCTCGGGCCCGATTCCCGGACCTGGGTCAGCGACGACACCGGTCCGGAGCTGTCCTGGCGCGACCGAACACGGCCGTGATCGGCAGTGTGCCGCTATCCGGCGCCGACGAGTTCCCGGCCGGCTCGCTCGGCGACCGGCAGATGCGAACGGGAATGCCGGGCGATCACCGCGGTGCCGGTCGACGCGACCACGACCAGGCCGCCGAGCAGCACCGGATATCCGGCCAGCGGCTCGAGCAGGCTGAGCAGCGACGGCAGCAGGAAGCCGAGGTAGGCCAGGGCGTAGTAGGCGCCGGTCAGCGCGGCCAATTCGGCGGGATCGGCGAGGCGCTGGAGTTCGAGGAGACCGGAGACCAGCGCGATACCGTAGCCGCATCCCAGCGACAGCGCGGCGGCGAACGCGAGTACCGGCGAGCGCACGGCGGCGGCGAGAATACTCACGCCGAGCCCGGCGGGCACCAGCGTCATGGACACCACGACCGCCCGCGCGCTGGTGGTCCGGTCCAGCCGTTTGGCGAACGGCTGCACGAGCACACCGACGGCCAGGGTGGCGACGGTGATCGCGGTCGCGTAGAGCAGACCCCATTCACCGACCCGGTCGCCGACGAGTTGCGGCATGATCGCGTAGGCCACGCCCGCCGAGCCGAAGATCCACGGCGCCATCGGCAGGATCACCCGCCGGAACCGCGGATGCCGCAGTCCCGAGAAGCCGTGACCGGCGCGGATTCCGGCGCCACCGGTCTCCGGCGCCCGCCACACCATCGGCAGCAGCGCGCAGGCCAGCGCCCCGTGCACGAGGTAGGGCAGCACCATCGGCGCCGGGCCCCACTGCGCCAGCACACCCGCCACACCGGCCCCGAAGACGAACCCGAGGGTCATCCACAGTGCGGCTCGCCGGGCCCCGGTGGCCGCGGGCGCGCCGGCCCGGACGGAGAGTTCGGTGACCCAGGTCGTGCCCACCGCCATCGCCACGGCGACCCCGAACCCGGTGACCAACCGCCCCGCGGCGATCCAGCCGATACCGGCCGCGCCGCCCGCCAGCAGCAGACTGGCGAGCAGGGAGGCGACCACACCGGCGACCGCGACCGGCCGCCTGCCGAACCGGGCGGCCAGCGCCCCGGCGGTCAGCAGACCGGGTACCAGTCCGAGCACATACGCACCGAGCAGCACGTTCACCACGAGCGGCGAATAGCCGGCGTCGCGGTACATCACCAACAGCGGCGTGAACTGGTTACCGCCCCAGGCGCAGACGAAGATCGCGGCAACCGCCGCGTGCCAGGAACCGTTTCTCATCGCCGGTGCGTCCCGTCCAGGTGCGCCCGTAGCGCGGTGGCGAAAGTGGCGGCGTCGCCCGATTCGATGATCTCGATCAGTGCGGCGTGCTCGCGCAGGATGACGGGGATATGGCCGGGCACCGGCCCCAGCGCGGCGACATTCATCCGGCGCTGCCGGTCGGCCAGGCTCGTATAGAAGCGGATGAGCAGCGCGTTGCCGCCGGCCTCCACCAGGGTGCGATGGAAACGTTCGTCGGCCTCGGCGAAGGCGTGCAGATCGTCACCGGCGGCGCGGTCGCGCTGGACCTCGAGCGCCGCGCGCAACTCCGCGACCGCGGCCGGGATACGTTCCGGGGTGCGCAGCAGCCGGCGCACGGCGGCGGTTTCCACCGCTTCGCGGGCGTCGAGCACATCCTCGGCCTCACCGGTCGGTACCGGCGCGACGATCGCGCCGCGTTTGGGCACCAGGGTCAGCAGTTCCTCGGCCTGCAGCCGGACGAACGCCTCCCGCACCGGCGTCCGGCTCAGACCCAACCGGCCGGCGATCTCGGTCTCGCTGAAGAGGTGACCGCCCGGCAACTCGCCCGAGAGAACCAGTTCCTTGGTGAGCGCGTAGGCCCGCTCGGCCGCGCTCGTACCGGCAGCCGAGTCATCCGATGATTTACGCACCCCGCCACTGTAGACCATAGATACAAGCTTGTATGCAAGCATGTACGCCAGCTCACTCCACACTTTCCATCCGGACCGGGACACCGCCCACCGGACCCGGGTGAGACATCGGTACGGTCGTGTCACAGTCCCCATCAGACGGCGAGCGCCGACCGGAAGAAACGGACACCGACGTGCACGAGGCCTTCTACCTGCCCGATCCGGCGGACCCGCGACGGTTCGAATCCACCGAACTGACCCGCGGCCCGTGGTCACCGGACGCCCAGCACGCCGGTCCCCCGTCCGCGCTGCTCGGCCACGTGATCGAACGCTGCGAACCGCGACCGGGTTTCCAGGTCGGCCGGGTCGCGGTGGAGATCCTGGGCCCGGTGCCACTCGCTCCGCTCACCGCCGAGGCCCGGCTGGTGCGCCCCGGGCGCAGCGTCGAGATGATCGAGGCCACCCTCTCCACCGACCGCGGCCCGGTGATGCGGGCGAACGCGTGGCGATTCAAACTCGCCGACCCGGAACTGGAACTACCCGAGCAGTTCCTGCCGACCGGCGCACGCCCCGGACCGGATCACGCGCCCGACCCGGAACCGTTCCCCTCGGCCCAGCCGGTGGGCTTCCACACCGGTATCGAATACCGCTTCGTCTCGGGCACCTTCGCCGCACCCGGACCCGCGATCTGCTGGATCCGGCTGCGCTACCCGATCGTCGCGGGCACCACCCCGAGCCCGCTGGAACGCACCCTGGCGGCCGCCGACTCCGGCAACGGCGTGAGCTCGGTCCTGGATTGGAACCGCTACCTGTTCATCAACACGGATCTGACCGTCACGCTGCACCGGCAACCGGCCGGGGAATGGGTCTGCCTCGACGCGGTGACCCACCCGCAGCCGCACGGCATCGGACTGGCCGAATCGGAACTCTTCGACGAGAAGGGCCCGCTGGGCCGCAGCACCCAGACCCTCTTCCTCGGCCCGCGCTGAGCGGCGACGCATAACCGGCGAACCGGGGAATCGAGACCGATTCATTCAGGCACGCCGGGCCCGGCCGGCGAACCGGCGAGGTCGCGGCGAACCGCCGCGCCGACCCGTTCGGCCTCGCCGGTGGCCAGCAGATCGATCAGCGCACCCCGCAGCAGGGCCAGCACACGGGTGCGTTCGGCCTGTCCCGCCTCGGTATCGCGGATGCGCGCCGGCTGGGCCGAGGCCAGCAGCGCCAGCCAGTCGGTGACCGTCGCGCGCGCGAACCCCGCCCACGAACCCCGCGGCTCCACCAGCGACCGCGTGTAACCCTCCAGCCACAGGGTGAGCAGCGGCCGGTGCCGGGGATCGGCGAGCCAGGTCCACAGTTGCCCGGCGACCACCGGTAGCCGGTCGGTATCCCCGGCCGGGTCGCCGGCGCCGAGTTCCCCGAGCAGCGCGAGCTCTTCGGTCCGTGCACGGCCGAGCAGCTCCCGGACCAGCCCGTCCTTACTTCCGAACAGGTACAGCAGCACCCGCGGGCTGGACCCGATCTCCTTGGCCAGCGGCCGCAACGACAACTCCGCGAGCCCGTGGTCGAGCGCATACCGGTAGGCGGCGTCCAGTAGTTCGGTGCGCCGAGCCGAGGGATTTGCGCCGGGGTCCGTCATAGGAGCATTCTGACATCACTGAAACGCTCGTTTCAGTCGGGCCGGTGAAACGGGTGGCGATGATGCCGAACGAGGAGGAGACGAATGACCGAGGCATACGCTGCCACCGGGGCACGACCGGAGATCCGGCCGATCGGCCGACCCGGCGATCTGGGCTGGGTGATCCAGGCACACGGTGAGCTCTACGCGACCGAGTTCGGCTGGAACACCGAGTTCGAGGCCCTCGTCGCGGGGATCGTCGCCGACTATGCGAAGAACTCGGTCCCCGATCGGGACGCGGGCTGGATCGCCACCCTCGACGGCGAACGGGTCGGATGCGTCTTCTGTGTGCGCGAAGACGACGAGACCGCGAAACTGCGCATCCTGCTGGTGCATCCGAAGGCGCGCGGCCACGGCCTGGGTGAGCGCCTGGTGACGACCTGCCTGGACTTCGCCCGCACGGCCGGTTACCGGCGCATCACCCTGTGGACCAACAGCGTGCTGGGTTCGGCTCGGCGGATCTACCGGTCCCAGGGGTTCCGGTTGGTCGACGAGAACCGACACCACAGTTTCGGACAGGACCTCGTCGGCCAGAACTGGTCGCGCGAGCTGTAGCCGATTCCGGTGGCCGTCACCGTGGGGCGACGGAGACAACCGGCGACAGCTCCGGTTCGAATTCGTAGGGCGGCGACTCGACCGGGGCATCCAGGGCCTCCGCGGTCTCAGGCCGTGCTCCGGAATCTCCGGCACGGTTTCCCGGCGGGACCCGGCCGGGGGCCCAGAGCACCCCGTGCTCCGAGCGCGCGGTCACGGCCGCGAGATCCGTCCACGGGGTGCGGCCGGCGGGAGCGGCCACCTGCGAACCGGCCACCTGCGGACCCGCCACCTGCGGACCCGCCACCTGCGGACCCGCCACCTGCGGACCCGCCGTTCGCGGACCGGCCGGATCCGGTGACGCGACTCCCCCACCGGACCATCCGACGGGAACATAGGACGGGACCGTCCAGCGCGTGGCCTGATCCGTCGATGCCACCCCGCCGGACGCGGCTTCCGGAGCCGAGGCCCGCGGAATATCGGATTGCTCAGCGGCGGAGCGGGTTCCGGTCCGCTGCGCCCACGGGGTCGGCAGCGCGCCGACCGGACCCGCCGCTCCGGTACCGGGAACCGGCGACGAGTTCGAGGCGCCCGACGATGTCCCGCTTCCCGGTTCGAATTCCGTACCGGGACGCCGCGCCGCGATACCGGGCGCAGCCTCGGTGGTGGACGCCCCGGGTGCGGAGCCGGGCGCGGGCGCGGTGCCGTACCCCGGCGGAACAGGCATCGGCGCGGGGGCGCCCGGAGCGGGCGGGTACACCGGGGCCGGCGGCAGCACGGGTAACCCGCCCGGCGGGTGTTCACGCTCGTGTTCCTCGCGGTAATCCGCGAACTCGTCGCGCAGTGCCTTCAGCTCCTTCGTCAGATCGTCGACCTCGGCCGCCACCCGATCGCTCGCGGTCACCGCCTGGCTCAGGATCTCCCTGCCGCGGCCGAATGCCTCGTCGAGCAGATCCATCGCGTGGATCTCCCCGGATATGCCCTCGGCCGGGGTCTCGGCGGCGCGGGTGTTGACGGTGTCGATCAACGACCCCACCGCGAGCCGCCCCTCGCGCGAGATCCGCTCGGAATCACGGCCGATCAGCGCCACGGCGCGCGCGTCCAGGTCCGCGAATCCGGCCATCACGGTGTCGAGACGTCGCGCTTTCGCGCGATAGTCGGCGATACCGCTCGCCGCCACGCCGTCCATCTCTTTCGGCACCTTCGGCGCCGGTGGCGCCTTCCTGGTCCCGGTACCGAAACCGCGCCACACCTCGCACAGATATCCGGGCAGCCCGATATACAGTTCGCCGACGCTGCCGGTGAGGCCGGCCGGCATCCGCAGATTCGACATCTGCGCGGGACAACCCCCGTTGCCGATATCGGTGGTGGCGACCTGGACGAGCGGCCGCGCCTGCGTCGACACCTCGTATCCGCCGAAGGCGCCGCCGAGTGCGGCGACCGGCCCGCCGCCGTGCGGATTCCAGGGCAGCAGCGTCTTCGCCGCGACCTTGTCCACGCGTTGCGCCGCCCCCGCCGGGAGGGCTTTCGCCGCCGCCGAGGCGATCCCGTCCTTCAGCAGCTTCCCGCCGAGATTCGTCGCCCACGCGCCACCGGCGGCGCCGATACCCGCGACGAGCGCCTCCTCGAACGCGGCGCCCGCACCCTTGTCGTCGCCCAGCGCCCCACCGGCGAACGACCCGGCCGCCGAGCCGAGCATGGCCCCGGGTGGCCCGAAGAAGGCCGCGCCCAGCGCCCCGCCGACGAACGCACCGCCGTCGGCCCAGGTGAACCCGAAAATGCCCACAATTCAAGCTATTTCGGGCATAGCCCACCGGAATGACTCCTGACGGGAGCCTTACGGGCCCGGGCGCGGTCTTTACGCCGGCACCGGGATGGGTTTGCCCAGCACCCGGTTCAGCCAGAAGGCCCCGCGCAACCCGTGGAAGACGGTCATCACCAAGGCGCCCGCGCAGGCCGCCACGAAAGCCGGCCACGGATGCGCGCCGGGGTCCGCCCACCAGCCGAGCAGCCCGGCGATCACGAACCCGAGCGTGCCCGCGACCGCGTTGCGCACCGGAGCATTACCGGTGACGTTCGGGAACTCCTCCCCCATCATCCCTTTGGCGAAATGCGGGAAGGCGTTCACGCCCATCACCGCGGCCGCGAAGGCCAGGATCATCGTCTGCCACATGAGCCACCCCATTCGGTCAACGCCTGTAGTCCGAAACTAGCGGCCACCCGCCTCTTCGGCGAGGCCGGCTACGAACGCACCACGATCCGGGCCGTCGCCGCCGCGGCCGATACCGATCCGAGCCTGGTCATGCGGTATTTCGGCTCGAAGGACGAACTGTTCGCGCGGGTGGCGGTGCCCGAACCGGAGCAACCCGTCGGCGGCACACCGGAACAGGCGGCCGAACAACTCCTCGAATCGCTGGCCGCGAAGATCCGCGGCGAACCCGATACCGCGACCCTGGCGGCCGTCCGGGCCATGCTCACCCATGCGGAGTCGGCCGGCAGCGTGCGCGCGGCCATAACCGAACGCCAGCGGCAGGCGGCCGGGCATCTCGCCGACGACGACGCCGAACTGCGAGCCGGCCTCATCGGGGCACTCACCCTCGGCGTGGTGATCGGGCGTCAGCTACTGCACCTGGACGCGGTCGGCGATGCGGCACCGGACCGCATCATCGAACTCCTGCGCCCCGCCTTCCACCAGCTGGCACACGGCGGCTCGGAGTAGTCCGCGGTCGGCCGTGCGGTCCCCGCTGCCGGAAACGCGAAGGCCGCCGGAGCACACGGTCACCGACCGCGGCCCCGGCGGCCCACCGGGAACAACCGCTCAGACGGCCTGCTTCTCCTGTTCGGCCACCATCGTCAGCGCGATATCGACGATCATGTCCTCCTGCCCGCCCACCAGACGGCGGCGGCCGGCCTCCATGAGCAGGGTGCGGACGTCGATTCCGTAGCGTTCGCTGGCCGCCTCGGCATGCCGCAGGAAGCTCGAGTACACACCGGCGTAGCCGAGGGTGAGGGTTTCGCGGTCCACCCGCACCGGCCGGTCCTGCAGCGGCCGGACCAGATCGTCGGCGGCGTCCTGCAATTTGAAGACATCGCAGCCGTGCTGCCAGCCGAGCACATCGGCGACCGCCACGAACGCCTCGATCGGCGTATTGCCCGCACCCGCACCGTGACCGGCGAGCGAGGCGTCCACGCGCCGGACCCCGTTCTCCACCGCGACCACCGAATTCGCCACCGACAGCGACAGATTCTCGTGGGCGTGGATACCGAGTTCGGTCTCCGGGTTGAGCACATCGCGGTAGGCGCGGAGCCGGTCGCGCACACCGTTCATGGTCAGGCGGCCACCCGAATCGGTGACGTACACGCAATGCGCGCCGTAACTCTCCATCAGCTTGGCCTGCGCGGCCAGCTGCGCCGGTTCGGCCATATGGCTCATCATCAGGAAGCCCGAGACGTCCATACCGATCTCACGCGCGGTCGCGATGTGCTGGGCGGCGACATCGGCCTCGGTGCAGTGGGTCGCGACCCGCACCGACCGCACCCCGAGCCCCCACGCGCGCCGCAGATCCTCGGCGGTGCCGACGCCGGGCAGCAGCAGACTGGTGAGCCGGGCGTTCTTCAGGTTGGCGGCGGCGGCCTCGAGCCAGGTCCAGTCGCTGTGCGAACCGGGGCCGTAATTCACCGAACCGCCCGCGAGGCCGTCACCGTGGGCGACCTCGATGGCGTCGACGCCCGCGTCGTCGAGCGCGGCGACGATCTTGCCGACGTTCTCCGGGGTGATCCGGTGCCGGATGGCGTGCATACCGTCACGCAGCGTCACATCCTGGACGAAAACCGACGGCGCCGCTTCGGTCGAGGTCATCGTGGATTCTCCTTGAGTATCGGGCGCGGCGTTCACGCGGTCTGGCTGTTCTGCGCGATCCGCTCGGCGACCTGCAGTCCGGCCGAGGTCATGATGTCGAGGTTGCCGGCGTAGGCGGGCAGATAATGGGCCGCGCCCTCGACTTCGAGGAATACCGACACCCGGTGGGTCGGGAATTTGTCGTTGTCCTTGGCGAGCAGGGTGTGCACCGGCTGGTCGGCCGGGATCGCGTCGATCTGCACTTCCTGCTTGAGCCGGTAGCCCGGAACGTAGGCGGCCACATCCTCGACCATCTTCACCACCGACGCCTTGATCCGGTCGTGGGAATCCTCGTCGGGGGCGTTCACCAGGCAGAACACGGTATCGCGCATGATCAGCGGCGGCTCCGCCGGATTCAGGATGATCACCGCCTTACCGCGTTCGGCGCCGCCCACCGTTTCGATGGCGTGCGAGGTGGTCTCGGTGAACTCGTCGATATTGGCGCGGGTGCCCGGTCCGGCCGATTTGGACGCGATGGAGGCGACGATCTCGGCGTAGGCCACCGGCACGATCCGCGAGACCGCGGCCACGATCGGAATCGTCGCCTGGCCGCCGCAGGTCACCATGTTCACGTTCTGCGCGCCGAGATGTTCCTCGATATTGACCGCGGGCACCACGAACGGGCCGATCGCCGCCGGGGTCAGGTCGATCAGGCGTTTGCCCAGCGGCGCGAGCCGGGCGTGGTTCTGCTCGTGCGCTTTCGCCGAGGTCGCGTCGAAGACGATCTCGATCTCGTCGAAATTCGGCAGCGCGATCAGACCCTCCACCCCTTCGTGGGTGGTGGGCACCTTCATCCGGGCGGCGCGGGCCAGGCCGTCGGATTCGGGGTCGATGCCGACCATCGCGCCCATTTCCAGGAACCGGGAATGCCGCAGCACCTTGATCATCAGATCGGTGCCGATATTGCCGGATCCGATGATCGCGACCTTGGTGCGGGTGGTGTTGTCACTCATCAGGAGACCTCCGAGGCGGTGGTGAAGGAAGCCGAGACCGTCCCGAGGCCCGAGATGGCGGCGGTGACGGTGGCGCCGGGGTGCAGCGGCCGCATCGGGCCGAGCGCGCCGGAGAGGATCACCTGCCCGGCCCGCAGCGGCTCACCGAAGGTGCGGGCCTGCTGCGCGAGCCAGGACAGGGCGTTGAGGGGGTCGCCGAGGCAGGCGGCGCCGTTACCGGTGGACACCTCTTCGCCGTCGATACGCATACTCATGACGACATCGATCGGGTCGAAATCGTCGAGGGCGCGGCGTTCGGTGCCGAGTACGTAGAGCCCGCTCGAGGCGTTGTCGGCGACGGTATCGGCGAAGGAGATGTTCCAATCGGTGATCCGGCTGTCCACGATCTCGAGCGCGGCCACCGCTTCGGCGACGGCCGCCCGGCACTGCGCGATATCGAGCGACCCCTCGGCCAGGTCCTCGCCCAGGATGAACGCGACCTCGGCCTCGGCCTTCGGCTGCAGCAGCCGGTCGATCGGGATCACATCGCCGTCGACGTAGGCCATATCGGAGAACAGCACCCCGAAATCGGGCTGGTCCACGCCCAGCTGCTGCTGGACGGCCTGCGAGGTGGCGCCGATCTTGCGGCCGACCACCGTGACCTCCGGGGTGATCCGGGCGGCGTTGAAACGCTCCTGGATCCGGTAGGCGGTGGCGACATCGTCGGGGCCGATCAAATCCTCGCGCAGCGGCGCGCAGGTCCGTCGCGTCTCCGCGGCGGTGATCAGGCGTTGCGCTGCCCGGGCGACGATCGATTCGTCGATACCGGGCCCGCTGTCGCTGATGCTGTCGACAGTGGTGGCCACCGCGACCTCCGTTCTCCTCTTCGTTGGGGTAATCCCCAGTGCACACCCTGGGCAGAGCGCTGACCAGTAAACTGGTCCACTGAATGGACCAGTTCGGAGAAGAGGCCGTGATGCCGGTTGACCAGCTCGATCAGCGGTCGGTTCTGGGCCGGGCACTGCTGATCCTGGAGTCGTTCGAGGTCGAGGACGGGGCCGTCGGACTGTCCGAACTCACCCGGCGCACCGGCCTGCCGAAGGCGACGGTGCACCGCCTGTGCCGGGATCTGGTGACGGCCCGGCTGCTGAGTTCGTCGGCGGAGGGTTACCGGCTCGGCCGCGGACTGTTCGAGCTGGGGATGCGGGCGGCCACCGAACGGACCCTGCTGGAGGTCGCCGTCCCGTTTCTCCAGGACCTGTTCACCCGTACCCGCGAAACCGTCCACTTCGGGGTGCGCGACGGCGACGAAGTGGTCTATATCAGCAAGATCGGTGGTCACCGCCAGGCCCGCTCCCCCTCCCGGATCGGCGGCCGGATGCCGCTGTACTGCACCGCGATCGGCAAAGCACTGCTCGCCTACTCCGGTCCCGATACCGTCGACCGCATCCTGGCCGGTCCGCTGGTGCGGCGTACCCCGCGCACCGTGGTGGGCCCGGGGCTGCTGCGCGCGCAGCTGGCGCAGATCACCGAACGCGGCGTGGCCTACGAGTACGAGGAGTCCGCGGTCGGGATCGTCTGTGTGGCCGCCCCGATCCTCGGCACCGACGACCGCCCCGTCGCCGCGATCTCGGTGACCGGCCCCGCCGGCCGCTTCCATCCCGAGGCACACGCGGCCTCGGTCCAGGCGGCCGCGGCCGGGGTGGCGTCCATCCTGGCCCGGCGAAGTCACCCGGTGACCTAGACCGGCCGACCTGATGCCTACCCGTAAGCTGCCTGCGTACGGTCCTCGAACCGGTTCTGTCCGCGATCAGGCAGGGGGTTGTCGTGAAGTATTTCAACACCGCGGGGCCGTGCAGGCCGGACCGGCACTACATGCTGCCCGCGATCGAACGCCTGCCCGACGTCGACCGCTACATCGCGCGAGGGCAGTACTTCGTCGTTCATGCACCGCGGCAGACAGGAAAGACAACCAGTCTGGCGGACCTCGCGCGACTGCTGACCGCCGAGGGCGACTATGTCGCTCTACGATTCTCCTGCGAGATGGCCGAACCGTTCGGTGACGATATCGCGGCCGCCGAACGCGTGGTGCTCGGGCGAATACGTGCCGCCGCACTGGCCGCGGACCTCACTCCCGATCTCCTCCCACCCGAGCCCTGGCCCGAGGCCGAACCGGGAGCCATGCTCGGCACAGCGCTGGCGGCCTGGGTCGCACAGTGTCCGCGACCGCTGGTGTTGTTCTTCGACGAGATCGATGCATTGCGCGGCGTGAGTCTGGTCAGCGTACTTCGACAGCTACGCGACGGGTACACCGCTGGTGAGGGATTCGTACACTCGATCGCGCTCTGCGGGTTGCGCGACGTCCGCGACTACAAGGCGGCGGCCGGTGGCGATCCGACCCGGCTGGGCAGTGCGAGCCCGTTCAACATCAAGGTGAAATCCCTACGACTCGCGGACTTCACTCACGCCGAGGTCGCGGAACTCTATTCTCAGCACACCGCCGCTACGGATCAGGTCTTCACTCCCCGGGCCGTCGACTTGGCCTACCACTACACACGTGGTCAACCCTGGCTCGTCAACGCACTCGCCGCCGAGATCATCGACGAGATGTGCGTGGAAACCACGATCACCGACGACCACGTCGATACCGCCAAGGAGCGCTTGATCGTCGCCCGGGCAACACATCTGGACTCCCTGGTCGACAAACTCACCGACCCCCGGGTGCAGCAGGTCATCGAGCCGCTCATCGCCGGCCTGACTCTCGACAGCGATCCGCAGTTCGACGATGCCCGGTCGTATGTGTCCGACCTCGGACTGATCACCCGGACCAACCCGGTACAGGTGGCCAATCCCATCTACAACGAAGTCATCCTCCGCGTACTGGGCTCCGGCGTCGAAGCCAATGTGATCGCCGCTCCCGCCGATTTCCGGCTACCGGACGGCCGGCTGGACTTCGCCCGGCTACTCACCGAATTCGCCGCCTTCTGGAAACTCAACGGCGAAATCCTGACCGCCGAGCAGGGCTACCACGAGGTGGCACCGCAGCTCGTGCTCATGGCATTCCTGCACCGTATCGTGAACGGCGGCGGCTATATCGACCGCGAATACGGCGTCGGCCGCGGCCGGATCGATCTCCTCGTCCGGCAGCCCTACACCGACGGCGACGGCCGACGTGCCGAACAACGCGAGGCCCTGGAGCTGAAGGTCTGGCGTGACGGCCGCAAGGACCCACTGGATGAGGGGTTGCCCCAACTCGACGGATACCTCGACCGGATGGGGCTGCCCACCGGTGTCCTGGTGATCTTCGACCGCCGCGCCGCCGCCGCGCCGATCGACGAGCGCACCCGGTTCAGCGACACCACCTCGCCCGCTGGCAGGCCGGTGACCCTCCTGCGCGCCTGACCGGCTCGTAGACGAATGCACAGGAAGCCCGGCGTTTTACGTATGGGATCGTCGGCGCCCACCGGGTTCAATCGGCTCATGAGCATCGACAACGGTTCGCTGACCACCGCGGATCTGGAATTCCTCCGACGCCCCCTGCACGGGTTCCTCTCCGTGGCCGGCGGGCCGGTCCCGCCGCAACCCCGGCCGGTGTGGTTCGAGGTCACCGCCGAGGGCACCCTCCAGCTGTTCACCGGACCGGATTCGCTCAAGGTGCGGCAGTTGCGCAAGGACCCCCGCGCCTCGCTCGTCGTCGCCGCTCCGGCCGGGGAATCCGAACGCTGGGTGTCGGTCGCCGGCCGCGCCACGGTGGAACCCGACGGCGCCGGCGATCTGTGCGCCCGCCTCGCCGCCCGCTACTGGGATCTCGACGACCCGGCCCACGCCGGCACCCTCGCCGGCATGCTCACCGAGCAATGGGTCCGTTTCGTCATCCACCCCGACACCGTCCGCCGCTACGCCCTCTGAGAGTTTCCGGCGGACGGCCCCACCGCACACACCCGAAAAGCGCGACCCCACAGGGGACGCGCTTCACGGCTGGTTACGGCAGTTACCGCGAGGGCTCACGGTTGAACAGTTTCTTCGACCACAGGTACCCGCCGAGGGCGGTGACGGCGCACCAGGCCAGGGCGATCCACAGGTTGTTCTCCAGCGGCTCGTCCATCAGCAGGCCGCGCAGGGTTTCGATAATGGGTGTGAAGGGCTGGTATTCGGCGAACCAGCGCAGCCCGGCCGGCATGGACTCCGGCGGGGCGAACCCGAGGAAGGGCAGCAGCAGCAGCGGCATTCCGATATTGCTCGCGGATTCCACGGTCTTGCTCGCCTGACCGAGGGCGACCGCCAGCCAGACCAGCGCGAAGGTCACCACCATCAGGAACCCGGCCGCGACCAGCCAGTCCAGTGGGCTCGCCGCGGGCCGGAACCCGACCAGGACGGCCACCCCGAGCACCAGCGTCAGGCTGATCATCGTCTGGATGAGACTGCCCAGCACGTGTCCGGTGAGTACCGAGACCCGGGCGATATGCATGGTGCGGAAGCGGGCGATGATGCCCTCGGTCATATCCATGGCCACCGAGATCATGGTCCCCTGGACGGCGGCGGTAATGGTCATCAGGAGAATCGCGGGGGCGATGAAATCGACGTATTCGCCGCGCCCGCCGGTCGGGCCGCCGAGTCCGGCGCCCATGGTGCCACCGAAGACGTAGACGAACAGCAGCAGGAACACGACCGGCATCCCGACCAGCATCACCGTCAACGACGGGTACGCCAGCATATGGTCGAGGTTGCGGCGCAGCATCGTGGCCGAATCGCGCAGCGGATGGAAACGCGGCGGCGCGGTGGGAGCGGGAGTAGTCATCGGGTGGTCACTTTCGCGTCGGAGGGCTTGCCGGTGAGGGCGAGGAAGACATCGTCGAGGTCGGGGGTGTGCACGGAGAGTTCGTCGACCTCGATCGCCCGCTCGTCGAGCAGATCGATCGCGGTTTTCAGCGACCGCATACTGCCGTCGCTCGGCACCCGCAGGGCAAGGGCGTCGTGGTCGCGCGTCGCCCGGTCCAGAACGCGCAGGGCCAGGTCGAGCCCCTGCTGCTCGGCGAAGCGCAATCGCACGTGCCCGCCGGGAATCCGGCGTTTCAATTCGTCGGCGGTGCCTTCGGCGACGATGCGGCCGTGGTCGAGAACCGCGATCCGGTCGGCCAGTTCGTCGGCCTCCTCCAGGTACTGCGTGGTGAGGAAGATGGTGACCCCGCCCGCGACCAGATCGCGGACGATCTGCCACATATTGCGCCGGCTGCGCGGGTCCAGCCCGGTGGTCGGCTCGTCGAGGAAGATGATCCGCGGGCTGCCGACGAGGGTCATCGCGAGATCGAGACGCCGCCGCATACCGCCGGAATAGGTGGAGGCCGGTTTCCGGGCGGCCTCCACCAGGTCGAACTGTTCGAGCAGCTGGGCGGTGCGCTGCCGGGCGTGGTGGCGGGTGAGGTGGTGCAGATCCGCCATCAGCAGCAGGTTCTTCTCGCCGCTGAGCAGATTGTCGACCGCCGAGAACTGGCCGGTGACACCGATCGCGGCACGGACCGCGTCCGGCTCCCGGGCTACATCGTGGCCGGCGACCCGGATATCGCCGTCGTCGGCGTTGATCAGTGTGGACAGGATCTGGACGGTGGTGGTCTTACCGGCGCCGTTCGCGCCGAGCAGGGAGAAGATGGTCCCCCGCGGCACGGTCAGATCGACGCCGTCGAGGACGAGTTTGTCTCCGAAGGATTTACGGAGTCCGGTGACGGCGATTGCCGGGGACGGTCGGCTGGTCATGATTTTCCTTTTCTCTGGACCGGATACGGGTCAGGAGCGCTGGATGGTGATGTCGCCGAAGGAGGTGCGGCCGCGCACCTCGACGGTCTCGTCGGATTTCCCGGGCCCGGCGGTATCGGTGAGGGTATTGCGGACGGACCCGAATTTCGTGTTCACCGAGACCCAGGCGGCGGTGCCCTCGGCGATCCCGACCTCCAGGTCACCCATGGCGGTTTCGATCTCGACCGAGCCGCGGACCACCTCGTCGAGCCGGATACCGCCGTTGGACGATTTCGCGCGGACATCGGCGCCGGCCCGTTCGATACGGATATCACCGTTCGCCGCGCGCACCCGCGCCTCGCCGGTGACCGCACCGATAACGGTCTCGCCGTTGGAGTTCTTGACCTCCGCGACGCCCTGCACCTCGCCGAGCCGCACTTTGCCGGAGCCGGTGGAGATCTCGGCGTCACCGGCCACGACCCCGGCGGTGACATGACCCGCCGCGGTCTTCACCCGCAGCGGACCGGTGCGGTCGAGCCGGATTTGGCCGGCGGAGGTTTCGAGCCCGCATTCTCCGAGCCGGCCGGTGCCGCGGATATCGCCGGCGTGCAGATCGGCGAAGATCCGGGAACCGCTGGGCAGTTCGATATCCACATCGACCGACCGGGACTTGCGAGAGAAGTCGATGCGCCGCCGTGGGCCGGTGATCCGCAGTTCTCCGTCGACGTAGTCGACGCGGACCTGCCCCGCGGCCTTCACATTCGAATCGTCGGATTCGTCGGTGGGGCGGACCTCGACCACGGTGTCGGCCCGGTCGGTCGCGGCGAGCCGCACATGCCCGAATCCGAGCTCGATGACGACCGAAACCGGTTCCGGGGTGTCGTATTTTGGCATGGGTGTCTCCACATCATGAGTAGGTGAGCCGTTACCGCAGGTCGGGGAACGGAGTGAAGAGGTGCGGGGCGGTTAACGCACCCAGCCGGTGAAGGCCTGTCCGGCGCCGCGGGGTGCGGGGCGCGATGCGGGCTCGGGGCGCTGCAGGGCGGTGGCGGCCGCCCGGACCAGCCACGCGTTGACCGAACGCCCCTCCCCGGCGGCGGCCTCCTCGATCGCGGTCTTGAGCTGTTCGGGCATGCGGACATTGATCCGCGCGGCGGGACCGTCCTCGCCGATCAGCGGTTCGGCGTCCGCCACGCCGACGGAGGTGGCCGGGGTGTCACCGGCCGGCTCGGACGGTGGCGCGGTGACCACGAAATCCGGATCGCGGCCCCGCAGCCGCAGTTCTACCGATCCGGGCGCCAGCTCCACGGTGATCTCGTCGGCGGCGGCCGCCAGCGTTTCGAGCAGGGTCATCCGGATCGCCGATTCGAGCGAGCCGGAAAGCTGTTCGACCAGGGCGCGAGCCTCCGCACCGCTGGTTTCGGCGAGGGTCGCGAACTCTCGTCCGAGGTTGCTCACGTAGCTGCTCAAGTCCATGGCACCACTATGGCACACAGATGGCACACGCACAAGAATTTGTGGCACATATTTGGCACCAACTTGGCACAACACGCATCATCGCAGCTCACGGCAGGAATATCGGCCCGCCGAGGCCCGCGACTCGCCGCGTTCCGGGCATGACGAACACACACGGCTCGGCGATACTGACATCCGCATTCCGCATGAAACGCCATCCCCGCCCCGGACCGAATCGCACCGACCGAGGGAGACGACCGTGAGTTCGGAGAACATCGCACCCCCGATTCCGCCGGAAACCGACGAGCCGACCCCCTCGCGCTACGCCCTGCGGGTCGGCGCGATCGACGTGCTGGTCATCAGCGACGGAGTGCTGCCGCTGCCGCCCGTGACCATGTCCACGAATGCCACTCCCGGCGCCCGGGACGCCTGGCTCGACGAGATGTTCCTGCCGCACGACCTGCTCGCGTGGCCGCTCAACGTGGTCGTGGTCCGCAGCGGGGAGCAGACGATCCTCATCGATGCCGGGCTGGGGACGGAGTTCCCGGACTTCCCCCGGGCCGGACTGCTGGCCATGCGACTGCAGGCGGCCGGGATCGATCCCGCGTCGGTGACCGACGTCGTCCTCACACATCTGCATATGGACCACGTCGGCGGGTTGCTCGACCAGGGGCTGGGGTCCCGGCTGCGACCGGATCTGCGGGTGCATGTGGCGGCCGCCGAGGCCGAGTTCTGGGAATCGCCGGACTTCACCCGTACCGAGATGCCGCCCGGGGTACCGGACGCGCTGCGATCGGCCGCCACCCGGTTCCTGGACGAATACCGCACCCGCCTGCGGCCGTTCGAGACCGAGTACGAGGTCGCGCCGGGGGTGCTCGTCCGCCGGACCGGCGGCCACACCCCGGGCCACAGCGTGGTCCGGCTGGAATCCGGAGGCGACCGGCTGACGTTCGCCGGCGATGCCGTCTTCCCGGTCGCGTTCGAACACCCGGACTGGTTCAACGGATTCGAGCACGATCCCGCGGAGGCCGCGCGCGTCCGGGTCGGCCTCTTCCGGGAACTGGAGTCGACCGGCGAATCACTGATCGCCACGCATCTGTCGTTCCCCTCCGTGGGGCGGGTGGCGGCGGCCGGTAACGCGTTCCGCTGGGTGCCGGCGTGGTGGGACGCCTGACCTGCGCGGTTTCCGCACCGAGCGGCGGGGCGGGAGGTCAGGCCGGATGCCCCGGCCGGTTCGCCCCGGCGGCAACGATGTCCAGACAACAGCCGACGAACACCGCGACCGCCTGATGCGTCTCGGCGCCGGGTGGCCACGCGACGGCGACCGGGCTCGGCGCCACCCCGGTCACCGGCCGGTAGACGATCCCGGGGCGGGTATAGAAGCGCGCACTGGATTCGGGCGCCAGCGCCACGCCGTAACCGTTGGCGATGGCGCCGAGCCATTCGTCGGGCCGGTCGGTCACCGCACCGATCACCGGCGGCCGGCCCGCCCGTTCGCCGACCCCGAGCCAGTAGTCACGCCAGGCCCCGGTTTCGGCCGGGGCCGCGACGAACGCCTCGTCGAGCAGCTCACCGAAGTCGATCGTTTCGCGTGCCGCCAGCGGGTGTGACGTGGACAGCGCCACCCACCGGGGCTCGGTGAACAGCTCCCGCACCCGGAGCGCGTCCTGACCGGGGAACGGCAGCCGCACTATCGCGACATCGACCTCGGCGGTGCCCAGACCACCGCTCGGATCGCCCCAGGACGCCTGCCGCATATCCACCCGCCAGCCGGGCAGGCGGCGAGCGAATTCCGCGATGATCTCCGGGGTCGCCTCGTTGGCGGCGCTGGCGAGGAATCCCACCCGCAGGACCTTCGCGGCACGTCCGGACTCCCGGCGGGTCTCGCGCAGGGCGCGGTCCCAGGCGCCGAGTACCGCGGGCGCCTCGGCGGCCAGGGCCACACCCGCCGGCGTCGGCGCCATACCGCTGCGCGACCGATCGAACAATCGCACGCCGAGCAGGTTCTCCAACTGCCTGATCTGTTTGGTCAGCGCGGGCTGCGAGACGTAGAGACGTTCGGCGGCCCGGGTCAGGTTGCCCTCTTCCGCGACGGCGGCGAAATAGCGCAGCAACCGGGTGTCGACATCCATTCCATCAGGTTATGGATGCAGGTATTGGTGTATAGGAGCGGGTCCGAGAACAGTGGATTCCGTACCCGGAGTCCGACCTCCGCCCGACCCGTCCGAGAGCAGCCCGCCGATGCACACCGCCTACCTCGTCGTCACCCTCACCGCCGTCGCCGCCAATGCCGGGATGGCCGTCGCCGACTTCACCCGCGCGGATTTCGTCCTGGCCAATTCGGCCGAAGTCGGTGTGCCGCGCACCTGGATCCCCTGGCTGGCGACCCTCAAGGCGGCCGGCGCGCTCGGATTGCTGTGCGGACTCCTCGGCATGCGCGGAGTGGGCCTCGCCGCGGGTGCGGGCCTGGTGCTGTTCTTCGCGGGCGCCCTCGTCACGCACCTGCGGGCTCGTGTGTTCTACAACCTCGCCTTCCCCGGCGCCTACTTCGCACTGGCCGTGGCCGCCACGGTCCTCGCCGCCACGCGGTGATCCGAAACCGCCGCGCATCAGTACAACACATCTCTCACTGACAATGGTCATTGAAATCTTTTATTGACATTTTTCAGCGAAAGCCGTCTCATGGATGCCGTGAACGCGCCGACGCAGAAACCACGGGGCCGGGAAGCCCAGCGATTGGAGACCCGGAAGCGGGTGTTCGACGCCGCCGTCGCGGAGTTCAAGCGCACCGGTACCGCGGGGGCCGATGTCGGCGCCATCATCGATACCGCCGGTGTCGCGCGCGGGACCTTCTACTTCCACTTCCCCAGCAAGGAACACGTCCTGCTGGAACTGGAACGCCGCGAAGAGGCCCGCGTCGCCAAGGAATTCGCCCGGTTCGTCGCCACCCCGCACGATCTGCCGGGAGCGCTGAACAAGGCCGTGCGGCTGGTGCTGTCGGTGGAGCGCCGCGTCGGCGCGATCCTCTTCAAAGATGTCCTGGGCCTGCACTTCGCCCCGACCCGCCCGCCGGACGACGAATGGACCGACCACCCGCTGATCGTGGCGGTGGTCGAGGAGATCGCCCGCGCCCGTGACGCCGGGGAGGCCGCCTCCGAGGTCGATCCGTTCCACAGCGCGGTGTTCTTCCTGCTCGGGCTGTATGCCCTGCTGACCACCACCAGTGATTCGAAATCGGTACGGGCCGCGATGCTCGACAACTACGTGCTCACCGCGCTACGGGGTCTGGAGCCCCGATGAACGCGCGCACACCGACCGGAACCCCGGGACGGGCAACAGCAACACAACGGAGGTATCTCATGTGGCAGGACATCGTGCGCCTGATCGTCGCGTGGGGATCCATGGGAGCCGTAATCGGCTTCTGGTACTGGGTCATGCGCAATATCGGGACCTTCTGAGCTCCCGCGCCGAGGATGACCGGCCATGGATATCAGCGAACCCACCCCCGCGGGGGCCTTGGAGCGCAGTTGCGCGGTGACCGCGGTGGCATTCTCCGGGCGCCGGCGCGACGGGGCCCGGCTGATCACCGGGGAGCGGCGGGCCTTCGGGCTGAACGCGACCCACACCGTCGTGCATGTGCCCTATCCGCCGCCGCCCTCGTGGTCGCGCCGGACCGTGACCTGCGGTGTGGCATTGCAATGCGCCCCCTCGAAGGAACGGATCGCGCGGTACGCCCTGCACGAGCTCTCACCCCGTGAGCTGGCGAGCGTTTCGCTGGTCGAAGGCGGAGTCGCGCTCGGCTGGGTCGCCGCGCACCTTCCGGGACTGATGCCGGAACTGCGGCGTCTGCTACCGGATCTGGAGCTCGCCGACCCCGACCTGGACGGCCTCGGCATCCTCGACCGTGCCGTCGCGGCGGCGCGCTCCGGCCGGGCGCCGGCGGCGCACCCGATCCTGGGCTCCCCGCCTCTGACGATCCCCGCCCGCGGCCGGGTCGCGCTGGCCGCGCGGCGCATGTACGGGCGGATGCCGTGGACGTCACCGCGGACCGACTCCTACCGGGCCATGTCCGTGCCGGTGGGAGGTGAAGGCGGCGTCCGCAATCCGAATCTGCCGCCGCCGAGCCGGCCGGAGAACGAGGACCTCGAGATCCGTCCCGACCGGCGTGCGGGGATCCCCTATCCCGAATGGAACGCCTGGACCGGCAGGTTCCTCCCCGATCACGTCGCGGTCCTGGAACGCAGGCAACCCCGCCCCGCGCATACCGCCGCACCGGCGGCGGTGGATGTCCGGCGCTGGTTCCGCCAGCACACCCACCGGGCGATCACCGGCGGCCTCGAGGACGGTTCGGACCTCGATATCGACCGCTATATCGCCTACTACTCCGATCTGATGACCGGCGCCGCGGCGCAGCCCCGGGTGTTCCGCGAGCTGATGCCGGATTCCCGCGATGTCGCCACCGCGGTGCTGCTGGACGGCAGTTCGTCGCTCGGGATCCATCAGGGCCGGGCCTTCCGGCTGGAACTGGCCTGCGCCGACGCCCTGTCCCACGCCATGGCCGCGGCCGGGGAACGCCACGGCATCTTCGTGTTCACCGGCAACACCCGGCACCGGGTCGAGGTCCGATGCCTGAAGGATTTCGACGAACCCCGTTTCGTCGACCCGGGCGGCCTCGGCCTGGAGACCGGCGGCTACACCCGCCTCGGCGCACCCATCCGGCATCTGACCGCCCGCCTGCTCGCCCGGCCCGCCGAACGGCGGCTCCTGCTGGTGATCGGTGACGGCCTGATCTCCGACGAGGGGTACGAGGGCCGCTACGCCTGGGCCGATGTCGCGCACGCCGTGACCGAAGCCGGCGAGGCCGGAGTCGCCGTCTACTACCTGGGCATCGGCCCCGTCCGGGTCGACCCGCTACCCACGGTCTTCGGCGACCGCCGCTCCCAGCGCATCCGCCGGGTGGAGGAACTACCCCGGGTGCTCGCGCACGTCCACCGCGAACTGGTCGCCGCCTAGCGATCCCTCACCGTTCGGTGAGGACGAACAGCCACCGAGAGGTGAGGATGAGTACCGACTACTACGCCACCGGCCCCGATATCCAATTGTTCGGCAGAGCGTTCCAGCGGCGGATGCCGGTGATGCTCACCGGGCCCACGGGCTGCGGCAAAACCCGCTTCGTCGAGCATATGGGCCGCCTGCTGGACCGTCCCGTCGTGACCATCAGCTGCCACGACGATCTCACCAGTTCCGATCTGGTCGGCCGGTTCCTGGTGTCGGGCGGCGATGTGGTGTGGAAGGACGGGCCGCTCACCACCGCCGTGAAGAACGGGGCGATCTGCTATCTCGACGAGGTGGTGGAGGCCCGCCACGATTCACTGGCCGTCCTGCACTCGCTCACCGATCATCGCCGGACGCTGTACCTGGACCGCGCCGACGAGGTGGTGCCGGCACCGGAGACGTTCATGCTGGTCTGCTCCTACAACCCGGCCTACCGCAGTTCGCTCAAGGAGTTGAAGCCCTCGTTCCGGCAGCGCTTCGTCACGCTGGCCATGAACTATCTGGACGCCGCGCGCGAAGCCGAGGTGATCGTCGCGGAAACGGGTGTCGACCCGGAGATCGCCGCCCGGCTGGTCCGGTGCGCGCGCACCATCCGCGAAGCCGACGAGGTCTTCCATTTCGAGCCGCCGTCCACCCGGGTCCTGGTGACCACCGCGCATCTCATCGCCGCCGGAGCCGGTGAGTGGGAGGCCGCCGAAGCCTGTGTGCTGGCGCCGCTGAGCAGCAACGGCGCGATCAACGAAGGTCTGCGCGAGATCGCGGCGGCCGGCCTGGCCGCCGCGCAACCCCCCGCCGCGCAGTCGGATCCAGAAGGAGGCCACCGACCGTGAACGAACAGGATCGCAGGCGCCGCCGCGCGCTGATCGCCGTCCAGATCTTCGCCTATGGATTCCTACTGGCGATGTTCCTCATCCAGTTGCATATGTATTCGGTCCGGGATTGGTAGGAGCCCTCGTGAAACTCTCGACATTCCCGCTGCCCTGGCGCGGCGCCGTGACGGCCGGGCCCAAGGACGCCTACGACGAACACCACGACGAATCACGCCGCGCCCAGCGGGAGGCCGACTGGTGGCTCACCGCCGGGACGCTGCTGATGGGCACCCTGGTACTCGGAATCGTCGGCCTGCCGATCTTCCTGCGCGGGGTGTGGCTGCAGCGCCGGGCCCAGCAGTCCGGACTCTCGGTGCGGCCCATCATCGTCACGCTGATCGGCTATCTGGTGATCCTGGACGCCGCGCTGAACAGTCTCGGCTGGGCCCTGGACCTCATCGCCAACCACACCCTGATCAACCGCGTGATCCTCACCGCCTGGGGCAATTTCTTCGACGCGGGCTACTTCTGGCACTACAACGAACTGTGGATCGGCGGAGCCGGCGCACCGGGTGAGAAGGGCTGGGAGGTCGCCCTGATGCTCACCGTCTTCCCGATGCGCATCGCCGCCGCCATCGCGTTCCTGCAGATGAAGCGGTGGGGTCACCAGTGGATGATCGTCACCTGCTGGTTCGGCCTGGTGATCTGGATCGGCTACACGTTCAACATGACCATGTACGCCGATGTGCGTTACGACGGGGTCGTACTGCCGGTGATCGGCTGGTGGCTCTACGACATCTTCTACATCACGCCGTTCCTGGCGATTCCCTATCTGCACACCGTCAACCGCGAGATCTTCTCCGACTGACCGGGCAGCCCCCGCTCGAAGGACACCCCCATGAGCACAGAGAAAACACCCACCACCAGCGATGCCGGTAGAGAAGAACTGCCACTGGGCACCACCGCTCCCTACGCCCGGATGCACCGCTGGCTGCGGCGCGCGATCTTCGTCTGCCTCTTCGCACTGGTGATCGAGGGCGCGTTCACCGTCCCGGCGCTGGCGCTGTGGTACGGCTGGCCGACCCTGTCGTTCACCGAGATCTGCAGCGAACTGATGAAGGTCCGCTACTCCGACGACACCCTCGAATGCGAACACCCCTACCCCCTGTCCGGCCCGCCGTTCGGTGGTCCGCCGGAAGCCGCGGGACAGCGGACGGCCCAGGACGACTGGGGTATCCAGCCGAAACCCGGCTGGGACCGGATCGGGTTCCGCGAACTGGTCCGGATCCACGAGGACCGCATCGCCCGCCAGGAGGCGCAGCAGCAACAGACGCCACCCGGTAGGTGATCCGATCGGCGGCGGGGTGTCCCACGGGATATCCCGCCGCCGTGCCGGGTGCCCGCAGGGCGGTCCGAGCGTCGTGACCTTCACCCTGGACGGGAAGACGGTCCGGGCGGACATGCAGTTCCCGCCGGCCGGCCGATTCTCCACACCGATCCCCCGCACCCGGCGTAATCCGGGGTCCGGCGGCGGATTACGGGTGCGCCGGTGAGCGGAATGTAATGCGACCGTGCCCTCGATTCACGGCGACGAAACGTGGCGTCCGTAGCTTCGTATCCGAGCTTGGATCCAAACTCGGATACAAGACGGAGTGCTTCGATCGAGGAGAACCTATGGTCTCGCCTACCGCACCCGGCATCCATATCGGCGGTCTGACCAAGACATTCAAGGCGGGCCGCAAGGAAGTGACCGCCCTCGACGGCGTGGACATCCAATCCGGCGAAGGGGAATTCGTCACCCTGCTCGGCCCCTCGGGATGCGGGAAGAGCACCGTGCTGCGCATCCTGGCCGGGCTGGAACCGCAGACGTCCGGAGTGGCCCTGGTCCACGGTGAGACCCCGCGCGATATGCGCCGCCACGATCATCTCGGTATCGCGTTCCAGGACGCGGCCCTGCTGCCCTGGCGTTCGGTGCGCACCAATATCCGGCTGCCGCTGGAGGTCTCCCGGAAGAAGGCCGACGACGATGCCATCGACGCCCTCATCGACCTCGTCGGCCTCACCGGCTTCGAGAACGCCCGCCCGGCGCAGCTGTCCGGCGGTATGCGGCAGCGGGTGGCGATCGCCCGCGCCCTGGTGGTGCGACCGCGGGTCCTGCTGCTGGACGAACCGTTCGGCGCGCTCGACGATATGACCCGCCAGAATCTGAACGTCGAACTGCTGCGGATCTGGACCGAACGCCCCGCGACGACCCTGATGGTGACCCACGGGATCTCCGAAGCGGTATTCCTGTCGGACACGGTGGTGGTGATGAGCCCGCGGCCGGGCCGGGTCCAGAAGGTGGTCGAGATCGACCTGCCCCGGCCCCGCACCCCGGAGATGATGCGGACCAGCGCGTTCCACGAATACGTCGATCTGCTCTCCGGGGTCCTGTTCGGCGCCCCGGAGCACGCCGCCGCGCCCGTCGCCGCGGGAGCGCCGTCGTGAACAACCGGAAATACCTGGCGATCGCCGGGACACTGATCGTGCTCGCCATCTGGCAGTTCACCGGCGCCACCGGAATCCTCGGACCGGCCATCGCGCCGCCCACGGAGATTCTCGGGGGTCTGGCGGACGACGGATTCGCCTTCTACAACCTGCATCTGCCCGTCACGCTGGCCTCGGCCGCGGCCGGTTTCTTCTGGGGCAATGTGGCGGCGATAGGCTGCGCGGCCCTGGTCCTCACGGTTCCGGCGGTGGAGAAGCTGGTCCTGCAGATGGGTATCGCCTCGGCCTGTATTCCGCTGATCGCCATCGCGCCGATTCTCGCGGCCTGTTTCAACGGGCCGGTGACCTCGGCGATCATGGCGGCGGTCTCGGTGTTCTTCACCACCCTGGTCGGCACGCTCAACGGGCTGCGCCACGCCGACCCCGTCTGCGCGGATCTGGTCCGCGCCTACGGCGGCGGCCGCTACCTGGTGCTGCGCAAGGTGCAACTGCTCTACGCGCTGCCGAATATCCTCACCGCCTTGAAGATCGCCGTACCGGCGGCGCTGCTGGGCACGGTGATCGGCGAATTCATGGGCCAGGAACGCGGACTCGGCGCCGCCCTGGTGGTGGCGCAGCAGTCCAGCGACGTGGTGCGCACCTGGGGTATCACGCTGGTGTGCAGCGTGCTGGCGGGCGGTTGCTTCCTGCTCGTCGCGGCGGTGGAACGTATCGCCACCCCCTGGGCCGCCGGAACCGACACGGAGGCCCGGGTATGAACACGCTCCTCGTCGATCGTCTCGCGCGCAGCACCGCCCGCACCCTGCTCACCTTCGCCGGCGCCGTGGTGGCCATCGTGCTGGTCTGGACGGTTTTCCTGCGCATGGTGAACGTGAGTCCGTTCGTCGCGAAATCCCCCGGCGATGTGCTCGGCTATCTGCTCACCGCCCCGGAGGCCGCGGCGAACAGGTCCGCCATCGCCGCGGACCTCCTGCGCACCCTCACCGACGCCGCCTACGGCTACGTCCTAGGACTCGGGCTGGCGGCCGCGGTCTCGCTGCTGTTCTATTTCTCCCGGACCGTCGAGGCCATGTTCACCCCGGCCCTCACCGCGATGCACGCGATCCCGATGGTGACCGTCGCCCCGATCCTCGTGCTGGTGTTCGGCCGGGGCGCCCTGGCCACCGCCGTCATCGGCGCCGCGGTGGTCGTGATCCCGGCGCTGCTCACCATGCTGCACGGTATCCGGGCGACCCCGCGTACCGATCTCGATATGATCACCGCCTTCGGCGCGTCTCCGCTGACCGCGTTCCGCAAGGTATCCCTGCCGCATGCGATTCCGACCTGGTTCGCGGCGGCCCGGGTCGCGGTGACCACCTCCGTCGTCGGCGCGCTACTGGCCGAATGGCTGGCGACCGGCGAGGGTCTCGGCGGCCAGATGCTGCGGGCCGCCAACGAATTCCAGTTCGACCGGCTGTGGGCGTCGGTGGTGGTCCTCACGCTGGTCTGCGTGCTGATCTATCAGGCCGTGGCCATCGTCGAGGAACTCGTCGCCGCCCGGATGAGCGCTCCTCGCTGAGCCCTCCCACCGACCACTCCCCTCTCGCACAACTACCCGGAGCACCCATGTCTGCACATTTCGACCGCCGCGCCTTCCTTACTCGCAGCCTCGCCGCCGGCGGGCTGGCCCTGGCCGGTTCGGCCGCGCTCACGGCCTGCGTATCCGGCGGCTCGGCCGCCACCGGGTCCGGCGACGGTTTCGGCGTCGCCTCCCAGCGCCTCGCGTGGATCAAGAACACCCAATTCGCCGGCAGCTATTTCGCCGACCGCAACGGCTACTACCGCGAGGCCGGATTCACCGGATCGGATCTGGTATCCGGTGGTCCGACCGCGCCGCCCATCGAATCCGATGTCCTCACCCGCACCTTCGCCGGTGTCTCGCAGGTGCCCATCGTGGGGTCGGCGGTCGCCAAGGGCGCGCCGCTGAAAATCGTCGGCGCGGTGTATCAGCGCTACGCCGGCTGCATCATGTCTATGGGCGCGAAACCCATCGACAGCCCCGAGGACCTCTACGGCAAGACCATCGGCTGCGCCTCGTCCAGCGAACCGGTGTGGCGGACCTATATGGCCGCGCTCGGTCTCGACCAGTCGCGGATCACCACGGTCCCGGTGCAGGGCGATCCGATCGGGATGACCGCCGGGGAGATCGACGGCTACCTCGGGTTCATCAACAGCCAGGTCGTGGATCTGCGGCACAAGGGTTTCGATATCCATGCCCGGCTGCTGGCCGATATGGGTTTCCCGCTGGTGGGCCAGACCTACATCACCACCCAGGACAATATCGACAACCACCGCGACAAACTGAAGGCGTTCCTGAAGGCCGAGATCCGCGGCTGGAAGGATGTGCTGGCCGATCCGAAGCTGGCCGCCGATATCACCGTCGACGACTACGGCCGCACCCTCGATCTGGACCGCGCCGCCACCCTCGACTGCTGTCTCGCGGGTAACGAACTCATCCGCAACGGCACCCCCGGCCAGCAGATCGTCGCGATCTCCGACGAGGACGCCGCCGCAAATATCGCCTCGATCGCGGGCGGCGGGCTGAAACTGTCCGTCGGCGATCTCTTCGAACTCGGCCCCATCCGCGAGGTGTACGCCGAGAACCCCGACCTCGCCCTGTCCTGATTCCCGCCGCTTTTCGAAAGGCCAGTTCATGCCCGCATTCAGCACTCCGGACTATGTGGTCACCGGCGCCACCGTGGTCTCTCACGACGGCCGTCACCGGCACGATATCGCCGTCAAGGACGGCACCGTCCTCGCCGTCGGTGCGGGACTCGCCGCCGACGGCGTCCCCACGCTCGACGCGACCGGTCTGCTGGTCCTGCCGGGTCTGGTGGATATGCACGTCCACCTGCGCGAACCCGGTATGACCGAGAAGGAGGACTTCGCCAGCGGTACCCGCGCCGCGGCAGCCGGCGGGGTGACCACCGTGGTCGATATGCCGAATACGAAACCGCCCGTCGCCACCGCCGAGCGGTATCGGGACAAGCTGGAACTGGTGCGCGGCAAGGCGTATGTCGATTTCGGGCTCTACGGCATGCTCGACCACGACAACGCCGACGAGATCGCGGGGATGGCCGAACTGGGGGCCATGGGTTTCAAACTCTTCATGGGCCAGACCACCGGCGACAACCGCTGCCCGAACGACGCGGCGATCTTCCGCGGCCTGGAAGCGGCGGCGGCCGCCGATCTGGTGGTCGGCGTCCACGCCGAGAACGACCATCTGCTGCGGATGTTCGGCGACCGGTTACAGGCGTCCGGGCGCAAGGATCCCCGCGCGCATCTGGAGGGACGGCCGGCATTCGTGGAGGTGGAGGCGGTCACTCGGATCATCACCATGGCCACCGAGGCCGGCACGAAACTGCATATCCACCATCTGTCCACGGCGGCGGGCCTGAACCGGGTGATGGATCTGCGGTCGCAGGGGCACCGGGTGACGATCGAAACCCTGGTCGCCCATCTGTTCCTCGACGACTCCGCCTACGACGACTACGGCAACCTGGTCAAACTCAATCCGCCGATCCGGCCCGCCGCCGATGTGGCGGCCCTGTGGGAGGGGATCGCGCGCGGCGATGTCGACATCATCGCCACCGACCACGCCCCGCATACGGCCGAGGAGCAGGCCGAAACCGATGTCTGGAAGGCCTACGGCGGTTTCATCGGGGTGGAGACCATGCTCCCGCTGCTGCTCACCGCGGCGGCCCGGGGCAGGCTGAGCATCGAGGACATCGTGCGGCTGTGCTGCTACCGGCCCGCACAGCGCTGGTCCATCGCGTCGAAGGGGCAGCTGGCCCCGGGCTTCGACGCCGATTTCGTCCTCGTCGATCCCACCGCCGAATCCACCCTCGACTCCGCCGGGCTGCACTCCAAACATACGGTGACGCCCTACCACGGCTGGCCGCTGACCGGTTCGGTGCTGGCGACCTATCTGCGTGGACGTCTGGTCTACGAAAAGGGTGACATCATCGGGGAACCCGCGGGCCGCCAGGTGATCCCGGCCCGCCGGCCCGTCACCGCGGCATCCTGAGTGCCGCGACAATCCGTCGGCCCGCGAATATCACGCGGTTCATGACCATCACGAGGGAGAAGTCGTGACCGAGACACAAGTATCTCTGCTCGACTCCGGCGGCGACGGCGCCGCCACGATACGCAACACCGTGGCGCGCTGTCTGGACGAGGTGCGCCGGCTGGGGATCACCGGCGCGGCGGCCACCGAGACCTGTGGCGGTGCACTCGCGGTGATCGCCGGAATCGGCACCACCGCGCCGCATGCGCTGCGCGGGACACTGCTGCTCGACGCGCTCACCGCCCAGGATGTCGAAGTGGCCGACACCCTCCCGTTTCCCGATCCGGACGCGCTGGTCGCCGACGGCTCCTGGGATCTGGCCCTGGTGCTGAGCCCGTGGAAACAACAGGTGGCGGGCCGGCTGGAAACCCTGACCGAATCGGCGGCGCGTACCGGTGTGGTGGACACCGTGGTGCGGGGCGCGGGTACGACCGCCGGGGTCAATACCAACAGCTGGGCGGCCCAGGCGGCGATGGAGACGATCATGGGCGGGCGCGTACCGGACAGCGTCCTGGTCCTGGGCGCGGGCGGTTCCTCGAATTCGGTCGCGCTGGCCTGCCGCCGGGCCTGGCCCGGCGCCCGGCTGGTGGGCAGCGCCCGCGATCCGGAGGCGCTGGCCGGCTGGGCGCGGCGCTTCGAGGCCGCGCAGGTGGCGCCCCCGGACCTGAAAGCGCTGTGCGCCGAACAGCTTCCGGCGCTGATCGTCAACACCACCACCTGGGGTGAGACCGACGATTCCGAGACTCGCCCCTTCGCTTTCGATTTCGCCGAGATCACCGGCCCGGGCAACGGCTACTTCGATCTGAACAACCGGGTCTCCGCACTCCAGACCGCGGCACTGCGGGCGGGAATGAACGTGATGTCGGGGACCTTCATGCAGCGCGCCACCAACGCCTGCCGCGCGGCCCTGCTGAGCGCGGGTCCGCGGTGAACCCCCCGGCCGGTACGGGGCTCACCCCTGCGCGCGAACAGATGAGCGTCCGCGAACAGGTGTACCGCTTCCTGCGCCAGCAGATCACGACCGGTCAGTACGCCGGTGGGATCCGGCTGACCGAGGAGCAGATCGCGGAGGAACTCGGTGTCAGCCGGACTCCCATCCGGGAGGCGCTGCAACGGCTCACCAGCGACGGACTGGTCGAGCGGGTGCGGCGCGGCCAGCTCGTGGTGGTGGAGTTCGACGCCGCGGCCCGGGCGGAACTCCACGAACTGCGTATCGCCTTCGACCAGGTGGCGGCGAAGATGCTCACGGCAAAAACCGAGACCGTGGATTGGCCCGCGCTGTACGCGCTGCTCGATCCCCTCGGCGCCGCGCTGCACGAGTACGGCGTCGGTTCGCCGCAGTACTCGATGGCTCACCTGGACTTCCACATGGCCATCAACCGGGCGGCGTTCACCCCGGTCACCTCGTCGTTCCTGCAACGCCAGGCGTTCCTCTACCCCACCGACGACTACGTACAGCAGCCGGGACACGAACCGGTGTCGCAGCACCGCACCCTGCTCGACGACCTCTCCAGCGGCGACCTCGAGCGCGCCACCACGGCCGCCCGTATCCACGCGCTGCGCGGTCCCGGTAACACCACCCTCATCTAGTCACGTAGTCCGCGTATCCGCGCGCAGCGCGACGCCGCAAAGGAGCTTCATCATGTCCGACGACGCCGTTCTCATGTTCGTCAACGGCCAGGCCATGCGTGGCGGGTCGCTCAACGACGCCCTCGCCTCGGCCCGGTACCTGGGCGCGGTGCGTACCGCGCCGAAATACCGGTTCTTCTCCTTCGACGACGTATTCCCCGGCCTCGCCAGGGTTTCCGAAGGCGGCTGGCCGGTACCGGGCGAGATCTACCGGGTGTCCTATGCCGATCTGCGCGAGAACCTGCTGCCCCGGGAACCCGCCGAACTGGAACTCTCGGTGATCGAATTGGAGGACGGCCGGGGCTCGCTGAGCATGGTGTGCCGCCGGCTGCCCGGACCGGGCGATCCGGCCCGCGAGATCATCGCGCCGGGCGGCTGGCGCGAACACCGCGCGATCCTCGCCGACCACACGTAGCCGTGGATATCCTGACCGCCGGTACGGACCCCGGCACCGCGGATCACTACCTGTACTGCACCCCCGAAACCGTGCGCTGGGGTTCGCTGCCCGTACCGCGCACACCCCCGGTCCTGGTGGTGGACAGCGGGCAGACCGTCACCTTCGATACGGTCTCCCAAGAGGGCCTGATGGAGGATCAGGGGCGCGACCCGGTCGCCTATTTCGGGCAGTTCGGGGTGGACCCGCGGGCGGTACTGCCGGACGCGGTCGCGCTGGCGGAGTCCGGGCTGCACCGCGAAGCGAACCCGCCGGGCCCGCATATCGTGCTCGGTCCGGTGCGGGTGCGCGGCGCCGCGCCGGGCGACTGGCTGCGGGTCGATTTCCTCGACCTCGCCCCGCGTGTCCCGTACGGAATCATCTCCAGCAGGCACGGCCGCGGCGCACTGCCCGAGACGCTGCCGCGTACCGCCGACGGCGGCGTCGCACCGGTGGTCAGCAAATTCTGTTCGCTCGACGGTCCCGCCGCGGTGTTCGAGTTCGCCGGCGGGAGCGGGCGGATCGAGATGCGCCCGTTCATGGGTCTGTGCGGCGTCACCCCCGCGGCCGGGGAACCGCTGAGCACGATCCCGCCGGGCCCCTTCGGCGGCAATATCGACCTGCGCGAAATCGTCTCCGGTAGCTCGCTTTTCCTGCCCGTTCAGGTGGAGGGCGCCGGTTTCTATCTCGGCGACCCGCATTTCGCCCAGGGCAACGGGGAGATCGCGCTCACCGCGCTCGAGGGGTCGCTGCGGGTGACCGCCCGGCTGTCGGTGGTGACGTCGATACCCGGAGCTCCCGTCGGATGGCCGATCGCCGAGACCGACGAGCACTGGATCCTGCTCGGGATGCACGAGAGCCTCGATATCGCCATGCGCGACTGCGCCCGCCGCAGTGTCGAATTCCTCTCCGCCCGAACCGGTATGGCGCCGACCGAGGCCTATCTCTACCTCAGCGCCGCCGGTGATTTCTCGGTGACCCAGGTGGTCGATATCGTGAAAGGAGTCCACTGTGCGATCCGCAAACGCGACTTCGGCGCCTAGCTTCCGGCGCGCGGACGGACGGCCGGTACCGGTACTGCGCAACGCGCGGCTGGCCGGCGGCCGCCGGGTGGACGTCCGGATCGAGGGCGACCGGGTCGGTTCGGTGCTCGACGCCGCGGCTACCCCGCTGGAGCCCGGCGAACTGGATCTCACCGGATATCTGCTGCTTCCGGCGCCCGCGGAACCGCACGTCCATCTCGACAAGGCGCTGTCCTTCGACGAGATCGGCCCGCCGCCGGGCGATCTCGGGACCGCCATCGCGGCCTGGGAGAGCTACGGGCCGCGGCTCACCGTCGGCGCCATCGCCGACCGGGCGCGCCGGGCGGCGCTGCGCCTGCTCTCCAACGGCACCACCGCCGTCCGCTCGCATATCAATCTGCTGGCCGGTGACGACCCCCTGCGCGGGGTACGGGCGCTGGTGCGGGTACGGGACGAACTGGCCGGGGTCATGGATATCCAACTGGTGGTCCTGGCCCCCTACACCGCGACCGACGCCGCGATCCACGGCGCCCTCGATCTCGGCGTGGATCTCGTGGGCGGACATCCGCACCAGACGCCCGAACCCGGGCCGAACCTGCGGCGGTTACTGGGTATCGCCCGGGCTCGCGGGGTCGGGGTGGATCTGCACACCGACGAACGCCTCGATCCGGCCATGCTCACGCTCGAACAACTCGCGCACGAGATGCGCGACCGGCCGGACACCATGCCGGTCACCGCGAGTCACTGCGTCAGCCTGGGTATGGCCGGTCCGGAGGTGCTGGCCCGGGTCGTCGCCGCGGTCGCGGCGGCCGATATCGGCGTCGTCACGCTGCCCATCACCAATCTGTATCTCCAGGGGCGCGACCACGACGCGGCGAAACCCCGGGGGCTCACCGCGGTCCGGGCGTTGCTGGACGCCGGTATCGCGCTGGCGGCCGGCGCCGACAATATCCGCGACCCCTTCAATCCGATGGGCCGCGGCGATGCCCTGGAAACCGCGATGCTGCTGGTCACGGCCGGACATCTCACTCCGGCGGAGGCGTACGCGGCGGTGAGCGACGGCGCCCGCGCGGTCATGGGCCTGCCCGCCGCCGGACCGGTCCCCGGCGCCCGGGCGGATCTGCTGGCGATCCGGGCGACCGGGACCGAGGATGCCATCGCTACCGCCCCCACCGACCGCTATGTGCTGTCGCGGGGCCGTCTGGTCGCCGCGAGCAGGTCCGAGCGTTCCACCGTGACGGCCTTCGCCGACTGAACCGACCGGCCGGCGCACCGCACCGCCGCATCGACCGATTTCGATCAATCAATATTTCAATCAATGATTGAAAATAGCCCGTCGCGGTGGTTCACTACACGCATGCCCCAGAAAGTCTCGGCCGGGACCCGGGAGCGGCTGCTCGCCGCCGCCGAACGGCTCCTGCTCACCGAGCGATACGACGATGTCTCGGTCCGCGGTATCTGCACGGCCGCCGGGGCCAACCCGGCTGCCGTGCATTACCACTTCGGATCCAAGGAAGCCCTGGTAGCGGCCCTGCTGGAGGACCGCCTCGGGGCCCTCTGGGCCGACCGGCTCGCCGAGGTCACCGCCGATCCGCTGCCCGTGCACCGGATCGTGGACGCGGTCCTCGAACCGTTCACCGATCTCACCGCCGACCCCCTCGGCCGCCTGCACCTGCGCCTGCTCGCACAGTGCGTCCTGGGCCGGCAGATCGGGCCGTGGCAGCAGCAGTGGTTCCGGATCGATTCGTGGTACGGACTGCTGCCCGGTATCGACGAACGCGAGAGCGGGCGCCGCTGGATGCTCGCCTTCGACCTGATCATCACCCGATTCGGCGGCGCGGCCGTCGACGACCGCCCGCTGACCCCGCGAGCCGTGGCGACCCTGCGCGAATTCGTGGTGGCCGGATTGACCGCTCCGACAGGAGACAACGTATGAACGACGTATTCGCCCCGGCCACGCTGGGCCCGCTCACCCTGCGCAACCGCGTGATCAAGGCCGCGACCTTCGAGGGCCGCACCCCCGACGCACTGGTCACCGACGACCTCGTCGAATTCCACCGTGAGGTCGCGGCGGGCGGGGTCGCGATGACGACCGTCGCCTACTGCGCGGTGGCCCCCGGCGGGCGCACCGACCGGCACCAGATCTGGATGCGCCCCGAGGCGGTACCCGGCCTGCGCCGCCTCACCGATGCCGTCCACGCCGAGGGCGCCGCCGCGAGCGCGCAGATCGGACACGCGGGGCCGGTGGCCAATTCGGCGTCCAATCGCCTCCCCGCCCTGGCTCCGAGCCGGTTCTTCAGCCCGCTCGGGATGAGTCCGATGAAAGTGCCCGACCAGGCCGAGATCGATGAACTGGTGGCCGCCCACGCGAACGCGGCACGGCTGGCGATCGAGGCCGGGTTCGATGCCGTGGAAATCCATTTCGGCCACAACTACCTGGTGAGTTCGTTCCTGAGCCCACTGCTCAACCGGCGCAAGGACCGCTACGGCGGCTCGCTGGAGAATCGGGCCCGGCTGGCCCGCGATATCGCGCGAGCCGTCCGCGACGCGGTGGGTGAGCGGATCGCGGTGACCGCGAAACTGAATATGGAGGACGGTATCCGCGGCGGTTTCACCCTGCCGGAATCACTGCAGGTGGCAGCCTGGCTGGAAGCCGACGACGCGCTCGACGCCCTCGAACTCACCGCCGGTAGTTCGCTGCTGAACCCGATGCTGCTGTTCCACGGCGACGCGCCGCGCAAGGAGTTCGCCAAAACCCTGCCCGGTGCGGCGCGCTGGGGGTTCCGGATGATCGGCCGCGCGTTCCTGCGCGAATACCCCTACGAGAAGGCCTATCTGCTGGAGCGCGCCCGCCAGTTCCGGCGGGAACTGGCCATGCCGCTGGTACTGCTCGGCGGGATCACAGACCGCGAATCCATGGATCTGGCGATGTCGGAGGGGTTCGAGTTCGTCGCCATGGGCCGGGCGCTGCTGCGGGAACCGGATCTGCTGCACCGCATCCGGGCCGACGCGTCGGCGGAGTCGGCGTGTGTGCACTGCAACGAATGTATGCCGACCATCTACACCCGGACCCGCTGCGTCCTGCGGTTGGATCCGCCGGCGCCCGCGCCCGGCCGGACGGCGGAGGCGGGCTAGTTCGCCGCGCCCGGTCGCCGAACCGGGTGCGGGACAACGGTCCTCGGAACCAGGTGATTCTTCCCAATTAACGGACACCTATTGAATGCGCCGTTGTTTAGCGGTACGGTTCAGGTCATCGACATCGCACCCCGAGTGCGTCAGATCCGACCGACACCGTGCCGCCGCCGCGGCGGCACCGACCGAGGACCGACTATGCATCGCACCCCGCAGACCCGCCGGCTCATCGTCCGGATCGCGGCCACCGCCGCGATCGCCCTGGCCCCGCTGGCGATCACCGCCGCCCCCGCGCTCGCCGAGGCGCCCGCACCCGCCCCCAACGCCGCAGTCGAGGACGTCAGCCGGCCCGGCCGCCACGACCACGACGGATGGGGTCGTCACGACCGCGGGTGGGGTCGTCACGACCGCGGCCAGCGCAGCTGGAACGGCTGGTTCGACGACGGCATCGACTGGGATCGCGGCCACCGCAACCGCAACCGGCACGGCTGGAATCAGGGCTGGGACAACGACTGGAACCGCGGCTGGAACCACGGCCGCGGCTGGAACCGGGGCTGGAACCAGGGCCACGGCCTGCCCCTGCCCCGGATCTATCTCCCCGGCACCGGCAGCGCTTTCTGACCGCTGAACAACGGTCCATCATCCAGGTAGATCTCTATCGTGTGGGTACCGCACGATAGGACGGGAGATACCGGCCTCGGGCTCGGCCGGTCATCTCGCGGCCGGGCCGGCACCCTGCACATGGGTGTCGGCCCCGTGCGAGAACGAGGCGGCTTCGGGACCGCGCTGCGGCGCCTGCTGGGCCCGTAACCGTGGCAGCGCCCGCTGCAGAGCCTCGACCAGCAGATCGGCGAGGTCGTGGCTGAATCCGTTGCGGACCACCACCCGCAGTACCGCGAGATCCTCCCGATCGGCCGGGAACGTATAGGCCGGAACCAGCCAGCCCTGTTCCCGCAATGCCGCCGAGACATCGAACACCGAATAGCCGGTCTCCTCCGGCGCGAGGGTGAACGCGAACACCGGCAACTGCCGGCCGTCGGTGAGCAACCGGAACGGCCCCAGGGCCCCGATCCGGTCCGCCAGGGCCGCGGCCACCTCCCGGCAGTACCCCTGCACCCGCTGGTAACCACGATGGCCGAGCCGCAGGAAGGTGTAGTACTGCGCCACCACCTGCGCACCCGGCCGGGAGAAGTTCAGCGCGAAGGTCGGCATCTGGCCGCCCAGATAGTTCACCCGGAACACCAGCTCGTCGGGTAGCGCCGCGCGGTCGCGCCACAGCACCCATCCCACACCCGGATAGATCAGTCCGTATTTGTGACCCGAGGTGTTGATCGAGGCGACGCGCGGCAGCCGGAAATCCCATTCCAGCCCGGGATCGCAGAACGGCGCGAACATCGCCCCCGACGCCCCGTCGACGTGCACCGGGATATCCCAGTCCTGTTCGGTGTGTACCCGGTCCAGGGCGGCGCAGATCTCGGCCACGGGTTCGTAGCTGCCGTCGAAGGTGGACCCGAGAATCGCCACCACCCCGATGGTGTTCTCGTCGCACCGGGCGACCGCCTCCTCGGCGGTGAGGTGGAACCGCTCCCCCGACATCGGCACCAGCCGCGCCTCGACGTCCCAGTACTCGGCGAATTTCTCCCAGCACACCTGCACGTTGGCGCCCATCACGAGATTGGGCCGGTCGGTGGACTGCCCGGCCGCCCGCCGCCGCTGCTGCCAGCGCCGTTTCAACGCCAGCCCGGCCAGCATGCACGCCTCGCTGGATCCGGTGGTCGAGCAGCCGATCGCGTCGTCCGGGTCGGCGGCGTTCCAGAGATCGGCCAGAATCCGCACACAGCGCTGTTCGAGTTCGGCCGTGCGCGGATATTCGTCCTTGTCGATCATGTTCTTGTCGAAGCATTCGCTCATCAGCACCCGCGCCGCCGGTTCCATCCAGGTGGTGACGAAGGTGGCCAGATTGAGCCGCGCGTTGCCGTCGAGCAGCAGTTCGTCGTGGACCACCTGATAGGCGGTATCGCTGTCCAGCTCACCGGACGGCAGCCGGTTACGCGGTATGTCGAGCGGTTCCCGGGTGAAGACCGGGTTCACGGTGATCTCGTCGCGTTGCCACGACGGCTCGTGCGCGGGGTGGGTCAATGCCATGGAAACCTCCACAAGCATCGGGCCGGGCCTCGTCACCCGGAGGGCGGCGCTGGACACCTCCGAGTATTCACCCGGCGCCGGGTGAGTTTCCGCAGGACGCGCGCACCGGGCGGGTCGGGCGACGCGCGCGGGTCACGGTCCCGCGGATCTGCCCCGGATCGCGCTCATCGGGGATACGCTCGGCCGGTCAGTCCATGCGACGGCCGCCTTCCCCCGCGACGGCGGCAGCAGAGGTGTTCCGTCGATCCCGACATCCCGGCACAACGACGTCAAGGAGCTGATCCAGGTGAAGTCGGTCAACCCGTACCTGATGTTCAACGGCAACGCCGAAGAGGCGTTCACCTTCTACCGATCCGTGTTCGGCGGTGAACTGCAAGTGGTCCGGTTCGCCGATATGAGTGAGGCCGCCGGTCTCCCCGACGAGGCGAAGAACCTGGTCGCGCACGTATCGCTACCGCTCAACGGCACCGAGCAGATTCTGATGGGCTCGGACTGCCCGCCCGGGCAGACCGTCGATGTCTCGTCGCGCCCGAATTTCAACGTCTGTCTCGAGGTCAGTGACAAGGACGAGGCGGAGCGGGTGTTCGAAGCGCTCGCGGTCGGCGGGAAGGTGGATATGCATCTCGCGAAGACCGAATGGACGGAGCTGTTCGGCATGCTCACCGACCGCTTCTCCATTCCGTGGATGTTCGACTACAGCGCGCAATAGCCGTGCCGCCCCGACTCCGGGGAATCCGGTGAACGGCGACCGCGCCGCGGGCACCCCGCCGCGCGGCGGTTCCGCGCTGGTGCTCGCGGTGCTCGCCGCCGGGCAGTTCCTGATGACCCTCGACAGTTCGGTGATGAACGTGTCGATGGCGACGGTGGCCCAGGATGTCGGCACCAGTATCACCGGGATCCAGACGGCCATCACGCTCTACACCCTGGTGATGGCGTCGCTGATGATCACCGGCGGCAAAATCGGCGCGATCGTGGGCCGGCGCCGGGTCTTCGCGCTCGGACTGCTGGTCTACGGCACCGGATCGCTGGTCACCGGTCTCGCGCCGAATCTCGGCGTACTACTGGTGGGCTGGTCGCTGCTGGAGGGGATCGGCGCCGCGCTCATCATGCCCGCGATCGTGGCGCTGGTGGCCGCCAATGTCGCGGCCGAGCGGAGGGCCGCGGCCTACGGGCTGATCGCGGCCGCCGGCGCGTCCGCGGTCGCGGTGGGACCGCTGCTGGGCGGCGCCGTGACCACCTACGCCTCCTGGCGGCTGGTGTTCTTCGGTGAGGTGGCCGTGGTGGCCGTGATCATGCTGCTGCTGCGGCGGATGGCCGACAGCCCGCCGGAGCGGGCCCGGCTGGATCTGCTGGGCGCGGCGCTCTCGGTGGCCGGTCTCGGCATGGTCGTCTACGGCGTCCTGCGCTCCGGCGAATGGGGCTGGATACAGCCGCGCCCCGGCGGTCCGGTGGTGCTCGGGCTGTCGCCGGTGATCTGGCTACTGCTCGGCGGACTGCTGGTGCTGGTGTTGTTCCGGGAGCGGCTGGCCGCGCGGGTGCGGGCGGGACGGGAACCGCTCTTCGATCCGCGCCTGCTCACCAACGGGCAGCTCACCGGCGGGCTCACCATGTTCTTCGCCCAGTTCGCGGTCCAGGCCGGGGTGTTCTTCGCGGTACCGCTGTTCCTGTCGGTCGTGCTGGAACTCAGTGCGCTGGGAACCGGCGCCCGGCTGCTGCCGCTGTCGATCGCGTTGATCGTCGCCGCGCTGGGGATTCCGAAGTTCCTGCCGCGCGCGAACCCGCGCCGCGTGGTGCGGCTCGGCCTGGTGTCGATGATCATCGGCATCCTGCTGCTCGCCGCCGGGATGGACCCCGGGGTGAACGCGGGGGTCGTCGCGGTGCCGATGCTGCTGATGGGCGCGGGGCTGGGCGCACTGGCCTCACAGCTGGGGGCGGTGACGGTATCGGCGGTGCCCGAATCCCGCAGCGCGGAGGTCGGGGGATTGCAGAACACCGCTTCCTATCTGGGCGCCTCCCTGGGCACCGCGCTGATCGGATCGATCCTCATCGGCGCGCTCACCTCCTCGGTGATCGACGGGATCGAGAACAATCCCGATGTCCCGGCGGCCGTACAGGAGCAGGCGACGACCGAGCTGGCCGCCGGTGTCCCGTTCCTCTCCGACGCCCAGCTGCTCGACGCACTCGATACCGCGGGGGTGGGAGGTGCCACCGCCGACGCCGTGGTCTCGATCAACACCGATGCGCGGCTGGACGCACTCCAGACCGCTTTCGCCGCGACCGCGCTGCTCGCGGTCACCGCGCTGTTCGGTACCCGGCTGCTGCCCATCCGGTCGCCGACCGCACCGCCGGTCGCCGGTACCGGCCGGTCGAACCCGTGACTCCGTCGAACGACCGACCGGATGTCGTCCCCCGCACTCCGGCCGGCACGCGGCGAACCGGTGTCAGTCGGTGACGCGAGCGGCGAAGCGCGCCAGACTCGTGGACACGATCTCCGGACCACCGTCGTTCTGCACCGCCGCCGCGGTGATCACGTCCAGGTGGTGGTAGCCGGGCGCGACGACCGTTTCACCAGCGCCGTATCCACCGGCCGCGACCACGATTCCGGAACCGCCGAGCAGCGTGACGACAGGCGCGGCGCCCGGCCCCGGATGGCGGCGGTAGCGGGTGATCTCGGGTGCGCCGCTCTGGGCGATATCGAGTGTGAGTTTCAGCGGGAAGTACCACTCGGTGAAATCCAGCGGATGCTCGGCGAGGCCGCGGGCCAGATCGTGCACGCTGGTGACCTCGTCGGCGGCGGTGGTGAAAGGCCGGCCGTTCCGTCCGGCCGGAATCGGCGCACCGGCGATCTCGTTGTAATCGCGCCAGCTGTAGAGCGGCCCGTGCGGCTGTCCGGTGATCGCCATCGGATCATCACCGCCGAGCATCCCCGCGAGTGCCCGCAGGCCGGGTAGCGCCGACAGCGCGGCGGTATCGGGCGGGAAATCCTTGTCCACCAACGGGCCGCCGTCGAAGAAGCCGATACCGGTTTTCAGGATGGACACCGGCTGCGAGTTGGCATCCAGGAACGCCCCCAGTGCGGCCGCGTTGGTGACCCGGAAATCCCGCACCGACGGTGTGCCGCTCAGCGCGGTCGGCACATCCCGCGACAGCAGGATCCGGTAGGTGGCGTCCTGGTTGGCGTTCGGCGGGATGTAGCGGGCCAGATCGGATTCGGCCGCGGGCGCCACCGCGGCGGCGAGCCCGACGATACCCAGCAGATTCATCGTCTCGGGATTGATCACCGCGGGCAGCGCGAGGGTCCGCGGCAGAACGCCGCTCGCCAGGGCCGCCTGGGTGGGCCCGTAGCCGAGACCGGCCGGCGCGAACAAGGCGTCCGGCAGGCCGCTCAGCGCGGACAGCGAGGTCCCGACCGCCGTGTCGAGCGCGAAATAACCCGCGCACTGGTCCCGGCCGGCCACCCCGGCGAAATCCCATTCGGCGAAGAACCCGGTGATGAGACCGCCCAGAGAATGCCCGCCGCACAGCACCTTCCGCGCCCGCACCGCCGGATCCGGCAGTTCGGCGGTGAGCAGGTCGTACTGATCGCGGACGGTCTGCGCCAGACCGACCCGGCCCAGCCAGCCCAGCGCGGAGTCGGGGACGTATCCCGCGAAGGTCCGCCCGGCCACCGCGGCGCCGCGGAAGTAGTAGTCGACCGCGAGGTGCGGGTCGCGGGCGGCCAGGGCCGCCAGCCGCCCGGTGTGGTCTTCGAGGCAGTTCGAACGGCGGTCCAGGGCCCAGAACTCGATATGGCGACCGTTGCGGGCCGCGGCCGCGACGGTGTTGCGGGCCAGGGTGTCGAAAGCCGCGGCGCCCTCAAAAACCCCGGGCTGGGCGACGAGTACCGCGTCGGCGTCGGCGGAGCGGGCCGGGCCTTCGGCGTGCCGCCAGCGCAGATAGGCGAGACGGTCACACGCCGCCGGCCGCGGCCCGGCCGAGTCGGGCAGCGGGATACGCAGGCCGACAACCGTTTCCAGTACGGAAGTGACCGGCGAGCTGGACGCGACCGGCGTCTCGGTCCGGCCGGCGGGATCGGGGGCCGCGGCGGCGGTCACGGTAGCGGCGAACAGCACCCCGGCCGCCGCGAGAATCGGAACGAGGGTACTTCTCATACGACGGCCCTACTCGAGCCCGGCCGGGGCCGGTGGAACCCGTCGCCGAGCGGTCACTCGCCGACGTGCTCATATCGTAGGATCGCCGCGCCCCTGGCAGGCCCGCATTCACGAACCCGGGCAGCTCGGATCAGGCGCCGGAACCGCGGTTGTCGGGGAGCATCCGGCCGCTGCGCGGAAACCGGAACACCTCCGGCAACCACGGCGCGCGCCGATGGTGCGGACGGCTGCGGTTGATCCACAGCGGATTGGATTCGTCGCGCCGGTACACCGGCAGCTGACCCGCGATCGTGAACCGCAGATGGGTGGCGCTGCCGATGACCTCGCCGTCCGCGGCGAGCGCCTCGGCGGCGGGGAGTTGCACGATCAACTCCGGTAGCTGCCGTTCCCCGTACACCCGGCTGTGCCCGATCGCCGCCAGTACCAGCGCGACCACCGCGCGGGTACGCGACCAGCGCAGATCGGCACGCAGCCAGCGCACATCCAGCAGACCGGAATCGAGGCGGTCCCGGAAGGCGGGCACCGCACCGTGCGGATGGTAGGGGCCGTTGCCGACGAAGAGGAACCACACCTTCTGCCAGCGGCCGTCGAGGAAGATCTCGATCGGTTCGGCGCGGCGCAGGGTCACCACCAGCGCCACCGCGAAGGCCGGCCATTTACCCCAGCGCTTCTCCCATTTCTCGCGGCGGCGGACCAGATCCGGATAGGACCCGAGACTGAAGGTGTTGATGAGATGCCGTGTGCTCGTCTCGTTCTCGTCGCCGTATTCGACAGCGGCGATATCGACCGCGACCGCTTCGCCCACCCCGGTCGCGTCGATCACCTCGCGCAGATCGTAGACGCCGAGGTCGCGAGCGAAATGGTTCAGCGTGCCGGTGGGGATCACCACCAGCGGCAGCTCCTTGCCCAGCGCCAGCGCCGCCACCGACGCCACCGTGCCGTCGCCGCCCGCGACGCCCACGGCCAGCACCGGTTCCTGCTGCTCGGCCAGCACCTGCTCGAGCTGATCCGCGCAGTCGATATCCGGCCGGGTCCGCACGACCGTCGCGGCGGGCAGGGCGGCCATCACATCATCGGTGGGATCGTAGTTGGCATCGCCGGATACCGGGTTCACCATCACCACGAGCCCTTTGCCCTCGGCCAGGACCGGCACCTCGGGCACCGGACTCGCCTCGGCCTCATCGGATTCCCGCACCGGCCACCAGCGCCGGGTGGCGAGCGCGATACCGGATCCGACCGCCGCGCCGACCAGCACATCCGAACCCCAGTGCACCCCGGTGTGGACCCGCGAATAGGCGACCGCGGCGGCCACCGGGGCCACGAAGAGCGCGCTGCGCGGGCTCTCCATCGCCACCGCGGTGGCGAACGCCGCGGCGCTGGCGCTGTGCCCGGACGGGAACGACGACGACGTGGGCGCCGGCGACAGCCGCCGGTACCCGGGCATCAGCTCGGCCGCCGGGCGGCGCCGGGCGAAAACCGATTTGAGCACCACATTGGTCACGAAACTGGCGCCCGCCACCGAGACCACCCCGCGCATCGCGGCCCGCCGGGTGGATCCGCTGCTGCTCGCGAGCAGTGCCGCCGCACCCATCCACAGCAGACTGTGATCGGCGCTCGAGGTCAGGCGCAACAATCCGGCGTCCAGATTCGAGGCGGGCAATCCGGCCACGGTATCGCCTACCGCCCGATCGATCCTGCCGATCTTGCGAAACCTGCGGCGCGTCCACCTACTCACCCGACCGACACTACCCAGCACGACATCGACCCCGCGAGCCGAAGTGGCCCGCGGGATCGCGCCGGTGGAGCCGGGAATCCCGCCCGGCACGCTAGGCGGTGGCCTGCCGCTTCGGCAGCTTCCAGCCCGGCCTCGGGAAATGGCAGGTGTAGCCGTTGGGGAAGTGCTGCAGATAGTCCTGGTGCTCGGGTTCGGCCTCCCAGAACTCGGCGGCCGGGTTCACCTCGGTGACGACCTTGCCCGGCCACAACCCGGAATCCTCGACATCGACGATGGTCTCGAGCGCGACCCGCTTCTGCTCGTCGTCGACGTAGAAGATCTCCGACCGGTAGCTACTGCCGATATCGTTGCCCTGCCGGTCCTTCGTGGTCGGATCGTGGATCTGGAAGAAGAACTCCAGCAGCGCCCGGTAATCGGTCCGCGCCGGGTCGTAGACGATCTCGACCGCCTCGGCGTGCCCCGGATGGTTGCGATAGGTGGGGTGGTCGTTGCTGCCGCCGGTATAGCCGACACGAGTCGAGACCACTCCGGGCTGCCTGCGGATCAGTTCCTGCATACCCCAGAAGCACCCGCCGGCCAGGATCGCCTTCCGCGTTTCGGTCACGCTTCCTCCTTCGTCCCCCTCATTATGGGCCCTCGGTACAACCCGCCCCCGGACCGGGAAAGTCCCGTCCGGCCCGATCCACAGGGTCCGCTCAGCTTCGCCGCGCCGTCACCAGGAGGTATTCCCATTCCATCCGGCCGCCGCCGAGATCGCTGCGGGCGCCGAGTTCGGCGAGGTCGCGGTCCAGTGCCGCGGCCCGGTCCGGATCGCCCGCCAAGGTCTTGTACACCGAGATCGCAGGGCCGTAGTTGGTCTTGAAGAAGTCACGGAACGCGGCGCCGTCGGCGAACACATCGACGGGCAACATCTCACGGCGCATCTCCACGCCGCTGACCCGGTCACCCAGTAATTCCGTCACATGCGCCTCATCACCCCACAGCGGGGGCGGCTGCGCACCGGCGGGTGGCGGCGGGGCGTAGGGCTTCATGGTGGCGAACATCCGGCCGATGAAACCGCCGGGTGTCCAGTTGGCCAGGGCGATCGTGCCGCCGGGCGCGGTGACCCTGATCATTTCGTCGGCCGCGGTCCGGTGGAACGGCGCGAACATGATCCCCACACAGGACAGGACCACATCGAAGGCGCCGTCGTCGTAGGGCAGCGCCTCGGCGTCGGCCTGCTCCCAGGTGACCGCCACCCCGGCCGCGGCCGCATTGCGGCGGCCGGCCTCGAACAGCTCCGGCGTGAGGTCGCTCGCGACGACGGCCGCACCGGTCCGCGCCGCCGGGATCGCGGCGTTCCCCGCCCCGGCGGCGATATCCAGCACCCTCTTGCCCGGTCCGACGGGCGCGGCGGCGACCAGCCGCCGCCCGAGTTCGGGGATCACATCCACGGCCACGCGCGGATAGTCACCCGACGCCCACATCGCTCTGTGCTTGGTCTTGAGTTCACTGGAAACGGACTGCGTCATGGTGTGCTCCTGGGGTCGATCGGAACCTCGGACCTGTCGACGGCACGCCGCCCCTCGGTACCTCTCCACGCGGCCGCATACTCTTCATCGAAAACAGCTGGTCAGATCGCTGTCGAGCCGCGTTCATTGTCCGCCTCTCCCCCACCGCCCGCAATCCCCGGCCGGAGCGCGCCGGCACCGGGGGTTCCGCCGGGCCGGACGTGCCGCCCGACGGCGCGCCGTCCGCCGAGTGGACACATTCCGGGCGAGGCGCTTCACACCCGTACGGGCGCACCACCGGTCAACCGGAAAATTTCCCTTCTCGATTGCGCCACAGGGAAATACATTTCATCTTCGCGTAGGGTCCTACAGCGTCCGAGAGCGACAACACTCAGTCGGAAGCTCACGGCACACTGCACGTACCTATGGAGCTTTTCTTGACCACCAGCGCCCCCGGCAATCCCCCGACCGCCCACGGATCCCCGCTCGCGGACACCGGCCCGCGGATCCCGCTCTACGCCCCCGAATTCGCGGCCGACCCGCATGCGGTCTACCGGCGGATGCGCGGCGAGCACCGGTCCATGGTGCCGGTGGACCTGGCGCCGGGTGTGCCCGCGACCCTGGTGATCGAGCATCGGACGGCCGTCCGGATCCTCAACGACCACGAACATTTCCCCGCCGACCCCCGCGCCTGGCAGCGCACCGTGCCCGCGGACTGCCCGGTGCTGCCCATCCTGGAGTGGCGCCCGGTCCCGGCGCGCAACAGCGGGGCGGACTTCCGCCGGTACCGCGCGGCCAATGCCGACGCCCTGGACCAGGTCGACCTGCACGCACTGCGCGCCGCGGTGGACGATCTGGCCACCCCGCTGATCAACACCTTCTGTGAGCGGGGCAGCGCCGATCTGCTGCGCGACTACTGCTTCCCGCTGGCCTTCGGCGTCTGCAACGCGCTGCTCGGATGTCCGCCGGAGATCGGCGGGCGGGTCGCGGCCGGGATGGCGGCGATGTTCGGCGGCGGCGCCGAAGAGGGCAGCACGATGATCAATGCCGCGCTCACCGAACTGGTCGCCTTCAAACGCGAGCATCCGGGCGAGGACGTCACCTCACGGCTGCTGCGGCACGAGGCCGGGCTCGACGAGGAGGAGGTCATGCACCAGCTGGCGGGTCTGTACGGGGCGGTGCTCGAATTCCAGCAGAATCTCATCGCCAACACCCTGCTGCTCATCGTCACCGAGGACCGTTTCGGCGGCAGTGTTCTCGGTGGCAGCCTTTCGACGCGTGACGCGCTCGACGAAGTGTTGTTCGACAACCCGCCGATGGCGAACTTCCTCATCACCTATCCGCGTCAGCCGATGCTGATCGACGATGTCTGGCTGCCCGCCCATCAGCCGGTCGTCATCGGTATCGCCGCCTGTAATCACGACCCCGCGATCCGCGCCGACGACCACCGCGGCAACCGGTCGCATCTGTCCTGGGGGCTGGGCCGGCGCTCCTGCCCCGCCCAGACACCGGCCTACCTGGTGGCGCAGGAGGCCATCGATCAGCTCCTCGACGCCCTGCCGGATCTGCGGCCGGACCTGCCCGGCGGGCCGGATTGGCGCCCCGGTCCCTTCTACCGCGCTCTGACCTCGCTGCCGGTGACCTTCCCGCCGTCACCGCCGTTCATCCGGTAACCGCCGGAATCCGGCCACCGTGCGAGGATTGATCCGCTGCCGGTGGCGGGCTTGTCGCCCCCTCTTTCGCCAAGCCCGGTCACCACGGCGACATCATGATTGTGGTGGAGCCCGGGGCAGGCCCGACAGGAGGCACTTTCATGACCGTTGCACACACCGACGTAACCGACCAGGCAGATACCACCGCCGATTCCGGTCCCTGTGGCGGGGATCACTGCGGGATCAAGGAACTGCTGGAACGCCTCGGCGACCGGTGGAGTCTGCTGATCCTGGTCGAGCTACACAGTGGCCCAAGGCGTTTCAGTGATCTCCTGCGGGCGGTGCCGGGGTTGTCCCAGCGCATGCTCACCGTCTGCACCCGGAATCTGATGCGCGACGGGCTGATCAGCCGCACGGTCTATCCGACCGCGCCACCCCAGGTCGAATACGCGCTCACCGAACGCAGCGACGGGCTCGCCACCGCCATCCTCGCGATGGCCGCCTGGGCCCGCGACAACCACGCCGATATCGAACGCTGCCGCGCGGAGTTCGACGCGGCCAACCCCTGACACCCACACCCGGGAGGACGATCCGGCGACGCCCTATCCGGTGTCGACCGGCATCGCGATCAGGCCGTGCAGGGCCAGGCCTTCCCGGGGCACGGTGGGCCCGGCCGGCGCGAGGCCGGGGAACGCGCGCAGCAGTGCCGGGAACGCTACCTGCGCCTCGAGCCTGGCCAGCGGCGCGCCGAGACAGTAGTGCAGCCCTCCGCCGAACGACAGCGGCGGATCACCGTCCCGATCCACGCGCAGTACATCCGGCTCCGGAAAGACCTCGGGATCGCGGTTGGCCGCGCCGAGCAGGGTGATCACCCGCTGCCCGGCCGGCAGGGTGTGTGCGCCGACCCGGATCTCCTCGGGTGCGGTGCGCGAGGTGAGCACCTGCACCGGTGAGTCGTACCGCAGGAGTTCCTCGGTCGCGGTGACCGCGAGAGCGGGGTCGGCGCGCAACATCCGCGCCTGTTCCGGATGGTCGAACAGGGCGCGCAGACCGTTCGCGAGCAGTCCCGTGGTGGTTTCGAAACCCGCCGCGAACAGCAGCGCCGCCATGGTCACCACTTCGTCGTCGTCGAGTCCGCCGTCGGCCGCGAGCGCCGACAGCAGGTCCTCACACGGTCGCGCGCGGCGGTGCGCGACCAGTCCGGCCAGGTAGCCGGCGATCTCGGTCGCGGCGATATCGGCCTTCGCGACGGTGCCCTCGTCCAACCGGTCCAGCACCGCGGTCCAATCGCGCACCAGCGGCTGGAACCGGGCCCGGTCGGCCTCCGGCACGCCCAGCAGTTCACCGATCACGGTGACCGGCAACGGAAACGCGAACGCGTCCACGAAATCGACGGTGCCCGCACCCGGCATTCCGGCGAGCAGATCCGCGACGATCCGCTCGATCGCGGTGCGCAGGCCGGTGACCCGCCGGGCGGTGAAGGCGCTCGACACCGCCCGGCGCAACCGGGTGTGATCCGGCGGATTGCGCACCAGCATGCTGGTGAAGACCAGCCGCAGCCCGGGCCGTTCGCGCCACTCGGCGAATCCGGCGGCCGCCAGGTTGCGTTCGGGCCGTTTCTGCAATCGGTGGTCGCGCACCAGCGCGGTCGCCGCCCGGTATCCGCTGACCACCAGCGAACCGTCCGGCGACTGCACGACCGGCCCGAATTCCCGCAGCTCCCGGTACAGCGGATAGGGGTCGGCCTGCCCCGCGGGCTCGGCGAGCGCGGCCAGCAACCGACCGGCCCGGGTCTCGATATCGGTCGCCATGCTCTCCCCCGATCTGTGGGCACCACGGACTGCCCGTTCGACCCTACTCGCGGCCCCGGGGCCGCTTCCAGCGCAGCGTCCCCGCACCGGAACCGGCGCCACCGCGTAATCGCCTGTTGCCGAGCAGGTTCGGCAGAGGGAGTACTAAACGGGCGCGCGGGTGCGTTCGCCTCCGCTCGACGGCTCGTAGCTCTCCCAGAAGTCGGCACCGGAAATCCCCAGGGCCACCGGGTCGAACACTGGGTCCACCCCGGCCTTCTGTTGTTTCTCGTAATCGCGCAACGCCTTGTAGGCGGGTTGCTGCAGGATCAGGATTCCGACGATATTGAGCCAGGCCATCAACCCGACCCCGATATCACCGAGTGTCCACGCCTCGGCCGCGGTGGACACCGCACCCATCACCACCGAGATCAGGATCAGCGCCTGCAGCAGCAGCGTCGTGGCGGAGCCGACCGAACCGCGCACGACCGGCACAGCGACGGTGCCGAACCTGCCGAGCAGGAATCGCAGGTTGGTCTCGGCGATGTAGTAGTAGGCGATGATCGTGGTGAGGCAGAAGAACGCCAGCGATACCGCGACGAACGTCGACCCGGCGCCGCTCCAGAAGGTATCGAAACCGGTCTGGACGAAGCTCGGGCCGACCACGACATCCGACGGCAGCGCACCGCCCTCGGCGATGACCGCGCCGTCGGCGGTCTCCCCCTCGAACACCCGGTAGGCGCCGGTACCGAGGATGAGGAACCCGGTGGCACTGCAGACGAACAGGGTGTCGATGTACACGGCGAAGGCCTGGACGAATCCCTGTTTCGCCGGGTGCGACACCTCGGCGGCGGCCGCCGAATGCGGCCCGTTGCCCTGCCCGGCCTCGTTCGAGTACACGCCGCGTTTGACCCCCCACATAACGGCCGCACCGACGATCGCGCCGAACGCGGCATCGGCGCCGAACGCGCTCGCGAAGATCGTGCGGAGCACCTCGGGCACCGCCGAGGCGTTGAGGAGCACGACGACGAGCGCGAACGCGATATAGCACACCGCCATGAACGGGACGACCACCGCCGCGAACGCGGCGATACGCTTCACGCCGCCGATGATCACGAAGGCGAGCACGATCACCGTGCCCATCGCCACCACCCACTCGGACAGTCCCCAGGCCTCGTTCATCGCCAGCGCCATCGAATTCGCCTGGACGCCGGGCAGCAGCACTCCGCAGGACAGCACGCTCACCGCGGCGAAGACGAACCCGTACACGGTGAACGCGGGCGCCGCCTTGGTATGCGCCATCGCCCGGCTCAGGTAATACGCCGGGCCGCCGCGATATTCGCCGGTGAGACGATCACGCGTCTTGTAGATCTGGCCGAGCGTGCATTCCACGAACGAGGTGGACGCACCGAGGAACGCCACCGCCCACATCCAGAACATCGCGCCGGGCCCGCCGAACGCGATCGCGGTCGCGACGCCCGCGATATTGCCGGTGCCGATCCGCCCGGACAGCGACATGGCCAGGGCCTGGAACGACGACACCCCGTCGGGGGACTTCTCCCCCTTCAGCATCAGTCCGATCATCTCCGGCACCTGCCGGATCTGCAGAAATCTGGTCCGTACCGAGAAATAGACCCCCGCCGCGAGACAAAGATAGACGAGAGTGTCGCTCCAGATGTAACCGTTGATCGTGTCCAGAAAGTCGGCCACGGTGGGTATTCCTTCCGATCGGCTTCGGTCGGCAGACTCGCACAGACCACCTCCGGCCCGATGTCCGAACGGTCAAATCCGTGTAAGACATCGAGGCCGCCGGACCGATCGATCCGGATCGCGGCATCGTCCGCACCTCCGGACCGCCCGCACCAGACATTGTCGGCATAATATCCGTACATATCGCGCCGCCGAGAGGGCAGGAGAGTATGAAGACAGACCGGGAACGGGGCGTGGAGCCGGCCCATCAGGTGGTGTCGCGGGCCCTGCGCGACGGTATCGCCGCGGGCGACTACCGCGACGGCGGCAGATTGCCGACCGAGGCGGAACTCGCGCAGCAGTACGGCGTCAGCCGCCAGACGGTACGCCGCGCGTTCCAGGACCTCGTCGCCGACGGCAGCGTCTACCGGGTTCCGGGCCGCGGTACGTTCGTCACCGAATCCGAGGGCCACTACCTGCGCCATCACGGTTCGATCGAGGATCTGATGAGCCTGTCCTCCGACACCACGATGGAGGTGCTCACCCCCCTGCACCGCCGGGTCGACATCGCGGCGGCGGGCCGGCTGCGGCTCGATACCGATATCGTCCACACGGTCACCTTCCGCCGCATCCACGAAGGTGTTCCGTTCGTCGTGACCACCGTGTACCTGCCCGAGCACATCGGCAGGCATCTCACCGGCCGCGCCGAGGTCGGGGTGGGCGGGAAGAGTTCCCATACCGTGATCGGACTGCTCGAACCCCATCTCGGCGACCCCATCGTCGAGGCCGCCCAGTCGATCACCGTGTCCGGCGCCGATGCCGAGGTCGCGGCCGGGCTCGGCTGCGAGCAGGGCCATCCCATGCTCCGCGTCGACCGGCTGTACTCCGACGCCGACGGCCGGGCCGTCGATCTGTCGGTCAGCTACTTCCTGCCCGAGCACTACACCTACCGGGTGACGCTGCGCCGCAACACACTCTGACGCCGCCACCGGCTCCACGAACAATCACGCACCATTTGTACGTACTTATGCTACAAATGACCGGATCGACATTCTTTCCAGACCGAGCCCCCGACGAGCCTCCCGCACGGGTGCGCGACAGCGCCCGGCCGTGAGCGCGCCGGCGCCCGGTCGCCGAACAAGGAGGATCCGGTATGGGCCGGCTATGCGGCACCGACGGACTGACCGAGGACCAGACCGAGATCATCGCCACGGTCCGGGCATTCGTGGAGAAGAAGATCCTCCCGGTGGCCACCGAACTCGAGCATGCCGACGAGTACCCCCAGGACATCGTCGACGGACTGAAGGAGCTGGGCGTCTTCGGGTTGATGATTCCCGAGGAGTACGGCGGCCTGGGTGAATCCCTGCTGACCTACGCGCTGTGCGTGGAAGAGATCGCGCGCGGGTGGATGAGCGTCTCGGGCGTGATCAACACCCACTTCATCGTGGCCTACATGCTCATGCGGCACGGTACCGACGAACAGAAGCGGATGTACCTGCCCCGCATGGCCACCGGCGAGGTGCGCGGGTCGTTCTCGATGTCGGAGCCGGGGCTGGGCTCCGATGTGGCCGCGATCAAGACCCGGGCCGTCCGCGGCGAGGACGGCTGGTACACGATCGACGGCCAGAAGATGTGGCTGACCAACGGCGGCACCTCCAACCTGATCGCCGTGCTGGTGAAGACCGACGAGGGCGCCGGCAGCGTGTACAAGAACCTCACCACGTTCCTGGTGGAGAAGGACGCCGGCTACGGCGAGACGGCTCCGGGCCTGACCATCCCCGGAAAGATCGACAAGATGGGCTACAAGGGCGTCGACACCACCGAAGCGGTCTTCGCCGGCCACCGGATCCCGGCCGACCGGATTCTCGGCGGCGTCCCCGGCAAGGGCTTCTATCACATGATGGACGGTGTCGAGGTGGGCCGCGTCAATGTCGCCGCCCGCGCCTGCGGTATCGCGCTGCGGGCCTTCGAGCTGGCCATCGCCTACGCCCAGCAGCGCGAGACCTTCGGTCAGCGGATCGCCGATCACCAGGCGATCCTGTTCCGCCTCGCCGAGATGGCCACCAAGGTCGAGGCCGCCCACGCGATGATGGTCCGGGCCGCGCGGCTCAAGGACACCGGTGAACGCAACGACGTCGGGGCCGGTATGGCGAAGATGCTGGCCGCGGAGTACTGCAACGAAGTCGTCCAGGACGCCTTCCGCATCCACGGCGGTTACGGCTACTCCAAGGAATACGAGATCGAACGCCTGTACCGCGAGGCCGCGTTCATGCTGATCGGCGAGGGCACCTCCGATATCCAGAAGATGATCATCGGCCGGGCGCTGCTGGCGGAGTACCGGATCGATGCCTGACCGCGGCGAAAGCATCGACACCCGTCAAGACATACTATATTTTCTATAGATTATGACCTCCGAGACAACACAGGCCCCCGTCCACCAGGAACACCCGGGCTCCGGGGTCACCGTGCTGCGGCTCGACCGCCCGCACCGGCGCAACGCCCTCGACGCGCGGACCGTGGAACTGCTGCGGGACGGCCTCGCCGAGGCCGCCCGCCGGCGGGACGCGGCCGTGGTCCTCACCGGGGGCGACGACTTCTTCTCCTCCGGTGGTGATGTGGCGTCGATGCCCGGCACGGACACGGGCGTTTTCGGCCCGGCGGAACGCCTGACCTCGATTCACGCGCTGGTGACCTCGATAGTCCGGGCCGATCAGGTGATCATCGCCGCCGTCGAGCGATACGCGATCGGCGCCGCCTGGGGCATCGTGCTGGCCTGCGATCTGGTCGTCGCCGGGGACGACGCGTATTTCCAGGCGCCCTTCGCCGCGCGGGGAATGACCGCCGACGCCGGAACCGCATACCACCTCCCCCGCCGGCTGGGTCAGCAGCGCGCCGCCGCCCATCTCTTCCTCGGCGAACCCCTCACCGCCCCGGACGCCCGCGCGGCGGGTCTGGTGACCGAGACCGTGCCGTCCGGGAAGGCGACCGCGCGGGCCCTCGAACTTGCGGAAACGCTGGCGGCCGGCCCGGCCCAATCCAACGCCCTCACCAAATCACTGCTCGCGCAGGACCGCGCCGACCTCGGGCAGTTCCTGGCCCAGGAACGCGCCGCGATGGCCCTGGCCGGACACGGGACGAATGCACACGAAGGACGCCACGCCTTCCTCGAACGACGGGAGCCCCGCTTCTCATGAACGCCACCCCGCTGGCCCATCTCCAGGTGGTCGAATGCGCCACCTTCGTCGCCGGGCCCTCCTGCGGTATGAGCCTCACCCAGCTGGGTGCCGAGGTCATCCGGGTCGACCTCCCCGGCGGGGGCAGCGACCATCTGCGCTGGCCCCTGGCCCCCAGCGGTTCCAGCCTCTACTGGGCCAACCTCAACAAGGGGAAACGGTCGGTCGCACTGGACTACCGCACCCCGGAGGGACGCGAACTGCTCGTGGCGCTGTGCACCAGGCCGGGGCCGGGCGCGGGGATCCTCGTCGACAACATGGTGGGCCGCCACCGGGTGACCCACGACGATCTCACCGCGCGCCGGTCCGATGCGATCTCGGTGCATGTGCTCGGTTTCCCCGACGGACGTCCCGGAGTCGACTACACCGTGAACGCCGCGGTCGGGGTGCCGAATATGACCGGACCGGCCGGCGCCGCGCAGCCGGTCAACCATGTGCTGCCGGCCTGGGATCTGCTCGCGGGGGCGTCCGCGGCGCTCGGTGTGCTGGCCGCGGTGAGCCGGCGTGACCGGACCGGCGAAGGGTCGCGGCTCGATATCGCACTCTCGGATGTGGCCCTGTCCGCGGTGGGTGCGCTGGGCTGGCTGGCCGAGGCCGAACAGGACGGGGACCGGCCGCCGCTCGGTAACCATCTCTTCGGCAGTTTCGGTACGGATTTCGCCACGTCCGACGGCCGGCGCGTCATGGTGGTCGCGCTGACCGAAGGTCAGTGGAAAGCGCTCTGCGAGGCCACCGGTACCGCAACGGTTTTCGCCGCCCTCGAAGCCGCGCTCGGCACCGACCTGCGCGACGAATCCGAACGGTACGCACTCCGCGAGACCATCGCCTCGATCCTGCGGCCCTGGTTCGCGGCACGCACCCTCGACGAACTGACCACCCGATTGAACGACGCGCGGGTGCTGTGGGGTCCCTACCGATCGGTCCGGGAGGCCGCCGCGACGGCCCGGGCGGATCCGGGTTCGCTGGCCCGGCCGGTCGAACAACCCGGAATCGGGGAGATGCTGGCCACCGGGAATCCGCTCCGCTGGAACGACACCGCTTCGGCTCCCGTACCCGCCCCGCTCCTCGGCGCCGACACCGAGCGGGTGCTGGCGCACGAACTGGGATTGACCGGCCACGAGATCGGCCGGCTGCACGACCGGCGGGTGGTGGCATGCGACCCGCAGCACCGACAGGAAGGTTCCTCATGACCGCACTTCTCACCGGCAGAACCGCCGTCATCACCGGCGGCGCGCAGGGTATCGGCCTGGCGATCGCCACGCTGTACGTCGAGCACGGCGCCCGGGTGATCCTCGGCGACCTCGACGAAGCCGCCGCCCGGGCCGCCGCCGAGGGACTCGGCGGCGACCGGGCCCGCGCCGTCCGATGCGACGTCACCGACGCCGCGCAGGTGCAGACCCTGGTCGACACCGCCGTGGACGAGTTCGGATCCCTCGACGTCTTCGTCAACAACGCCGGTATCACCCGCGACGCGACCATGCGCACCATGACCGAGGACGATTTCGACCTCGTCGTCCGGGTCCATCTCAAGGGCACCTGGAACGGCACCCGGCTGGCCGCGGCCCGGATGCGGGAGCAGAAGTCGGGCGCGATCGTCAATATCTCCTCGTTGTCGGGGAAGGTCGGAATGGTTGGGCAGACCAACTATTCGGCGGCCAAGGCCGGAATCGTCGGACTCACCAAGGCGGCGGCCAAGGAGATGGCCCACCACGGGGTGCGGATCAACGCGATCCAGCCGGGGCTGATCCGATCCGCGATGACCGAGGCCATGCCGCAGAAGGCCTGGGACCAGAAGATGGCCGAGATCCCGATGCAGCGACCCGGTGAACCGGACGAGGTCGCGGGGGTGGCGCTGTTCTACGCCTCGGCGCTGTCCTCGTATATGACCGGCACCGTCGCCGAGGTGACGGGCGGCCGGTTCATGTGAGCCCGGGGCGCCGCGCCGTATCCGCCCCGAGCTCGATCCCGCTTCGACCACCGATCCACACCGGCACCGCCGGGCCGCCCGACCCAGGAGAGTTATGTACGACGCTGTCATCTGCGAACCACTGCGCACCCCCATCGGCGGTTACGGCGGTGTCTTCCGCTCCCTGACCGCGGTGGATCTGGGGGTCGCGGTGCTGCGCGAACTCCTGGCCCGCGGACTGCCGGCCGAGGCCGTCGACGATGTGATCCTGGGGAACTGCAACCCCAACAGCGAGGCACCGGCGATCGGGCGCGTGGTCGCGCTCACCGCCGGTCTTCCGGTCGAGGTGCCGGGCCAGCAGATCGACCGGCGGTGCGGGTCCGGGCTCCAGGCGATCATCAACGCGGCGATGGCGGTGCAGACCGGAGCGGCCCGGGTGGTCGTCGCGGGCGGTACCGAGAGCATGAGCAATGTGCCGTTCTACACCACCGACGCCCGCTGGGGCGCGGCGCGCGGCGGTATGACGATGCACGACGGGCTGGCCCGCGCCCGCACCACCGCCGGCGGTCCGGACTATCCCGTGCCCGGCGGCATGATCGAGACGGCGGAGAACGTCCGTCGCGAATACGGCATCACCCGCGAGGCCCAGGACGCGCTGGCCGTGGAGTCGCACCGCCGCGCCGTGGCCGCCCAGCGGTCCGGGGTGTTTGCGGAGGAGATCGTGCCCGTCACGGTGCCCGGGCGACGGGGCGACACCGTCGTCGATACCGATGAGCACCCGCGCGCCGATACCGGCCCGGAGTCCCTGGCCGCCCTGCGGCCCATCATGGGACGCACCCTCGACGACGCCACCGTGACCGCCGGCAACGCCAGCGGGCAGAACGACGCCGCGGCGATATGCGTGGTCACCACGCCGGAGCGGGCGGCCGAGCTGGGGCTGCGCCCCTTGGTCCGGCTGGTTTCCTGGGCCGTGGCAGGCGTCCCGCCCCGCACCATGGGAATGGGTCCGGTACCGGCCACCGCCGCCGCGCTGGAGCGGGCCGGGCTCACCCTGGCCGATATGGACCGGATCGAACTCAACGAGGCCTTCGCGGCCCAGGCACTCGCGGTGCTGCGGGAGTGGAAGCTCACCGGCGGCGACCTCGAGCGGGTGAACGCGCACGGTTCCGGTATCTCCCTGGGCCATCCCGTGGGCGCGACCGGCGCCCGGCTGGCCGGGACGCTGGCGCGCCAGCTCACCCGGATCGGCGGCCGCTACGGTCTGGCCACGCTGTGTATCGGCGGCGGTCAGGGATTGGCTGCCGTGCTCGAGCGGGTCGACGGTTGAGCGCGCCCGGCCCCGCCATCGCGGGCACCCGGGAGGAACTGGAGGCACTCGTCGGGGTCGAACTCGGCCCCGGCCCGTGGCTCACTCTGGACCAGGAGCGTATCGACCTGTTCGCCCGCGCGACGGGTGACCACCAGTGGATCCACGTCGACACCGAACGGGCCGCCGACGGTCCGTACGGCCGGACGATCGCCCACGGCTATCTCACGCTCTCGCTCATTTCCTCGCTCGCGGCGGACCTCTACGAGTTCCGCCTCGGCACGGCGCGGCTCAACTACGGCCTGGACAAGGTGCGATTTCCCGCCCCCGTCCCGGTCGGTGGCCGGGTGCGGTTGCGCTGCACGATCGCCGAGGTCCGTCCACGGGAAGACGCCCTTCTGGTACCCATCGACTTCACCGTGGACCTGGCCGGTAGCGATCGGCCGGCCTGCGTGGCCCGCAAGATGTCGCTGGTCCTGCTCACCTGATACCGGCCGGGCCCGCCTCCGCTCACGTGAGTGGAGGCGGGCCCGACCGGATCCACATGCCCGAAAAGACACGGTCGCCGCAACCTTCCTCATCGAGGTTGCGACGACCGTGACCTATGGGGCCGGTCTGCCCGGCGCCGGTATCAGCCGCTGAAGGCGAACGTCCGATTCCACCGGGACACGATGTCCTGGCCACGGTTCCGGGCGTCCTCCGGGGTGTAGACCACGAAGCCGTCGTCATCGGCCTTCGGCAACTGGTAGTGACCGGTCGGGACCTGGTCGATATCGGTGCGCGACCCCACGAAACCCTGTGCCGCCGCGAACTCCTGACCGGAGCGCGACATGGTCCAGTTCATGAAGAGCTGCGCCGCCGGGCTGTTCGCGCCCGCCCCGGTCAGTCCCTGCATATTGAAGGTGCCCGAGACACCCTTCTCCGGAACCACCAGTTCGATGGGTGCGCCCGCGGTCTCGGCGCCGTAGGTGCTGTTGAAACCGACCGTGGCCACCTCGATCTCACCGCGGGCCAGCGCATCGAGCTGCACCGAGGTGGTGTCGAAGACCCGGGGCTGCTGGGCGGCCAGGCCCGCCCAGTACTGCGGCCCCAGGACACGCTCCTGGAAGTCGGCCAGGCCCTGGACGGTGCCACCGGCGCCGGCGTTCACCACACCGATCCTGCCCTTCCACTTCGGGTCGAGCAGATCGTCCCAGGAGGACGGGGCCTGGTCCTTCTCGACCGCGAGATCGTTGTAGGCGAAGGCGTAGGCCGAGTAGTAGACGGTGTAGTACCGGCCGTCCTGCCACACCACGTCGCCCATCCCGGCGAGCTTGTCGTAGGTGGGCGTCCGGTAGGGGACGAAAACGCCCGCCGCGGCGAAGCCCTCGGCCAGGATCGGATCGGTGATGGTGACCACCCCGGCCGACAGCCGGCCGGCGCCGTGCTCGCTGAGCACGCGTTCGTTGAGCTTGCCCGACGGCAGGCGGGTCATGTTGACCTTCACCCCCGTCTCGGCCTCGAACCGGGCGGCGGTGAGCTCGGCGCTCTCCGCACCCGACGCGGTGTACCAGGTGAGCGCCTCCCCGCGGGCCGCGGCCAGCAGTGCGGCGTCGCCGATCTTCTCGCCGTGGATGACGAGTCCGTCGGAGTCGTCGATCGCGGGCATGGCCAGCATCTCCTCGGTGCGGGCGGCGTCCGATCCGCCCCCGCCGCCGCCACAGGCGACCAGCGATGCGCTGAGGAACAGGGCGGCGACTACGGCGCCCCATCTGGTGAGCTTCATGGTTCTGGCTCCTTCTCGAGCGGTTACGCCGGGTCCGTCACTGACGGGCCAGCCGGCGGGGAATATAGGACAGGACGAACATGAAGGCGGTGTAGATCACGCTCATCGCGGCTGCCTGCCGCAGGGCGCCGCCGTTCTCGAACGCGTCGTAGATGGCGATCGAGAGGATCTCGGTCTCGCTGGTGTAGAGGAACAGCGGCACGGTGAGTTCCCGCATGCTCAGCATCAGCAGCAGCAGGAAGGTGGAGAGCAGACCCACCTTCATCAGCGGCACCGTGATCCGGGCGACGGCCGTGGTGCGGCCCGCGCCGAGCATGACCGCGCTGTCCTCGAGATCCCGGTCGGTGGCCATGATGGACGCGGCCACGCCGCGGAATCCCTGCGGCGCCTGCACCGCCAGGAACGCGACGACCAGTACGGCCAGGGTGCCGTAGAGCGGTACCGGCAGCACCAGCCAGGTCCACAGCAGGCCCATGCCGAGGACCACCGCGGGAATCGCCAGCGGCATCATCGACACGGTTTCGACCAGCGACCGCCCGGACGCCTTCGACCGGTAGACCACATAGCCGCAGAGGAAGGCCAGGACCGTCCCCGCCACGGCAGCGAAGAGGCTGACCACCGCGCTGTTCAGCGCGGCCTCGCGGAACCCGGAGGAACCCAGCACCTCGCCGAAGGAGCCGAAATCCAGGCCGCCGGGCTCGGTGAGCCGGCTCATGGAGGTCAGATAGGGCGAGGTCTGGCCGGCGGCGATCGTCAACGCCAGGATCGGCAGCACGATGGAGAGGCCGAAGAAGCCGAGGGTCAGCAGGAACAGCGGGATACGCGCCTTGCCCAGGGCGAACTTCTTCTGCCGCACACCCTTGCCCGTCACCGTGGTGAAGGAGCGCTTGCGCAGTGCCCGGTTCTGCAGCCAGGTCACCAGGACGACGATCGCCACCAGGACCACCGCGATGGCCGCGCTCTCGTTACCCCGCGACGGGGTCGCGTTGAGCAGCCGGAAGATGAAGGTGGGCAGCGTATCCACTCCGCCGGGGGTCCCCAGCACCTGCGCGACCGGGAAGTTCTCGAAGATCAGCGTGAAGGTCAGGATGGCCGAACCGATCAATGCCGGCAGGGCCAGCGGGAAGGAGACCCGGCCCAGCATGCGGCGCGGTGTGGCGCCGTGGACGCGGGCCGCTTCCTCGAGGTCCGGGCTCATCATCGACATCGCGCCGTGGACCAGCAGGAATGTGTACGGCGAGTAGTACACCGCGAAAACGAAGATCATTCCCGGCAGCGAGTAGATATCGAGCGGCAACGACCAGCCGAGATCGCGCTGGGCGATATTGAGCAGGCCCGCGGTCGGGCTGCCCAGGATGGACCAGGCCAGCGCGCCCACATAGGACGGCAGGAACAGCGGCATCAGCCCGATCAGGTAGACGAACTTCGGCAGCGGGATATCCGAACGCGCCGCCAGGAAGGCCAGCCCGCCCCCGATCGCGCAGGCCAGCCCCGTCGCGCTGACGGCCAGCACGAGGGAGTTGACGAACGCGCCCTGCACCTCCGGTGCGGAGAAGATCCGGAAGTTGTCCAGGGTCAGATCGAAGCCGATATTGCCGGGTCGCGGCACGCTCGTGCTCAGGGCGGCGAGAACGACCAGTGCGGCGGGCAGCACGATCAGCACCGCGAGAACCACCAGCAGCGCGCCGGAGGGCAGCCATCTCTTACGCCACGGAAGCGTGGAGCGTCCACCGGACGAGGGCTTGCGCGCGGGCGGCACCGGCGCCTCGGGGGCCGAGGTCATGAGTGCCATATCAGGATTCCTCTCCGGGAGTGGGCACCTCGCCGGGCAGCACCCGGACATGTTTGGGATCGGCCTCGACCACGACCCGGTCGTCCTTGCGGAACAGGCCGGCGGATTCCTCGTGGCTCTGCACCTCGATCACCGGGCCCGCGTCCAGACGCACCGAGCACCGCGCGAACGAACCCTGGAAAACGCTGATCTCGACCTTGCCCGGCCACGTGTTCGGCCGCTGCGGCGCCGGGTCCGGACCGTCGGCCGCGCCCAGGCGTACATGTTCGGGCCGGATGCAGACACTCAGATCGCTCGTATCGCCAGGGAGCTCGGTACCGAAGGCGACCTCGAGGTCGTGCTCGCGGAGCCGGAGCCGGTCCGAGCGCTGCTCCGGCGGGCGGACGGGGAAGATATTGGACACACCGAGGAATCCCGCGATGGACGCCGAGGCCGGCGCCCGGTAGGTCTCCCACGGATCCGCCAGCTGGGAGATCCGGCCGCCCTGCATGATGGCGATCCGGTCCGCCAGCGCCAGCGCCTCACCCTGATCGTGGGTGACGTAGATGCAGGTGAGACCGAGTTCCAGCTGGAGCCTGCGCAGTTCGACCCGCAGGTCCTCGCGCAACCGGGCGTCCAGATTGGAGAGTGGTTCGTCGAGCAGCATCACGGCCGGTTCCATCGCGAGGCTGCGGGCCAGGGCGACCCGCTGCATCTGCCCGCCCGACAGCATGCTCGCGCCCCGCGCGGCGAGATGCGCCAGCCCGACCAGTTCCAGGGTCTCCATGGCCTTGGCCCGCGCCTGTGCCTTCGGGCGCTTCTTCATCTTCAGCGGGAAGGCCACGTTTTCCAGCACGGTCATATGCGGCCAGACGGCATAGGACTGGAAGACCAGGCCGACATTGCGTTTGTTCGGCGCCAGATTCACCTTGCGACCGGCGTCGAAGACCGTCGCGCCCCCGATGGTGATGGTGCCGCCGCTCGGGTCCTCCAGACCGGCGACGCAGCGCATGGTGCTGGTCTTGCCGCACCCGGACTGTCCGAGCAGGACGAGGGATTCGCCGTCCTGGATGTGGAGGTCGAGGTGCCTGACGGCGGTGAACTCACCGAAGGTGAGCGAGAGGTCGTCGATGCGCACGTCCATGGGGATCACTGGCTCCTGCGGGGATGGAATCTGGGACGGAGTCGCCGTCCGGCGGCCGGCCGGGGGCGGGGCGGGGATTGCACGGTGGTCTCACCTTTCCTGAGACAGACGGACGAGGGCGTCGAGGGCGACCACGCCCCCGCCGCGCGCCTGCACGGCGACGGGATTGACCTCCGCCTCGACGACATCGGGCCGTTCCAGCGCGAGCCGCGAAACACGCACCACGGCGTCGACCAGCGCGTCGAGATCACCGTCGGGGCCGCCGCGGAAGCCGCGGGCGATCGCCGTCGCCTTGACCTCCTCGACCATCTCGCGGGCCTGATCCTCGGTGACCGGCGCCAGGCGCAGCGACGAGTCCTCGTAGATCTCGGTGTAGACGCCACCTGCCGCCAGCAGGACCAATGGTCCGACCGCCGGGCTGACCCGGTAGCCGACCAGTGCCTCGAACACCGTCTCCGTGATCATCTCCTGCACGAGGAAGCGATCGAGGGTCACCGTAGCGTCGTAGGCCTCGACACCGGCCAGGATGGTGGAAATCGCCGCCCGCAGCCCGGCCGGGTCCGCGACGCCCAGGACCACCGCCCCGGCGTCGGATTTATGCGGCAACCGGTCCGACAGTGCCTTGACCACCACCGGGAATCGCGGCTCGACCGCGGGGACGCCGTCGAGGCCGCAGGTCGTGGTGACCGGGAATCGGAGGCCGAGGCCGGTGAGGACCTCGGCGGAGGACACCTCGTCGAGGGCGCGCCCACCCGGCGCGATTCCGGTCCGGCGGCCGCGTAGCGTCGCCGGATCCACGGGCCGCCGGCGCAGGGTCGCGGCCACGGCCTGGGCGCACGCCTCCGCGGTGCGGAAGGCCGGGACGCCCGCCTCGTGCAGCCGACGGACCGATTCCAGCGCGTCGGGCAGGGCCCAGGCCGCCACCGGGACCGGGCCCTCGGCGTGCTCGGCGATCGCGCTCACCGCCAGTTCGGGGTTGAGTCGCGCCGAGGAGCCGATGACGAAGAGCACCAGATCGAACTCACCGCTGGTCCGCAGCACGGTCAGGGCCCCGTCGACCAGGTCGTGCCGGGTGCCGGCGAGGGTGAGATCGATGATCAGGTTCTCGGCAACGTCGAGCCCCAGGTCGGCGAGCCGGTCGAAGACCGCACGGCTCGGCCGCGTCACTGTGACGCCCAGGGGTTCCAGCTGATCCACCAGGATCGCCGCGCCGCCGCCGGTGGAGGTGATCACGGCGACCCGGCGCCCGCCCGCCGGCGTGGGCGGGCCGATCCGGCGCTGGAGCGCCTCGGTTTCGATCAGCGCCTCGAAATTGTCCACCCGGGCGAAACCGCAGGCCCGGAAGAACGCCTCGGCCTCGTCGTCCTCGCCGGACAGGGCGCCGGTATGGGAGACGGCCAGAGCCGCGGCGGCATCGCTGCGACCGAGTTTGTAGACGGTGACGGGCTTGCGGCGGGCCGCCGCCTCGACCGCGAAGGCGCCCAGTGCGTCCGCGTTCTCCAGCGACTCCATGAAGAGGGTGTAGGAGGCGACCTCGGGGTCGTCGAGCGTCGCCGCGCAGATCTCGCCCAGCGTCAGGTCGACCTCGGAACCGGTGGAGACGAACCCGGAGAAGCCCAGACCACGGGCCTTGGCCCGGGTCATGAGCGCACCGATGACGCTCCCGGATTGGGAGGCCACGAAGGACGAGCCGACCGGGATACCTTCTTCGGCGAAGGCCGCGTTGGCCGTGAGCATCAGCCCGTTGCGTGGATTGACCACACCGATGCTGTTGGGACCGATCACGCGGACGCCGTACTCCGCCGCCACCGCCAGCAGTTCGCGCAGCCGCCCGGCGCCCTCGGCCGACTCGCCGAATCCGCCCGACAGCACCGTCACCAGCGGCACACCGGCCCGGCCGCAGTCCCGCACCGCGGACACCACCAGCCCGGTATCGGCCACGACGAAGACGTGATCCGGCACCTCCGGCAGCGAGGCGATATCCGGCCAGGACCGTTCCCCCAGCACCGTCTCCCGGCGCGGATTCACCGGGTAGACGGCGCCGGTGAAACCCTGCCGGCGCAGGAACTGCAGAGGCCGTGCGGTGGTTTTGCGCGCGTCGTCGGACGCGCCGATGATCGCCACGGATCGCGGGGCCAGCAGGGCCCGGCCGAGGTCCGCCCGATCCGGGACCCGCTCCTCGACAACAGAGTCGGTCAACTGCGTCATGACTGTGTCCTCACGTGCAGATCGGTGCGGGCGACGACGTCGAGGGATTCGAACGCCCACAGGTCGGCGGCCAGTTTCTCGGCGACCGGGGTTCCGAGAACCGGTGCGGCGAGCCGGACGAACTTGGCGGTCATCTCCGCGTCGGTCACCGGGTTGCCGGGCTCGCCGTAGGGCAACTCGACCCGGTGCGTGAGGGTCCGGCCGTCGTGCAGCCGCAACTCGACCGCGGCGGGGCGCAGTCGCGGATACTCCCGGTCGGCCCGCTCGTCGGCGAGCACCTCGACCCGGGTGGCGAAATCGCGGATCCGGGGGTCGCGGCGGGCCTCCGCACCGAACTCGGTCAGGCCGACCTCGTCGTGGGCCAGCGCGGTGGCCAGCGCGAACGGGATGCTCATCTGGGCGTCCAGCAGCGAATCGGCGACCGTCGCCGCGTGATGCGAGGCCACCGTGTACGTCCGCACGGTCGCCCCGGCGATATCGTCGAGGCCGATCCCGTGTTCGGCGCGCAGCGCCAGCACCGCGTCGAGCGGGCCGTGCAGATGCCGGCACGAGGGGTAGGGCTTGACGTAGGAGTTCAGCACCACCCAGTCCCGGCCCAGGCCGTCGAGCAGGACACCCGCGTCGAAGCCGCCGGCGGCGAAGGCGTCCACGTAGCCGTGCGGGGTCTCCAGGATGGAATGCGGGCCCGTCACCCCGGCCACCGCCAGTTCGACGGCGGCCACCGCGTCCCGCGCGGCCTTACCCGGGTGCACCCGCTTCACCTCGGCCGATTTCCCGAGGAAGGCGAAGAGTCCGCCGGCGTGCGAGGCGGCGATACCGAGCGCGTCGTGGAGGCGGGCGGCGTCGAGTCCGTGCAGCACGGCGACCCCGCAGGTGGCGCCGATGACACCGGCCAGCGGCGTGTTGTGGAAGTGGTTGCGCCAGGTCGCCGGATGGCCTGCCGCGGCGAGCCGGGAGATCGCCTCGAGCGCCACCGCCAGGGCGCGTGTCGTGGTCACGGTATCGCTGCCCCGCGCCTCCGCCGCCGCCAGCACCGCGGGGAAGGCGACGCTGCTGGGGTGCACGGAACCGGGGGTGTACCCGTCGTCCACCTCGAGGCTGTGGCAGCTGGTCCCGTTGAGCAGGGCGGCGCCCGGCGCGGAGACCGTGCCGAGGCCGACCGCGGTGGCGCCCGTGCCGCCGTAGGTCGCGGCGACGTGGGTGGCGACCGCACGGGCGACCGCCGTGGTGGAACCGGGAACTACCGCCGCCGTGTAATCGACCAGCAGGCGGCGGACATGGTGCGCGACCGCCGCGGGCAGTTCGGGGGTGGCCGAGTCGAGCACCCAGGAGACGAGGGCGTCGGTGGCGCCGTCCAGCGAGGTCGCGGTGCGCGCCACGGCGGTCATCGGGCCACCGCCCCGGCGCGCTGGTCGAAACGCCGGCCGAAGATCGACCCGGCGATGGTGTTCTTGAGGATTTCGACCGAACCGCCCGCGATCATCCAGCCACGGGTCCGCCGGACGATGTACTCCAGCGGGAACTCCTGGGAGTAGCCGCTGGCGCCGAAGATCTGCATGGCGTCGTTGGCGACGGCGAAGGCGGTGCGGTTGGCGTGTAGTTTCGCGATCGCGGCCTCGGTCGAATCCGGGGTGCCGGCGTCGGCATTGGCCACCGCGCGCAGTAGCAGCATCTTCGCGGCGTCCAATTCGACCTTCATATCCGCGAATTTCCATTGCAGACCCTGGAACTCGCAGAGGTTCTTCCCGAACTGGGTGCGCACCGACGCGTGTTCGACCGCCAGGTCGTAGGCCTTCTCCGCCAGCGCCAGCGCGCGTGACGCGTTACCCATCCGCTCCACACCGAAGATCGAGAGCATCTTCTTCAGCGCTCCGCTGTCGGCGAGGACGTACTCCTTGGCAACCGTGCACTCGTCGAAGAACAGCTGGCAGTGCGATTCCCCGGACATGTGGTATTCGCGTTTGCCCCGGGAGAACCCCGGTGAGTCGAACGGCACCAGCACGGCTCCGATATCGCGAGAACTCGGCCCGAACCGGCACCAGACCACCGAATGCGTGGCATCGGGCCCGTGCGAGTTCCAGCACTTCTGGCCGTTGAGAACGACGTGGTCGCCCTCGATCCGGGCGGTGGTGCGCAGATCGGTCAGCGCGCTTCCGGCCTCGGGCTCGGACATACCCGCCGTCACCAGTGCTTTCCCCTGGAGGAACAGCGGGAGCACCTCGGCCTTCACGAAGTCGGAGCCGAAGTTCGCCACCTGGCGGATCGCACCGAAGTTGCTCGCCTGCAGGGCATCGGCGCTGTGCGGGCACACCTTCGTGATCGCCATCATGACCAGCACCGCGTCCAGCAGCGACGCGCCCTGGCCGCCGAGTTCGACGGGCAGTGTCAGACCGGTGAGGTCGTTGCGGGCCAGGACTTCCAGGCTGTCCCAGGCGAACTCCGTACGCGTGAAGGCCCGTTCGCCGAATTCACGCTCGGCCAGTTTCGTCACCGATTCGACCAGGGCGGTCTGTTCGGGGGTGAGGCTGAAATCCATCAACGGTTTCCTATCGTCTCTCGTTACGGTCGAAGTGTTGTCGTGCGTTCGAGGGCGGCGGTCAGCGCGGACGCGTCGAGATCGGGCAACCGCCCGGCCAGTTCCCGGAGCGCGCCGGCCGCGCCGGCGGGGTCGGTGTGACCGGCGACCCGCAGGCAGGATTCGGCCTTGCGCAGGAGCGTCTGCCAGGTTGTACCGTCGGCCCCGGGCATCGGCGCCTCGGCGACGGCGAACGCGCCGGCGGCCGTACGGATCTCGACGCGGGCGCCGGTCATCACCGCGCTTTCCGGGAGGTCCTGTTCGACGACGATCCGGGCGGCCGCCGCGGCGATACCGGGATCGCCGAGACCGCCCCCGTGCAATGTGGTCAGGTCGTAGCGGCCGGTGACCCACAGGGCCGCGAGTTGCCACGGAATGGAGAACTGGGCATCCACCAGCGGGGCGCCGCGGTCCCGGTAGGGCCGGGAGACCAGCGCGTACGCCGGACCTTCCGGTACATGCACCCGCACCTCGTCGATCTCGTCCCAGTGCGGGTGCCGGTCCCGCAGAGTCTGCGCGGCCGCGAGCGCCGCGTGCGTGTAGCGGCAGGCGGGATAGGGCTTCAAGGCCACCCAGCGGCCTTCGAAATCCCCGGCGAACAGGTCGTCCCATACCGCCCCCGAACCCGGCGCGAGCCCGAAGTCGCCCGCCAGCCAGCCACTCGGCCCCTCGACGCCCTGGGCGGCGAGGGCGGCGGCGGTGATACCGAACTGCGCGGCGAGCCCCGGCTGGATCCGTTTGGCCACCGACCCGTCCACCACGGCCTGCCGGGTGCCCGGCGCCAGTGCCGCGCCCAGGGACAGCGCCACGGCGTGCTCCACACCGTCGCCGGGCAGTCCCCAGACGGTGGCGGCGGCCGCCGCGGCCGCGAGAGCGCCCAGGCCCGCCGTCCGGATGACACCGGGCCGGGGACCGGTCACCCGGGCCAGCCGGGACAGCAGATGGACACCGGTGACCAGGCCGTCCGCGATGCTCTCGCCGTTCGCTCCGGCGGTGGCGGCGGCCGCCAGCACGGCCGGCACCACCACACTCGCGGTGTGCACCACCGCCTCGTCGTGGGTGTCGTCGAAATCCCAGGCGTGGATGAGAGTGGAGGTCCCGGCCACGGCGGCCGGGGCGGACAGTCTCAGGTCCGTCCACGGCACCCGGACCTCGCCGCCACCGACCGCCCGCAGACCGGCGAGGACCCGCTGGGCGTCCCGCGAGGCGGTACCCGCCGCGGCGAGCGCGAAAGCGTCGACGAGCAGCAGCCGGAGTTGTTCGCGGTCACGCTCCCCCAACTCTGTCCATCGCCGGTTGTGAACATCGGCCACCGGGTGCCTCCTGGTGATGCGGTCGTGCTTCGTGAGCTCGCTCACGTGAAGACGGTCACGTGAGCCAGGTCATAACCCTGGCAGAGGTTTCCGGCTCTAGTCAATATGTTCTATAGAATCTTTTTTCTGATCTATCGAATATTGTCGTGATACGCTGAGCCTCCCCCGGCCAGTCGGCGTTACGGCGCGCTGGCGCGAGACGATCCGAGTCCGATCAGGAGCCGACCGCAGTGACCCAAACCAACGCACCCCTGCCGCAGAGCCGTACCGCCTACGTGCTGGAGCGTCTGAGGGCCGATATGGACTCCGGTGTCATCAATCCCGGCGATCAGCTACGCCAGACCGCCATCGCCAAGCGATACGGCGTGAGCCCCACGCCCGTGCGGGAAGCGCTGCGGATCCTCGCCGCCGACGGCGCCGTCGACTACACCAGCCACCGGGGCGCCACCGTGCGGGACTTCACGCCGCAGATGGCCCGGGATCTCTACCGGATGCGCGCCGAACTCGAGGGCCTCGCCTGCGAAATCGCCTGCGAGCGTATGACCGACGACGATTTCCGGGCGGTCCTGCGCGCCAACGACGACCTGGTGCGCGCGACGGCCGCCGGCGAGGATCCGGCCCGGCTCTCGGTCCTCAACCGCGAGCTGCACTTCAGCATCTACGCCAGTACCTCGGCCGCGGTGATCGACTCGGTCCGCCACCTGTGGGAGCGATTCAAACCGTCGGTCACGCTGTGGGGCGTCCAATCCTTCTGCGAGGCACTCGATCACGACCACGACCTGATCCTGGCGGCGCTGGAGCAGCGCGACGGCGCAGCCGCCCGCGCCGCCATGCGCGATCATGTCCTGCACGCCTGGGAACTGCGCCAGACCGATACCGATCTCCGGGCCGGCGGATCCGAGGGATCCGACCCGGTCGTCACCGAGTCCGGGCACTGACCCGGTCGTGGGACGGCCCACCTGGTTCCTTGCCGTCGCGACCGTATCGCTGCTCTCCCACACCGTGCTCAGCGGTGTCCGCACGCTGATCTCCTACCGGGCGCTGGCGCTGGGCGGAGACGGTCTCGCCGTAGGACTCATCACCGCGGCGTTCGCCGTACTGCCGCTCGTCGTCGCGCTCCGGATCGGCCGGGCCGTCGACCGCGGGCTGGCCGTCCCGGCACTGCGCCTGGGACTGTGCCTGACCGTGGTCGCGGTGGTCCTGGCGGCCGCGAGCACCCAGCTGTTCGTACTCGGAACGGCCAGCGCACTGCTCGGGCTCGCCCAGATGCTGCATACCGTGGCCTGTCAGAGCATGGTCGCGCTCTGGTCACCGCCCGAGCACATGGACTCGCGGTTCGGGCACCTCACCCTGAGTGTCTCCGTCGGACAGTTGCTCGGCTTCCCGATCGCCGGCCTGGTGGCCACGCTCACCACTCAGGATTCGGGCGCGGTCAGTACCGGTCCGGCACTGCTGGTGATGGCCTCGATCGCCGCCGCGGCCGTCCTGCCGGCCTTCCTCTTCGCACCCGGGAGCACCACCCGGGTCAGCCGGTCCGACGCGGTCGACGGACAGCAGTCCACCTTCCGGCTGCTCGCCACGCCGGGTATGAAACCGGCCATCTACTCCAGCCTGACCGTGCTCACCGCGATGGATCTGCTGATGGCCTATCTGCCCGTCCTCGGGCAGCAGATGGGTCTCAGCGTCGCCACGGTGACCGCCCTGCTCACCGCGCGGACCGTCACCTCGGTGCTGTCCCGCGCGACGATGCCCGTCCTGCTCCGGAAGGTGCCGCGGCGTTGGCTGCTCGTCTCCGCGACGCTCGCCTCGGGCGTCCCCATGGCCCTCGTACCGTTCACCTCGGCGGTCGTCCCGCTCATGCTGGCCATGCTGCTGATGGGATTCTTCTGGGGTGTCGGCCAGCCGCTCACCATGTCCTGGGTCACGGTGATCGCCGATTCGCGCAACCGGGCCGCCGCGCTCGCGGTCCGGCTGGCGGGCAACCGGATCGGCCAGGTCGCGGTACCGGTGGTGGCGGGAAGTCTCTCCGGCCTGATCGGGGTGGGCGCCATCTTCCACGCCAGCGGTCTGCTGCTGATCTCGTCCGGGTTGCTCACCCATTCGGCCACCCGCGAGATCTGACCCGGCGGCGCAAGACGATCTCACCGCCCGGCTACCCCGCACGGTCGCGGGATAGCCGGACCTGTCCCGGTGTCAGCGGGTGGCGATGATCGCCGAACCGTGACCGAAGAGACCCTGGTTCACCGCGATTCCCGCGCGGGCACCGTCCACCTGACGGCCCTCGGCCTGTCCGCGCAACTGCCAGGTGAGTTCGCAGATCTGAGCGATCGCCTGGGCCGGGATCGCCTCCCCGAAACAGGCCAGCCCGCCACTGGGGTTCACCGGTATCCGGCCACCCAATGTCGTTGCGCCACTGCGGAGCAGCGCCTCCGCGCCGCCCGTCTCACAGAGCCCGATATCTTCGTACCAGTCCAGTTCCAGCGCGGTGGAGAGGTCGTACACCTCCGCGAGCGACAGGTCCTCCGGCCCGAGTCCCGCCTCCTCGTAGGCGGCGTGGGCGACGGCGGCTCGGAACCCGCGCGGCGGCGGCTCGACGGCGACGGCGGAATCCGTCGCGAAATCCGGCAGGTCGATCTCGGTCTTGGGGAAGGTCGGGGTGACCGTCGACAGCGCCCGGATCCGGACCGGGTCGGTGAGCCCGTGGCGGCGTGCGTACTCCATCGAGGTCAGCACCAGCGCGGCGCCGCCGTCACTGGTCGCGCAGATATCCAGCAGCCGCAACGGGTCGGAGACGATCGCCGAGGCGGCGACATCCTCGGCCGATACCTCTTTGCGGTAGCGGGCATACGGGTTGTTGAGCCCGTGCCGGGCGTTCTTCACCTTGACGGCGGCGAAATCGTCGAGCGTGGCGCCGTGCAACGCCATCCGCCGGCGGGCGTAGAGCGCGAAATAGATGGGGTTGGTGGCCCCGAGCAGATGGAACCGCAGCCAGTCCGGATCGTCACGGCGTTCCCCGCCGACCGGCTGGAAGAAACCTTTCGGCGCGGCATCCGCGCCGACCACCAGCGCCACCTCACACAATCCGGCCAGGATCTGGGCGCGCGCGTTGGCGACGGCCTGCGCACCCGAGGCGCAGGCGGCGTAGCTGCTCGAGATCCGCGCGCCCGACCAGCCCAGTGCCTGGGCGAACGTCGCCCCGGAGACGAACCCGGGATAGCCGTTGCGGATCGTATCCGCGCCGGCGATATAGCCGACGTCACGATGGTCCACCCCGGCGTCGGCCAGCGCCGCGCGGGCGGCGACCAGACCGTATTCGACGAAATTGCGCCCCCATTTCCCCCACTGGTGCATACCCGCACCGAGGACGGCGATATCGCGATCATTCTCGGTCATCGACCGGCCTCCACATCCACACCGTGTGTTCCGCTTCCTCGTCCTCGTACAGCACGCCGAGGGTCAGCTCGACCGGCATGCCGACGGCCAGATCGTCCACCGTGAGACCGCGCACCACCTGGCCGAGAATCACCATCTGCTCGACCTCGAGCTCCACCGCCGCGACCACATACGGTTCGAACGGATCGGGCGAGACGTAGGGCGCGGGCGGTTTGTACCGGGCGTCGGCGTACGACCAGATGCGGCCACGGGTGGAGAACAGGTATTCGGCCAGTTCGGAGCCGTCTTTCGGGCCGGCGCACTGCGGGTTGCGGCAGGCCAGCGTGTTCCGCGGGAAATACGGCGTGCCGCAGGCAGTACAGCGACTGCCCTTCAGGCGCACAGTGCCGTCGTCCGCGGTGAACCAGTCGGCCACGGCGGGGCGTTGTTCCTTCTGCACAGACCCGACGTTATAGGAACACGTTCTACTTTGGGGCGGGAATCCGCTCCCCCGGCGCGCCACCGGAGGTACCGTGAGACCGAATTGAGGAGGCGACGGCGTCCTCGAATCGACCTGGAGTACCGCAACGCGATGGGCACCAACACGATTGATCCGCACTCGATTCGCAATGTCACGATCGTCGGGGACCCCGACGAGACGATCCGGGTCGCGCACCGCCTGTTCCGTGGTTGCACCGGAACGAGCGGTGGGACGACGGTCGGATGGACCACCGACCGCGTCGAGCACCTGATCCGTTTCACCGAACTGTCCAGCCATGCCCCCATCGAGGCCCTGGAACGCGCCATCCGGATGACGGACGGTCTGGTCGCGGTGATGAACGCCGCCGTACCGCGCGCCCCGAAACTCGAAACCGTCCTGCGGGTCGCCGACGACCATCAGGTGGCCCGGCTGTGCCTGGTGACCGGACTCGATCACCCCGACGCCGATTTCGACCGCTGCATCCGGACCATCGCGGATATGCACGGGGCGTCACCGTTGACGCTGCAACTCCCCCACGGGATCGGTACCGGGTTCGCCGAGGTCGTAGATCTGGTCCCGATGCGCACACCGCAACAACTACACGACCGCATCCGCAACCTCACGCGTCTCGGGGAAGCGGTGCCCGTCCTGTGCGAAGCGGCACCGCCGGGCGATTTCGCCACGCTCTTGGATGCCGTCACCCGGTACCTGCCGTCACCGATGCATGTCTGCCAGCCGGAACACGCTCTCGACTACTGACCCATCCGCACGCGCGACTCATTCGACCGGAAAAGAGAAAATCCCTCGGTCGGTCGATACCGGTAGAGGGACTGTTTCTGCTCCCCCAACTGGACTCGAACCAGTAACCTGCCGATTAACAGTCGGCTGCTCTGCCAATTGAGCTATAGGGGATTGCTCGGCGGCCCCGCCCGTACCGGGCTGGCCGAGAGGAAACTCTAGCGTATGGGTGGGTGCGCGCCCAAATCGCGGGGTCGGGCCGGACGACGGGCGGGAAAACCGGGTTTGAGCGGCCGGTCCGCCGTGGCGCCGGATCGACAGGTGTCGGTGCGGTCGGGCAGGATGGGGCGGCACGGACTACTGGGAGGAGCTCGACCGAAATGCTGCGGTTGATCATCGGTATCGCTGCCGGTTATGTGCTGGGCAGTAAGGCCGGACGGGCGCGCTATGAGCAGATCAGCGCGAGCGCCCGTGCGGTGGCCGGCAGCCCGGTGACGCGCAAGCTGGTCATGGTGAGCCGGCAGCGGCTGTCGGATCGGTTGAGCACGCAGCCGAAGCTCGAGCCGATGGAGCCGCTGGACGAGCACACCACGGTGATGGTCCCGCACGACCAGCTGCGCCGGCGTTAACCCGCGGCCGACCGGCCGTCGTTGCCCATGGCCTGCTCGAGCAGGCTCTTGCGGTACTGCTCCAGTGCCACCAGATCGCCGAACAGGGCCATATAGGTGTCCGGGTCGTCCACCGAGGACACCCGGTGCAGGCGGGATTTGAGTTCCGCGATCTGGCGGCCGACCCATGCCGCCTGGGCATTGGCCAGCACCCCGGTGATGAAGCGCGGAATATCGTTGGTCGTTTTCACCGGTAACGGCTCACTGGCCAGTTCCGAGATCATGGCACGCAGCGTCAGGTCGTCGGTGCGGTCGCCGATCGCGTGGATCCAGTCCGCGCCCGACAACCCGGCCCCGGTCCCGCCCGCTTCGGCCATGAGCCGGCGCACCTCGATATAGGCGGGATGGGTGAAGGCGTCGGCTTCCAGGGCATCGAACGCCGGGCCCGCGATTTCCGGATACTGCAGACCGGCGGCGAGCGCCTGCCGCTGCGAGCGCAGAACGGGGTCCCGGGGATCGGGGCGGGCCGCGGCGCCGGACGAGCCCCCGGACCGGTCGTCGCGGTTGGCCCGGGCGGGCGCGGCGGCCGCCCCGCGGATCTTGCGGGCCTCCTCGTCGACGCGACGGTAGACGAGCTGCGGATCCTGCCAGCCGGTCCATTCCGCCAGCTGGGTGGCATAGCGTTTACGCAGGCCGTGATCCTTGATCTGGGCGACGATCGGCACCGCCCAGCGCATCACCTCGACCTGGCTGTCGTAGGTCAGCGCCCGGGTGCGGCTGTCCTCGCGTTTGGCGATCTCCTGGCGCAGCGCGAAATCGAACAGCGGTTCCCGGCGGGCCACCAGATCCCGCAGGGCGGCGTCACCGGCGCGCTGGCGCAGCTCACACGGATCCTCGCCGTCCGGCGTCACCACCACGTAGGTCTGGCCGGACACCTTCTGATCGCCGAGGAACGCCTTGAGCGCGGCGGCCTGGCCGGCCGCATCGCCGTCGAAAGTGAAGATGATCTCGCCGCGCCAGAAGTTGTCGTCCATCAGCAGCCGCCGCAGGGCGGAGAAATGATCGTCGCCGAACGCGGTGCCGCAGGCCGCCACCGCGGTTTTCACCCCGGCCAGATGCATGGCCATGACATCGGTGTAACCCTCGACCACCACCGCCTGGTGACTCTTCGCGATCTCGCGCTTGGCGTGGTCGAGCCCGAACAACACCTGAGACTTCTTGTACAGCAGCGTTTCCGGGGTGTTGACGTATTTACCCGGCATGGTGTCGTCGTCGAACAGTTTGCGGGCCCCGAAACCGATCACATCCCCGCCGAGGTTGCGGATCGGCCACAGCAACCGCCGGTGGAACCGGTCGATCGGCCCGCGCCGCCCCTGTTTGGACAGGCCGGCCGCCTCCAGTTCCTTGAAATCGAAACCGCGGTTCAGCAGGTGTTTGGTGAGCGTGTCCCAGCCGTCGGGGGCATATCCGCAGCCGAAGTGGGTCCAGGCGGCCTCGTCGAAATTGCGGTCGGTGAGGTATTTGCGGGCCATGGTGGCGTCGGGACCGCGCAAACGCTCCATATAGAACTCGTGGGCCGCGGCGTTGGCGGCGACCAGCCGGGACCGGGTCCCGCGGTCGCGCTGGACGGACGTGCCGCCGCCCTCGTAGTTGATCCGGAACCCGATCCGGTCGGCGAGCTGCTCCACCGCCTCCACGAACCCGATGTGTTCGATCTTCTGCAGGAACGCGTAGACATCGCCGCCCTCACCGCAGCCGAAACAGTGGAAGAGGCCCAGATGCGGACGGACGTGGAAGGACGGGGACTTCTCGTCGTGGAACGGGCACAGCCCGCGTATCGACTGCGGTCCGGCGTTCTTGAGCGTGACGTACTCGCTCACCACGTCCTCGATCCGGACACGCTCCCGAATGGCGGTGATATCGCGAGCTGGTATTCGTCCGGTCACGGAAGTCGAGTCTAGAGGGCAGCGCGGGCCGCCCTACAGCTGCGCCGCGACCCGCTCCAGCCGGCTCTCGGTGTAGGAGGCGATCTGGTCGACGATCACCCGGACCCGGGCGGCGTCGTCGACCGCGGCCTCCCACCAGGGCTGCAGGATCGGGTCCAGTGCGGCGGGGCCGGTGACCAGCAGGTGTTCGGCGACGGCGGTCAGCCGGTCGCGCTGTTCGCCCTGGCGCAGTTTGTGGTCGGGATCGGACATGACATAGCGCAGCGCCACCGTTTTGAGGATCGCGACCTCGGCGGCGGCCACCGGGGGAACCACCAGGTCGGCGGAGTAGCGGGCCGGTGTTCCGGGCCAGGCCTCGCGGGTCGCCACCACCGCCGCGTTCGCGAATCTGCCGACGAGTTCGCTGGTCAGCCGCTTCAGCGCAACCGAACTGGTGAGGGTGGCGTCGTAGGTGAACACCCCCGCGACCACCGGCAGCTCCGACAACCGCCGCGCCGCCGCCACCAGATCGTCGATCGTCAGATCGCGGTGCTGCACGCGCCCGAGTTCGGCGAGCGCCGCCCGCTCCACCGGATCGGCCAGCGCCCGCAGATCGATCCGTCCGGCGATGATGCCGTCCTCGACATCGTGCACCGAGTACGCGACATCATCGGACCAGTCCATAACCTGGCATTCCAGTGCCGGCCGGCGTTCCGGCGCATCCTTGCGGACCCAGGCCAGCCGCTCGGCGTCGACGGCATACGCGCCGAATTTGCCGCCCGGTTCCGCGCGCTGCCAGGGATATTTGATCGCCGCGTCCAGCGCGGCACGGGTGAGATTGAGGCCCGCGCTGCTGCCGTCGGCGTCGAGCACCTTCGGTTCGAGCCGGGTGAGGATGCGCAGATTCTGGGCGTTGCCCTCGAAGCCGCCCGCATCGGCCGCGAACAGATCGAGTGCCTTCTCACCGTTGTGCCCGTAGGGCGGGTGGCCGATATCGTGCGCCAGACCCGCCAGTTCCGCCAGATCGGGATCGCATCCCAGCCCGTCGGCGATCCCGCGCCCGATCTGGGCGACCTCCAGCGAATGGGTGAGCCGGGTCCGGGGCGTGTCTCCTTCCCGCGGACCCATGACCTGGGTCTTATCGGCCAATCGCCGCAGCGCGGCCGAATGCAGCACCCGGGCACGGTCGCGCGCGAATTCGCTGCGGTGGCCGTTGCCGGAAACACCCGGATCGACCAGGCCGGCCGTTTTGGGCGCCTCGGTGACCAGGCGTTCGCGATCGTGCTCGGTGTAGCTCATCGCACGAGTCTGCCACCGGGTGGTGACCGGTCGGCGTGTTCGGTGGCACGAGCGGGTGAAGGGCTCACTGCCCGGCGGTATAGCTGAAATCCGCGGAGAAATGCGTGAGCTGATACCAGAGCAGGGCCGCGGTCTCGCGGGCGATGCCGTGCGCCTGCGATTCCCGGGTGTACACGGCGGGGCCGGTGCGGGTGGGCGCGGTCCAGGCGTCGATACCGGCGTCGCGGGCCATGGTGCGGGTGCGCAGCGAATGCCACGGGTCGCTGACCAGCACCGCGGAATCGAGCCCGCGCTCGTGCATCGCGGTGGCCACGGCCTCCACACTGCGCAGGGTGTCGGATCCGGTCTCCACGGCGAGGATGGAATCCGCCGGGACACCGGCCTCCATCAGATACATCTTCCCGGACGCGGCCTCGGTGTAGAGGTCGCCCTCCTGCTTACCGCCGACCGTGATCACCAGATCCGAAACACCTTGCTCGTACAGTTTCTCCGCCTGATAGAGCCGCGCCTCGAACACCGACGAGGGCGTACCCGAATACTGGGCGGCGCCCAGCACCACGATGGCATCGGCCGGGGTGTAGTCCTCGATCCGCGCCACCTGCCATACCCGCACCGCGGTACCGCCCAGCAGTACCAGGCCCACCACCAGGGCTCCACCGACCAGACGGCCGCCCCAGCGCACGATGGCGGCACCGATCCCGCGCGAACGGCCGGAATCGGCACGCGAGTCCGGTCGAGTACGCACTGGTGCCCAAGTCACCACACAAGTCTGCCAGGCGGGGTCCGTACCCGGGACACGGCGCGCTCGGGGCCGCGGCTTGACCCTCTCCCCGTGTCAGACCATAGAACCGGAGGCGTCATGTTGAGTATCGGAGATTTCGCCAGGCACGGGCAGGTGTCGGTACGGATGCTGCGCCACTACGACCGGCTCGGGTTGCTGGTACCCGCCCGGGTGGATCCGGTGAGCGGCTACCGCTACTACGAGGTCGGGCAGCTGGCCCGGCTGAACCGCATCATCGCGCTGAAGGAACTCGGCTTCACCCTCGATCAGGTGGGCCGGGTCCTCGGCGACGCGGTGACCGGTCCGGAACTGCGCGGCATGCTCGCCCTGCGCCGGGCCGAGATCGAGCAGCGGATCACCGCCGACCGGGACCGGCTCATCCGGGTCGAGGCGAGACTCCGCATCATCGAAAGGGAGGGCGCCATGCCTACCGACGAGATCGTCATCAAATCCGTCCCGGCGGTCCGGGTGGCCGAACGCAGCACCGTCGTCGCCGATTTCACCCCCGAGGCGATCGGCCCGGCGGTCCAGCGGCTGTTCACGGATCTGTGCGACGGATTGGACCGGGCCGGCGTCGCCATCGTCGGCCCCGCCGTCGTCTACTACGACCAGCACGCCGACGGGTCGGTGCTCGCGCACGCCGCGATGCCGGTCACCGCCGAACCCGGTGCCGCACCGGACTACACCGTCGTCGACCTGCCCGCGATGCCGCTGGCCGCCACCCAGATCCATCGCGGCAGCATGGACGGCGCCCTGGAACCCCACCAGGACCTGACCCGGTGGATCGAGGAGAACGGGTACCGCACCGTGGGGGCGGGCCGTGAGGTCACGCTGGTCTGGGATGTGGACGAGAACAAATGGGTCACCGAACTCCAGGAGCCGGTGGCGCGCATCTGATCCGGGCCGGGTGCTGCCGCGGCGGCACCCGGCCTCTTCGTGAATATCGCGTTGATCCGGGACGAACACGCGTACCTTTCACACGCCGAAACGCGCGCATTTGTGATTTGCTATGACACGGCGAGTTCCGCTGCGCGCCGGAAAACCTCCGGTCGCGGTGGGCCCGCTTTTTCGTACGTGTCGGCCGCATCGCCGCGGCATGCCCGTCGACTGTTTTGGGAACCCTGGGAACAGATGAACGGCCGGTGGCCGTCTCGGTGAGCACATGGAGTACACGATGTTTCCTCGATGGAAGAGCGCCACCGCCGGTCTGGCGGTCACCCTCGCCTCGGTCCTCGCACCCGCGGTCGCCACGACCGCCCACGCCACACCCGCGAATTGCCCGGGCCTGTATGTGGTGGCGATCCCCGGGACGTGGGAGACCTCGAAGGCCGAGCCCGGCAAGGGCATGCTGGCTGCGGTCGCCGACGGCCTGCCCCGCGGCGCCTACAGCGACTACGTCGCCTATACCGCCACGGCCTTCCCGTGGGAGGGCGAGGTCTACGGCCGGTCCAAGAACGAAGCCATCGCCGGCGCCAAAGGATTGATCTCCGAGGTCGCCGGTCGCTGCGGCAACACCCGCTTCGCCCTGCTCGGCTACAGCCAGGGCGCCGACGCCGCCGGCGACCTCGCCTCCGAGATCGGCACCGGGCTCGGTATCGTCCCCGCCGACCGGGTCGCCCTGGTCGGCCTGATCGCCGATCCGCGCCGCTCCCCCACCGACGTCCTCATCGGCCCGCCGGTTCCCGGCGCCGGCGCCGGCGGCCCGCGCCTCACCGGTTTCGGCTGGCTGAGCAACCGCACCTACACCTTCTGCGCGGTCGGCGACCTCTACTGCTCCACCCCCGACGGCGATTTCGCCGCCCGGATCGCCGGCTTCTTCGCCCAGGTCTCCAACGCCGACCCCACCCAGCTCGGCAACTACCACTCACTGGGCGTCGAACTGCTGAACGACGCCCTCGCCGCCGGCGGCCTCGGCCTGTTGCACGACCAGCTCAACAACGACGCCTATGAGGAGCGCCGGCAGCAGGTCGACGATTTCGTGAAATCCGGAATCCACCAGAGCTACCCGAGCTATCAGGTCGCCGGGGGCGCCACCGCCCTGTCCTGGCTCCGCGGTCAGCTGGTCGGCCTGGCCTGATCACCCTCACCGCCCTCGGCTGCGTAACCGTACGCACCGAGGGCGGTGGCGTATCCACGGCCGGGGCCGGTGGGTCACCAGCCTCGGCTCTGCCACTCCCCCAGCTGGGGTCGCTCGGCGCCGAGGGTGGTGTCGTCACCGTGGCCCGGGTAGACCACGGTGTCGTCGCCGTAGCGATCGAACAGTTTGGTGGTCACACCTTCCAGCAGGGTCTCGAAATCGCCTGGGCGCCAAGTCTTTCCGATTCCACCGGGAAACAGGCAATCGCCGGTGAAGAGGTGGGTGCGGCCGGACCCGTCGGTGAGGACCAGGGTGACCGACCCCGGGGTGTGGCCGACCAGGTGGATGATCTCCAGCGTCAGATCGCCGACGGTGATCGTATCGCCCTCGGCCAGGATGCGGTGGGGTGTGACCGGGAGGGGCTCGGCGTCGAGGGAATGGGCGGCGGTGGGGGCGCCGGTGGATTCGGCGACGGCGGCGAGGGCCTGCCAGTGGTCGGCGTGCTGGTGGGTGGTGACGATCAGGTCGATACCACCGGTGGCTTCCTGGCCGATGAGCGCGAGGATACGGTCCGCGTCGTTGGCGGCGTCGACGAGCAGGGTCGCGCCGGTGGCGGCGCATTGGATCAGATAGGTGTTGTTGTCCATCGGGCCGACCGACATCTTGGTCACCCGGGCGCCCGGCACCTCGCGGCGCTGCGCGGCGCCGCCGGGTTCGACATGGCCGGTGTAGGACTTTTCGATGGTGATCACCCCCCGATGCTATCGAGGGGTGCGGGCCCCTCGCTCCCGGCGGAGCGGGAGCGAGGGCACGCGGTCAGCAGCCGATCAGGTGCTGGGCCAGGTAACCCTCGACCTGGTCGAGGGCGATCCGCTCCTGGGCCATGGTGTCGCGTTCGCGGACCGTGACCGCCTGATCGTCGAGGGTGTCGAAATCGACGGTGATGCAGAACGGGGTGCCGATCTCGTCCTGACGGCGGTAGCGGCGGCCGATGGCACCGGCGTCGTCGAATTCGATGTTCCAGTTGCGGCGCAGCCGGGCGGCGAGATCCTTGGCCTTCGGGGTGAGGTCGGCGTTACGCGACAGCGGCAGTACCGCGGCCTTCACCGGAGAGAGCCGGCGGTCCAGGCGCAGCACGGTCCGGGTGTCGACGCCGCCCTTGGCGTTGGGGGCCTCGTCCTCGGCGTAGGCGTCCACCAGGAACGCCATGAGCGACCGTGTCAGACCGGCGGCCGGCTCGATCACGTACGGGACGTAGCGTTCCTCGGCGGTCTGGTCGTAGTAGCTCAGTTCCGCGCCGGAATGTTTGGCGTGCGTGGACAGGTCGTAATCGGTGCGATTGGCGATACCTTCCAGCTCGCCCCATTCACCGCCCTGGAATCCGAACCGGTACTCGATATCGGTGGTGCCGGCGGAGTAGTGCGAGAGCTTCTCTTTCGGATGCTCGAACAGGCGCAGGTTCTCCGGATCGATGCCGAGGCCGGTGTACCAGTCGAAACGGGTGTCGATCCAGTATTTGTGCCATTCGGCGTCCTCGCCCGGTTTGACGAAGAACTCCATCTCCATCTGCTCGAATTCGCGGGTGCGGAAGATGAAGTTGCCGGGGGTGATCTCGTTGCGGAAGCTCTTGCCGATCTGGGCGATACCGAACGGCGGCTTCTTACGCGCGGTGGTCATCACATTGGCGAAGTTCACGAAGATGCCCTGCGCGGTCTCCGGGCGCAGATAGTGCAGGCCCTCTTCGTCGTCGACCGGGCCCAGATAGGTCTTGAGCAGGCCGGAGAAATTCCGGGGTTCGGTCCACTTACCGGGCTGACCGGTCTCCGGGTCGTTGATATCGGCCAGGCCGTTGGCCGGCGGGCGGCCGTGTTTGGCCTCGTAGGCCTCGAGTAGATGGTCGGCCCGGTAGCGCTTGTGGGTGTGCAGGGATTCCACCAGCGGATCGGAGAAGGTCTCCACATGGCCGGAGGCCACCCAGACCTGCCGCGGGAGGATCACCGAGGAGTCGAGGCCGACCACATCGTCGCGGCTGGTGACCATGGCGCGCCACCACTGCTTCTTGATGTTGTCCTTCAGCTCGACGCCGAGCGGACCATAGTCCCACGCCGATTTGGTACCGCCGTAGATCTCACCACACGGGTACACCAGCCCCCGGCGCTTGGCGAGGTTGGCAACGGTGTCCACCTTCGACTTGGGTGCCACGCGAGAATTCTCCATCCACTACGAATCGCCAGTAGTACACCGCCCGGATCGGGCGATGCGATCGCGGCCGTCCACGGCGGTTGCCCGCGGGCCGTGGATCGGGCGATCCTGTACAGCCTAATGGCCGACGCCACGGGGTTTCGCACCCACCACGGCATGGACATTTGACATGCATATCATTGCATATCAAAATGGGACCGGTTTCCAATAAGGAGTGGACCATGACAACCGATACCGCCGCCGTCGGGCAGCACAACCCCTACCGCTCCCCCGCACCGGTTCCGATACCCGCCCGGGCCGTACTGGAGAACGCCGGTGAGCTGCTGCGCGCACTCGCGGCCCCCGTACGCATCGCCATCGTGCTACAACTGCGGGAGTCGCCGCGCTGTGTGCACGAACTGGTCGATGCCCTCGGTGTCACACAACCGCTGGTCAGCCAGCACCTGAGGATCCTCAAATCGGCCGGGGTGGTGCACGGCGAGCGTTCGGGCCGCGAGGTCCTCTACGAACTCGTCGACGACCATCTCGCGCATATCGTGGTCGACGCAGTCGCGCACGCCGAAGAAGAAGGGTAATTCGTGTCCGAGAACCTGGTCACCGGTAAAGGGACCGCTACGGGGAGAGCAGTCGGTATCCGCACCACGCGGCAACGCAACGCGATCGCCGCGCTACTCGAGGACGTCGACAGGTTCCGTTCGGCCCAGGAGCTACACGACGAACTGCGGCAGCGCGGCGAGGGCATCGGCCTGACCACCGTCTACCGCACCCTGCAATCACTGGCCGACGCCGGGATGGTGGACGTACTGCGCACCGATAACGGCGAGTCGGTCTACCGGCAGTGCTCGACCGGGCATCACCACCATCTGGTCTGCCGGCACTGCGGCCGCACGGTCGAGGTCGCGGGACCCACCGTCGAGGCATGGGCGGCGAGTACCGCCTCCAGCCACGGGTTCACCGATGTCAGCCACACCCTGGAGATCTTCGGCAGCTGCCACGCGTGCTCCGCGGTCGGCCGGTGACGCGCGGGCGCTGAGTCCATACAGCGGCAGGCCGCTACCGGTACCGGTAGCGGCCTGTCGTCGTCATGGCCCGGACTCGCCTCAGGCGGCCACCGGGACCGCCGCGGCGGCGGTGGGTTCGGGATCGGTGCGCCGGCTGTCGCGGACCACGCCGACCCCCAGCAGGACCAGCGCCAGAGCAGCCCAGGCCAGCAGCACCAGCAGCGGTTTCTGCGCACCGGCTCCGTCGAAGAACGCGACCGAGCGGATCAGCGAGGCGGCGGCGCCCGGCGGCAGCAACTGGCCGACCGTGCCCCACGGCTGGGGCAGCAGTTCCGGAGCCGAGGTCGCGGCCGAGAACGGGTTGCCGATCAGCAGCATCGTCAGCGCCGCGACGCCGATACCGGCCCGTCCGATCACCGTGGCCAGCCCTGCCACGGTGCCGGCGACGGCGAACGAGACCAGCCCCGCGACCGCCGACAACATCAGGTAGGAACCGGGAACGATCGACAGCCAGGTCTGGGTGACGAGCATGCTCAGCAGCCCGCCCGCGATCCCGAAGGTGAGGGCGCCGACGATCCGGCCGGCGGCGGTGGGGATCAGCAGCGACAGCAGCACACCTCCGGCGATACCGGCCATCACCAGCGGCAGCGCCATGGTTCCGAATCCCATCCCGCGCGGGTCGTCGGGATCGCCCGGGACGACGTCCTCGACCTGCGCCGCCGGGGCGCCCGACAGCTGCTGACCGATCTGGGTGAGTTGCTGGGCGACCGCGGGACTCGCCCCCGTGGCGATCAGCATCTGGGGTGCCCCGTTGCCGGTGACGATCGCGCCGTAGACCTCACGGTCGGCGATGGCCTCCCGGGCCGCCGCCGCGTCGGCGACGGTGACGACCTCGAAGGCATCCGGGTTCTGGCCGGTGAGCCGCCCTTCCACCATCGCGGCCTGCGGCCCGGCGACGGCCAGCGGCAGATCACGCGGCGCGATATTGGTGGCCGGCCAGGCGAAGGCGACCAGCATCAGCGCCTGCAGTAGAGCCGCGCCGACACCGATGGCGACCGCGCGCTGGATGACGTTCATGACGTTCTCCCCAGAAAATCGAAGGCTCGTTCTTTTTCGGTGCACTCACCGTCTCACCGGACCCGGAGCTTGTCAAGAACGAACATTCGTTTTACTTTGGAGGCATGCCCCGAGTCAGTGACGAACACCTGGAACGCCGCCGCCAGCAGATCCTCGACGCGGCCCGGGTGTGTTTCGTCCGCAAAGGGTTCCACCAGTCGTCCATGCAGGACGTCTTCACCGAGTCGGGACTGTCGGCCGGTGCGGTCTATCGGTACTTCAAGAGCAAGGACGAGCTGGTCATGGCCCTGGCCACGACCGCGGCCGGTGATATCCGCACCCGCATGCTGGAGATCATCGAGGGCGATCCGCTGCCCACCCCCGCCGAACTCATCGCCCATCTGACCGAGTGGATCTACGGCCAGAGCGGCCCCGACGGCCGGATCCGCCTGGCGCCGCAGGCCTGGTCGCTGGCACTCACCGACGAACAGGCCGCGGTACCCGTCCGCGAAACCCTGAGCGGTATCCGGTCCATGTGGCGCGAGTACGCCGGGCGGATGCACGCCGCCGGCTGGCTACCCGCCGACAGCGACCTCGACGCGGTGGCGGCCGCGCTCTTCGGGTTGCTACCCGGTTTCGTACTCCAACACCTGCTCATGGGCGATCTGGACCGCGACCGGTACATCCGCGGTGTCGATACCCTCTTCCCCTACGGTGACCGGCGCTATCACCCGCACACCCCGCCGCCCGAGCCGGCGGACACCGCCGCCACCCCGGCCTGAGCCACGACCCGCACCGGTGACCGGGCCGGAAGCCGGACGAACCGTCACCGGCCACGGGCTCAGGGCAGCAGACCCTTGCGCGCCTCGCCCGCCCCGCCGAGCACCAGCAGCAGCATGGTCGTGAGGGCCTGATCGTCCAGGCCGGCCGCCGGGAAGGTGTAGCGCAGGATCACATCGGCCAGTTTGTCGTGCGCGATCACCGCGATCGACCCGAACTGCAACGCGGCGTTCCGTTCCGCCACCCGCTTGTGCAGTTGCGGTTTCAGCGGGCGATCCCAGGCCAGCACGCAGGTCAGCGAGAGCACATCCAGACCGGGCGTCAGGGTGAACGCGCTCGCCGAACACAGCACGCCCTCGTAGTCGAAACGCAGCGAACCGTCGTTGTCGACCCGGACGTCGATATCGTAGAGCCCCAGACCCGCACCGGCCCGGGCCTTCAATTCGATATCCGGCGCCAGCGCGCCGGACTCCGCGTCCCCGCTCATTTGGTGCCCCCGAACCGGCGGTCGCGGCGAGCGTATTCGAGGCAGGCGTCCCACAGGTTGCGCCGGTCGAAATCGGGAAACAGCGTCGCCTGATAGACGAACTCCGCGTACGCCGACTGCCAGATCAGGAAATTCGAACTGCGGTATTCGCCCGAAGGCCGCAGGAAGAGATCGACATCCGGCATATCCGGTTCGTCCAGATACCGGGCCAGCACGTCCTCGGTCACCTTCTCCGGGTCGAGCTCACCCGCCGCCACCCGGCGCGCGACCTCCCGTGCGGCATCGGCGATCTCGGCGCGACCGCCGTAGTTGACGCACATCGTCAAGGTCATGACGGTGTTGTCCTTCGTCAGCTCCTGGGCGGTCTCCAGCTCACGAATCACGCTGCGCCACAACCGAGGTCGTCGGCCCGCCCAGCGCACCCGCACCCCCATCTCGTGCATCTCGTCCCGGCGGCGCCGGATCACATCCCGGTTGAAGCCCATGAGGAACCGCACCTCGTCCGGGCTGCGTCGCCAGTTCTCGGTGGAGAACGCGTACGCCGACAGCCACTTCACACCGATCTCGATACAGCCCTCGACGGTGTCCATGAGCACGGCCTCGCCTTTTTCGTGCCCCGCCGTCCGCGGCAGGCCCCGCTCCTGTGCCCAGCGGCCGTTACCGTCCATCACCAGCGCCACATGCCGCGGCACCAGCTCGGCCGGGATATCGGGCGGGGTCGCGCCGGACGGATGCGGTGACGGCGGACGGACAGTGCGAACACCGGCAGACGCGGATACGTCCGAACCGGCGGAGTCACGACGCAGGATCACCCGAAAAGACTATCTGTGTTCATGACGCCCACCCGAGTGGGGCCGTCGCGTCCGGGCACCCGCCGGTTCACGCGCTCCCCGCCACCTCGGAGGCGACACCGTCGCGAGAAGCCGCCGACCCCCGCGCGGGCTCGGAGGGCCCGGAGCGCGGTGCGGCCCCCGCACGCTCGATCAGGGGCAGGGTGCGGAGTGTGTGTTCCAGATGCCATTGCAGATGCGCCGCGATCAATCCGGAGGCCTGCCGTCGCGCCGGTTCCGGAATCGTCTCCACCAGGTCCCAGCGGCCGTACCGCAGCGCGAGCATATGGTCGAACACCGCGGGCGCCGGAGTGACCGCGCCGTGCGGGCGGCAGTGGACGCACACCGCTCCCCCGGCGCCCACATGGAATGCCCGGTGCGGGCCGGGAGTGGCACAGCGGGCGCATTCGTCGACGGCCGGGGCCCAGCCCGCGTAGTCCATGGCCCGCAGCAGGAAGGCGTCCAGAACGAGTTCGTGTGGGCGCTGCCCCTCGGCGATCGCGCGCAATGCCCCCGCGGTGAGGGTGTGCAGGCGGGGCACCGGGGCACGTTCCTCACCGGCCAGGCGTTCCGCGGTCTCCAGGACGGCGCACGCGGTGGTGTAGCGACCGTAGTCGGCGATGATGGCGGAGGCATTGGCCTCGACGGTGTGCACCTGGGTCACGATGTCCAAGCTGCGCCCCGGATAGAGCTGCACATCGATGTAGGCGAACGGCTCCAGCCGCGCACCGAACTTCGATTTCGTCCGCCGCACCCCCTTCGCCACCGCCCGCACCAGACCATTTTCCCTGGTCAGCAGCGTGACAATACGATCGGCCTCACCCAGCTTGTGCTGGCGCAGCACGACGGCATGGTCACGATACAAGCGCACGCCATGAGTCTAGGCGTTCAGCACATCCTGACAGCAGGCGCTCAGGAGGGCCGAACCTCGAGCGGCGGAGCCGCTCCCACCAACACAGCCATGGCGGCCGGGTCGTTCTGGGTGAGGACGGGGAGATTACCCATTTCGCCGATCGGTACGGCGCTGCGGATATCGGGGAACCGCTCGAACAGCGCGGGTACCGCGATCGCCGCTTCCAGCCGGGCCAGGGCGGCGCCAGGGCAGATATGCGGGCCGTAGCCGAAGGAGATATTGCGGTGGGCGGTCGGGCGGGTGAGGTCGAAGATATCGGCGTCCTCGCCGTGCAGATCGCGGTCGCGGCCGATGGCCCGGTACGACATGACCACCCCGTCGCCCTTCTCGATGGTGAGATCGCCGACGGTGATGTCCTCGGTGGCGAACCGCATCAGCAGGTGGATGACCGGGCCGTCCCAGCGCAGGGTCTCCTCGATCGCCTCCTCCCAGGTGCGGTCGCCGGCGCGCACGGCCGCCAGCTGGTCCGGGTTCGCGAGCAGCGCCCGGGTGGTGGTGATGATGAGGCTGACCGTGGTTTCGTGACCCGCCGCCACCAGGGCCTTGAGGTTGCCGTGCACTTCGGCTTCGGTGAGCGGGGTTTCGCCCTCGGCGACGTCGTGGATGAAATCGGAGGTCAGATCGTCGGCCGGGTGGGCGGTCTTCTCCTTGATGAGCTCGGTGTAGTAGTCGTCGAGTTCGGCGAAGACCCGCATCCGCTCGTCGTGCGGCGTCAGCAGGGAGAAGAACTTCTTGTACGACTCCAGCAGCATGGTGTGGTCGCTGCGCGGCACACCCATGAGTTCACTGACCACCCGCATCGGCAGCGGGTAGGCGAAGACCTGTTTGAGGTCCACGGCGTCGCCGCCGGCGGCGGCAGCGGCCAGATCGTCGAGGAGTTCCGCGGTGAACTGTTCGATCTTCGGGCGCAGTTCGCCCAGCCGGCGGGGCGCCAGGGCGCGAGTGGTCTTGATGCGCAGGCGGCGATGTTCGGCGCCGTCGACGGTGAACATGGACCGGCCGGCGTCGATCATCCCGATCAGCGGCCATTCCCGGGTGACGGCCCCCGACTGCCACAGATTCCACCGGGTGTGGTCCTTGACCAGGCGGGTGTCGGTGAGCAGCCGGCGGGCCAGGTTGTGCCGGGTGACCGTCCAGGCCGGGGCGCCGAGCAGTTCGATCTTCGTGAGTTCCGGACCCTCGCACAGGGTCCGGGTCTCGCCCGCGAGATCGGCGACCATGGGGTCGATGGTCAGGGCCGCGGTATGCGGGCATTGCTGGCTCACGAGCCACCTCCAACAGCGGGAACAGGTGTGAAAACGACCGGAAGGGAAGTGAATCCGCGCAGGAACGGCGAAGGACGCCGGACCAGGGATTCGGCCGGAACCGCCAGATCCAGATCGGGCAACCGGTCGAGGAGCACCTCGATACCGGTACGCGCGATGATCTCGGCGATCTGCTGGGCCGGATAGGGACAGCGGTATTCGCCGTGCCCGAACGCGAAATGCGCGGCGTTACCGGAATGGGCGGGATCGGCGCCGTGCCCGCTGTACTGGCGGATATGCGGATCGGAGTTGGCCGCGGCCAGGCCGAGCAGCAACATATCTCCGCGGCGTACCAGCACCTCGCCGAGGCGGGAATCGCGGGCGACCCAGCGTCCGGCCAGGATCTGGGTGGGCGTGTCCTCCCACAGCACCTCGGTCATCGCCTGGCCGATACTGTGCCGGGCGGCGCCGAAGGCCGCGGCGAACCGGTCGTCCACCAGCATCAGCCGGATCGAGTTGCCGATCCAGTCGGCGGTCGGCAGATGCCCGGCCGCGGTAACCGACTGCATGTTCAGGACGTATTCCTCGTCGGCGAACGGTTCGGGATGCGCCAGCATCCGCGACACCAGATCCTGCCCCGGTTCGGCCTTCTTCTGCGCCAGCAGTTGCTGCATGTATTCGACGAACCGCTGGTAGGCCGCGGGCGCCTCGGGCCCACCGTCGCACAGCGCCTGCATGGTCTGCGCGAGATACGGACCGTCGGATTCGGGGACGCCCATGATCCAGGCGAGGGTGAGCACCGGAAGCAGTTCGGCGAACTCCTTGACCACATCCGCGTGACCGCGACCGCAGAACCGGTCGATCAGGCTGTCGGCCAGATGTTCGCAGGCGGTCCGCAGCGCGAACGGATCCACCGATTCCAGCGCGGGCTCCACCAGACCCACGTGCCGGGCGTGCGCGGCGCCCGCGGTGAAATAGATTCCGGGCTGGGGGCGGCCGACCATGGGCAGCAGCGGCCAGTCCGGCGGGATCGCCGGCCACTGGTTCCACAGACTCGAATCCCGGGGGAACAGCAGGCCGTCGGTGGTGACCTGATGCAGTTCCCGGTAGCCGATCACCAGCCAGGCGGGGATCTGGCCGATGAGTTCCACCGCGACGACCGCACCGTGCTCCGACCGCATCCGGGTGTAGAGCAGTGCGGGATCGGTGTGGAACCCCGGCCCCTCCAGCAGTACGGCTCCCGACCGGCCCACCGGGCAGGCGGCCGCGGGCATACCGGTGTTGTGGCCGGCCCGGGTCATGCGCCCGCCCCCGCGACCGGAGCCGGCGGCGTCTGCCGCTCGATGAGATGTTCGACGAGCCCGATCAGCACCTGTTTGCTCGATTCCCGCGACCGCGCATCGGTCGCGAACAGCGGCACCTGCGGATCCAGATCGAGAGCGTCGCGGACCTCGTCCAGCGCCGGGGGGATCGGCTCGAAGGAGTTGCAGGCCACCACGAACGGGGTGCCCTGGTATTCGAGGCGGTCGATGGCGTACCAGGAGTCGCTGATCCGGCGCGGATCCACCAGCACCACCGCGCCCAGGGTCCCGGTGAACAACCGGTCCCACAGGAACCAGAACCGTTCCTGCCCGGGAGCGCCGAAGACGTAGAGCACGTACTCCTCGCCGAGGCTGATACGCCCGAAATCGAAGGCGACGGTGGTGGTCGACTTCCCGGATACTCCGGACAGATCGTCGACGCCGACTCCCGCGTTGGTCATCACCGCCTCGGTGTCCAGTGGCTGGATCTCGCTGACCGCACGCACCATCGTGGTCTTGCCCACGCCGAATCCGCCGACGACGACGATCTTCAGTGCGTGCCGCACCGAGTTGTGCAGGGGCGCCCGGGCGCGAGTGGGGCGGGCGTCAAAGGCTACGGAGTCCAACTAGCACCTTCTCGAGCATGTCGATATCGAACGTGTCGCCGTAGGGTCCCGTGGCGAGTTCGGGATGGCGGACGGTGACCTTTCCCGCGTGCAGCAGATCCGCGACCAGCACTGTCGCGATACCGATCGGCAGCCGCAGTTCGGCCGCGATCTCCACCACCGCGGTCGGCTGCCGGCATATCGCCAGGATGGCCATATGCTCGTGCTGCATGGCGGCGGCCGGATCGCATTCGCTCACCACCAGGGTGACCGGATCGAATTCGTCGGTGGTCGGGGCGGCGCGTCCACCGGTCAGGGTGTAGAAGCGGTCGGGCTCGTCGTCGCGGCCGGGGCGGTTCACAGCAGTCTCGCTCGACTCCCCCGCGGCGGTGCGGACAGATACTCTCCCACCTGCTCGATCAGGGCCGCCATCTGGGCGCCGACCAGGCCCGCGTCGGCATCGTCATCGGCCAGGACCGCGATCTGCGCGCCCGCACCGGCGCCGACGATGAACAGGATCCCGCCGTAGAACTCGGTCATCGACTGGCGTACCCCGCCGCGGCCGTTACCGAATTCCGCCGAGGCGCTACCGGCCAGGGCCTGCACTCCGGAGGCGATGGCGGCGAGGCGATCGGCCTGGTCCATGGTCAACCCGGCGGTATGGCACATCTGGATGCCGTCCGCGGCCAGCAGTACCGCGTGCCGCGCGCCGGCGGTTTCGCTGAGTAACCGCTGCAGCAGCCAATCCAGTTGCGCCGGATCCGATGTCATCGTCATCGATCGTTCTCCCAGTCGGTTGTCATGGAATGACGGGACAATCGCGCGGCGCCGTTGCCGGGTGATTGGATCGGTCCGCCGAACGGCTGGGATTCGTCGTCGGCGCGGCCGGTGACCGCGCGCTGGAACGCACCCAGCGAGGAAGCTGTCGATCGGTGTTTCGCGGGCGAATCCTGAGGGGCCTCACCGTCGAAAGCGTCGGGGTCGGGCAGACCCTCGGGGTGGGCGGCGGCCAGGGTGCTCCCCCGGCGCCGCTTCGGCAGCACAGTGGTGGTGGTCGCCTCCGTTTCCGGGGCCGCGGCCACCGGGTACCGGCCGGAACTGTGCCGCGCGGCGCCGTGCCGGCCGGTCGAATCGGGATCGAGCCCGAAGGTCGCGAGCGCGTCGCCGGTGGCGGGCCGGGCGCGGTATCGCGATCCGGTTTCGGAGAACGCGGGGAAGGATCCGGAATCGGTATCCGCGGTGACCCCCGGCGGAAGCCCGGCCTGGCCGGCCGTATGACCGGCGGGCAGGGCGGCGGGGGTGGGCGGTTCGATTCGCGCGGTGAGTTCACGCGGGATCATCACGACCGCCGCGGTGCCGCCGATCGCGGAGGGCCGGTAGCTGACCGTGAGTCCGTGTTTGCGCGCCAGCCGCCCGACGACCGCCAGCCCGAACCGGGTGCCGTTGAGCGAGGAAAGCCCTTCGGCCGCATCGGTTTCCGTACCGGAAACGGTGGCCTGCGCGCGGCGCAGCGAGGATTCGCTCATCACCAGGCCGCTGTCCTCGATGGTCACCGCGACACCCGCGGGAAGTTCCGCCGCGTAGATATGCACCTCGGTGGTGGGGGGCGAGAAACGGCAGGCGTTGTCGACCAGTTCGGACAGGGCGTGGATCACGCCCTCGGCCGCGTGTCCGGCGATGGCGATATCGGCGATGGCCCGCATCCGGACCCGCTGATATCCGCCGACCCGCCCGATCGAGGCCCGCAGCACCCGTTCCATCACGATCGGTTTGGCCCAGCGCCGCCCGGTCCGCGCACCGCTCAGGATGGCGATACTGTCGGCGAGGCGGCCCGCCTGAGCGGTCGCGTGATCGAGTTTCAGCAGATCGGCGAGTACGGCCTGATCGGCGTAGCGGTGTTCGAGATCCTGCAGTTCGGCCAGCATGCTGGTGGTCATCGCCTGCATCCGGCCCGCCGCGTTGGCGAGGGCGGCGATGGCGGCCGACCGGCGCCGCTCGGCGGTCGCGGTGGCCTCCTTCTCGGCGAGGACATTCTGTTCGGCGGCGGCGGCACGGGCCTGCTCGCGGGCCGCCCGGTCCAGCGCGGCGTCGGCGCGGCGCTGCTCGGCGGTGATCATGCCGCGGAAATACACCGCGGTGGTGACGGCGGTACACGCGGCCACCACGGTGAGGGAGATCCAGACGGCGGTGAGCAAGCGGTCGGCCGGGGCCACCGAGAGCACGGCGCCACACAGCACTCCTACACCCACCGTGACCGAGATACCCAGCGCCAGTGCCGGGGCCAGCCAGGGCCTGCGGCCGGCTCCCCCGGCCGGGGCCGACGCCACCGATTCATACATAGGTCGGGTACCCCCGCTCGCGCTTCGTCCTGCCGACCCAACGCCGAGCCCGCATCCGACACCCCATCGTGTCCGTTACCGAATCGTCGGATGAAAAATGGTTTCGCTCCGGTTAATTCGGGTACGGGCCGTAGCATATCGGTCTGGTCCAACGTCCGCCACTCGAGTAAGCTAAAGCTCAGCTAACACTCAGTGTCCGAATCGCGACCCGGACAATCGATTCCGGACGCGTCCTATCCGGCGTCACGATCACCGGCCGCCGATCGAACGCGGCTGTGCCGAGAAACGCCGAAGCACAGCAGGCAGGCCAGGATCGCCAGGATCGCCGCGCCGACGAACAGCCCGATCGCGTGCGAGAGGAAGCCCGGACCTCCGGCCCGCCCCGCGATCGCCGCACAACATGCGATGCCGACCGCGCCCCCGGTCTGCCGGCCTGTGTTACTCGCGCCGGATGCCAGGCCCGGTGAACCGGGTATCGCCTCGAGGGCTGCGGAAACGACAGCGGGCGTGAGAATGCCCAGCCCACATCCCCACAGTGCGAGGAAGATCGCCGAAACAATGGAGGGAGCGCCGGTGATCGTGATACCGATCCCGGCCAGCCCGGCGGCAACGACGACGAGCCCGAGCGCGCTGGTCCGCCATACTCCGTAGCGGTCACCCAACCTGCCCGCGGCCGTGCCGAGGAGCGGCAGGGGCAGCAGCGCGGGGAGAAGGAGAAGCCCGGCCGGGAAAGGGTCCAGCCGGTTCACGTCTTGGAACACCTGGGTCAGCAGGAACAATCCGCCGAGGGCGCACAGGTTCATCAGCCCGGCCACCAAGCAGGCCGAACCGAGCGGCAATCGCGCCCTGGATGGGACGGGCAGCAGTGGGCGCGGCGCTCTGCGCTCGACGAAGCGGAAGGCGACCAGGGCGCAGCCGGCTATCACCGCGAGCACCGCGGCCGACCCGGTAGAGGCAGGTGCCCGGATGATCGCGGTGACCGTAGCCGTGAGCCCCGCCGCCAGCAGGACTGCGCCCGGCCAGTCCAGACTCCCGTCCCGGTGCGGCCGTTCCGTGGTACGGGACAGACCCAGGACGGGCAGAAGGGCGAGGCCGACGACCGGAACGGCCGCCCAGAACACGGCCCGCCATCCGGCGACCTGGATCAGCATCCCGCCGATAACCGGCCCGGCCGGCAGGGCGGCGCCTCCGACGGCCGCCCACATACCGACCGCCCGGGAGCGTCCGGCCTCGTCCGGGGTGTTCTCGATCAGGAGCGCGAGAGTACCCGGCAGCATCGCCGCGGCCGCGACGCCCTGGATCGCCCGCGCCACCACCAGGACGGCGATCGTCGGAGCCAGCGCGCACAGCACGGACGCGGCGCCGAACCCGATGAAACCGAGCAGGACGACCCGGCGGTGCCCGATCGTGTCCCCGGCCGAACCCGAAATCAGTAGCAGCGCGGCCAACGGAACGGTGTACGCGTCCACCACCCACGCCAAGCCGGCGCCACCGGCGTGCAGCTCGGTTCCGAGCCGGGGCAACGCGACGTTGACGACTGTCACATCCAGCAGGACCAGAAAGTAGCCGGCGCACAACGCGAGCGTCAGCGGCCGGCGAGAACGATTCGGTGCCATGCCGACGATCGTGGGCCCGGAATACTTCAGCGGACATCGAAAGGATCCGCTCGTAGCATCGGGTCATGGAAGAGAACCGTGCCGCCCCGGGCGAACCGGATATCGCGGGCATCGCGTCGGCATTCGCGGATCCCCGGCGCGCGCGTGTGCTGATGGCGCTGGCCGACGGGCGCGCGCTGACCGCCGGGCGGCTCGCCCGAGAAGCCGGTGTCTCCGCCTCCACGATCAGCAACCACTTGGCGTTGTTGTTGGACCGGCGTCTGGTCTCGGTCGAACAGCAGGGCCGCAATCGCTACTACCGGCTCGCCGGCGCGGAGGTCGAAGGCGTCCTGGAAGCGCTCGCGAACCTGGCGCCGCTCACCACGATCACCTCACTGCGCGCCCATACCCGCGCCCACGCGGTCCGGACCGCCAGAACCTGCTATCGCCATCTGGCCGGGGAGGCCGGTGTCGATCTCTTCCAGCGGTTCATCGCGGCGGGCTGGATCAGTGGAGGCGACGGGCATCATCATCCCGAAGTCACCGGTGACCGGTTGTCCGCACCCGGTAGAGGCGACCGCTATAGGCTCACACCCATCGGCGCCCGGGCCCTGGGCGCGTGGGGTATCGACGACCGCCGCCTGACCACCACGAAGCCGCTCCGCTACTGCGTCGACTGGACCGAACAAGCCCATCATCTCGCCGGCCCGCTCGGCACCGCGATCACCACCAGGCTCTTCGACCTCGAGTGGATCACGAGGGGCAGTGTCCCCCGCAGCGTCCACATCACACCCGCCGGTACCGCCGGCCTCGCGGAACTGCTTCCCTCTGACCGAACGAATGGTGATCGAGTCCTCGTACTCGGCTCGTGACCTGTTGTCACACCTGGTGTGGCCGATCCTCGACGGGTCCGGCCACATCGCGGGTGTCCGGGTCGGAACGGCCACAGGCGCCGGCCTCCGGCAGTTCGGGGCCGGCGTCGATCATGCGCACCACATCCGCCACCGGACGCACATCGCCGAACGAACGGTAGATGGTGTGCAGGGTGGCGTTGTGGTCCCGATCGCGGCGGGCCGCGTTCGCATCGGCCACCATGAGCACCCGGAAACCCCGGGTGCTCGCGTCACGCGCCGAGGCCGAACAGCACACATCGGTGACCGTTCCCGTGATCAGCACGGTATCGATGCCCCGTTCGCCGAGCAGTTCGGGTAGCGGGCAGCGGCCGGGAAAGAAGGCGCTGTAGGCGGATTTCTCGACGAAAAGATCGTGATCACGGGTTTCGAGTTCGTGCCATATCCGCTGCTCCGGAGTTTCCGTCACCCCCGAACCGCTGAATACCCGGGCCACCCGCGGGCCGAAGAACTCGACCGCGTGCGGGGTGGGCTCGCCGGGTTCGGGGACGACCCAGGCGACCGTGCCGCCCGCCGCCCGCAGCGCCCCGGCCAGCCGGTTGATACCGGGCACGATGCCGCGACAGTAGGCGTTCTCCGATACGTGCATCGGCACCATATCGATCACGACCAGCGCCGTGCGCCGGGGATCGAGGTCCGGATAGGCGAACCGGCGGCCGCGGCGGGCCTCCTGCCGCGCGTATTCCCGCTCCTCGATACGCCATGCGTGCATCGATCGGGCGTCGCCGCGCAATTTCGCCAGGAACCGGCCGAGATGCGGATCGAACAGTGCCGGGTCGGCCGCGCCGATCTCGTCGATACTCCACCACCGGCCACCGCGGAACTCGGTGGGGTCGAGAGTGAAAGCGGTATCGCGATCGACGGTGACCACATACCAGAGGCTGACGTCCTCGTGGCCGCCGTGGACCCCGACCGTGGTGGTGATCGTGAGAAAGAGCGGTTCGGTCATCGCGGTGAGATCGACAGTGATACCGAGTTCTTCCTCGATTTCGCGGCACGCGGTGCGGACCGGATGCTCCCCGGGTTCGACATGTCCGCCCGGCGGCAACCACAGACCCGCCTGGCGGTGATCCACCAGATACACGGCGGTGTTCCCCGGATCGACCACCGCGAGGTACGAAACCAGATGGCGCGGTGGCACATCCGGCTTCCGGCGGCGGAAGAGATCGCCGGTGCCGTGCACCCAGCGGGCGGCCTCGGCCAGATGCGCCTGTTCGGTCTCGTCGACCGGGGCGATCGCGGAGACGAGATCGGACACAACGCGGGCGGCGGGCAGCATCGCCACAGCTTCGCAGACGGCTCCGACAGGAACTCCGGCGCCGCGATCACGGAGCCCGGGGATCAGAAGCCGAGCTTGCCCAGCTGTTTGGGATCGCGCTGCCAATCCTTGGCGACCTTCACGTGCAGGTTCAGATAGATCCGGGTGCCGAGGATGTGCTCGATCTGCTTGCGCGCGTTCGTCCCGACCTCTTTCAGCCGGCCGCCGCCCTTGCCGATGATGATGGCCTTCTGGCTCGGCCGTTCCACATACAGCAGCGCGTGCACATCGAGCATGTCCTCGCGCTCCTCGTAGGGCAGGATCTCCTCGATCACCACCGCCAGCGAATGCGGCAGCTCGTCACGGACCCCCTCCAGCGCGGCTTCCCGGATGAGCTCGGCCATCAGGGTTTCCTCAGGCTCGTCGGTGAGCTCGCCGTCGGGATAGAAGGCCGGTCCGGGCGGCATCTCGGCAGCGACCACGTTCACCAGCACTTCGATCTGCTCACCCTTGGTGGCCGACACCGGAACCACCTCGGCCTCCGGGCCGAGCAGTTCGGAGACCGCCATCAATTGGCGGGCGATCTGCTCCTTGCCCACCTTGTCGATCTTGGTGACCACACCGATCAGGGTGGTCTTGGGAGCCATCTGCCGGACCTGCTGCACGATCCAGCGATCGCCGGGGCCGATCTTCTCGTCCGCCGGAATGCACAGCGCGATCACATCCACCTCGGAATAGGTATCGCGGACGAGATCGTTGAGACGCTGCCCCAGCAGTGTCCGGGGCCGGTGCAGCCCGGGGGTGTCCACCAGGATGAGCTGGGTGTGCTCGCGGTGCACGATGCCGCGGATGGTGTGCCGGGTGGTCTGCGGGCGCGAACTGGTGATCGCGATCTTCGCGCCCACCAGCGCATTGGTCAGCGTCGATTTACCGGTATTGGGCCGGCCGACGAAACAGACGAAACCGGAACGGAACTCACCGCTCTCAGGCATCACTGGCCTCGTAACCCTCGGCGATATCGAATACCGTACCGGCGGCGTCGGCGAAGATGATGCGGGCGCCGGCCGAGACCTCCCGCACCGCCGCGACCCCGGCGTCGGCGAATTTCCCGCCGATCACCACCGCCGCTTCGAAACCCTCGGCGCCGCTGGAGATCGCCGCCGCGACCGCCGACTGCAGGGCGGTCAACCGCAGTGCCTGCAACCCGACCTCCCCCGCGGCGTAGGTGCGGCCGTCGGTATCGCGGATCGCGGCGCCCCCCGATCCGCCCGTCCGCCCCAGCGCACCCCGGGCCAGCACCACCAGCTTGTTGTCCTCGGTATCCAGTTCACTCATCGCCTGCTCCCTCGTCCTGTCGGGTGGACGGGCGATCCCGTTCCGATCCCGGATCGGTTTCCGAATTCTGCTCCGGCGCCCGGCCCACCACCACGGTGTGCACCCGGACCCGGCCACGGGCGTCCGCGCCGCCCTCACCACGTAGTTCCAGACCGTGCGCGACGACCTCGGCGCCCGGTAGCGGCACCCGGCCCAGTTCGTGCGCGAGCAGGCCGCCGACGGTGTCGACCTCTTCCTCGTCGATCGGCAAACCGTACAGCTCACCCAGGTCGGCGACCGGTAGCCGGGCCGAAACCCGGTACCGGCCCGGTTCGATCTCCTCGATGGGCGGGGTCTCGTCGGTATCGTATTCGTCGGCGATCTCGCCGACGATCTCCTCGAGGACATCCTCGATGGTGACCAGTCCAGCGATACCGCCGTATTCGTCCACCAGCAGCGCCATATGGTTGCGGCGGCGCTGCATTTCGTCCAGCAGATCGTCGAGCGGTTTGGAATCGGGCATGAACACCGCGTCGCGCTTCACCTCGCGCACCCGCACACTGCGACCGCGATCGGCGTAGGGCACCAGATCCTTCAGGTACACCACACCCAGGATGTCGTCGACGTTCTCCCCGATGACCGGTATGCGGGAGTGCCCGCTGCGCACCGCCAGCGACATCGCCTGCGCGACCGATTTATCGGCCTCGATCCAGACCATCTCGGTGCGCGGCACCATCACCGCGCGCGCGATGGTGTCGCCCAGTTCGAACACCGACTGGATCATGCGGCGCTCGTCGTCGGCGACCACACCGCGTTCGCGCGCCATATCCACCACTTCGCGCAACTCGATCTCCGACGCGAACGGGCCGTTGCGGAAACCCTTACCGGGGGTGATCGCGTTACCGAGCAGGATCAGCAACCGGCTCACCGGTCCCAGCAGCGCGCCGATGAACTGCAGCGGCAGTCCCGCGGCCAGAGCGATGGAATAGGCGTGCTGGCGGCCCAGGGTCCGGGGCCCGACCCCGATCACCACGTAGGACACCAGCACCATCGCCACCGCCGTCACCAGCAGCGCCCAGCCGCTGTCGAGAAAACTGCTCAGCGCGGCGGCCAGCAGCACGGTCGCGGTGATCTCGCAGAGGATGCGCAACAGCACCATCAGGTTCACATAGCGGGGCCGGTCGTCGACGATCCGGCTCAACCGCACCGCGCCGGGACGCTCGCTGCGCGCCATATCGTCGAGCCGGGCCGGTGACAGGGTGTTCAGCGCCGAATCCACCGCGGCGAACACTCCGCCGACCGCAGCGAGCAACGCGGCGAACAGCAGCAGGGTCATCTCGTTCACGCGTGCGCGTCACCCGGCCACGAACGCCCTTCGTCGGGCGCCGCGAAACCCGTTTTGCCCAGCAGGCGGGCATCGCGGGCGGCGAGTTCGGCCCGCCGGGCCGCGTCACGCAGTTCCTCGTACCACTGCTCGAGCAGCCGGGCCTGCAGGCCGAACATCTCCTTCTCCTCGGCCGGTTCGGCATGGTCGTAGCCGAGCAGATGCAGGACACCGTGCACGGTCAGCAGTGCCAGTTCGTGGTCGAGGGAATGCCCGGCCTTCGCGGCCTGGTCCAGGGCGAACTCGGGGCAGAGCACGATATCGCCGAGCATGGAGGGCCCCGGTTCGGGGCTGTCGGGGCGGCCACCGGGTTCCAGCTCGTCCATCGGGAACGACATGACGTCGGTGGGCCCGGGCAGGTCCATCCAGCGCATATGCAGGTCGGCCATGGTGTCGAGATCGACCAGCACCATGGACAGTTCGGCGGCCGGGTGGACGTCCATCCGGCCGATCACGAACCGGGCGACGCCCACCAGGTCTTCCTCGGGAACTTCCATACCCGACTCGTTGGCGATCTCGATACTCACCTGGTCAGCCTAAAGGGTGGCGCCGGCGAGAACCCAGCCGACGTCCGGGCGCCGCCACGACGAATGCGGAGGCGCCGCCCCGTCCCGGACCGCACACCCGAACCGGAGCGCGTCCCGGCATCGGACGCTACCGGCGCGCGGTCCGGCCCGCCGCCCGCCGCTGGGCCCGGTTCCCGGACATATGCGGCGGCCCTACCGGTGGACGCGTTTCCGATTCGAACTTCTCGTAGGCGTCCACGATGTCCGACACCAGCCGGTGCCGCACCACATCGCTGCTGGTGAGCTGGGCGAAATGGATATCCTCGATATCGGTGAGGATCTCACTGGCCGCCCGCAGCCCCGACCGCGACCCGTGCGGCAGATCCACCTGGGTGACATCGCCGGTGACCACGATCTTCGACCCGAATCCGAGTCGGGTCAGGAACATCTTCATCTGCTCGGCGGTCGTGTTCTGCGCCTCGTCCAGAATGATGAACGAATCGTTCAGCGTGTTGTGGGTGAGCAGAAAGTCTTCGGTCACGTAGAGCGAGTCCTGCGCCGCGACCTGGATGCACACCGCCTCCTCGGTCCCCGCCGGCTCGATCCGGTCGATGAAACGCATCGGCCTACCACCGCCGGCCGCGTACTTCTCCGCCTTGCGAGCCAGCCTGAACGGCTCGATCCCCGCCGGCAACCGGATATCGATGACGTGCGCGTTGTGCCGATAGTGCACCGGCCGGCCCTTCGCCATTCCGGGAGTACGGCCCTGCGCCGCACGGACCCGGGTGTAGGCGACGCCGCCCAAGGAACGCACCAGGAAGAGGACGTCGTCGCGCAGGCGATCCGACACCGTCGTGTACTGGATCCGGCATGTCCGCGCCGACTGCGTTACGGGGCCGCCGTCGGAATCGAGCAGTCCTTGCAGCACTGCGAGTCGCACCGACACGTCGTTGTACAGGTATTCCCGGGGAACGAACTTCGTATTCGAACGGGTCCCTGCCAGACCCAGCTGCCTGGCCACCCCGGTGATCGGGTTCTCCAGCGTCACCGGCTCACCGGCCTGCCGGTCCCGCCTCAGCACGTAATCCACGCCGGATACCCGCCGCACGGCGATTCCCGGTACCGCCGCCACAAGCTCTTGCACGAGTTCCGGATCGTTCGTGGCGAACGATGGAGTGGTCTTGCCCGTCAGGCATCCATCACCCAGGAGGAGCCCGAGCGCATAGGGATCCATCGGCACCGGCGTCTCCGGAAAACACACCGGCGCGCCGAGCAGCGGAAGCTCGTAGCGGTGGTAGTGGGCCGCGCGCAGGTTACCCACCATCTCTCGGGTCTCGAGAACCCGCGGCGGCTTGCCGCGGCGACGATCGTCTCTGGTGTAGACCGACCACAGATGATCCGCGGACGCGAGGGTCGAGGCACCGTCCTGGGTATGGACCCGGTAGATCTCCTTCGGTCCTTGCGGGTACACCCCGAGCACCGGGGTGGGCCGACCGTCGGACCCGACGACCAGATCACCGACCTCCAGATCGCCGATCGGCCGGAAACCCTCCGGCGTCAGGACCTTGGTGAACAGCGGCTGGGCACGCCCGCGCATGTACGCCAGGGGCGCGACCTCGATCACACCGGCCGCCATCAGCTTGGGGATGGCCTCGGGGTCCATCATGTCGTGCAGGGCGTCGTAGAGCGGGCGCAGATACGGGTCGATCTTCTCGTTGAGGGTGCCGGGCAGAAAGCCCAGCCGCTCCCCCGCCTCCACCGCGGGGCGGGTGAGGATGATCCGGTTGACCTGCTTGGTCTGCAGGGCCTGCACGGCCTTGGCCATGGCCAGATAGGTCTTACCGGTACCGGCCGGGCCGATCCCGAATACGATCGTGTTCTCGTCGATCGCGTCGACATAGCGCTTCTGGTTGAGCGTCTTGGGCCGGATCGTCTTCCCGCGCCGGGACAGGATGTCCAGGCTGAGAACCTCCGCCGGGGATTCGGCGCTGCCCTCGGTGAGCATGGAGACGGTGTGACGTACCGCTTCGGGGGTGATCACCCGGTTCCGGCCGGTCAGGGCCACCAGTTGCTCGATCACGCGTTCGGCCAGCGCCACATCGCCCGCGCGTCCGGTCAGGGTGACCAGGTTGCCGCGTACGTGCACATCGGCGGATAGCAGTTCTTCCAGCTCGCGGAGGTTCTCGTCGGCGGATCCGAGGAAGGGGAAAACCGATTCCGGGGCGAGTTCGATACTCGAGCGGACGGTGCGGGCCGGAGGCTCCGAAGTGCCGTTCCCGGCCGGGGAGGGATTCTGATCGCCGATATCGCCTTGTGATCGCACGTAGTCGCTATGGCCTGCTTTCCGGTCTCGGAGCTGCGGTAATGCACGCTGATGGAGCTGGGTGCGAATTCTGTCGCTGCCCAGAGTCTAACTCTCGGCCCCGGCACGTCCCAGTGGAATATCGGCTGCCCACAGCGCCGCGGAGCGGGAGGATCACGGTTTCACCCGACGTTCACCCGCGCGCCGGCGCCGCGTTCACCAGCGCGCGGTCAGGGCTCCGAGCGCGCCCAGCGCCACCGCCGCCGCGGTCGAGGTGCGCAGCACCGTGGGACCCAGCCGCACCACATCGGCCCCGGCCCCGGCCAGTGCCGTCAGTTCGGCATCGTCGAGTCCACCTTCCGGGCCCACGATGAGCATCGCGGCCGGCGCCGCCGCCCACGGCAGCTCGGTGAACGCGGCGGTCCCCGATTCGTGCAGCGCGGCGACCACCGCACCCTGGGCCTTCGCGGCCCGGACGGCGTCGGCCACCGCCGGTGTCCGGTGCAGGGCGGTGACCTCCGGAATGTAGGCCCGCCGCGACTGCCGGGCCGCGCCCCGCGCCGCGGTCCGCCATTTGGCCACGCCCTTGTCCGCTTTGGTCTCCCAATTCGATACGCAGCGCGCGGCCTGCCACGGCACGATCAGATCCGCCCCGGCCTCGGTCATCAATTCCACCGCCAGCTCCGAACGCTCGGATTTCGGCAGGGCCTGGACCACCGTGACCGCCGGGGACGCGGGCGCGGCGCGCTCCCGGTCGTGCACCAGCAGTTCGAGGCGGTCCTTCTGCGCGGCCACGACCTCCGTACGCGCCACCACTCCCCGGCCGTCGGACAGCGTGATCGGTTCCCCGGCCCGGATCCGGCGCACCGTCGCGGCATGACGGCCCTCGGGCCCGTCCAGCAGCGCGACGCCCCCGGGTTCCGGGATCTCGTCCAGGTAGAAGACCGTGGCGGCCATGGCCTCAGCGTCCGCTGAACGACGCCCGCAACCGGGCGAACAGGCCGCTGTTGTGTTCGGACTGCGCCGACATCACCTCGGCCTTGTCCTTGGCCCGCAGCCCCTTGTATTTGCGCAGCAGGTCGGTCTGCTTACCGTCCAATTTGGTCGGGACGACGATATCCAGATGGGCCATGAGGTCGCCGCGGGCGCTGGAGCGCAGCCGGGGCATCCCGTGCCCGCGCAGCACCGAGATCTCTCCGGGCTGGGTTCCCGGCGAAATGCTCAACTCGGTGGGCCCGTCCATGATCGTGTCGATCACCACGGTGGTTCCGAGCGCGGCGTCGACCATCGGCACCCGGACCGTGCAGTGCAGATCGTCGCCGTCGCGCACGAACACATCGTGCGGCTGTTCCACGATCTCGACATAGAGGTCACCGGCATGGCCGCCGCCGGGGCCGACCTCGCCCTGCGCGGCCAGGCGCACCCGCATCCCGTTGGCGACTCCGGCCGGAATGGGCGCGGCGATCTCGCGGCGGGCGCGCACCCGGCCGTCACCGCCGCATTTGTGGCAGGGATCGGGGATCGTCTCGCCGGCACCACGACAGGTGGGGCAGGGGCGGGAGGTGAGCACCTGACCGAGGAACGACCGCTGGACCGACTGGACCTCGCCCGCGCCGCCGCAGGTCTCGCAGCGCACCGGCTTGGAATTGCCGTTGGTACCCGCGCCCTGGCACAGGTCGCAGAGGATCGCGGTGTCCACGGTGAGGTGCTTGGTCACCCCGACCGCGCATTCGGCCAGGCTCAACCGGGTCCGCACCAGCGAATCGGCGCCCGGCTGCACCCGGCCGCGGGGCTTGCGGGCGCCACCACCGGCGCCACCGCTCATCCCACCGAAGAACGCCTCGAACACATCGCCGAGACCGCCGAACCCGGCGCCGCTGAATCCGCCCGCGCCGCCGCCGGCCTCCAGCGGGTCACCGCCCATATCGACGATGCGGCGCTTCTCCGGATCCGACAGCACCTCGTAGGCCGCGGACACCTCCTTGAACCGCGCCTGCGCCGCCTCGTCCGGATTCACGTCGGGATGCAGTTCGCGAGCCAGCTTGCGGTAGGCGCGTTTGAGCTCTTGGTCGGAGGCGTCCTTGCCGACACCGAGCATTCCGTAGTAGTCCCGTGCCACTTGAGTTCTCTTAGTCCTTGGTCGCTGTCCACGGCTCCGGCGCGCTCGGCCGGCCGCGTGGCTCGTGATGGGTGTCGCCGCCCGCTGATGGGGTTAGTCGGGTCGACTCAACTTTATCCGGTCGAAAGGCCGAGTCTACTGGCGCGCCACGCACGGGGTCGCGGGCCCCTGGGTGAGCGCTCAGCGTTCCGCGAGGACTTCGCCGATGTAGCGGGCCACCGCGGCCACCGACGCGATGGTGCCGGGGTAGTCCATCCGGGTCGGGCCCAGGACGCCCATTCCGCCGAGGACCGCGCCCGCGGCGCCGTAGCCGGTGGTGACGACCGAGGTGCCGCGCATCTCCTCCACCTGGGTCTCCTCGCCGATCCGTACCGTGACGGTACCCGGCTGCTGGGCCGCGGCGAGCAGTTTGAGCACCACGACCTGCTCTTCGAGGGCTTCCAGGACGGTGCGCAGCGACCCCGGGATACCGAAGTCGCCGGCGTTGCGAGTGAGGTTGGCGGTGCCGCCGAGTACGAGACGTTCCTCGGGGTGTTCGACGAGGGTTTCCACCAGCACCGTGGAGACCTTGATCAGCACGTCGCGCAGTTTCGGCGGCGCCTGTTCCGGGAGTTCCGCGACGGCCGCCGAGGCCGTGGCCAGGCGCTTCCCGTCCATGGCGCCGCCCAGCATGCCGCGTAGCGCGGCCAGGTCCTCGTCGTCGACGACGGTGCCGAGGTCCACGAGGCGCTGGTCCACGCGCCCGGTGTCGGTGATCACCACCAGCAGCAACCGGGCCGGGTTCAACGCCACCACTTCCAGGTGGCGCACCGTCGAGGCCGAGACCGTCGGGTATTGCACCACCGCGACCTGGCGGGTGAGCTGGGCGAGCAGGCGGACACCGCGGCGCAGGACGTCGTCGAGGTCCACGCCCGACTCCAGGAACTGCATGATCGCCTTGCGTTCGGCCGGCGAGAGCGGTTTCACCTCGGCGATCCGGTCCACGAACTGGCGATAACCCTTGTCGGTGGGGATGCGCCCGGAACTGGTGTGCGGCTGGGCGATATAACCCTCTGCCTCCAGAACCGCCATATCGTTGCGGACGGTCGCGCTGGAAACGCCCAGATTATGGCGTTCTACCAGCGTCTTCGAACCGATGGGCTCCTTGGTGGAGACATAGTCGGCGACGATCGCCCGCAGGACCTCGAAGCGCCGATCCTCGGTGCTCGACATCGACCCACCTCCTAGCCTTACCGCGCGTCGATGTGGCCGGCCGGCGCCCGGGTCTCGCGAACCCGGCTCACGTACCACCGGGTTCGTTACCAGTGTAGTTGCGCCGCCCGTTCACTCGGTGTCTGTAGTGGCGCACAGGATAACGTCGCGGGCGCATGATCGAAAAGCATAAGGGCGATCACCGCGCGGAGACGGTCGCTCAGCCGAGGAGGTCCCGGACTATTCCGTCGGCGAGCAACCGCCCGCGATCGGTGAGGATCAGCCGGTCGCCGATGATCGTGACCAGCCCGTCGGCGCATACACGCCGCGCCGCCGCGTGACCGGCGGCGTCGAGATCGGTCAGCGGCAGGCCGCTGCGCAGGCGCAGGGTGAGCATGATGCGCTCGAGGTAGCGGTCGTCGCGGGTGAGCGCCTCCCAGCCCGCGGCGGGGAGGCCGCCACCGGCGACCTGATCGGCATAGCGGGCCGGATGCTTCACATTCCACCAGCGCACTCCGCCGAGGTGGCTGTGGGCGCCCGGGCCCGCGCCGAGCCAGTCGCCGCCGTCCCAGTAGCCGAGATTGTGGCGGCAGCGCGCGGCGTCGCCCGCGGCCCAGTTCGACACCTCATACCAGGTGAGTCCGGCGGCTTCGAGCCGGGCGTCGATCCGTTCGTAGCGGGCGGCGAGCACGTCCTCGTCGGGGGCGGGCAGTTCTCCGCGCCGCACCCGGCGGGCCAGCGCAGTGCCGTCCTCGACGATGAGCGAATAGGCCGAGACGTGGTCGACGCCCGCTTCCAGAACTGCGTCCAGGCTGGCGTCCAGATCGCTGTCGCGTTCGCCCGGGGTGCCGTATATCAGGTCGAGGTTCACATGATCGAATCCGGCGGCGCGCGCCTCCCGGGCGGCGGCGACGGCGCGGCCCGGCGTGTGGGTGCGGTCCAGGACCGCCAGCACGTGCCGCGCGGCCGATTGCATCCCCAGGGAGACCCGGGTGAATCCGGCGTCGCGGATCCGTTCGAAGAACGCCGGCGCCGTCGATTCGGGGTTCGATTCGGTGGTGATCTCGGCGTCCGGGGCGAGGGTGAACTCCGCCCGGATCGCGTCGAGCACCCCGGCCAGACCGTCGCCGCCCAGCAGCGAGGGTGTGCCGCCGCCCACGAAAACCGTCGCCACCTCCGGTGTCGCGCTCGGCAGCGCGTCGAATTCGCGGGCCGCGGTCGCCAGTTCCCCGCGTAGCGCGTCGGCCCACGACTCGGTGGAGGCGGAGGTGCCCAGCTCACCGGCGGTGTAGGTGTTGAAATCGCAGTAACCGCAGCGGGTCGCGCAGAACGGCACATGGATATAGATGCCGAAGGGACCGCCACCGAAATCGCGCAGCACCGGAGCGGAGGCGTCGGTGGGCGATGCGGTGGCGGCGGGGTTCACCTCTCCAGTGTGACCGCGGGCGGCTCAGCCCTCGACGACCGGGGTGTTCTGGTTCGCGGTGAGCATCCAGCGGCCGTCCTCTCTGGTCATGACATACATGGGCGTGCCCTCGCTCGCCGGTTCACCGGCGCCGCCGGCGTAGCGCTGCCGGACCTTGACGGCCGCCACATCGGGGCGCAGGAACAGGATGTGCTCGACCTCATAGGTCGCGTGACCGTGTGCGCTCGCGCCGGGCAGCACCCGTGCGGTGAACTCCGCGATGGCGGCCCGGCCGTAGAGACGTTTGCCGTGGCCGGTGGTCCAGATCGCGTCGGACCGGAAGAGTCCGGCGAATCCGGCGACGTCCTCCTCGGCCTGGGCGCGCGCGACCGCGGCGACCACCGCGTGGATCGCGGCGGTCGCGGCGTCGATATCGGCGGGGCCGTGGGCGGTATGCGTAGTTTCGATCGTCATGACCCCGAGCCTGCAACCTCGACCGAAGTTCAGGTCAACCGCGGAGGTCATGATGATCCGTCCCGGGAGCCGTTGGCTGCGTAAATATGACGGCCGTCACAAATAGAACGGTAGAACCAGGGAATTTCCCGCTTGTTCGCGGGAAATACTGGTAGGGCGGTCGGAACCCCGGCTCCGGCATGGCACAATGGGTCGCATGCGCGCATCCGGAGTACGACTTGTGGCACGTCGCCACGTCGACTTCAAGCGTGTCTGCAGCGCCTGTTGTCTGCCCGGTTCCGCCCGGTAGCTCAGCTGCGCCTTCCCGGATTCTCCGGCGATTCCATTCGAGGATTTCGGCCCGCTGACACCGCGGGCGCGAGTCCAGCCCCTCGCGCCCTCAGCACGGACGTAAGCCCAACCCAGCAGGAGCGACTTCATGACGTCGAGCACCGACGCCACCACCCCCGCGAAGGCCGAGGCCCCCGCCGCCCGCCCCGCGCGCGCCCGCACCGGTAAGCCGGTGCGCCGCCGCGCCGAGGGCCAGTGGGCGCTCGGCTACCGGGAACCGCTCAACCCGAACGAGCAATCCAAGAAGGACGACAACCCCCTCAACGTCCGCACCCGGATCGAGAACATCTACGCCAAGGGCGGCTTCGACAGTATCGACAAGGGCGATCTGCGGGGCCGCTTCCGTTGGTGGGGTCTCTACACCCAGCGTGAAGAAGGCTACGACGGCACCTACACCGGCGACGAGAACATCGATCTGCTCGAAGCGAAGTACTTCATGATGCGGGTGCGCTGCGACGGCGGCGCGCTGAATGTCGCGCAGCTGCGCACGCTCGGCGGTATCTCCACCGAGTTCGCCCGCGATACCGCCGACCTCTCCGATCGCGAGAACGTCCAGTACCACTGGATCGAGATCGAGAACGTGCCCGAGATCTGGAAGCGGCTCGAGGGCGTCGGCCTGCAGACCACCGAGGCCTGCGGCGACTGCCCGCGTGTGGTGCTGGGTTCCCCGCTGGCCGGGGAATCCTTCGACGAGATCCTCGATCCCACGCCCGCCATCGACGAGATCGTGCGCCGCTATATCGGCAAACCGGAGTACTCCAACCTGCCGCGCAAGTTCAAGACCGCGATCTCGGGCCAGCAGGACGTGGTGCACGAGATCAACGATGTCGCGTTCATCGGCGTGAACCATCCCGAGCACGGCCCCGGCCTGGACCTGTGGGTTGGCGGCGGGTTGTCCACCAACCCGATGCTGGCCCAACGGGTCGGCGCGTGGGTGCCGCTGGACGAGGTGCCCGAGGTCTGGGAGGCCGTGGTCTCGCTGTTCCGCGATTACGGCTACCGCCGGCTGCGCACCAAGGCGCGGCTGAAGTTCCTGGTCAAGGACTGGGGTATCGAGAAGTTCCGCCAGGTGCTCGAGGACGAGTACCTGAAGCGCAAACTGGTCGACGGCCCGGCGCCGGAGAAGCCGAGCCGCCCCATCGACCACGTCGGTGTGCAGCGACTGCGCAACGGCCTGAACGCTGTCGGGTTCTCCCCCATCGCGGGCCGGGTCTCGGGCAGCATTCTCACCCAGGTCTCCGAGGCCGTCGAGCGCGCCGGGTCGGACCGGATCCGGTTCACCCCGTACCAGAAGCTCATCGTGCTCGACGTCGCCGACGACAAGGTCGAACAGCTCATCGCCGAACTCGAACCGCTGGGTCTGCAGGCCCGGCCCTCGGTGTGGCGGCGCAATCTGCTGGCCTGCAGCGGAATCGAATTCTGCAAACTGTCCTTCGTCGAAACCCGCAAACGGTCCCAGGTGCTGGCGCCGGAGCTGGAGCAGCGGCTCGCCGATATCAACGCCCAGCTCGATGTGCCGATCACCATCAACATCAACGGCTGCCCGAACTCCTGCGGCCGGTCCCAGATCGCCGATATCGGATTCAAGGGCCAGCTGGTCGACGACGGTGACGGGAATCAGGTGGAGGGCTTCCAGGTTCATCTGGGTGGCAGCCTCGGCCTCGACAGCGCCTTCGGACGCAAACTGCGCCAGCACAAGGTGACCAGCGCCGAACTCGGTGACTACATCGAGCGCGTGGTCCGCAACTTCGTCAAACACCGCGAAGGCGGGGAACGGTTCGCGCAGTGGGCCGTTCGCGCCGAGGAAGCCGATCTGCGATGAAACCCGCGAGCGTGGTGACGGGAGAACCCACTGTGACAACCGAGCAGAAACAGCTGCCCACCAAACTGAGCACCGAGGAGCTGAAGGCGCTGGCCGAGCGCGGCGCGGCCGAACTCGGCCCGGACGCTTCCACCGAGGAGCTGCTGCGCTGGACCGACGAGAACTTCGGCAGCGGCTATATCGTCGCCTCGAATATGCAGGACGGGGTGCTGGTCCAGCTGGCGGCCGAGGTCCGGCCCGGAGTGGACGTACTGTTCCTCGATACCGGCTACCACTTCGCCGAGACCATCGGCACCCGCGACGCCGTGGAGGCGGTGTACGGGGTGAACGTGGTCAACGTGCGGCCCGAACACACCGTCGACGAGCAGGACGCTCTGCTGGGCAAGGATCTGTTCGCCCGCGATGCCGGCGAATGCTGCCGCCTGCGCAAGGTGGTGCCGCTGCGCAATTCCCTGGCGCCCTACAACGCGTGGGTCACCGGTATCCGCCGGGTGGAGGCCCCCACCCGTGCCAACGCCCCGCTGATCTCCTTCGACGAGGGTTTCGGGCTGGTGAAGATCAACCCGATCGCGCCCTGGTCCGACGACGAAATGCAGGACTACATCGAGAAGCATTCGATTCTCGTCAATCCCCTGGTGGAGGAAGGGTATCCGTCCATCGGCTGCGCTCCGTGCACACGGAAGCCGGAGCCGGGATCCGATCCGCGAAGCGGCCGCTGGGCCGGCCTCGCCAAGACCGAATGCGGGTTACACGCGTCATGACCAAAGCACTCAGCACCGAACGCTCCATCGGACTCTCGGATTTCGACACCCTGGCCGCGCTGGAATCGGAAGCCATCCATATCTTCCGCGAGGTCGCGGGCGAGTTCGAGCGCCCGGTGATCCTGTTCTCCGGCGGTAAGGACTCCACCGTCCTGCTGCACTTGGCGCTCAAGGCGTTCTGGCCGGCACCGCTGCCGTTCGCGCTGCTGCACGTGGACACCGGGCACAACCTGCCCGAGGTGCTCGAATTCCGCGACCACGTGGTGGCGAAGTACGGCCTGCGGCTGCATGTGGCGAGTGTGGAGGACTACCTCGCCGACGGCCGCCTCACCGAACGCCCCGACGGTATCCGCAACCCGCTGCAGACCGTGCCGCTGCTCGACGCCATCAGCGAGAACCGGTTCGACGCGGTCTTCGGCGGCGGCCGCCGCGACGAGGAACGCTCCCGCGCCAAAGAGCGGATCTTCTCGCTGCGCAACGCCTTCGGCCAGTGGGACCCGAAGCGGCAGCGGCCCGAACTGTGGAACCTGTACAACGGCCGGCACGCGCCGGGCGAGCATGTGCGGGTGTTCCCGCTGTCCAACTGGACCGAACTCGATATCTGGCGCTATATCGCCCGCGAGAACGTCGAACTGGCCACCATCTACTACGCCCACCAGCGCCCGGTGTACCAGCGCGACGGGATGTGGATGACCCCCGGCAGCTGGGGCGGACCCGACGACGGCGAGGTGCTCGAGACCCGTTCGGTGCGGTACCGCACCGTCGGCGACGGTTCCACCACCGGCGCAATCCTGTCCGACGCCGCCGACAACGAGGCCATCCTGGCCGAGGTCGCCGCTTCCCGGCTGACCGAACGCGGTGCGACCCGTGGCGACGACCGGGTCTCCGAAGCCGCCATGGAAGACCGTAAACGAGAGGGTTACTTCTGATATGTCCGACCTACTGAGGCTGGCCACCGCCGGTTCTGTCGACGACGGCAAGTCCACGCTGGTCGGACGTCTGCTCTACGACACCAAATCCGTGCTCGCCGACCAGATCGACGCGGTGACCCGGGCGTCGGTGGACAAGGGCCTGTCCACTCCGGACCTGTCGTTACTGGTGGACGGGCTGCGTGCCGAACGCGAGCAGGGCATCACCATCGATGTCGCCTACCGCTATTTCGCGACCCCGCAGCGGTCGTTCGTGCTGGCCGACACCCCGGGCCACGTGCAGTACACCCGCAACACCGTCTCGGGCGCCTCGACCGCGCAACTGGTGATCCTGCTCGTCGACGCCCGTAAAGGCGTGATCGAGCAGACCCGCCGCCATGCCGCGGTCCTGGCGCTGCTGGGCGTGCCGAAACTGGTGCTGGCGGTGAACAAGATCGACCTGGTCGGGCAGGACGAGCCCAGCGAGCAGGCGCAGCAGGCCGCGGCGGCGAAGGTGTTCGCGGAGATCTCCGCGGAGTTCTCCCAGCTCACCCGCACCCTCGGCTGGTCGGACGAGGATGTGCTGGAGATCCCGGTCTCCGCGCTGCACGGCGACAATATCGCCGCCCGGTCGGACAAGACCCCGTACTACAGCGGTCCGTCGCTGATCGAGCATCTCGAATCGGTGCCGGTGGATGCCGACAACTCCGGCGAGCACGCCGTCGGCCTGCGGTTCCCGGTGCAGTACGTGATCCGGCCCCGCACTCCCGAATACCCGGACTACCGCGGCTACGCCGGGCAGATCGCGGCCGGGTCGGTGGCCCCCGGTGACGAGGTCGTCGTCCTGCCCTCGGGTATCCGCACCTCGGTGGAGCGGATCGACACCCCCGACGGGGAACTCGCCGTCGCCCAGGCCGGTCGCAGTGTCACGCTGATCCTGACCGACGAGGTGGATATCTCCCGCGGCGACACCATCGTCTCCCCCGGCGACGCCCCGGAACCCGTCGACACCTTCGACGCCACGGTCTGCTGGCTCGGCGACAAACCGCTGCACGCGGGTGCGCGGCTGCTGCTCAAGCACGGCACCCGCACCACCCAGGCCATCGTCGGCGCGCTCACCGAACGCTTCGACGAGCAGCGGCTGGCAGCCGATCCGGCCCCGGAATCCCTGGCGCTCAACGATATCGGCCGGATCTCACTGCGGGTCGCCGAACCGATCGCGGCCGACGACTACCGCACCAACCGGCACACCGGCAGTTTCCTGCTGATCGATCCGGCGGGCGGGAACACTCTCGCGGCCGGACTGGTCGGGGATGTGCTCACCGCGGTCGAGGTCGGATCCGAGGCTTGATGCCACCCACTCTGCTCGCGGTGGCCCACGGCAGCCGGGATCCCCGCTCGGCCGCCACGGTCACCGCGCTGCTGGAGCGGATCCGGGCCGCCCGCCCGGAGATACCGGCGCGGTTGGCGTTTCTCGACCTGAACGCGCCCTCGGTCGGGCAGGTTCTCGATTCCGTCGCGGCAACCGGGCAGACCCGTGCGGTGGTGGTGCCACTGCTGCTCGGCAGCGCGTACCACGCCCGGGTGGATCTGCCCGCGCTCCTGGCCGAGGCGTCGGCCCGGAATCCGCGGCTGCACCCGGTGCAGGCCGATGTACTCGGCGCGGATCCTCGCCTGCTCGAGGTCTTGCGCGATCGGGTTCGGACCGCCTGCGCCGACAACGGGTGGGATCCCGCCCGGCAGCGGGTCGGGATCGCGATGGCCGCGGTCGGATCGTCCTCGGACGCGGCCAACCGCGCCACCGCCCGGGTGGCCCGGCGGCTCGCGACCCGGACCGGGCTGCCGACCGAAGTATGCTTCGCGACCGCGGATCCCGCGCTGCCGCGGGCGGCCGCCCGGCTGCGCGCCCGCGGCGCCGACCAGGTGCTGGTGGCGCCGTGGTTCCTGGCGCCGGGGTTGCTCACCGACCGGTTGCGCGCCCAGGCACCCGGCCTCCCGCACGCGGCGGTTCTCGGGCCGGACCCGCTGACCGCCGATATCGTCTGGGACCGCTACGACTCCGCGCTCACCCGCGCGCTACCTCTCTCCGCCTGACCGGCACCGCTCAGAACCAGCGTTCCAGGACCGCCGCCACGCCGTCCGCGGTGACATCGGCGGTGACCTCGTCGACCACCTCGTGCAATTCGGCCGGGGCGTTCGCCATGGCCACCGAATGCCCGGCCCAGGCGAACATCTCCCGATCGTTGAACCCGTCACCGATGGCGAGCGTCGCGGCCCGCGGGATATCGAGTAGTGCGCGCAACCGTTCGAGGGCCCAGCCCTTGGAGATCCCGTGCCGGGAGATGGTGAGCCACGGCCCGAACTCGCCGTATACCCAGCTGATATCCGGTATGGCCAGTTCGTCGATGAGCCGGCGCATCTCGGAGGTGGATCCCTCGGGCCACCAGCAGTTCAGGCGCGGCGTCGGTTCGCTGCCGAGGGTGAGATCGTCGACCACCAGGTATTCACCGCCCGGGTAGTACTCGCCCGGGCTCGCGCCCGTGGCCCACACCCCCTGCCCCACCCGTTCGGCCGTGAAGATCATCTCCGGGAACAGTTTCCGCAGCGCGGCGACCGCGGGCGCGGGATCGAAATGATGGACCGCGACCGGATCCGTGCGCTCGATATCCAGGTGCACGGCCCCGTTGGAACAGATGGCGTGCCCCCGGACCAGGCCGAGTTCCTCCAGTACCGGCCGCGTGGTGACCATGGTCCGGCCGGTGCTCACCACGATATGCGTACCCGTGGCCACGGCCGCGCGCACCACCCGCACCACCCGGTCGCTCACCGGCGTACCGGTTTTCAGCAGTGTGCCGTCCACATCCAGCGCGATCAGCCGCGGCGGGCCCCCGTCAACCTCCACGGAATCGATTGTGCCGCGCCTACCCCGGGGTGGCACGGGGTTTTCGCGGGAAAGGCCGGGGACCACCGATATCAGTTGCGAGACCCGCCCCGCGACGAGCCACCCCGTGATGAACCGCCGTCGCCGCCGCCGGAACGGGAGCCGCCCGAATCCGAACCGCCGGAGGTGGATTTCGAGCCGCCGGAGGAATCGCCGGCCCCGGATGAGTCGCCGCCCCCGGAGGAATCGCCTCCGGAAGAGCCTCCTCCGGCGGAATCACCGCCGGAATCGGAACCGCCGGAGTCACCTCCACCGGAGGAATCACCGCCCCGGCCACCTCCGGAGTGACCCGAATCGCCGCCGTGCCCGGACGACGAATCCGAACCCCCGCCGGACGAGGAACCGCCGGAACCGGAATCCGACCCGCCGGCGCCGGAATCGCCACCGGTCCCGCTTGTCGCCCCGCCCTGATCACCCGCCTCCGAACCCGCCCCGTCCCCGGATCCGGGCCCCGGATCTCCGGCCCCCGGAGCCGACCACCCGCCCTGATCACCGGACCAGCTACCGCCATCGGACCAGTTGCCGCCATCGGACCAGCTCCCGGGTGCGGGAATCTGCGGTATACCCGCACCTCCGGGCCCACCGTCGTCCGGTGACCCGCCCGGATCCAGCTCTCCCCCACCGTCCTGCGACCCGTCCGGTGCCGAATCGGGCGGGTCGCCCGCGCCGCTGCCGGGCGCGCTCCCGGCCCCCTCGTCCCGATCCCGGCCCGGCGTCGTCGCGGGCCGTTCCGAGGGCAGCGGATGAGCGAACCGGCTGGGCTCGTCTTCACGGTGCGCCGCGGGCAGTTCGTGACTGTCGCGGGCCGAGTTGTGGGTCCCGGAGCCCGCCTCGGCGGCCCGGTCGGAGCGGGCGTGTTCCGTACGATCCGCGGATCCCGCTCCCGGCATCGGCGGCCCGTACGGGCGCGAGGACGCCGCCGGCGCGACCAGGGCGCCCGGGTCGAGCGGCGCGTAGGAGACGGTCCAGCCGGTGGCGGAGCGCTCCACCCGCGCTTCCCCGTGGATCTCGTACCGGACCGCGCCCGGGCTCTGCAGCGGAATCCGGTCCTGGTCCACCGGACCGGTATCGGCCGGGCCGTTGCCGAGGATGGTGGCCGCGGACATGGCCACGGCGGAGAACAGGGCCGCGCCCGAGAAGATCGGCGGATGTTTGGCCCGCGACGATCCGGTAGCGGCCACGCTCTCCGCCGCCATCGCGGCCGCGCCGAGGGCCACGCACTGTCCGGAATCGGCGGCGATCGTCACCGGCAGACCCAGTTCGGCGAGGGTCCCGGCGACCTGCGGCGGCCGGGCCGCGCCACCCACCACGAGCACCCGGGCGATATCGGAGAGCGACACCCCCGCCGAACGCACGGCGCTGCGCACCACCTCGAGCGAATCCCGTACGTGTTCGCGGCGCAGACCCTCGGGGTTGACGAACGACATGAGCGATACCGCCCCGGTCGCGGGTTCGGCCGGGCCGATGGCGCGATCGCCGGCGCACCGGGCGATCAGCGCGCCCAGCGGGCGGCCGCCGAATTCGTAGGAGCGCACCGGTTTTCCCACCACCGGATGGTCCGGCCAATCCGGTCCGGTACGCACGACGGAGACGTCGAGGCTGTTACCGCCGAGGTCGTAGACCAGGACGAATCCGGTGTCGAGCGGACCGTGCTCGGTATCGAGCCAATGCGCGGCGGCCACCGGTTCCGGGACCAGTTGCACATGTCCCACACCGGCGAGATCCAGACTCTGGTTCAGCAGTTCGAGGTGTTTGCGTGAATATCCGGCCGGATGGGTGGCCACCACCCCGGTGGCCGGCTCCGCGGCGACCAGCCCCTGCACCACCGAGGCGAAGATCGTGGCCGGCGACCAGATCCGCCCGTCCACGTACACCGATTCCGGGTTGCGGCCGAGATCGGCGAATTCGCTGACCGCCGTGGAGAACCGGGTGATTCCGCCGAGCCGCGCGGTGCCGCCGCTGTCGAAACCCACGGCCGTTCGCCGGGTTCGCACCGCGGGGCGGGAGCCCTGAGCACCGACTCGTGCCGAGACCACGTTCACCGTGCCGATGCTTATGCCCAGCCCAGAAGTCATTTGCCATCCCGTCAACGCACCGAGACCACGTCCTTCGAAGAGCCATGGGCGCGGTCGTTTTCCAAACAGCGACCACAGGTTAGCTGCAACGGTGCGGTGAAATCCAATAAACGGCAAGGAAAGCCGAAGTTACAGAACGCATCCCCGATAATCGCCCCGGAAACAAACCGGCAGTTCATATCGCCGGATTCCACACATACGGCCATGAACTGCGAAGATGATGCGATCACAGGCGGACAGCACCCTGTCCGGACCACTGTCCTCCCGTAAGCCCCACTGACACTGGAATAGTCGGAATACAGTGCATACCAACCAGTAACCGATCAGTAGCCTATTTCGCTCAATTCGATGCGGCAAAAAGAAAACCGCCCGCCCGGCACAACGCCGGGCGGGCGGATGCGAAGTGATTGCTCAGGCGCGGCTGAACAAGCGCCGCACGGGTTTTCCGGTGTTCGACACCGCACCCGCGGCCCGCGCCTGCGGGCGGCGCTGCCGGAGCAGCCGGTCGAACGCCGCGGCGCTGCCCGCGGGTTCGGCGAGCCGGCCCGCGTTGAAATCGTCGGCCAGCTGCCGCACCGTTTCCTGCGAGCAGGACTTGTTGGTACCGATGAATCCGGTGGGCCCCCGTTTGATCCAGCCCGTCACATACGCGCCCGTGACCGCGGCGCCGTCCGGCCCGTCGAGCACCCGGCCCGCCCGGTTCGGGATGATCCCGCGCTGCTCGTCGAACGGCAGACCCGGCGTGGGCACACCCCGGTAGCCGACGGAGGTGAGCACCAGCCCGGTCTCCAGCAGATCGAGATCACCGGTACCGACGGCGCGCACCCGGCCGTCTTCGCCGGTCACCGATTCGGTGCGCTCCACCTCGATCCCGGTGACCCGGTCCGGGCCCAGGATCCGGGCGGGGGCGCTCTGGTACCGGAAGACGATGCGCCGGCGCTGCCCGAACGGGCGGTCACCGACCTGCCGCAGCAGTTTCAGTTTCTGTTCCAGCTGGTAGGGCAACTTGCCGGTGAGCGTGGGCAGATCACCCTCGATCGCGATATCGACGTCGGCGCCCAGCAACCCGACGAATTCCGGCACGGTGAAAGCGGATTCGGCGGGCCCGCGCCGGCCCAGCACCACGACCTCACGCACCGCGCTGTGCCGCAGCGCCTCGAGCGCGATCGGTGAGATGGCGGTTCCGGCCAGCCGCTCCGGATCGGTGGTCAGGATACGTGCCGCGTCCAGCGCGACGTTACCGTTGCCGACCACGACCACCCGCGGCTGCGAGAGGTCGAACTCGTGGTCCAGATGGTCGGGGTGCCCGTTGTACCAGGCCACGAATTCGGTGGCCGAGACATTCCCGGCCAGCCCTTCGCCCGGGATGCCGAGTTTGCGGTCCGAGGACGCGCCGACCGCGTAGACCACGGCGTGGTGATAGGCCAGCAGTTCCTCGTGCGAGATGTGCTTCCCGACTTCGATATCGAAGTAGGACCCGAAGCCGGGCTGCCGCGACATCACATCGAACAACTCCGACACCTGACGGGTCTTCTCGTGATCCGGCGCCACTCCGTAGCGGGCCAGCCCGTAGGGCACCGGCAGGCGGTCGAAAACCGTCACCCGCACATCCGGCTGCGTGAGCAGTTCGTCGGCCGCGTACATCGCCGACGGCCCCGAGCCGACGACGGCCACCCGCAGCGGGCCGCGTCCGGCGGTGTCGACGGCCGCGGCCGGTACCGGCGGCGCCAGCAGCGGGCGGGGCCTCGACTGCCGGTAGAAATCGGCGTTGATCTCGATGAAAGGCTTCTGCTCGTCGGTCAGTTTCTTCGACGAGGTGATGGCGTCCACCGGGCACGCCGACGCGCACGCGCCGCAGTCCACGCACGCGGCCGGATCGACGTAGAGCATCTCCGCGGTCCGGAAATCGGGTTCGTCCGGGGTGGGGTGGATGCAGTTGACCGGGCACGCGTAGACGCAGGACGCGTCGCTACAGCACGACTGGGTGACGACGTAGGGCATCGAGGTGCTACCGCCGGCTCAGGCCGCTTTGCCGGACGCGGCGCGCAGCGGCTCGGACCGGTAGCGGGTGGTGTGGCCGTCGATCCCCAGCGCCTTCCAGACCCGCTTGGAGATGGGGTTGATCAGGCCGATCTCCTTGGCCAGGGTGCGGACGTCGCCGAAGTAGTCGCTGAAGGTCTGCTTGGCGTCGTCGGAACCGTGGAACAGTTCCTTGCGCACGTTCTTCGGGATATCGAATTCGTCGAAGAACGCCTTGGGCGGTGTCACGATCGCGCGACCCAGGATCCACATGACGATCGGCATCGCGATCGACAGCACGAACTTGTTGGTCCGCGACGATTCCGGGACGTGCCGCTTGAGGAATTCGTGGGCGAAGGAGATGTGCCGGGCCTCCTCGGCCACATGGATGGCCATCACGCCGCGCATGATGGGGTGGACATCCTCCCCGGAGCGCAGCACTTCCTTCTGGATGTGGTCGATCGGCTCCTCGCCGCCCAGCACCGCCATGAAGAAGAGGTTCGGGAACGCCACCGCGACCGGCACCGCGATATGGCGGAACTGCCGCACCAGCGGGCCCATACCGGGTACGTCCACGCCGATCCGGTTCACCATCTCCTGGAACATCAGGGTGTGGTTGTGCTCCTCGATCATCTCGTGGGAGCAGTAGCGGAATTCGGGATCACCGTTGGGCAGACCGAAGACGTGCTGCATCATGCCGCTGATCAGGATGGCCTCGAATTGCAGACCGACCTTCGCGACATTGGCCTGGCGGTATTTGCCGAGGGCGATCTGCTTGTCCTTCGGCAGCGCCTGATACCAGGGGTGCCGGCCGACGGTATCGCCCGAGATCGGCAGGATCCAGCGCTCGGGGCGGGCGTCGGCGTCGAAGTCGGGATTGTCCCAGTCGATGTCCTCGAAGGGATCGAAGTTGCGGTTGACCGAACCCTCCGACAGCAGCAACAGCTTTTCCGCGTACTCCTGGGCCTGGGCGACCAACTGCTCGTCGGACACCGTGGTGGCTGAGGACGTCATCGTCACTGCCTCTCGTCGATGATTCGGGCGCATATCTGTAATCCATAGTTACAGCTACACCCAGGTACGTCAACTCTGTCGGCGCCGCCTCCGGCGTCGCAGGGTCGAAGCCCCCTTGTGTCCTGTGTTTCCGCCCTCGAGACTCACGGCTACACCGCCTCGCTTCGAGGCCGGAAACACAGGACGGGCCTCGACCTCTACGGGCAGGTCACACCCACGGGCGGGGCCCGCCCCGGTTCTGGAGCGACCAGAGGGAGGGAGCGCAGCGACCGACCGCCGGGAGTGAAGAACCGGGGTTAATAGGGCCCCGCC